>CAYOAL010000041.1:0-64974 GCA_964401935.1 uncultured Polyangiaceae bacterium
GGTCTACGGGTCGCGGTGGTACCTGCTCGGCGCCCCCGACGCGGGCAAGACGCTCCTGCTAGTGCAGCTCGCTGATGTGTGGGCGGCGCAGGGCATCGTGGTGGGCATCCTCGCCGCGGACGAGGAGCCCGGCGACATCCTGACGCGGCTGGCACAGCGGCGCGGCTACACACGGCGAGCGTGCGAGGAGCGAGACCCCGAGACGCTGACCGCGGTGTGCCTCGCGCTGCGGGAGTCGCCGATCATGTTCTTCGGCGGGGCGGTCACCATCGAGGCCGCCGCCGCCGCCGTAGCTGCCGAGGCCGGGCGCCGGGGCGCGCGTGGCGTGCTCCTCGTCGACAGCATCCAGACCGTGACCTGCGAGGGCGAGGACCCCCAGCGGAGCGTGCGGGAGGCGGTGACCGCGCGAGCGTGGGCGATCCGCGCGGCCGCCACCGCACACCGGATGCTCGTGATCGCCACGTCGGAAATGAATCGCGCCGCCTATCGGTCGGTGGATGCCGCCGAGTCCACCGACGACCTCGCGTCGGCGAAAGAGTCGGGCGCCGTGGAGTACTCCGCCCGCGTCATGCTGGCGCTCCGCTCTCTGCGAGATGAGCCGGATCTCATCGAGCTGCGCGTCGCCAAAAACAAGCACGGGCCTCGGGGTGACCGGGTCCACCTGCGCCTCGACCGGGCTGGCCAGTCGCTGGCCGAGACGGACGCTCCACCCGAGGTGGACGTAGACGATGCGCGTGCCACGCGCATCTCGGCACGCCGGCACGCCGAGAATGTGGAGGCGGCGGTCGCGGTGGCAATCGCCATCGCCACCCAGCCCGGGCTCAATGCTCGGGCGCTCCGCGCCGCCGCTCGAGCGAGGCTCGGCAGCTGCTCGTCCCCACGGTGTGACGCCGCGGTGGCGCTGCTCGGCGACGCCGTCGAGCGTCGTCCAGGGCGTGGCACCTCCGAGCTCCACTATCTGGTGGGGGACCGGCTCCCGCCCGAGGTCGTCGCAGCCATCGATGTGCCCGACAGGGTGCTCGTGATGGGGGCTCGTCCCCCAGTCGAGGAGGCCGCCGAGTGATGCGTGCCACGGCGTGCCGCCGCGTGCCACGGCACGGCCTGTCACAGTCTCGAGAGAGAGTGCACACGCCCCTACGTAGTAGGGCGTGGCACGCTACTCGTGACGCGTCTCCGTCGCCTCCCTCGACGGCGGAGCATTGGTGGCACGCTCGATTGGCCACCTCGACTGCTACGTGCTCGAGGACGAACGCCGCGTGCATCCATTCCGGGTTTTGCGCCGGAATGGATGCCAGCCATCACGGGGGGGGTGGTGCCAGAACTGGCGCCCTTGGCCGCTTTCTTGAGCGTTTGCCCAGTCGGTTCGCCCACTTGGCGGCGGTACCGGTGGGTGGCGGTTTTTTTTCCGGGGGACCAGATCGGCCCGAGGGCACCGATTCTCGGGAGACTTCGGAAACCTGGCAAATCCGAAGTGATGAAAGGTAGGTGAGTAGTGGCCCGAGGAGTTCGGACAGACCCGAAGAAGTTGGCGGAGGCGATCCGGATCTTCCACGCGACTGGCGATCTCGCCGGCGCGGCCGCCTCGAGCGGCGTGGCAAAATCCACCCTGCACGACGCCATCAAGCGCGGTGAAGCCGAAGCGGCGAAGGCGCCGCGCAAGCAGCGCCGCCCGAGGAAGGCGGCGCCCAAGAAGCGCTCGCCGAAACCGCCGGCGTCCGAACCCGCGGACCCCGCCGACTTCGACCCGTCCGACCCCTCCGACCCGTCCGAACCCGCGGACCCCGCCGACTTCGACCCGTCCGACCCCTCCGACCCGTCCGAACTGCTGATCGGTTCGGACGTCGACTTCGCGGAGCTCGACTCGCTGATCGGCGAGCTGCGCGCGCGAATGAGGGAGCTCCCCTCTACGAGCGCCCGATACACCGCGATGGCGGGCACGGTGTCGCTCTGCCTCCTACGCCGAGCGAAGCTCCGACCCTTACCAGGCCCCGACCCTGCCGACGAGGAGGCGCGAAAGCGGCGCGAGGACGGAGACGTGAGGAAGATGCTGTTGCGGTACGTCGAGGAGTACGAGTCGCAGGCGACGCGGGACGGCAAATGTATTCATTGTGGGCAGGAGCTCTCGCCCGAGCTTGCCGCGAAACTCTACGGTGGGGGCTCGGCGACGCCATGAACGCCGGGCAGCTGGGAATCCGTCGGGCCCTTCAAACGCGCACCACGCGCGAGCTCGGCAAGCAGCTCGCCTGCTCGCCCGGCGCCGTCAGCATGTGGGCCGCTGGTAAGCGCCTGCCCACATGGCGCTTCCGGCAGAGGCTCCACGCGCTGCTCGGGCTCGAGCTCGACAGCTGGGAGCGCGAGGCGACGGAGCTGATCACGCACGTGATCACGAATGGTGCCATAGTCGGACAAGGATAATGCCGAAGCAGCTCACAGACGTCTCCACTTTCACCGCTGAGATCACGGTTCCGGTGAACAGCGACCCCCGAAATGCTGAATCTGTAGAGGCTGGCTTTCAGGGCCTCGCGAATCGCACGAAGCACTTGCGGGACAACGCAGTCAACGGCGACGCGAGCAACAGCTACGCGGGCAACCTGACGTGGAGCGGTGCGCACACGCTGACCGGGTCGCTGACGCTCGGCGGAGCCAACGCGTCGGTCCGGTACCGGGTCGATCGGACCACGCTGGTGGATGACGCAGGCGTAATCCTGACCGTCGCCGCCGACGTCTACATCGCCGCAGCAGCGCCCACCGCCGCGCGCACCGTGACGCTCAAAAGCACGTCGCCAGCGCCAACAGAGGGGGAGGTCATCCGTGTGAGCTGTCCTCACGTCGGCTCAATCGGCGCGGCCGAGAAGTGGATCTTCCAGCGCGAAGACGCCACCGAGCTCGCGCGCATCGTCGACACCACGATCTTCTCGCTCGCCGGCACGGTGAGCTTCATCTTCACCAACGACAAGTGGGTCGTCCTCGAAGCAGGGCCCACCACCACCATCGCGACTCATGGTTCGTAAGGGTATCAGCTCATGACGGTCCGACTTACCCCGTTCTCGGGCTTGCGGCAGCGGTACGCCAAGCTGGCCGAGGTGCTCGGCGTTTCAGTGAAGGTGCTCGACGTTGCGCAGATCGACCCGAGCAGCACGCCCGACGCCGCCGCCGCGCGGCTCAAGCGACTCGTGGGGCCGCGCGCCTGGCGATCCGCCGCCGCGAGCGGCACAAGCCTACGCGCGAGCATCGTGCTGCTTCGCGCCCTTCGCCGCCGAGCCGAAGGCGACGAGCCCGAAGAGACGCTGCCGCCCCCCCGCAAAATCAGCCCGCTGTTGGCGAAGAAGCGCCGCCCCCCGCCCCCGGACGACGAGGACGAGGAGCCCGACGAGGACATCGAGGAGCCTGAGCCAGATCCCGACGCCGAGGAAGACGAAGACGAAGACGAAGACGAAGACGCTGAGCGCCGCCCCGCCCGCAAGGCCAAGAAGGCCGACCCCGCCAAGGAGGCGGTAGTTTCACGGCTCGTCGCTCGCGGCATGTCCCGAGCAAAGGCGCTCGCCGCCTACGACGCGTCGGGGTTCGAGGAGCGCCCCACGCCCACGAAGCCGCAGACAGAGCGGGATCGCGTCATCGATCGGATGCTCGCGCGGCAGGGCATCGCCGATCCACGAGCCCGTGCGGTCAAGCGCCGCGAGCTCGCCGCGGTCTACGACTCGCAATTCCCGACCCGCGTGAGGAAGTCATGAGCAGCAAAACGAAGAAGCCCACCGAGTCCGCCGAGCCCATCTTGTGCTCGGCCGAGCAGCTCGAGGCGGCGCACGCCGAGCTCGACGCGCTCGCGTGCCCGCGTGACGGGTCACCCAGTGGCAAGGCTCGCCGTCTCGCCGCCCTGTGCCGGGAGGTGGCCACGTGGCAGAGCGGCGCCCCACGCGTCGCCACCGAGCAGGTGGCGCTCGCGGCCGAGTACGCCGCCTCGCAGACGTACGCGAGGCTGCCGTGAGGGCGGCACACGCCCGCCAGCAAGTCGCCGCAGCGCCAGCGCCAGCGGTGCCCCACGATCCCCTGCTTGAGCAGGTGGCCGACCTGACGGACGCCACCCCGCAGGCGACGGTGCTCTCGCCCGAGCTTGCCGCAATCGCGAAGGCCTGCGAGGGGCGCGGGACGCACGTGCGTTCCACAACTCGTAGCGGCGCGCAGTTCCACCTCGACGCCGTGCGGGAGGGCGTCGCGCGATGGTGGCGCACGTTCAAGTATGGCTCGCCAGGGGACGAGCATCGCGCGACGATGCTCGTCCACCAGTACATGCTCGCCGCCGTCGAGAAGGCGGCTCGCGAGATCGAATCGGCGCTCGAGGAGGTGGAGTCGTGACCCCCCTCGCAAGGGCGCGCCAGGCGGCCGACCTCGCAGCGGCCGACCTCGCAGCGGCCGAGCAGGGGTTCATCGACGCCAAGGCCACCTTCGCCGTGGCGCGCGATCGCGTGGGCAGCGACCCCACCGCCGCCGCCATCGCCGCGCGACACGCCGCTCAAGAGGCTGTGGTCGTGGCATCGGACGTTCGCAGGGCCGCCAAGCAGCGAGTCGTCGATGCGGCACTCGCCGCCGAGCAGGCGGAGAAGACCGCCGACGAGCAGTTGTTCGCGGAGGCCGCGGCCGCCAGCGACCGCCAAGCCGCGTTTGCGCAGCTCCATCACACGATCGCGGCGCTCGCCAAGCTGAGGAGCTACCGACTCATCCAGTGGCAGAGCGGCATGGTCCCCGCCCGCCTCGAGCTCATCGATCCGACGCCGGACCCGTACGTGCCACCGCTCGCCAGCAAGGCCGCGTGGGCCGCCTATCGGAAGCGCGGGTTCGAGCTTCACAAGTACCTGCGAGCCGTGCGCTCGCAGGTAGAGGCCCACGCGGTCAACTGCGAGCGGGCGAGGGCACTCGCCGCCAAGCTCGGCCTTCCCGCGCCCCGCCGCATCGCGATCGCTGAGCGCGAGGTGTTCGCGCTGGCGGCGCTCGCGGCGATGCCCGATCCGATCGATCGCAACTGGCTCGGCGCTTGGGCGAGGCTCTTCAGGATCGACGTGTCGGTGCGATCCATGGCGGAGCACCGCGGCGTCGACATGCGGCGCTGGTACGAGCTCACCGTCATCCTGGCCGACGGGAGCGACGCGCTCCTCGCCCTGAGCCCACCGCCTGTGCACGTCGAGCACGTCGATCCGACGCGCCGCGTGGGCAACGACGGCACCGACACCATCCCAGCCTTTCTGAGCTGACCAATGACTCCAAGGGCCATCCCACGACGCCGGGCGGAGAACCGCCGGCATGTGCCGGTGCACGGGTGGCACTGTGCCGGTGCACGGGTGCGTAAATCTCAAGGGCCGCGCGCGAAGCTTCGTCTTTTGGCTTCGCGCGTGCGCGTCGGTGGCCCGCCGACGCGAGGGGCGACCGACCCTGCCCGGGGCGTTTTGTGTCTCCCTTTCTCTTGGAGGGCCGGCCGCGGGCTGGTTACCCGCGCTCGACGTCTGCCCGGACGTCGGGGCCGAGCTCGCTTTGGAAGCCCGAGCTCGGCGCCGCAGGGCGCTTTTGTATATGAGGTAGCCCATGGCTGACACGGCAGAGGACTTCGTGATCAGCCTCCATGAAAGGATCTCGCCTGCGGCACGCGTGGCAGAGAACGCACTCGCCCAGCTCGAGAGCCGCATCCAGCGGCAGAAGGACGTGATCGGCGGTCTCGAGGCAAAGCTCGAGTCCGCGGCTGCGAAGCTGAACGCGATGGCTCAGGGCGGAGCAGACGGCACCGTGAACATCGCCGCGTTCAAAAAGCAGCGGGAGGTTGTCGCGCAGCTGCAGCAGAAGCTCGACGACGCGAAGAGGTCGATGGATGCGCTCAGCGGGGCGCGACCAGCGGCAGGAATCGTTTCGTCCATGCAGCGGGCGCGGGGCGAGATCGAGAAGGCTGCGGCGGCTCTCGCGGAGCTGCACGCCCAGCAGCAGCTCATGGGCAGGGGTGCGACCAAGTCGCAGGCAGATGGCATGACGGCTGCGATCACGAGGCAGCGTGGTGCCGTCCAGCAGGCCCAACAGGCGTACATCCGCATGGGCGGCACGGCGAGAGACGCGCTCGCCGCCGGCGGCAACCATGCGCAGTCGGCCAACCTCAAAGTCAACGAGCTCGCGGAGGGCTTCGGCCGGCTCGGCGGTCCGGTAGGGAGTGCTGGCAACCGGATCTTCGGTCTCGCTGATGGGCTGGGAAAGCTCAAGGGGTCGCTCGGTGGGGCAGGCGTGGTTGCGGTTGGAGCTGCGGCTGCGATCGCGATCGTCGTGGTCGCGGTGGTGGCGCTCACGGCGGCGGTGATCGCGGGGATCGTCCACATCGCGCAATGGGGCGTGAAGCTCGCCGACGCCGCGCGCTCGGGCCGGCTCACGGTGGCTGCCGTCGAGCAGACGCACGCGAGCCTTGCGAACCTCGGGAAGATCATGCCGGGGATCACGCGAGCGACGGGGCTGGGCGGTGACGCGCTGACGGGCCTCGCGAAGCAGCTCGCCGAGGCGAAGGTGAAGGCGGCCGACATGCCTGCCGCGCTGCATGCTGTAGCACTGGCCGAGGCGGCGCTCGGGCAGGGTGGCGCTCAGCAGTTCATCGAGCAACTGAAGAGCGGCAAGAAGAACGTCACACAGCTCGCAGCCGAGATGGAGTCGAAGTTCGGGGGGATCGTCGCCGAGCAGATTCTCGGACTGACCGAGCAATGGAAGACGTTCAAGAAGTTGCTTGGGGAGACGTTCGGGGGACTGAAGATCGATGGTTTCCTCAAGGCGCTGAAGAAGCTGGTCGACATGTTCGATACAGCGAACGGAAGTGGACGGACGCTCAAGATGCTCTTCGAGGGCTTCTTCCAGCCGATCATTGACTGGGCCGCGAAGGCGCTGGTCGTCGCTGAGGCGTTCTTCCTGGGCATGCAGATCGGCGTGCTCGAACTTCTTCTCGTGTTCGCCCCGCTGATCAAACGGGTGCAGAAGCTGCTCGGGATGAACGACACCACGATGGAAGAAACGCTGCACATGGCAGTAGCGGCCGGCAGGCTTTTCGCCATTGTTGTGGTCGCCGCCATCGTGGCCGTCATCGTCGTGTTGGGATTGCTAGCCGCAGCCGCAGCCGTCGTTGCGCTGCCGTTCGTAACGGCAGGGGCTGTTGTCGGCGCAATTATCGGAGCGATTGGCGCGGGCATTTACGGGCTTGTGTCGGTGATCCAGTCCGTCGGTGGGGCGGTGATCCAGTACTTTGTTGGGCTTGGTGCACCAATGGTCACCGGTCTCGCGAAGGGGATCACCGGGGCGGCGAAAGCAGTCGTCAAGGCCATCACTGGTGTCGTGGGAGATGGAATCAAGGCTGCGAAGGACCTGCTTGGGATCCAGTCGCCGTCCAAAGTCTTCGCGATGATCGGTGTCAACACTGCCGAAGGCATGGCGCAGGGAATCGAGGGGCGCATCCCACGCGTCCACGCTGCGATCGCCACCATGTCGACGCCGCGAGAAGTGGCGAACGACGTTTCGCCACTCGGATCCGGCCAGCGAGAAGTGGTGAACGACGTGGCTCCACTCGGAGCCAGCGGCCAGCGAGGCGGTGCTGGGCGCAGCACGAACTACTACTTCGATTTCGATTTCAGCAACTCGACGTTCGGTGGTGACCTGACCGAGGGCAGCTTGCGCGAGATGCTGGTGCCCATCATTGAAGAGGCGGCGCTGCAGACATGAGGAGCGCCGTCCACCACACCGAGCTCGCGCAGCTGCCATGCTCGTGCAGCGAGCAGCTCGAGCGACTCGTCGACGGTGTCGTCTTTCGCCGCCGGCTCGATCCTGCCTGCAAGCGCCACGGCCGACCGCGGCTCCGCACCGCGCTCCGCATGGTGCCGAGGAAGAAGCCGTGACAGGCATCGCCCCGTGCATCTCGCCCAGCGACGGGCAGCCGCCCGAGTGGCTGGACGCCGAGGCGCTCATGGCGGTAGCCGAATCAGCGCTCGATGGGCGGACGGGTTGGATCGCCATCCTCAGCGTGACGCGGTGGCCGCTGTCGATCGAAGTGATCGGGACGCTCGACCTGGACCGCGCCGCGTCGCTGCGGCTCGGCGGCCGGCGGTTCCTGCACGGGAGCATGCTCCGCACGATGCGCGAGGTGCCGGGGGCGCATGCGATCGTGATGTACCGCGGCTTGGGTGGCGATGGCGTCGGGCATCTCTTCAGGCGGGATGTTTAGGCGGGATGTTTAGGCGGGATGTTTGGCTGCGGTTGGAGTGGCGGCCGCGGGCGCCGCGTGCGGCGTACCAGCAAGCGCGGACGGCTCTACGCCGCCGAGCTCGTGCAGCTCGCCGCGTTGGTGGACGCGAGCGACACGGCGACGGTCGCAGCGGCCGCCGGCGTGACCGAAGCCACCATCACCACGTTGCTCGGCGGTGGCAGCGTGCTGCTCGGCGACGTCGCGCTGGTGCGCGCCTACCTCGCCGCTCAATAGGAGACCCGCATGGCGAGCATCCGATCCTCCATCCTCCGCATGGTCGCCGACGCGTTCCCGTCGCTCGTCTACGGGCACCCGCGGACGTACAAGGTGACGGCGGTTCGAGGCGACAAGCGCCTCGACTTGTCGCCTCCGGCGGACGCGCCGCACCTTCCCGAGCTCGACGCCGTCGAGCAATGGGGGCTGGGGAAAGTCACGCCCGTGGTCGGGAGCGAGGTAAGTGTCGTGTTCCGCGACGCCGACCCCACGCGACCGATCGTCGTCAACTGGCAGCACATCAGCGACGATGACGACGACGAGTTGTCGCTCACGCCGGCGGAGGTAGCCATCGACGCGGACAGCATCGAGTTCGGCGACGGGCCAGCCCGCGGCGCCGCACGGCTCGACGACACCGTCGTCGTTTTGCTGCCCCCTGCGATCTTCACCGGGACGATCAACAGCCTGCCAGCGAGCGGCATGATCATGTGGTCGCCGCCGCAGACGATGGGGACGATCACCACCGCGTCGTCAAAGGTCAAGGTCCAATGACGCTGCCTCGTCGCGTGCGTTCAAAGTGGTCCCCGGGCCACTTTGATTCGCCGTCACGCGCCTCCGAAAGTCCGGCGCTAGCGCCGGACTTTCGGAGAACCATTCGTCGTCTAGCAGACGAATGGTTCGCCCATCCCACCATGTGGACGCCGCCAAAAACAACTCGTCCGCTAGCAGACGAGTTGTTTCTCCCGCAGACGCAGACGCTGCTGACGTGCTTGGCATTGGCAAAGACGAGGCCCGCGGCTAATTCGCCGCCGCGTCGTCTCGCGTTTTGGAAAAGGTGGTGCTAGAACCACCTTTCTCGGGGCGCCCCTGCTTCTTCTTCGTCGTCGTCGTGCGAGAAAGTCGTCCCCTGGGTGACGACTTTCCTCCCTTGGGCCTCGGCGGTGCCGACGCCGAGAATGGCCGCTGCGCCGTCCCGCGCCTTTGGCGATTCAATTGTGGCGCTGGAGCCACAATTGTTTTTGGACGCGTTTGCGTTGCCCGGTGGCGCTCCCCGCTTCTTCTTCGTCCCGCCCTTATCCGCGGGCAACGACCGCAGCCGCTTGAACAGGCAGCGTGGCGATGAACGCCTTCTGAGTGGTTCGGTTGAGAAATCGACACGCCCCACCTTGCGCGCAACGTCTAGCAGACTAATATTGGTCTCATGCGCGCAACGACGCCAGCCACTGTCACCATCCGCTGCCCCCTTACTGCGGAGACATGGACCTACTCGCAGCCCAGCCGCACCGAGGCACGGCGCCTGGCCGCCCGGATGCGACGAGCGGGCTACCTCGCCACCTTCGGCGGGGGGCGGCGGTGAGCCGGTTCCCGGCGTTCACGCTCGACGGCCAACGCTACGTGGTGGTGCCAGCCGAGCTCGCCGCCGAGAAGGGGCTCACCCGGGAGACCGCGGCCCAGCGCCGGCGCCGAGCGCTGGCGACGAGGCTGCGCGCTGCTCGCGACGCGGCGGGCCTCACTCAAGTGGAGCTCGGCGAGCGCCTCGGGGTGAAGCAGAGCACGATCGCTCGCACCGAGACCGGGCGCGACGCCGTGTCAGCCCAGCGCGCCGCCGCGTGGCTCGAGGCGTGCGGCTTGGCGCCCGACTGGCGCCCCGAGTAGAATCCCAGCAGGGGCGTGGTGCCCCTGCAACGAAAGTGAGCCCGCGCCGTGTCAGCGGCCGGGCTCGTGACCCACAGGAGATAGCCCTATGAGCACCCAAGACCTAGCACCCCTCCCCGCCCCCGAGAAGCGAAGCACCTCAACCCCCAACCTCACGAGCCTCCTCGAAGAGAACCCCTACGGCTGGGGCGCTCGCACGATCGCCTACGGGCAGTTCCTGGCCGAGCGGTGGGCGGCCGACCGACCGGTGGCGGAGTGGGTGCGCGAGCTCGCCGACTTCGAGAACGCGGCGGCGGAGGAGCTGAGCCAATGAATCCCAAGGCAGAAACGAGTAGCCAGTGCGTCCTGCGACAGGCCGCTGAGGTGCGCGACTGCCTGCACGGCGCACGCCAGCGGGTGGACGACGTCTGGTGCTTCCTCGAGGACGCGTGCGAGCCTGAGGGGCAGCGCGTGTTCACGCACGAGGGCGCTCGTGATGCGGGGCGCGATGCGGTCTTCTTCCTCTTGCAGGCGATCCGGGAGGCCGAGCGGGCGATGGACGAGATTGTAGCCGCCGCCGGAACGTTGGACGCGCCCGCCGACGAGGAGCCATGACGGACCGGCCCGGCGGTTGTTCGGCGCGGCCGGATGATCGCCGGGGCGAACGAGGACGACGAGAAGCGACGCCTCCCCCACCACCACCCCCACAGCCCGCCCGCCTTCGATGGCCGGCGGGCTTTTTGGGCATGGCACGACCACGCAAGGGCACCCTGATCTGGCGCGAGACGAAGGGTTGGTGTGCCCGCGTGACGATGGAGGTGGAGGGCGAGACGATCCGTCGGATGGTGGAGCTCGGGACGCGCGACAAGGCGGTGGCTCGGCGGAAGCTGGCGCGCCTGTTGGCGGAGCCATCGGCGCCGCGGACCGGCGAAGAGGTGGCCAGCGTGCGCGCCGAGGAGTCCGTCTCCGACTACGCGGAGGCGTGGCTCGACGGCCGCGAGGGGCGGACCGGCTACGGCCGGACGGAGCGGCAGCTCTTCCGCGACTACTGGCAGGCCGAGATCGGCCCGATGGCGCTCGGTGCCGTTCGGCCGGCTGACATCCGCAACGTGCTGAAGGACTGCGCCGAGGGGCGCACCCTGAGCCAGCGGGGCGAGCGGCTCACGGCCGAGACGATGAGGCGCATTCGGGGCGTGATCTTCCGGCTGTTCAAGGCGGCGATGAAGGACGAAATCGTGACGCGCAACCCCGCCGAGGTGGTGAGCGTCTCCGACGTGGCCGGCGAGGACGAGAAGAAGGACCGCGCCATCCTCACCGACGACGAGATCCGCCTTTTGCTCGCCTCGCCCGTGGTCGATCTCGAGATGAAGATGCTCGTGCTCCTGAGCCGGAGCATCGGGGGCATGCGCACCGGCGACTTGAACACGCTCGACTGGTCGGCCTTCGGGCCAGGCTTCGCCACCTGCAAGGTGCCGCGGCGGAAGACCCGCAAGCGGCGCAAGGCGCAAGAGCTCGACGTCCCCGCCCAGGTTCGCCCCTTCCTCGTCGCCTGGTGGGAGCACCACGGGCGCCCGAGCACCGGCCTGGTGTTCCCGGTCCGGAAGGGCAAGCGGGCAGGGGAGGCCAAGGTGTACGGCACGAGCTACGCCTTCCGGCTCCGGCGCGATCTCCGCCGCGCGCTGGGCGTCGAGTGGTGGGATGCGGAGGCCGAGCGGTGGCAGCGGAAGCCCGAAGCGGAGTACTCCGCCCGCGAGCGCGAGCTCTTCGTCGGCACCGACGACACCTTGCCGGTGGACATGCACAGCTGTCGCCGGGCCTACGCGACCGCCCTGGCGCACGCAGGGGCGCAAGCGCCGCAGCTGCAGGCCCTCGGCGGGTGGAGCGATCCGAAGGTCGCTCAGGGCTACGTGCGGGCCGCGACGATCCGGTCCGCCCCGCCGGCCGCGCTTCCGGATGTCGACGCGGGGGTTTTGGCAGGGGCGCTGCCGAAACCTCGAAGGGGCGCCCGGAAAACCTCAGTGATTTCAGTGCCGAGGGTCAGAATCGAACTGACGACACGCGGATTTTCAGTCCACTGCTCTACCGACTGAGCTACCTCGGCGAGGTCGGCGGACCTTAGTCCAGCACGGGCGCCGCGCGCAAGCCTATGACGACCGCGCCTGCGCGGTGGCGGTGCGCAGCCCGGACAGCCACGAGAGCCACGACGCGCGGAGGCCTACGAAGGCGGCGATGGCCGCGATCTGGCAGGCCAAGGCGCCCACGAGGTGGGCGGTGCCGCCGAGGTAGAGGGGCGACGCGAAGACGATGCCGCCCCCGAGGACGAGCCACGCCGCCAGTCCGCGCGACGCGGCGACGCCAAGGGTGGAGAGCGGGCGCTCACGCAACAGCTCGAAGCTTCGGTTGATGAGCTGCCACATGCCGGGACGCTCCTCGACGCACACGACCCGCGCCGCGTCGTGGCCGATGGCGAGGAGCGCGGCGAGCACGAAGGCGGCGGTGAGGCAGGCGGCCCGCAGCATATCGCCGCTCTCGTCGGGCGTGGCGAGACGCCTGCCGAGCCACGCCGCGCCGCCGAAGAGCACGGCCTGCCCGACGAGGTTCGCGGCGAACAGCACCGCGAGCGGCGCGAAGCGCCCGAGCGCGACGGAGAGGAGCGCGCCGCCACCGCGCGCGTCATCGCCGAGATGTGCGATGAGCGCCGCGAGCAGCAGCAACCACCCGAAGGCGAGCGCGAGCCACCCCATCGCCCCCGCCGCGAGGGCCGCCGCGGCGGTATCCGCGACGCGGAGCGCAGCGTCGACCAACGGGTAGCCACCGGGCTCCCACAACACCGCGTCCGAGCGTGGATGCTCACCGGTGGTCGCCGCCACCGCCACGCTGAGCGGCGCGGCCAGCACGAGGCCCATCCCGAAGCGATAGGCCACACACAGCCCGAGCACCTTCACGCGCGTCCGGTTCATGGGGCGAGCACCGCCGCGAGCGACTGGGAGAAAAAACCGAGCTGGGCGAGGACCCGCGGGGCCACCGGGCTCCGACCGAGCCGACGCGCGTTGTTGGAGAGGTCGTGATCGAGGAGCACCGTTCGGTCGGGATCGATCTCGATGGCCACCACCCCTTCCCGCGGGGCTCGGAACCAGCGCTCGGTGGCCGGCCAGGCCACGCGTCGCACCGTGCCGTCGGTCGTGTGAAGCGCCACGTCCACGTCGAACGCGAGCTTCCCCTGCCGCACCGCGCGCACCTCCGTGGCCTCCGCGTCATCGTCGAGATCGACGGCGCGAAAGTCGACCCACTCCCCCTCGAGCAGCGCGAGCCGGAAATTGTCCGCCGCCTCTGGCCCCACGTGGGTCTCGATGGCCGTGAGCAGGTCTGCCGGCGTGGGGTGCTTGAACGCGAAGCCACGGGCATAAGCCCCGAGGGCAGCCTCGAGGCGCGCGTCCCCGTACACACGCCGCAGCGTCTCGAGGAGCACCGCCGTCTTGCCGTACACGAGGGCGCCGTAGCTCCTCCCGTCGGCGAAGTCGCTCGCGGCCCGCGCGGCCGCCCCGCGGTCCCAAGCCGAGGCGGCCTGTCCGCTCGAGAGCGCCCACAGCGAGAGGTTCCACGAGAGGCCGGAGAAGGCCGACCCACCGGGGTAGCGGTCTTCGAGCACCTGCGTCGACGCGTAGGTGGTGAGCCCCTCGTCGAGAAAGGGGTAGCGGTGCTCGTTGGTCGCCACGACTCCGTAAAACCATTGGTGGGCGAGCTCGTGCACGGTCACCGCCTGGAGATTGCCCACCCCGAGCCACGGTCCGAGCCAGTGACCTCCGGTGGTGATGAGCGTGGGGTACTCCATGCCACCGGCGTCGGTCGCGGCCCGCGGGGGATGCACGACGGTGAGCGTCCGATAGGGATACTCCCCGTAGCGCTTGCCGAGGAGCGCGAGGCCCGCCTTCACCTCTTCGAGCTCGAGGTCGGCCACGTCGTCGAGCCCGCGCGGGTAGAGGCAACGCAGCGTAACCCCAAAAGGCCCCTCGGCGACGCGCTCGTCGAAGCCGTCCCAGGCCGTGAAGGCGAAGTCGTGCACTCCGTGCGCCTGGAACCTCACCCGCTTGCGCTCGCCGTCGGAGACCTCCTGCACCACGCGTCCAGTGGCCCCCACCCCGAACGTGGCCGGCACGTCGAGCGTCACGTCGTAGTCACCGAAGTCGGCGTAGAACTCGCTCAGTCGGTGAAATGGGAAGTGGGCCCAGGTGCCGTCCCGCTCGAGGCGGGCGAGCTTCGGGAACCACTGCGCCACCATGTGGAAGCTCCCCGCGAAGCCGGTGCGGTGGGTGATGCTCGGGAGGCGTGACACCCACGCGAGCTCGAGCTCGAGCATTCCCCCGGGCGCGACCGCCTCGGGCAGCGAGAGCTCGATGTCGGTGGCGTCATCGGGATCGCCGGGCGTGTGGCGCTCGGAGCGCTCCCAGAGCTCGACGCCGAGGCCGGGCGCGTAGATCCTCTCGACGTCGACGCCTCCCCACGTCGCCGGCCGATGCCCTCCGCGGAAGCCCGGCATCCGGTGACGCTGAAACACCGTGTCTGCGTGCGCGAAGGCGTTGAGGTAGAGGTGGAGCCAGAGGCGGTCCTGCGGGATCTCTGAGAGGTTTCGCCAGCGCACGCGGCCGGTGCCGTGAACGTGATGGGTGCGCTCGTCGAGCCGCGCCTCGAGGGTGTAGCGCACCACCGGCTGGTAGCTCTCGGGCAACGCGAACGACTCGAGCGCCGCCGGCGCGACGGCTGGAGGCGGCGGCGGGGCCGCCCGTTGCGCGTCCCCCTCGAACGCACGACGCGCCGCGAGCGCGCCGACCGACAGGCCCACCGCCACCAGCACTTGGACGAGCCAGAGGCCCGTCCGACGCGGCGGCTCTGCGCGGCGTCGTTCCAACCTCAGTGGGGCCGCGACACCACGCCCTTGAACATGCGCAGCGTCCGGCTCAGCGCCTCGTTGTGCTCTTTGAGGGCGTTCAGATCCTTGTCGTCGATGGCCGCCTTCGTCTTGTCGAGGACCGCCCGCGCCTTCCCGATCGCCTCCCGCCCGAAGTCGCTCGAGGCCACGATCTCCTCCACCTCCGGGAAGAGCTTCTCCACGTCGGTGATGAGCTTCTGAGCCTGCTGATGGGCCGCCTCGAACTCGTCACTCTGCTTGCGGTCGACGAGATACTCCTGGGCGTTCTCCATCATGTTCTCGATCTCCTCCGGCGTGAGGCCGCTGGAGGCCGTCACCTGGATCGACTGCTCTTGCCCGGTCTCGAGATCCTTCGCGCTGACCGAGACGATACCGTCGGAGTCGATCGAGAAGGCCACCTCGATCTCTACCTGCCCCTTCGGAGCCGACCGCAAGCCGGTGAGGATGAACTCGCCGAGGAGCTGGTCTTCCTCGGCCTCGCGCTGCATCACCAGGATCTTGACCGCCGTCTGGTTGTCGCGGCTCGTGGTGAAGATCTTGGTGTGGCTGGTGGGGACGGTGGTGTTCTGAGGGATGAGCTCCTCGAAGTTCTTCCCGTAGGTCATCACGCCGAGCGCGTGCGGCGTCACGTCGAGGAGGATCAGATCCTCGCTCTCGTCGACGAGGGCCGTGCCCTGGATCGCAGCCCCGATCGCGACCACCTCGTCGGGGTGAACCCCCTTGGAGGGGTCCCGACCGAAGAACTCGGCCACCGAGCGCTGCACCAGCGGCATGCGGGTCATTCCCCCCACCAGCACCACCTCGTCGATCTCCGGCGCGTCGAGCTGCGCGTCGGCGAGCGTGCCCCGGCAGATGTCGACGCAGCGATCGACGAGGTCTTTGCAGAGCTGCTCGAGGATGTCGCGGGTGAGCGTGCGCTGAAGATGAAGCGCCTCGTTGGTGCGGCCAACCGAGATGATAAAGGGCAGGTTGATGTCGGTCTCGGTGATGGTGGACAGCTCACACTTGGCCTTCTCTGCCGCGTCCTTCAGCCGCTGCAGCGCCATGCGGTCTTCGCGCAGATCCACGTCGTGCTGCTCCGCGAACCCCTGGACGAGCCAGTCGATCACGCGGGCGTCGAAGTCTTCGCCACCCAGGAAGGTGTCGCCGGCGGTGGCCACCACCTTGAACACGCCGCCCTCGCCGATCTCGAGGATCGAGATGTCGAAGGTGCCGCCGCCGAGGTCGAACACGGCGATGACCTTCTCGAGATCTTTGCCGTAGCCGTAGGCGAGCGCGGCCGCCGTCGGCTCGTTGATGATGCGAATGACGTCGAGGCCCGCGATCTGGCCCGCGTCCTTGGTCGCCTGCCGCTGCGAGTCGTTGAAGTATGCCGGGACGGTGATGACCGCCTTGGAGATCTGCTCGCCGGGCAGGTGCTCCTCGGCGATGATCTTCATCTCCTGAAGGATCATCGCGCTGATCTCGGGCACCGAGTACAGCTGGTCGCGGAGCTTGATGCGAACGTCGCCGTGCGGGCCCTCGACGATCTCGTAAGAGACCGTCTGCCGCGCGTTCTTCACCGGTCCGCTGTCCCACTTGCGACCGATGAGCCGCTTCGCGGTGTACACCGTGTTCTCGGCGTTGGTGATCGCCTGCCGCTTCGCGATGTGCCCTACGAGGCGCTTGCCAGCTTCGGTGATCGCCACCATCGACGGCGTGGTTTTGTAGCCGCCCCGATTCGGAATGACTTCGGGAACCCCACCCTCGACAATCGCCACACACGAGTTGGTGGTGCCGAGATCGATCCCAATGACTCGCTCTTCCATATGCGCCCGTCAGTCTAGTCGGCTGCCAGAACCGTGGGCAGCGTTAAGTCCCGTGTGTAGAGGGATTTCGCCGAAAACTCCAGTGTTTGGCAGGTAGGCGCGCGTACTACTCCGCACGACGTCGGGCGCGGACCCTCACTGGCGCAGCGCGAGCGCCGTCGCCGTCTCGAGCTTCTTCAGGAGCGCCTCGTCGCCTGGCGCGAGCTTGAGGGCCTGCTGGAACGCCGCCGCCGCCACGCGGAAGTCGCCCTCGTCCATCGCCGTGTCGCCCTGCTCGATGTACTTCTCCACACGCTTCTGCTTGGCGGTCTCGCCGAGCTTGTCGAAGCGCTGACGGAGCATCTCGGCCGCGCTCTTGCGCACCTCTTCCTGCTTCTTGAAGGCGCCTTCCTCGAGCTGGGTGACCCGAGCATCGGGGACGCCCTTCTTGATCTGGGTGGCCTTGGCCCCCGCGAGCTTGCGGGCGAGCACCTCACGCGCCACCTTGGCCGCCTCCGGGTCGAGAGGCGCAGACGACGGCCTCGAGGCCAACGGTCGACGCCGGGCAGGGAGCGTGGACGACCGCGCGGGGGGAGCCATCGACTCGGCGGGCACCGGCGAGCCCGGCGCTGCGGGAGCGGTGCTCGACGAGGCCCCCGGGAAGGTCGAGGGCCCCGTCGGATCGGAGCTCGGCCGGCCCGCGGGACCCGAGCCCGGCTGCGAGCTCCGCGCCCCGGGGACCGACGAGCGCCCGGGCGGCACACTCGAGATCGGGGTCTCGGCCACGACCTCCGGATGGATGTGGTGCGGGATGCGGTCGCCGGGTTTGAGCGGTGGGAGGGCCGCGTCGTACAGCGCCCGGCGCTGTGGGAAGCGGAGCGTGTCGTGCGCGCGCGTGAGCGTGGCGAAGATGGTCTCGATCTTCAGCTTGAACGGTCCGAGCTCGCGGCCGAAGTACTTGTCGGGGTGATAACGGGGCGCGAGCTTGTAGTAGGCCTTCTTGATCTCGGCTGGACGCGCCTCCCGCGCCACCCCAAGCAGCTGGTAGTAGTCGATCACCGTCAGCGCGTCGGACATCCGAGAGATGTCGGCGCGCTCGTCCTCGCCGAGCTCGATCCCGTCGTCGCTGGGCGCCGGCGGCAGGTGTGCGCTGCGGAGCGACTCGTCGTCGAGCTCGATGACGCCGATCATCGCCAGGCGCTCGAGCATCTCGATCACCTGCTCCGGCGGGAGGCCAACCACGAAGGCGAGCTCCGCCTCCTCGAGGACGCCGTCCACCGCGCCGAGCAGGTGCTCCTCCTCCGGAGAAAGGTCGATGGTGGGCGCCTCACCCGTGCGTCTCGGAACCCGAGGCATGTGAACGGGACGTTAGCACGCCGCCGCGAACGCGGTCTCGTCCATGGCGTCCCGGCACCGGAGCGCTCCGCCGCGGCCCTCGGCCGTGTTCCCGAGAGGCTACTCGGGCGGGTCGACGAGCGCCTTGTCGATGACCTCTTCCTGGATGTCGATGGCCATCTCGAGCGCCTCGAGCGCGCGCGCCTTGGCCCGAGCGGCGCCGCTCGCGTCGCCGTCTTCGGTGAGCTTGTGCTGGACTCGGCTCTCCACTGCCCCGAGCACCTCGAACAGGCGACCGCGGTAGTGGGTGCGCTCGGTGGCGAGCTCGAGCCCGCGTTGGAGGTCTCGCTTGGCCTCGTCGAAGCGGCCCTGGCTGCTCCGCAGCTCGGCCGTGCGGGCCAGGGTGTCCGCGAGCACCTCGCGGGCCTCCGGCGAGGGCTCGCCGGCGGGGAGTTGGCCCGTCACGAGCGCGTCCAACACGCGGATGGCTTCCTCGGGCCGATCGTCGGTCTCCGCGAGATCCGCCTTGAGGTGCGCCGCGCGCGCCTTGGAGAGAAACGCGAGGAGCTCGGGGCTCACCGCGTCGGCCGGCGACGCGCACTCGGGCAGCGCGGTCTCGTCGAGCGGCTCGACACAGGCCACGAAGGTGGTGCCGAGCGCGCCAGTGAGGGCCGCCACGAACAGGCAAGAGAGCGTGATTTTCATGTGGCGCACCATCACTGAACCCCCCAACGCGCGAAGCGGTTGCGGCGTAGGTCGGAGGCCCGCGACGACACGATCTTGGCCATGCGGTCCGACTCACCACCGCTCGCAGGGAACTTCTCGAGAGGATCGAACAGCTCGGTGGTGGAGCGGGTGGTGATGAGCTCGCTGTCCACCGACGTGGGGATTGTGGCTACCGGGCCGCGACGTGTCTCGAGCCATCGCATCGAGCCGAAGAACAGGGCGAACCCGGCCGCGAGGGCGACCACCGCGCTGATCAACAGGCCCACCTGCCCACGCACACGGGAGTCGGGCCCGGAGCCGCGCCCGCTCGGCGCCAGCTCTCGCTGTGCACCCGTGAGCGCCTGCTCGAGCGCCCGGCGCAACCGCCGCTCGTGGGAGAGCTGGTCGAGCTCGGCGTCGCAGCGCGCCGCCCGGAGGGCCTCGATCGTGCCGCGCAGCGGGTGCTGCGACCCCTCGTCGAGGGCCACCGCGAGCGCCTCGGCGCGCTGCCGCTCCGCCGGCGACGCCACCTCCGCGCCGAGGGCGAGCACCACGAGCGTGTCCCCGTCGGCCGGCTCGAGCGCCCGCGGTGCCCGCGCGGCGAAGAGCGCCGCCGCGAGCTCCGTGAGCGGCGCCTCCGTCCCTCGAGCGACGAGGGGCACGCTCGTGTCGATGCCGAGCCCGATGGCCAGCAGCGCCTCGTGATCGTCCTCGGCCAGCGCGGTCGCGCCGAAGGCGGCACGGAGCGACACCGCGAGGTCGGCCAGCGCGTGCCGACCCCGGCCGTCGAGGGCGTCGCGCAAGCGCCGCGCCTCGGCCCACGCCGCGTCGCCGACCGCGTCGCGCCCGGCGCCGTCGCCGAGCGAGAGCGCCAAGAGGGCCTCGTGGTCTTCCTCCGCGAGGGCAGCCGCGCCCGTCACGGGAGCCGCAGCCCCGGCCCGCTGGAGCGCGCCCGCGAGCTCCACCAGCGCGCCGAGCTCTTCGTCGACGTCACCGCCGTCGAGCGCGTGCGCGAGCTGCTCGGCGCGGGCCGCTTCGCTGGGCCCCACGTCCATCACCTCGTCGCCGAGCGTGAGCGCGAGCAAGGCCTCGTGATCGAGCGCGTCGAGCGGCTCGGGGGTCGTCGCCACGCGCATCGCGTCGGTGACCGCGTCGAGCTCGCGCGGCTCCACGCGCTCCTTGGGCTTGACGAGCCGCAGATCCTTGCGGCGGCCGTCTCCATCGCGGCGCCCGTCCCCGCTCATGACTCCGCTCCTTCGGCGTGGATCATCTTCTTCAGGGAGGCGAGGGCCCGGTGGAGCACCACGTCGAACGTGGGCACGGTGACGCCGAGCGCCTCGGCCGCGTCTTCGCGCGACCGCTCCTCGAGCACGCGGAGGCGGATGGCGGTGGCGTAGCGCTGGTTGATGCTCGCGAGGGCCCGCTCGAGCTTGTCCCGAGCCGCCACCTGATCGCGCTGGTTGCACACCTGCTCGTCGATGCCCTCCTCGAGATCGCGCTCGGCGGCCTCGACCGCTCGCGTGAGATCGGCGGGCTCGAAGAGCGTCTCGCGCTTCTTGCTGCGCAGCGCGTCGAGGGCGATGCGCATCGCGATGACCCGCAGCCAGGGATAGACCCCGCAGCCACGCCACTCGAACTGGTCGAAGCGCTCGAGCACCCGCATGTAGGTGTCGGCGAGGGCGTCTTGAGCCGCCGCCTCGCTCCCGAGGCGAGGCAGGAGCACGGTGCGGTAGAGGGTGGGGCCGTGCTTTCTCAGGAGCTTGGCGAGCGCCTGCTTGTCTCCCGTCTTGGCGCGGGCGCAGAGCTCTTGCTCTTCGGCGCGGTCGCGCTCCCGCGCCTCGTCGAGCGGTGAAGGCTCGCCCGGCTCGAGGTCGGATCGGCTTCCCTTCGCGCTTCCCTTGGCTACCACCTTCTGAACGATAGCATTCCGTCGCGCTCGCGCGCGATGCCGGTCCCCGTCCACCTCGTCCCCGAGCGCCACCATCCGTGCGACCGCGACGACCCTCGCCAGGAAGGGGTCGACCGAGACCAACACCGGGGTTGGTAGCTCCGCAATCGCGTTCATGTCCACTGAACGACCGTGGCCGCGCCGACCTTACGCTCGACCCACGCGACGGATGCGCAGTCGTCCCGGGAGCGGGCCCCCAGGCCCTTCGGCGGGGGCGGTGCACCGGGCGGCCCACGGGCACCGGGGGGCAGCAGGCCCGAGGAGCGGGAGGCGGACCCTCTTCCGACGAGCGAGGGCCCCGACCGATTCACCGACCCGCCGCGCTGCGCTCGTGCTTGCGCCCAAGCGTGGAGGATCACAAAGTTCTCTCGTGCCCGCTTCCCCCCCTACGGTAGCTTGCAAGAACTGCGGCGCGCTCAACGGCGCCGACTTCGACCGCTGTATCCGCTGCAACCAGTCGCTGCGCGGCGCGGTCGTGGCGGTCTCGGCCACGCGCCGTGTTCCTGCTCCACGGCGCGCGCCTCGAGCCGGCCCCGGGAGCGAGCCGTTGCTCGGGCGCTGGCCCGCCGACATCCTCCCCGCGGCCAAGCTGCTCGTGTTCCTCAACGTGGTCGTGTTCGCCGGCCACTTCATCGGCGCCTTCACGCACGATCCGAGCTTCGGCACGCTCTTGTCCGGGGGAAACAGCTTCGATGCCCTGCGCTACGGGGCGCTGCCCCTCGGCACCGTCGACGCACCGCCGCTCGATCCTTGGATGATCCGCGCCGAGCCGTGGCGCATCGTCACCGCCTGCTTCGTGCACCTCGGTCCGCTGCACCTGCTCATGAACATGATGGCGCTCACCTACTTCGCCCAGATCGCGGAGCCCGCCATCGGCTCCATCCGCTTCGTGATCGCCTACCTCCTCACCGGCGTGGCCGGCTACCTCGCGAGCGCGGCCTGGTTCTTCGTGTTTGGCAACCCGACCATCACCGCCGGCGCGAGCGGGGCCGTGTTCGGGGTGATGGGCCTCATCCTGGGCTTCCTGATGCGGCGGCGCGACGAGCGCTGGAAGTCGTGGCTCGGTCGGGTGGTCGTCGTCACCCTCGTGATCAGCTTCGTCCTCCCGGTGAACATCAACCACAGCGCCCACATCGGTGGCTTGGTCTCCGGCGTCGGCTTCGGCGCGCTCTTCGCCCCCGGCGCGCCTCAGCCGTCCACGGGGTGGCAGCGGGTGATCGCTGCCTTGTGTCTCGTGGGGTCTTTGGCGGCGCTCCTCGCGGTGCGCTTCTCTCCGTATTACGAGCGCATCGCAGCGACCGCCATCTGACCCCCACGCGCCCTCCCTCGGCGAGAGGCGGCGCGAGGCCTCGGCCCCCTGCCAACCTGCTAGAAGCGCCCCAGGGTGGAGAAGCCGGCGTAGCGCCGCATGGACACGTTCATCAAGAGGGCGATCGCGAGCGCGACCGTGATGACGCTGCTGCCGCCGTACGAGAACAACGGCAGCGTCATGCCCACGACCGGCAGCATGCCGCTCGCCATCCCGAGGTTGATGACGGTGTGCCAGAAGATGAGGGCCCCGCAGCCCACCGCCACCACCGCGCCGAACCTGTCGCGAGCGAGCGACGCGATCCGGATCGACCACAACACGAGAAACCCGTAGAGCCCGAGGAGCACGAAGGTGCCGAGCAGGCCCCACTCCTCCGCGAACACCGGGTACGGAAAGTCGGAGTATTGGTCGGGCAGGAACCCGTGCTGGTTCTGGATCCCGTTCATGTAGCCCTGCCCGAAGAACCCGCCGTTGCCGATGGCGATCCGCGCGTGGTAGGCGTGGTAGCCGCTGCCGCTCAGATCCTCGCTGGGGTTGAGGAACGCGGTCACCCGGTCACGCTGATACGGCAGGGCGAACTGCCAGATCAAGGGCACCGCGGTCACCCCCACCAAGAAGAAGTTGACCATCGAGCGGCGACGGATCCTCGTGATGGCGGCCACCGCGACGAAGATCAGCACGTGCACGAGCGCCGTCCCCAGATCCGGCTGGCGGGCGACCAAGAGGGCTGGAACGGCGGTGATCGCGGCCGGAATGGCGAGATCTTTGAGGGTGCGCTCCTCGTTCTTGGGATCGTTGTGCAGATACTTCGCGAGCGCGATGATCAGGCAGATCTTGGTGAACTCGCTGGGCTGAAAGCTGAACGAGCCGATGTTGATCCAGCGGGCGGCGCCGCGCACGTCGCGGGCGAGGATGGACACCAGCACCAAGCTGAACACGCCGGCGGCGTAGATCACGTAGCCGAAGCGCTCGATGTGGCGATAGTCGATGGCGGCCACGATCGCGCCCCCCACGCCGCCGATGGCCAGCCAATACACCTGGTTGATGTAGATCTCGGCGAGACCGGCCTTGGTGGTGTTGAAGTAGACGCTCGTCGCGCTGTAGAGGTTGACCATCCCGAGCACGGCGATCACCATCGCCACGATGAAGAGCGGCCAGTCGACGTGGTCGCGGGCCCGGGTGGAGAGCGCAGAGCCGGTCATCAAGGCTTCGGCCCTCCCTGCACCGCCCGCGCGTCCTCTTTGCTCTTCCGCTCCGCTTTGAGCTGCTGGTAGGCCTGGATGATCTCGAACGCGACGGGGGCCGCGTGTTTTCCACCGGCCCCGCCGTGCTCGATGAGCACCACCACCGCCACCTCGGGCGTGCTCGACGGTGCGTAGCCCGCGAACCAGGCGTGGTCGCGGTTGAAGTACCAGATGTTGTCGAGCTCCTCGCCCCGCGCGAGCCGATGCGACACCTGCGCAGAGCCCGTCTTCCCCGACACGTCGACCCCCGCGAGCCGCGCCTTGTGCGCGGTGCCACCGGCCTCGTTCACCCCACCCCAGAGGGCACGATCGATCAGCTTGCGGTGGGTGCCGTCGAGCTTGATCCGCCGTCGCACGCGCGGCGAAAACTCCTGCACCACCTCGCCCCCAGCGGTCTCTACCGCGCGCACCACCTGAGGCTGATACAGCGTCCCCCCGTTGGCGAGGGCGGCGTAGGCCAGCGCGAGCTGCAACACGCTCACCGTGGTGGCTCCTTGGCCGATGGCCGCGTTGACGGTGAAGCCGAGGCGGAACTGCCCCTTGTTGCGCAGCGTCATCCACGCCCGCGTGGGCATCCGCCCGCTCGTCTCCGCGTTGATGCCGAGACCCGTCTTCTTGCCGAACCCGTAGCGCAAGCCGCGCTCGGCGATCATGTCCATACCCACGCCGTAGTCGCTGACGAGGGCGTAGAAGTACACGTTGCACGACTCGGCGATGGCCTTGTGCAGGCCCGTGGAGCCGTGCGACTGGGTGCAGCGGAAGATCCGGCGGCCGAAGCGAAGAAACCCACGACAATTGACGTGTCGCCGCGGATCGATGAGCCCCATCTCGAGCGCGGTGAGCGCGGTGAAGGGCTTGAACGTGGAGCCTGGTGGATAGGCGCCGCTCACCGTCTTGTCGAGCGCCGGCTTGAGCGCGTGGCTGAACACGTCGCGGAAGGCCGCCTTGGCAGCCTCTTTGCCGTAGCCCCCGGAGAGCTCGTTGGGGTCGTAGCTCGGCTTGGACACCAGCCCCAGGATGCGGCCGGTGCGTACGTCGATGAGCGCCGCGCCCCCCGCCTGCTCCTGGCGCATGGCCTTGATCATCGCCTGCTGGATGTCGGCGTCGATGGTCAGGCGCAGATCGCGCCCGGGGATGGGATCGGTGCGCTTGGGATCGTCGATGATCTCCTCGCGCCCCTGCTTGCGCACCCCCCGCGCGTCGACCACCACCTTCTCCCAGCCACGGGTGCCCCGGAGGTAGCTCTCCCAAGCGCGCTCGAGGCCGGTGGCGCCGATGCGATCGCCCTCCATGTAGTTGCTCTTGCGAAGCTTGACGAGCATCTCGCCGTCGACCTCGCGCATGTAGCCGAGGATGTGCGCCCCCACCTTCTTCATGGGGTAATAGCGCACGCTCACCGGCACCACGTCGATCCCTGGCAGCTCACGCGCGTGCGTCTCGAGCACCGCCACCACGTCGCGCGACAAGTCTTCGCGGAGGAGGATCTGTTGGTGCATTCGAGGCCCCTCGCTCTCGCGGATGGCGAGGAGCTTCTCTTCCAGCTCTTGGCGCTCGAGCGCGCTGAGGCCCAACCACTCCACGAGCTTCTTCCACGGCGGCGCCATCTCGGGCTTGAGGCGCGGCGTCGAGGTCTCTTCGCAGGGCCACCGCTTGTCGTCCCCGGCGCAGGTCACCCGCCTGGGCACCACGAAGAGGTTGTACGCAGGGCGACTCGCCGCGAGCACCTTGCCGAACTTGTCGCGGATCACGCCGCGGGTGGTGGCGAGCGTCACCTTGCGGACGATGTTCTCCTTCGCTACCGCCTGATAGTCGGCACCGTGCACGATCTGCAGCTGGACGGCGCGGCCGGCGATGGCGAGGAACGCCACCATCACGAAGAGCGTCAGCCAGCGGAACCGGCGCCGGAACTCGCTCACGTCGGGCCGCTGCACGAGGAGGCTCATCGCGAGAGCACCTCCGGGCGCGGGACGGTGATCGTGGCCTGGTGGATGCGCTGCGCGAAGCTGAACACGACGGGCGCAAACACGGCGGTGGCCAGCGCGTGCGGCAACACCAGCGACGCGAGCGCTCGCGGTCGGGCCGCGTCACCAGCGAAGATCGCGGTGAGGAGCACGATGATCACACCCTCGAGCAGCGAGAAACAAAACGCGAGCGCGATCTTGGTGAGCGCGGTCTGCGCCGCGAGCCTGACGCCCGCCCCCCGCGAGATGACGAACACGGCCACGCTGGTGAACGTGTAGAGGCCGATGGGAGCCGAGGCGAACACGTCGAGCAGGTAGCCGAGCAAGAAGGACAGGAGCGCCCCCCGCCACAGCGCGTACTCGTGAACTCCCATGAACACGATGAGGGGGAGGAGGAGGCTCGGGGTCACCCCGGCCACGCTGAACGACTCGAACAGCGAGGCCTGGAGCCGCACCAGGTAGCCCACGACGCGGAACAGGTTGCTCTGAACGATGATGAGTCCGAGCCCGAGCGCGAGAAATGCCGTGTTCCGCATGGCCGCACCCCCTCAACGCTGACTCGTCTTGTCCCCTTCCGCCGCCTTCTCGTCCACGTTGGTGATCACGATGAGCACCTCACGCAGACGCGAGAAATCGACGGTCGGCTCGGCGTTGACCGTTTGATAGATCCCGTAGTCTCGGCGCACCACCTCCGAGACCTTGGCGACCGGGATCCCGGCCGGGAAGCGCTTGCCCCAGCCGCTCGTCACGAGGAGGTCGCCCACCTCGATTTCGTCGGTGCGCTTCACGTACTCCACGCGGCACACGTACTTCGACTCGTCGCCCGTGCCCCGCACGAACCCGCGCGCTCCCGTGCGTTCCACCACCACGTCGACACCGCTGCCAGCGTCGACCACGAGCTGCACCTCCACCGTGTCGCCGGCCACCTTGCCGGTGGTCCCCACCACCCCATCGAGCGTGATCACGGGGAACCTCGCGCTAGAGCGGATCTCGGTGCTGGGCCGATCGAGCGCGACGTGAGCCACGCGAAAGAACTCCACCGTGTCTTTGCTGATCACCTCCGCGCTCACCACGTCGGCGGTGGTGTGTTTCTTCAGATCGAGCAGCCCTCGCAGACGGCGGTTCTCCTCCTCGAGGTGCTCGAGCTTGCGCACCTTCGCCTCGAGGCGCGCCGCCTCGGCGCCGAGCTTGGCGTTGTCCTCCTTCACGTCCACGAGGTACACGTAGTCGGTGAAGATGCCGCTGATGTTTCGCGCCAGCGTCGCCGCCGCGAACTGGATCGGCGTGATGATGCGCATGATCAGCTTGTCGGGGCCGGAGATCTGCCGCGGATCGCGCTGCATGCTGTAGCGCAAGAACCAAAACGGCACGGCCAGCGCCAAGAGCACGACGACGACGTCTCTGTAGCGCTTGAAGTTCATGGTTCACTCAGCGAATCAGCGAAGCGGGAGAGGGGGCCCTCCGTCCAGGTGCTGTTCAGTGGATGGTGACTTGCTTGAGGAGCTCGATGTGATCGAGCGCGCGGCCGCTGCCGAGCACCACCGCGCTGATGGGGTCGTCGCAGACCATGACGGGCAGGCCCGTCTCCTCCCGTAGCAGCACATCCAAATTCTTCAAGAGCGCACCGCCTCCGGTGAGCACGATGCCCTTGTCGGAGATGTCGGCTGCGAGCTCGGGCGGGGTACGCTCGAGCGCGGTGAGCACCGCCTCCACGATGGCGTTCGTGGGCTCGCTCAGCGCGTCACGCACCTCGTCGGAGTTGACCACCACGGTCTTCGGGATGCCGGCGATCATGTCGCGTCCCTTCACCTCCATGGTCAGCTGCTTGTCGAGCGGATACCCGTTGCCGATCGTGATCTTGATTCGCTCGGCCGTCTGTTCGCCGATCGCGAGGTTATATTTCCGCTTCATGTACGACATGATGGCCTCGTCCATCTTGTCGCCACCCACCCGGACGCTCTGGCTGTAGACGATGCCGGCCAGCGACAGCACGGCCACCTCGGTGGTGCCCCCGCCGATGTCGACCACCATGTTCCCGCTCGGCTCGGTGATGGGCAGGCCCGCCCCGATCGCCGCCGCCATCGGCTCCTCGATGAGGTACACCTCGCGCGCCCCGGCTCCCTCTGCGCTCTCTTTCACCGCGCGCTTCTCCACCTCGGTGATGCCGAACGGCACGCAGATGATGATGCGCGGCTTCACCAACGTGCGCCGGTTGTGGGCCATGGCGATGAAGTGCCGCAGCATCGCCTCGGTGATCTCGAAGTCGGCGATGACCCCGTCTCGGAGCGGCCGCACCGCGCGGATGTTGCCTGGCGTACGGCCGAGCATCTCCTTGGCCTCGCGCCCCACCGCGATCGCGCGCATCCCACCGCGCTCGTCTTTGGCGACGGCCACCACCGACGGCTCACACGACACGATCCCTTTCCCCTTCACATAGATGAGGGTCGTCGCCGTTCCGAGATCGATGGCGAGATCGTTCGAGAACAGGCCATAGAGCCAGTCGAAGATCATAGTGTGTCCGGAGTGCCTAGCTCACGCCGCTGGAGAAGCCAGCTGCCCCGTGACCGTGCATGTCCAATCGTGGACACACGCCGGGCGTTCACGCCCGCGGCGGGGGACCGGTGCTACCATGCACCCAGGGCAGCGGCAAGCGCGCGCGTGTGGAAGCTACGCGCGAAAGATGCGGCGATTACCCCTTGGAAATCTTCGCTTCTTTGTGCGGGTGGTGGGTGCGGCAGTCGGGGCAGTACTTCTTGATCTCGAACTTCTGGGTCATCGTGCGCTTGTTCTTGGTGCGCACGTAGTTGTGACGACCGCAGTTCCCGCAGCGAAGCATGAGTTTATCGCGCATGGTGTTGGGTTCTCCTACCCCCGCCTGCATCCGCTCCGCCTGCATCGCGGAGACACGAGCCCAGCCTTGGTCCGGATGGGGGGCGGCGCAATTTACGTGATCGCGCCCGCTTGTCAACCAGAGGTGGGCGCGTTCGTCTCTCCGGTGCCCTTCGGGCCCCGCGACTTCGAGCGCTTCTTCTTGGTCTTCTTCGGCGAAGGCCTCTCCTGGGGCGCGGGCCTCTCGGCAGCGGCGCCCGCGCGCTCCGCGGCGTCACCCTTTGGCCGCTTCGATCGCCTCGCCGCCTCCGTGCGCCCACGACGCGCCCGCCGTGGGCCTGCCGCGGCCCCCGCATCCTCGTCGTCCGGCTCCGCGTCCTCGTCTTCGTCGTCCGGCTCGTCCTCGTCCGGCGCCGCCTCCTCCGGCTCGAGATCGCCGATGCGCTCGTAGGGGGCCTTCCAGGTCCGCTTCAGGAAGTACACCCCTACCCCCAGCGCCAGGAAGCACGCCCACTGGGCGGGCGTGAGCCCGCCATAGCGGGGATCGACCGCGCCGCGAAAGATGAGGTCGTTCGGCTCGACGCGCAGGAAGTCGAGGACGAACCGCACCGGCGCGTAGGCGACCAGCGTCACCCCGACGTAGAAGCCGTTGGCGCGGAGAGGTTGGCGCCGCCACAAAAGGTGGCAGGCCAGGGCGAGCGGGATGGTGAGGACCATCTCGATGAGGCCGAGATCGAACCGGCCGTCGAAGCCCTGCTGGAGCGTGTGGGCCGGAAACTTCACCGCGAACCACGCGTTCGAGAGGGCCCCCGGGTGATCGTGCACCACCGCGCAGCCGGCGCGGCCGAACACCCACGCGGTGGGGAACGCGCTCACCGTCACGTCGATGTACTCGAGGATCCGCTTCTTGCGATGGAGCTTCCACGCGACGGCGCCCGCGACGGCCCCCATGAACCCGCCGAAGCTCGACAGACCGTCCCAGATCCGCAGGAGGTAGAGCGGATCCTTCATCACCGTGTCGGGGTGGTAGGTGATCGCGTCGAAGATATGGGAGATCACGAATCCGGAGGCGACCACCCAGAAGATGAAGTCTCCCACCTGCTTGCCGTCGAGCTTGCGCTCGCGGATGCGGGCCATGGTGATGAGCGACCCGATGTACACCCCGAGCGCCACGAGGGTGCCGAAAGGCTTGATCGACGGTGGATCCGCCGGATCGATGTAGCTCCCGAGAATCGGCACATACTCGAGAAAGGACAGCGGGAGCTCTGGCGCTTCGATGTAGGGTATGAGCGGCCCAGCCACGGGTGGAGGCTTAGGTGGCTTGGCCGCGGGCGGAAAGCCCAAAACTGCCTGATGACATCCCCGAGCCTCCCAGTCCCGCGGGGGGCCACCGCCCATCGTTATGCACACCACGAAGTTGATCGAGGTCGAAGAGGCGCTCGACCGCATCTTGCGCGGGGTCTCCCCCCTCGGCCGCGAGCGCGTGTCGGTGGAGTCGGCCGACAACCGCGTGCTGGCCGAAGACCTGGTGGCGGGCGCCCCGATCCCCGCCTTCTCGAACAGCGCGATGGACGGCTACGCGGTGCGCGCGTCGTTCTTCCAAGGACCGGGCCCGTGGTCGCTCGTGGTCCGGGGCGAGAGCCGGGCTGGCCACCCGGGACCACCGCTCGAGCACGGCACCGCGTGCCGCATCTTCACCGGCGCCCCCATCCCCGAGCACGCGAACGCGGTGGTGCTCCAAGAAGACGTGGTGCGGAGCGGCGACACCGTCCGCGTCGACGAGCGCCCGCGCGAGGGGCAGAACATCCGTCCCCAGGGCGCGGATCTCGCCCGCGGCGCGGTCGCCCTCGAGGCAGGGAGCCGCCTCCATCCGGGGAGGCTCGGCCTCGTCGCAGCCCTCGACCGCGCCCACGTGATCGTGGCGCGGCGGCCGATCGTCACCCTGCTGAGCACTGGCGACGAGCTGCGTCCGCCCGGCGTCCTCGGCTCACCGGCGAGCATCCCCGAGTCGAACAGCTGCGTCCTCGGCGCCATCGCGCGGCGACTCGGCGCGATCGTGCGGGTGCCCCCGCTCGTGGCAGACGACGCCGAGCGCACCGAGGCCGAGCTGAGGACGGCGCTCGCGACGAGCGATCTCGTGCTCACGGTGGGCGGTGCGAGCGTGGGCGACCACGATCTGGTGCTGCCCTCCCTCGAGCGCATCGGCGCGACCATCGAGTTCTGGGGCGTGAAGGTGAAGCCAGGAAAACCCACCGGCTTCGGGCGGCTCGGCGCCGCGCGGGTGCTCTCGCTCCCCGGAAACCCTGCGTCGGCCTCGCTCACCTTCCTCCTCTTTGGAGCCCCGCTCCTCCGCGCCTTGCAGGGCGAGAGCGCGCCCCGCCCACGCCGCGTTCCGCTCCGCATCATCGGCTCCCACGCCCGGCGACCGGGCCGCGAGGAGTACCTGCGCGCGCGCCTCGAGCTTCACGACGGCGAGCTCTGCGCGACGCTCCCCGCGAGCCAGTCCTCGGGCGCGGTGACGAGCTTCGCCCAGGCCGACTGCTTGGTGGTGCTCTCCCCCGATCGCGCCCGCATCGAGAGCGGGGATCGCCTCCCCGTCTTGCGCCTCGCCGATCTGTGGGCCTAGCCGCGAGCGGCTCGGCACACGGCGCTCGAGGCGCGACGCTCGAGGTGAGGCACGTCGTCGCTGGGCCCCGTGCGCCCGAGGAACGTCGAGATCCTACGCGTCTCGAGGGGTCTGCGACGAGGGTGTCGAGGGCGTCGAGGGCGTCGAGGGAGTGGGTGCTGCGGCGTTGTGTGGACGGCACCCACTCAATTGTTCACGCGCGGCGATTTCTTTGGCGGAGGTGAGCCGTCGGGCCCCTTCCTGGCCACGGGTCTCTCTGGGAAGCGCTGCCTCATCGGAGCTTCCCTGCGAAGATGCGCTGCCTGACTGACGCCACGAACGACGGCTCCCACGTCTCCCCGCGGCCCCCGCGAACGCCGGGACGGGCGACGTCCGTCGTAAAATTCCGTCGGTAGGAGAAATACCCATCTTCCCTATTTCCACGGTTCGTGTACCGTCGGCATCCTGGGCGACTTTGTCCTTCGCCCGGATTTCCAACGATGAAGCGAACGCACCTCTTCGGTCTCCTCCCGTTCCTGTTCACCGTCGCCGCCCTCGCGGGCTGCGAGTCGAACCCTGAGCCGCCCACGGCTCCGGCGACCACGACGGGCGGTGGCGCCGGCGAAGGCGGCACCGGCGGCGCGGGGGGTGTGATCTTCCCGACGACCGGCGGCAACGGCGGCACCGGCGGTGAGATGAGCCTCTGCGGCAACGCGGAGGTGGACGAGGCCCAGGGCGAAGCGTGCGACGACGGCAACACCGACAACGGTGACGGCTGCGACGACACCTGCGCCATCGAGCCGGGCTGGGACTGTCCGGTCCCCGGCGCCGCGTGCGAGCAATGCGGCAACGGCATCGTCGAGAGCACCGAGGCCTGCGACGACGGCAACACCGACAATGGCGACGGCTGCGCCGCCGACTGCAAGATGATCGAGGCGGGGTTCGAGTGCCCTGTCCCCGGCGAAGCTTGCTACAAGTGCGGCGACGGCATCCTCGACATCAACGAGCTCTGCGACGACGGCAACACCGTCGGTGGCGACGGCTGCAACGCCACGTGCACCGGCCTCGAGCAGGGCTACAACTGCCCCGAGGTGGGCCAGCCGTGTGAGCTCTGCGGCGACGGCGTCCTCGACGCGCACGAGGTGTGCGACGACGGCAACAACCTGTCGGGCGACGGCTGCCGCTTCGACTGCAAGGTGATCGAGAGCGGCTGGAGCTGCGACACGCCGAACGTCGCCTGTCGCAAGTGTGGCAACGGCATCCTCGAGCCAGGTGAGATCTGCGACGACTCCAACGTGGTGAGCGGCGACGGCTGCTCGGACGCCTGCGACGCGGTCGAGCCTGGCTTCGCGTGTCCCGTGCCTGGCTCCGTGTGCGAGGAGTGCGGCAACGGCATCCTCGAGAGCACCGAGCTCTGCGACGACGGCAACAAGGTGGCGGGCGACGGCTGCGACACCGAGTGCGACATCGAGCCCGGCGGCTGGGTGTGTCCGCTGCCAAACCAGCTCTGCGGCCTCTGCGGCAACGGCACCATCGAGCCCCCCGAGGTGTGCGACGACGGCAACAACCTCAACGGCGACGGCTGCGAGGACAACTGCACCACGATCGCCGCCAACTACAAGTGCTTCGAAGGCGACCCCTGCGAGCTCTGCGGCGACGGCACCGTCGACGCCCACGAGCAGTGCGACGACGGCAACAACCTCAACGGTGACGGCTGTCTGTTCAACTGCACCGTGCAGCCCGGCTGGGACTGTTCCAACGGCCCCTGCCAGAAATGCGGCAACGGCGTCCTCGAGGGGAACGAGGTCTGTGACGACGGCAACGCTCTCGCCAACGACGGCTGCAACGCCACCTGCTCCGCCATCGAGCCGAACTTCGCGTGCCCCGTCCCCGGCACCCCCTGCGAAGAGTGCGGCAACGGCGTGAAGGAGAGCACCGAGGCCTGCGACGACGGCAACAACAACGACGGCGACGGCTGCTCCGCCAACTGCCAGACGGTGGCCCCCGGCTACGTGTGCCCCGTCCCCGGTCAGCTCTGCGAGCTCTGTGGCAACGGCGTGTTGGAGCCGAACGAGAGCTGCGACGACGGCAACGTGAACGGCGGTGACGGGTGCAGCGCCACCTGCTCTCAGGTGGAGCCGGCCTACCAGTGCCCAACCCCCGGCGCGCCGTGCATCCGCTGCGGCGACGGCGTGGTGACGGCTCCGTTCGAGGCCTGCGACGACGGCAACGCCATGAGCGGCGACGGCTGCCGCGCCGACTGCAAGGTCGTGGAGCAGGGCTACAGCTGCCCGGTCCCCGGCTCGCCGTGCTCCAACTGCGGCAACGGCGTGCTCGACGTCGGCGAGGTGTGCGACGACAGCAACACGTCGAGCGGCGACGGCTGCCTCGCCGACTGCTCGGCCGAGGAGCCGGGCTACAACTGCCCCGTGCCTGGCACCCCCTGCGAGCAGTGCGGCAACGGCGTGAAGGAGAGCAGCGAGGCGTGTGACGATGGAAACGCCGCGCCCGGCGATGGCTGCGACGCCGACTGCAACGTGGAGCCGGGGGGTTGGGTGTGCCCCGTTCCGGGCCAGGACTGCAGCCTCTGCGGCAACGGGATCCTCGAGCCCAACGAGAACTGCGACGACGGCAACGCGGTCGGCGGCGACGGCTGCGACGCGACCTGCACGGTGATCGAGACGAGCTACACCTGCACGGTCCCCGGGTCGCCTTGCGAGCTCTGTGGCAACGGCATCACCGTGGCCCCCGAGGTGTGCGACGACGGCAACAACGTGAGCGGCGACGGCTGCCGCGCCGACTGCAAGCTGGTGGAGACGGGCTTCGAGTGCATCGGCGCCACCTGCTTCGAGTGCGGCGACGGCGTCGTCAACGGCAACGAGGTGTGTGACGACGGCAACCGCTCCGGCGGCGACGGCTGCTCGGCCAACTGCAAGACGGTGGAGCCCAACTACGATTGCCCCATCCCCGGGCAGCTCTGCCAGCAGTGCGGCAACGGCGTCAAGGAGAGCGCCGAAGGCTGCGACGACGGCAACGTGACCCCCGGCGACGGCTGCGACGCGAGCTGCGACGTCGAGCTCGGCTGGTCCTGCCCGGTGCCCGGTCAGCCGTGCAACCTGTGCGGCAACGGCATCAAGGAGGCCTCCGAGTCGTGCGACGACGGCAACACCGCGGGCGGCGACGGCTGCTCGGCCAACTGTTACACGGTGGAGCCCCACTACCAGTGCCCCACCCCGGGCAGCGCCTGCCTCGAGTGTGGGGACGGCGTGGTGTCCTCACCTCACGAGAGCTGTGACGACGGCAACGTGACCGGCGGCGACGGCTGCTCCTACGACTGCTCGACGATCGAGTCGGGGTGGACGTGCCCCACCCCCGGCGCTCCGTGCCAGCGCTGCGGCAACGGCATCCTCGAGGGCTCCGAGGTGTGCGACGACGGCAACAACGCGAGCGGGGACGGGTGCAACGCCACCTGCTCGGCGGTGGAGGCCAACTTCAGCTGCGTGCTCCCCGGCTACCCCTGCGAGGAGTGCGGCAACAGCATCATCGAGTCTTCGGAGGTGTGCGACGACGGCAACACCGATCCGAACGACGGCTGCAACTGCGCCGCCATCGCCCCGAACTTCCAGTGCCCCCAGCCTGGCGTGCTCTGTGAGGAGTGCGGCGACGGCGACGTGGCCGGCACCGAGACCTGCGACGACGGCAACGCGGTGGCCGGCGACGGCTGCGACGCCACGTGCAAGACCGAGCCTGGCTGGAACTGCTACAGCCCAGGTCAGCCGTGCGTGGCCCTCGCCTGCGGCGACGGTCAGCTCGCGGGGAGCGAGCAGTGCGACGACGGCAACGCGCTGTCCGGCGACGGCTGCAGCAACCTCTGCAAGGTAGAGTCGGGCTACATCTGCGTCACCCCTGGCACTCCATGCCGCGCCATCGTGTGCGGCGACGGCGCGGCCGAGGGCGCGGAGCAGTGCGACGACGGCAACACCTCGAGCGGCGACGGCTGTAGCGCGACGTGCCAGATCGAGACCACCTGCGGCGACTCGATCCTCGGCGGACCCGAGCAGTGCGACGACGGTAACACCAGTCCGAACGACGGCTGCGACGCGAGCTGCAACCTCGAGGCGGGCTGGGCCTGCCCCACCCCGGGAGCGTCCTGCCACAAGGCGTTCTGTGGCGACGGCATCGTCGAAGGGCTCGAGCAGTGCGACGACGGCGGGCGCTGCAGCGGCGCCGGGGATGGCTCCAACGACGGCGCCACCTGCATCAGCGACGGCGACTGCGACGGCACCTGCCAGCGCGCAGATCGCTGCGTGGGCGGCCCCGACGCCGGCGAGTTCTGCTGGGAAGACTCGGACTGCCAAGGCGCCGGCACGTGCACCGATCCGTTCGTGATGCTCGACGGCGACGGCTGCAGCGACACCTGCGAGATCGAGCCCTTCTTCAAGTGCGAGGGCGAGCCGAGCCTCTGCTCGCAAGGCATCAAGTGGGTGCAGACGCGCCAGTTCAAGGTGGCCAACGTGTCGCCCGAGGCGCTCCACTACGACCCCACGTCGCGCTCCTTCATCGGCTACAAGAAGTCGGCCTCGCTCGAGCCGATCGAGCTCTGTCTCGATGGCACCATGCTCCAGCCCCACGCGGATCTCATCTGCCCGCCGGGCTGTGATCCGAGCGGCACCCCCTGCCCGTGCCTCAACGGCTCCTCGCTGATCCCGCGGACCCGGCCGGTGGCCGGCAACCTCGAGGGCGCGACCTACGACCCGTTCACCAACACCTGGTTTTTCATCAACCGGAGCGGGAGCAACACGATCCTCACCCAGACCGACGTCTCCAAGACCCCCACCGTCCTCGGCACCGATCAGGTGACGGTGACGTTCGGCACCGCCACCGGGGTGGCGATCGGCGAGGACGGACGCATGTACCTCAGCGACGGCACCGGCGTGAAGGTGTTCGACTACGACCCCGGAAAGCCCATCCGCTACAACGTCGACGCGCTCTCGACCACCCTCGCCAACAGCTGGGCGATCCAGTCGACGGCGACGAACTCGCTGGCCGCGATCTTCACCGTGCCCGGCTTCTCGATCCTCGGCACCTACCTCCAGCCACCGAGCGGCGCCCCGGTGCCGCTCGCGGGGACGCTGTCGTTCCGCTTCTACAACTACGACGCGTCGTTCTACGGCACCTCGACCATGCCCGGCTTGCTCATCGAGGACACCGCCGCCCTCGGTCTGTGCGCGGGTGGCGCCAATGCAGGCAGGCTCTGCGGTGAAGACAGCGACTGCCCCGGCAGCACCTGTACGCCGCAGACCGTCACCACGATGAACGACGAGGCCGAGGCGGCCGAGGCATCCACCGACGGGGGCGCCTTCATCGTGTGTCCCCCGGCCTCGGAGTGCCGCCTGTTCGGCCTCGCTTGCAAGACCGACTCCGACTGCGCCGACGCGCTCCCCGGCTCGGTGTGCAACCAGGACGCGCTCATCCCCTTCTGCAACAAGCCGGGCGCGGCGCGCGACGACAACTACTCGGTCGGCGCGGGCACGACGGGCAACCTCCTCGAGGTGCTCCTCAACGACACCGCCAGCGAGGCGGTGTGCGTGGACGACACCTTCGAGATCATCTCGGTGACCGACGGCGACCGCGGCAGCGTCGGCGGCACCGACATCCGCATCTCGGTGGACGGACAGACCCTCGAGTACGATCCGCCCGCGGGCTTCTGCGGTGGCTACGAGACCTTCACCTACACCGCCGAGCTCGGCGGCGGCGAGATCGACGTGGCCACCGTCACCGTGCTCATCACCTGCGTCTGCGGCGACGGCTTGGTGCAGCTCGGCGAGCAGTGCGACGACGGCAACACCACCGCCGGCGACGGCTGCGGCCCCACCTGTCTCATCGAGTCGATCTGCGGCAACGGCGTCGCGGAGCCCGGCGAGCAGTGCGACGACGGCAACGTGACGAGCGGCGACGGCTGCAGCGCCACCTGTCTGCTCGAGACGGTGTGCGGCAACGGCGCGCTGGAGGGTGCGGAGCAGTGTGACGACGGCAACACCGCCGCCGGCGACGGCTGCAACGAGACCTGTGTCCGCGAGCGCTGCGGCGACGGCGAGGTCAACGTCGACTTCTTCACCCTGGTGCTCGATCAGTGCGACGACGGCAACAACACGCCAGGCGACGGCTGCAGCGCGACCTGCACGCTCGAGACGGTGTGTGGTGATGGCAGCGTCGACGGCGCCGAACAGTGCGACGACGGCAACACCACCGCCGGCGACGGCTGCGGCCCCACCTGCCAGAACGAGACCTGCGGCGACGGCCTGACCCAGGGCGGACTCGGCGAACAGTGCGACGACGGCAACACCACCGGCGGCGACGGCTGCAGCGCCACCTGCCAGGACGAGTCGATCTGCGGCAACGGCGCGGTGGAGGTTGGCGAGGAGTGCGACGACGGCAACGTGACGAGCGGCGACGGCTGCGACGCCCTGTGTCGGGACGAGTTCTGCGGCGACGGCAGCACCCAAGCGGGCATCGGGGAGCAGTGCGACGACGGCAACACCACGAGCGGCGACGGCTGCAGCAACACCTGCCAGCTCGAGTCGATCTGCGGCAACGGCAACGTCGAGGGCGTCGAGGAGTGCGACGACGGCAACAACACCTCGGGGGACGGCTGCAGCTCTACCTGTCGCACCGAGTCCTGCGGTGACGGGATCACTCAGGGCTCCCTCGGGGAGCAGTGCGACGACGCCAACACGATCGACACCGACTCCTGCAACAACAACTGCCTCTTCAACGTGATCTGCGGCAACGGCATCGTGGAGGGGGGCGAGGAGTGCGACGACGGCAACAACGACGACGACGACGGCTGCAGCGGTCTGTGCGCGCTCGAGGTGTGCGGCGACAACATCCTGCAGACCGGCGAGGCCTGCGACGACGGCAACACCGTGAGCGGCGACGGCTGCAGCAACAACTGTCAGCTCGAGTCGTTCTGCGGGAACGGCAACGTCGAGGGGGTGGAGCAGTGCGACGACGGCAACAACACCTCCGGCGACGGCTGCAGCTCGACGTGCCGCGTCGAGAGCTGCGGCGACGGGATCACGCAGGCCGTCCTCGGGGAGCAGTGCGACGACGGCAACAACCTCTCCGGTGACGGCTGCAGCGACACGTGCCAGTTCGAGACGGCCTGTGGCAACTTCAACATCGAGGGCGTGGAACAGTGCGACGACGGCAACAACGTCGGCGGCGATGGCTGCAGCCCCACCTGCACCCTCGAGGTCTGCGGCAACATGATCGTGGATCCGGGCGAGCAATGCGACGACGGCAACACCGCCAGCGGTGACGGCTGCAGCAACGACTGCTTGCTCGAGACGATCTGCGGCAACAACAACGTCGAGGCGCCAGAGCAGTGCGACGACGGCAACAACCTCTCCGGCGACGGCTGCAGCTCCACGTGTCGCAGCGAGGTATGCGGCGACGGCATCACCCAAGCGGGCCTCGGAGAGGGCTGCGACGACGGCAACACCACGAGCGGCGACGGCTGCAGCGCCACCTGTCAGCTCGAGACCATCTGCGGCAACGGCTTCATCGAGGGCATCGAGCAGTGCGACGACGGCAACACCACGAGCGGCGACGGCTGCAGCAGCGTGTGCCAGCTCGAGGTGTGCGGGGACAACGTGCTGCAAGGCACCGAGGAGTGCGACGACGGCAACACCGTCTCGGGCGACGGCTGCAGCAACCAATGCAAGGTGGAGTCGTACTGCGGCGACGGCACGCTCAACGCGGGCGCCGGCGAGGAGTGCGACGACGGCAACAACATCTCTGGGGACGGCTGCAGCTCCACCTGCAAGGACGAGCCGATCTGCGGTGATGGTGTGATCGAGGGCAACGAGGAGTGCGATCCCCCAGGCCCGAACTGCAGCTCGCAGTGCAAGCGCATCTCGTTCTGCGGCGACGGCATCCTCGATCCTGGGGAGGGCTGCGACGACGGCAACAACGTCGGCGGCGATGGCTGTGACGCCAACTGTAACCCCGAGCCCGCGTAGGCTCGACCCGCGCTGACCGAGAGAACGCGGTCGCCGGTGACGACCGCGTTCCCTCCCCCGCCAACAGAACCCCCCGAGAACCCAGCGTTGTCGCGCTCGACGACCACGCCCGGAACCTGGGCGATCCGTGCTCGCCAGCGGCCGCCCCCCCGCGCACCAACCCCGCCCTCGGCTCCGCGCCCTGCCCCCCCGCCGGACACCGACCCTCGGCCGAGCCTCCGTTCGGAAGGAAACTCGCGCCGGACTGCGGCCGTCCTTTCCGCCCCCCCGTCCTTTTGTTATCTCCGGGGGGTCATCCCCAGCGAGCTTGCATGAAGGGCCTGTTCAACACCCTCCCAGTCGGCGTGGTCGGCGTCGTGGCCTACGGGCTGATGCTGTATTTCGTCGACCGTAGCTTCACCAACAAAGACCATCGGAAGCTCTTTCGGGCTGGCACGACCTTCGTCGGCAACTTCGCCCTCGTGTTCGTGCTGCTGCGCCTCTCGCCGGAGGGCAGCGCCAACGCCCTGAAGCTCAACATCGATCAGATCGCCGTCCTCATCGGCACGATCCTCAACTTCCTCGGCTTCCTCTACTTCACCGACGCGCTCCTCCCCGACGGCTTTCGCGCCCCGTGGCGCTACGGGGGTGCCCTGTTGTGCAGCGGCCTCTTCTTCTGGGCCCTGCACGAGTTCGTGGCCGATCACGCCAAGTGCGTCGAGATCACGAAGGCTGCGATCGCCATCGTGGCCGCCGCCTTCGTGTTCTTCGAGACGCACCGCAAGGGCCAGGGCAGACCGGTCGCCGAGCGTTGGAAGAAGCTCGTCGGGGTGACGCTCGCCCTCGCCGCCATCACCGCGTATTTCAACGGCTACCGGTTCGGCTACCCGAAGTACTACCACCGGTGGGATCAGTACCACTACTACATGGGGGCCAAGTACTTCCCCGAGCTCGGCTACAAGAACCTCTACAAGTGCGCCGTCGTCGCCCAGGACGACCTCAACAACGTCACCTACCAGCTCGACCGCCCGTTCAACGGCGACCACAACCCCGTCCGTTCGGTCGACATGCGCGCCGAGATGCGCGACGCGGACAAGAAGATCCGCGACCTCCCAGGCGAGAACCTGCTCGTCCCGGTCGGCCCCATCCTCGACCAAGGGGACGAGTGCCGCAACGCCTTCAGCAAGGAGCGCTGGGACGAGTACAAGGCCGACGTGGCCTTCTACCGCATCGTGTCGGGCAAGGGTTACTGGACCGACATGCAGAAGGACCACGGGTTCAACCCGCCGCCGGTGTGGACCATCGCGGGCAAGTTCTTCTCCGACTTGAGCCCGGCGAGCGTGCGGTACCTGCAGTTCCTCGCGTCGCTCGACATCCTCTACCTCTTGGGCATGTTCGTCGCCCTCTGGTGGGGCTTCGGCTGGCGCGTGTTCGCGGTGGGAGCGATCTTTTGGGGCTGCCAGTCGTCGGCGCCCTTCTACTGGACGGGCGGCGCCTTCCTGCGCCAAGACTGGCTCTTCTTCTCCGTGCTCAGCGTGGCGTGCCTGCGCAAGCGCTATTTCAAGATCGCGGGGGCCTCGCTCGTCTATGCGGGCCTCTTACGCATCTTCCCGGGGCTGGTCGTGGTGGGGACGCTCGTGCCCACCATCGCCCATGTCATCAAGCACAAGCGGATGCACCGCGACCACCTCCAGATGCTCATCGGGGGCTCGGTGGCCGCGATCGTCCTGCTCGGCGTCTCCACGGCGATGACCCAGGTGCCGGGGACGCCGGTTTACGAGCCCTACAAGCTCTTCTACGCCCACACCATCGAGACCCACGACAAGACCCCGCTCACCAACCACATGGGGCTCCGGGTGATCATCGGGCACAAGTTCGTGGAGCTCCAGAGCCCCGGCCTGAGGAGCGCCGAGGAGGCCGCGCGCGCCGCCGGCCCGAACGCGAACGGCCTGAGCAAGGCCTTCGCACGGGTGAAGTGGCCGATCGCGCTCGCCACCGGGCCGAGCTCGGGCCAGATGCAGTTCGTCCGCGACAACAAGAAGCTCGATCCGTTCGAAGACTGGAAGCGGCTGCGGAACGAGCGCTACGACCAATACAAGTGGGTCGCCTACACGCTCATGCTCGCCACGCTCGCGTTCTTCGTGTGGGTGGTGGGCCGGATCAAGTCGCTCTGGGTGGCGCAGTGCCTCGGCCAGATTTTCATCATCCTCGGCTCTCAGCTCACCTGTTACTACTACTCGTTCATGATCCTTGGGGCCCCCCTCATCCGGCTGCGCCGACAGATCGAGCTCGGCCTGTTCGCGCTCGCCGCGATCACGCAGATCATCTGGATGAACAGCTACTGGAACGACAACCGGTACACGCTGCTCACCTACGCCTCGCTGATCTTCTGCTACGTGATGCTCTATTTCTTCGCGCGGCGCCCTCCCGCGCTCGAGCAAGCACGCGCGGTCGCCAAGAGCCGCGCTTGACCCCTCGCGGCCGCCGCTCCCGCCCCACCGCGAGCTCCCCGTGGGTCCAGTCCGCCGAGAGCAGAGAGCGGCGCGCCGACCCGCTCGGTTGCTGGCTCCCCCTCCCACCGTGTTGCGCTTGAGGCCCCAACGCCCAAGCGCGCTTCGTGAGAGCCCCTCTCTCTTCCGGTCAGGTCTTCGGCGTGCGTCGGCGCTCAGCCGTCTTGGGGGGCGTCTGCGGGGGCGGGCGCCTCGGCGCCGGAGCCAGTCCCGAGCTCCATGGCCGCGCGCTTGGCCCGCTTGCGGATGTCTACGTGGAGGGTCTCGTCGGCGTTCAGCTGCATGTACACCGCCCGCGCCTCCATGACGCGGCCGAGCCCGCGATACGCCTCCGCCTCGTTCCAGCGCAGCGTCCAGTCGCGCTTCACGAGATCCTCGACGCGCTGCGAGTCGTCGATGATCGCCTGGTAGTGCGTCTTGGCGGCGAGCTCGGCCCACCACTCGCTGCGCAGATCGTCGTCGTCGGGCGCGAGGTTCACCGCCTTCTCGAACAACGCCAGAGCCTCCTCGTCGGAGCCCACCACGAGCTTGGCGCGCGCGAGCGAGCGCCACGCGCCGGCCACGTTGGGGTGCTTCTGCGCGTGCTCCTCGAGGGCTGGGATCTTGAGCGACACCTCCATGATCTTGTCGCGATCGCCGGGCCAGTGCTTGAGGAACAGCGCCTCCTGATCCCCAGGATCGAGCTCGAGGGCCCGATCCACGGCAGCCGCGGCGCCGGCGCTGTCGTCGGTGATGCGCAAGCTCGCCGACAGCTCCACGAACGCCACCGACGACTGCGGCATCTTCTCGGTGAAGGCCTTGGCGGCGGCGACCGCGTCCTCTTTACGGCCGAGGCCCCGGAGGGCGATGATCCTCGCCTGCTCGGCGCGCTCGTTCGGCTCCTTGGCGGCGGCGATGGCGCGCTCTGCCGCCGCGAGGGCCACGTCGTAGCGCCGCTCGCTCTCGTGGTAGCCCATCTGCTCGAGGAAGTAGGCCACGTCGCGTTCGGCGGCGCTCCACTCCCCCTCGAGGAACTCGAGCACCGCGTCGGAGCGCACGAAGACCAGCGAGCTCGCATCGCGTGGATCGGTGTACACGCGGGTGAGCACCCCGAGCTTGGCGAGCGCGTCCATCGCCGGGAGGTGATCGGGCTTGTGCTCGAGCGCCTTCAAGAGCTCCTCCACCGCGGCGTCGGGATCTCCCTTCGACACGTGGAGCTGCGCCACCGTCACGTGGAACTCGGGCTCCCCCTCGAAGGTCTCACGGATCTGCTTGAGCTGCTTGAACGCCTTGTCGTGGTCGCCTTGGTTGGCGAGCGCGTTGGCGTAGTTCATCTTCGCCGCGTGATCGTCGGGCATCATCACCGTGATGCGCTTGAGCGTCTTGAGCGCCTTCTCGAACTGGTTCTGGGCGAAGAGCTCCTGCGCCTTCTCCCACAGCGGCTGCTTGTCGACGAAGCCCTCGAGCTGGCCGACGATCTCGGAGTTGCGGCGGCGCCAGTTCCCATCTTTTGCGACGGGGGCGTTCTCGAGGAAGTCTTTGATCCAGCCCACGAGCTTGTCCGCGCTCAGGCCGCTGTCGGCCAGCCCCTCGAAGTGCTCCTTGGGCACCGGCACCTTGAACGGCATGCCCTGACGGCGGGCCAGCTTCTGATCGAGAGGCAGCAGCATCCATTCGCGCTCTTCGTCGCTCATAGCCGACGAACCTAGTACACTGGGCAGCCTGCGTGGAGAGCCTTTCGCGGCAGACGAGCCTTCGGCTCCGGGCCGCCGTCACCGAGACGGTCCGGCGCTTCTTCGCGGAGCGTGACTACCTCGAGGTGGAGACGCCGATCCTCGTGCCCTCGCCCGGCCTCGACCTGCACCTCGACGCGTTCGAGGTGCCCGGCGCCGGCTTCTTGATCACCTCCCCCGAGTACCAGATGAAGCGCCTGCTCGCCGAGGGCCTGCCGAGGATCTACCAGCTGGTGCGCTGCTTCCGCCGCGGCGAGCTCGGCGCGCGCCACAACCCCGAGTTCACGATGCTCGAGTGGTATGGCGCGGGGATGACGATGGCCGCGATGATGGACGAGACCGAGGCCCTCGTCGCGCGGGTGATGGCCACGCACGGCGCCGGTCCGCCGCCGCCGTTCGAGCGCTGGACGGTCTGTGAGGCCTATCGGCAGTTTGCCGGCGTCGGGCGCGAGGAGCTCCTCAGCATGGCCGCCCACGACGAAGACCGCTACTTTCGCCTCCTCGTCGACCACGTGGAGCCGGGTTTCATGGCGCGCGAAGCGCCGGTGTTGCTCCACCATTTCCCGAGCTCCCACGCGTCGCTCGCGCGGCGCTGCCCCAACGACCCCGAGCTCGCCGAGCGGTTCGAGCTCTACTGGGGTGACATCGAGCTGTGCAACGGCTTCGGTGAGCTCACCGATCCGGCAGAGCAACGTCGCCGCCTCGAGGACGACCAGGCGAAGCGTCGCGCCGCTCGCAAACCCGTCTACCCCATCGACGAGAAGTTCCTCGGAGCCCTCGAGCGCGGCATGCCGCCCGCCGCCGGAAACGCGCTCGGTCTCGACCGCTTGGTCGCGATCTGCGCCGGCGTGACCTCCATCGCCGAGGTGATGGCGTTCTCCGCTGACACCGTGTGAGCCGCCGCCGCGCCTCCGCTCACCAGAGCCCAAATCAGAGCGACTTCACCTGAACTCCCTCGAGGCGGTACACGTGAAGACGTGACACCGCGGCGAGGGAGCCGCCGAGGCCGAGATGAACGAAGTGCATACGCCCCTGTCCGCCCGGGTGCGGCTCGGAGCGGTCGTCTCCCGCGCCGCTGATCAGGAACACCCCTTCGCGCGCCTTCACCTCGACGTTCGGCAGGCAACGGAGGAGCGTGGTCCGCTCTCCCCACGCGTTCGAGGGCGTGTCCGACACGACGTAGCGTGAGAGGTTGTCGTCGGCCCAGGCCATCATCGGCACGCACTCCCCCACCCCAGCCACCTCCTCCACCTTGCCGATGTGGAAGTAACGGCGCGCAGGCACCGGGGTGTTGTCGGCGTCGCGTTGCAAGACGGAGAGGCGCTTCTGCACGCTCATGCAGGGAGCATAGGGCGCCCCCCGCGCGGCGTCAGCTCGCCATCGCCAGGTGGGGCGCCGCTCTGGCACAATGGACGCCGGTGAGCGACCCCGAGGCCAGCGTGCGCAGAGCTCGGCAGAGGAGCGCGGCGCCGCGCGCACTCCTCGCGCTCGGCGTGGTGCTCGGCGCCCACGCCTGTGAGGGCTGGCGGCTGCCGTCGGACGGCGCGGCGACGGGCAGCACCACCACGAGCGCGGCGCAGGGCGGGAGCGGCGCCGGCGCTGGGCAGGGTGGCGCCGGCGGGAGCGGCGCGGCCGCGGTCGGTGGCGCGGGGGGCGGCGGCGGCCAGGGCGGGAGCGGCGGCGCGCCCTTCCCGACCGTGCGCTGCGACCCACCCGAAGGCGCGCTCCCACCGCTCACCCTCGAGCTCGTGGCCACGGGGTTCGACGCGCCGCTCGGGCTCGAGGTGGCCCCCGGCGACGCCGAGCGACTGTTCGTCCTCGAGAAGACCGGCCGCGTCCGCGTCGTCGAGGGCGGCGTGGTGCTCGAGACCCCGTTCCTCGATCTGAGCGACGTGGTGTGGAGCGATGGGGAGGCAGGCCTCCTCGCCCTCGCCTTCCACCCCGACTACGAAGAGAACGGCCGCTTCTTCGTGTATTACCTCCAGTACATCTCGAACGGAGCGCGCTTGCAGGAGTTTCGGCGCTCCGACGCGGATCCGAGAGTGGCCGATCCGGCTCCGGTGGGCGAGCCCATGATCGCGGTGCTCCACGCGCACATCCACAACGGCGGCGCCCTCGAGTTCAGCCCGCTCGACGGCCTCCTCTATTTCTCCCTCGGAGAGCGTGGCAATCCTCCGGTAGCGCAGGGCCTCGACACCTTCTACGGCAAGATCCTCCGGCTCGACGTGTCGAGCGCTCCGTACACCATCCCGCCCGGGAACCCGAGCGGCGGCCTCCCCGAGATTTGGGCCTACGGCCTCCGCAATCCCTGGCGCATGGCGTTCGATCCCTGCGACGGCGCGCTGTATGTCGGCGACGTGGGCGAACATGCCCGGGAGGAGATCAACATCGAGGCGCCGGGCGACGGCGGCCACAACTACGGCTGGCCGATCATGGAGGGCAGCGCGTGCCACGAAAACAACCCTTCGTGCGACACGACGGGGCTCACCCCCCCCGCCCTCGAGCTCACCCACGGCCCGCCCGACCACTTCAACGCGATCATCGGGGGCGAAGTGTACCGCGGGCACGCGATCCCCGCCCTGCGCGGCACCTACCTCTTCGCCGACACGTTCGGGCAGGTTCGGGGTCTGCGCCACGAGGGGGGTCGCACCCGCGCCACGCTCGACCTCACCCCGATGGTGCAGCCCCACCTCACGACGCCGGTGTCCTTCGGCCGCGACCACGCCGGGGAGCTCTACCTCGTCGACTACCTCGCGGGCGCCGTGCTCCGGCTCGCCCCTCGCTGACCCCGCGCGAACAGGCTATCGTCGGGCGCCGACCCGGGACCGGCTTCGTCCCACCGAGCACGACCATGCGACCGCTCATCCTCTTGTCCAACGACGACGGCGTCTTCTCCACCGGCCTCGACGCGCTGAGGACCGAGCTCCTCGACTTCGCCGACGTGTACACCTGCGCTCCGATGACGAACCAGAGCGCGAGCAGCCACGCGCTCACCCTCGGCTCCGTGCTTCGCCTCGATCACATCGCCGAGCAGCTCTTCGCGGTGGACGGCACCCCCGCCGACTGCGTCTACGTCGCGCTCCACTCCAATGGCCGCATCCTACCCCGACGGCCGGATCTGGTGGTGTCGGGCATGAACCACGGCCCCAACCTGGGCGTGGATGTCATCTACTCGGGCACCGTCGCCGCGGCGCGCGAAGGCGCCCAGCGTGGCATCCCGTCCGTCGCCGTCTCCGCCGCGAAGCTCTCCGCCCAGCGAGCGGCGGCCCAGCTCGGGGCCCACGTGGTGCGTGCGCTGTGGCACAAGGTCGAGGGCGCAGTGTTCGGCGATCGCGCCGCGCCGCTGCTCAACGTGAACGTGCCCGAAGGAAGCGCTTGGAGCGTCACCGCCACCCGACTCGGGCAGCGCCTCTACGACGACGACGTGATCTACCGGAGCGACCCACGCGGGCGCGAGTATCTGTGGATCGGCGGCGCAAACGTGCGTCACGAACAGGCCGAGGGCACCGACACCGCGGCCTGGGACCGAGGGATCGCCAGCGTCACGCCCCTCACCCTCCAGCTCACCGAGCCGCGCTTCGGCGGGCTGGCGGCCGAGGTCGTCACGAACCTCGGCGCCACCGGCGAGGCAAACACATGATGACGCGGCCTCAGAGGCCGCGCGGCACCGCGTCGAGATCCACCGTCGCCAACGCGTGACGGATGAGCGCGCTGCGGTTGGCCTTGGTGTAGCCACGCGACTTGAGCTCGCGCACCATCTCATCGAGGCGCTTGAGCGCGTCGGTGTACATCGAGATGCAGATCACCTTGTAGTGCGCAGGTCGCAGCTCGCGCGGCTCCGACTTGGTCGCCTCGCTGGGCGCGTCGGTGTCCGTGGGATTGTAGAAAGCTCCGCTCAACACACCCTCCACCTCGTCACGATCGAAAATTTCTCTCGAGCCAGCGGCTCGCTCATCACCCGTGTTCATGTCCTTGCCTCCATGTTGGTTTGAAAAGAACCCGTGGCGCTCATCGTCGCCTCCGAGATCGTCGGGGTCGCGGCGTTCGTCACGTCCGTCGATCGCCCTCGACTCGCGGTGTTGCCCGCGGTCTCCGTGCTCCTCGCGCCGGTGCTCGCGCCCGCGCGGGGCGTGTCCCGCGTGGTACGCTCGCCCGCGATCACCGCGTCGACGAGCGCGGCATAGTCTTCCGCGCCATACGATCCCGGCGCGTGCTCGAAGATCGAGCGGGCCTGCGCCGGCGCCTCCTTGAGCTTGGTCGTCGCCCGAATGGGCGTCAGGCACCGCTCGCCGAAGTGGCTCCTCAGGGTGCCGAGCGCCTCACAGCAGATCTTCGCGCGGCTGTCGTACATCGTGGGGAGCACACCCCAGATCTGCAGTCGATGGCGGAGGAGCGTGTTCACGTTCTTCACCGTCTTGATCACCTGCCGCACACCCACCAGCGAGAGGTAGTCGCACGACACCGGCACCAGCACGCTGTCGGCGAACACGAGGGCGTTCTGGTTCATCAGCGAGAGGCTGGGCGAGCAGTCGACGATGACGTAGTCGTAGGCATCGGCCGCGGTCCCGATGCGCTGGCTGAGCACCCGATCCCGGTTCTGACGTCCGGCCAGATAGAGCTCTGCGGCGGCGAGCGTCTCGTTCGACGGCAACAGATCGAGGCCTTCACGTAGCCTCACGGTGGCGTCGCCGACCCGCAGGCCCATCACCAGCACGTGGTAGAGCGTGCGCTCCGGCTTCTCCCCGAGGCTGACCGCCACGTTGCCCTGGGAGTCGGTGTCGACCAACAGCACCGAGTAGCCGCGATCGGCGAGGCCGGCGGCGAGGCTCACCGAGGTGGTGGTCTTGCCCGTCCCGCCCTTGTGGTTGAACACCGCGATGCGACGGGGGCCGGCGCGGCGGCGCTCCTCGGCAGCGTCGCTCTCACGGGCCGGGGTCGCCTTGGGGCTGCTCCGCCTCGGCTCGCTCCTCGCGTCGGGGGTGCGCCCCGTCGCGCGGGTCTCGCTCTTGCGCTCCTCTCGTCGGCGCCGCTCCTCCACCCCGGCGATCTCGCCGAGCCGGGTACCGCTCGCCTCGCGCGTGAGCTGCGTGCGGCACTCCATACAACAGGCGTAGCGCCGGCTGTTGCCGGCGTAGAACACTTGGGCCGCGAGCTTCACCACGAAGCGCTTCGCGCAAGCGTCGCAGCACACCGTGTCGGCCCCCGCGGCGGCCTGGCTCTGCTCCAGGCACGCCTGGGAGCAGAAGAACTCGAAGCCCCCCTCGCGCTCCTCCATCTGATAGCGGAAGGTGACGTCGAACGCCTTGTTGCAAACGCTACACTGTTCCTGAATGGCTCCCACCGGCAGCTCCTACACATCGACTTCCACAAGCGATGCCAGAAGCAACCACCATGGACGGCGCCACGGGGCCAAGTTTGTGCGCCGTCCGAGCGCGCACTCTTGTCCGACGCGAGCCCCGCCGCCGCCTGGAAGCGGCGCGTTCGAAGCGCTCGAGCCCCCCTCGTGCAGCGCGGTCGCGAGGCCAAAGCGCGCGCTCGTCGAGAGCGCCGGGACGAGGCTGCGCCGGTCGGACCTTCAGTGGCGGAAGTGGCGCACGCCGGTGAAGATCATGGCGATGCCGGCTGCGTCGGCGGCCGCGATCACGTCGTCGTCTTTCACGCTGCCGCCCGGTTGCACCACCGCCGTCACCCCGCGCGCCGCGGCCGCCTCCACCCCATCGGGGAACGGGAAGAACGCGTCGGAGGCCATCGCGCTGCCCTTCACGAGCTCGCCCGCCTTGTCGCAGGCGATGTAAACGCTCTGCACGCGCGACATCTGTCCCGCGCCGACCCCCACCACCTGCCGCCCGCGCGCGAGCACGATCGCGTTGCTCTTGACGTGTTTGCAGGCGATCCAGCCGAAGGCCAAGCCCTCGCGCTCCTCCGGGGTGGGCGCGCGCTTGGTGACCACCCGACCGCGCTCGACCTCGCCGGGCCCGGTAGCGTCCACGTCGTGGATCACGAAGCCGCCGCCGATGCGCTTGTACGTGACCCCACCACGGTCGTGCGCCCAGGGCCCCGTCTCTACGAGGCGCAAGGCCTTCTTCTTCGTGAGCCGGGCGAGCGCGTCGGCCTCGAAGGAAGGGGCCACCACACACTCGATGAACGTCTCGGCGATGACGTCGGCGGTGGCCGCATCACAAGGGCGGTTGAGGGCCACGATCCCACCGAAGGCGCTGAGCGGGTCGCCTTCACGGGCCAACCGATAGGCCTCCGCGAGCACCTCGTGCGAAGCGAAGCCGCAGGGGTTGGTGTGCTTGATCACTGCCGCCGCCGGCGCCTCGATCTCGCGCACCAGCTCGAGCGCCGCGTCCAGATCGACGAGGTTGTTGAAGCTCAGCTCCTTGGTCTGGGCCCCCACGTCCACCGCGGCCGCGATCTCCCCCTCGCCGGCGCTCTTGTCGCGGTACCACGCGCCCGACTGATGCGGGTTCTCGCCATAACGCAGGGTGGCCACCCGCTCGAGGGGCAGCGTGAGATAGGGCGGGAAGCGCGTGCCCTCTGACCCCTCCGCCACCCCCGACAGGTAGCCGCTGATGGCCGCGTCGTAGGCCGCGGTGTGAGCGTAAGCCTTGGCCGCGAGCCGGCGCCGCGTCGCGGCCGACACCTCGCCGTGATCTGTGAGCTCGGCGAGCACGCCGGCGTAGTCGCGTGGGTCGCACACGATCACCACCCGGTCGTGATTCTTCGCCGCGCTGCGCACCATCGACGGGCCACCGATGTCGATGTTCTCGATGATCGTCTCGAGCTCGGCGCCGCTCTTCACCGTCTGCTCGAACGGATACAGGTTGCACACCACCAGGTCGATGAGCTGGGCCCCGAGGCGCTCGAGATCCGCCTCGTCGCGCCCCTCCCGCGCGAGGATCCCACCGTGGACGCGCGGGTGAAGGGTCTTGACCCGGCCGTCCATCACCTCGGGCGACTCGGTGTAGCTCTCGACGCTCATCGCCGGCACGTCCTCGGCGTGAAGCGCCTTCAAGGTGCCTCCGGTGGAGAGGAGCTCCACCCCCCGCGCGGCGAGCGCGCGGGCCAAGGCGACGACCCCGGTCTTGTCGGAAACGGAGAGGAGGGCTCGACGGATGGGCATGACCGCTGCCTAGCGTGCCTCTCGGGTCGCGACCAGCCTCAACCACCAAGGGTGCACGCGGCGTCGTGGCCCGCGCCTGCCCGAAGGCGTCGATCCGAGGCGGCGCTGGCGACGAGCACGGGGGGCTGGCGGCGGCGCCCGTCAGTCGGCGTAAGCCACGTCGATGCGCACGATCTCCTCGCCCTTCTCGTTCCAGAAGCGTCCGCTCGGGATCGGGCGCCGACGCAAATCGAAGTCGAGCACGCCGCGCTCGTGATGGGTGACCGCCTCCACGCGCTTCTGGTAACCGCGGGGCCCGCGCACGCGCTGCGCGGGCCGATGCACGCGGCGCATCACGTCGAGCACCACGTGGCTGCCCTCGAGCGCGGTAAGTCGGTAAATCACGTCCATCTCGATGAGCTCGCCGGAGCGATGCCCCTCCGCCGTGACCCGCCAGCTCGCCCCAACCCCCACCGGCTCCCTGGGGAGGACGGGATCGGTGCGGTCGAGCGCCCACGCCAGATCCCGCTCCACCTCGTACGACTTGCCGTCGAGGGCGTCGGTCGCGTAGGAGGTGGTGCCGCGCTTCTGGATCTTCGTCACGCCCACCACCGGATCGCCGATGTGGCTCGTGCGCGGCCCGCTCACCTCGAAGGTGTGGCACCCCTGCCCCCGCACGCCCACGTCGATCCACTCGGTGTTCACCACGTAGCCCGCATCGTCGAACGGAGCGTCGGTCGCGATTCGGATCGAAGCCGACAAGGGCCGGTGAACGAACATGAGCGCCCGCTGAGGGGCGGCACCACGGTCGAGCACCGCGACGCGCTCGCCCCGAGGCGCGCTGCCGAGGCACTCCTTCGAGAGGTACGGCAACACCATCTCCCGCGGGCTCAGCGTGGCTGGGATGGCGTGGAGCTCGCAACCCAAGCCGAGCAACATGCAGACGATGAGGCCCGAGCGGCCGAGGGCACCCCTCCGCGGCCGAGAGCGCCGGTGCCTACGCGGCGACATCGTGGTCAGGCTCCGGCCGGTTGCTCGTGGACCGACTCTCCCACGTCGGCCCCGTCGCCGCGAGGCAAGGCGTCGTCGACGACCTCGCTGCGCCCCTCCCGCACCACGAGCTCGCCCTTGCGAAACTCGATCACCGTCCGCGGCGGTCCGAACACCTTGTCGGGGTCGTCGAGCACGAGGGCCTCCCGCAGCACGTCGTCTACGTGATCGACCAGCACCAAGCGGATGAGCTTCAGCACGCGCCGCGGGATCTCGCGCAGATCTTTGCGGTTCTCGCGCGGCACGATCACGGTGGTGAGGCCCGCCCGATGCGCGGCGAGCAGCTTCTCCTTCAGCCCCCCGATGGGGAGCACGCGCCCGCGCAACGTGATCTCTCCGGTCATGGCCACGTCGCGGCTCACTGGCACCCGCATGAGCGCGCTCACGATCGCGGTCACCATGGTCACGCCCGCGCTCGGTCCGTCCTTGCGCACGAAGTCGGGGAAGTGAACGTGCACGTCCACGCTCTGGAAGTAGTCCTCGCCGAGCCCGAGCCGATCCAGGCGCGAGCGCACGTAGCTCATCGCCGCGTGCCCGCTCTCCTCCATGCCCTTCTCGAGCCGCCCGGTGATGATCACCTTGCCCTTGCCCGGCACCACCGTGGCCTCGGCCTCGAGGATGTCGCCGCCGTTGGAGGTGACGGCGAGGCCCTTCACCAGCCCCACCTCGTCGCGCTCCTCCTTGCGGCTGAGGCGATACTTGGGCACCCCGAGGAGCTTCGGCACCGTCTTGGCCGTCACCTCGATGGGCTTGTCTTTCCCATCCTTCACCACCTGGCGGGCCACCTTCCGGCACACGCTCGCGAGCTCGCGCTCGAGGCTGCGCACCCCGCTCTCCTTGGTGTAGTGATGCACGATCGTGCGCACCGCGTTCTCGGTGATCTGCACGTCGACGTCGTCGAGGCCGCACTCCTTGCGCTGCCGCGGGATGAGGTACTTCACCGCGATGTTGAGCTTCTCGAACTCGGTGTAGCCGCCGAGCTCGATGATCTCCATGCGATCCTGGAGGGGGATGGGGATGCCGCCGAGGGTGTTGGCGGTCGTGATGAACATCACGTCGGTGAGGTCGTAGTCGAGATCGAGGTAGTGGTCGTTGAAGGCGTGGTTCTGCTCCCGGTCGAGCACCTCGAGCAGCGCCGCCGCAGGATCGCCGCGGAAGTCGCTCGACATCTTGTCGACCTCGTCGAGCAGGAACACCGGGTTGGAGGTGCCCGCCTTCTTCAGGTACTGAATCAGCTTGCCGGGGAGCGCGCCGATGTACGTGCGGCGATGGCCGCGGATCTCCGCCTCGTCACGCACGCCCCCGAGCGACAGCCGCACGAACTTGCGGCCCGTCGCGCGGGCGATGCTCTTGGCGAGCGAGGTCTTGCCCACGCCGGGGGGGCCCACGAAGCACAGCACCGGCCCTCGCAGCTGCTTGGTCAGCGCCTGCACCGCGAGGTACTCGAGGATACGCTCTTTGATCTTCTTCAGGCCGTAGTGATCCTCTTCCAGGATCCTCTCCGCCTCCTCGAGGTCGTAGCGCTCTTCGCTCTTCTCGTACCACGGGAGCTCGAGCACCCAGTCGATGTAGTTGCGCACCACGGTGGCTTCGGCGGAGGTCGGGTGCATCATCTTGAGCTTCTTCAGCTCCTTCTTGACCTTCTCCTGAGCCTCCTTGCTCATGCGCTTGTTCTTGATCGCCTCGACGAGCTCCTGAATCTCGTTCTTGAACTCGTCGCGCTCGCCGCCACCCAGCTCCTTCTGGATGGCCTGCATCTGCTCGTTCAGGTAGTACTCCTTCTGAGTACGCTCCATCTGGCGCTTCACGCGCGAGCGGATCTTCTTCTCCACCTGGAGGATCTCGATCTCGCTCTGCATGATCTCCATGAGGCGCTCGAGGCGCTCTCTCGGATCTTGCATCTCGAGCAGTGCTTGCCGATCGGAGAGCTTCACCGTGGGGAGGTTGGCGATGATCGTGTCGGCGAGGCGGGACCCCTCGTCGATCGCCTGCACGCTCATGAGCACCTCCGGCTGAACCTTCTTGTTCAGCTTCACGTAGGTCTCGAACGTGGCCTGCACCGAGCGCATGAGCGCCTCGGCGGTGATGTCGTTGGCGTCGGCCTCGGCGAGGTGCTCGGTCTCGACGATGAAGCACGGCGAGGTTTGCACGAAGCGGGCGATGCGCGCCCGTCGCTTCCCCTCCACCAGCACCTTCACGGTGCCGTCGGGGAGCCGCAGGAGCTGACGGATGTCGCCGACGGTGCCCACGCTGAAGAGGTCTTCCGCGCTCGGCTCGTTGGTCTTGGCGTGACGTTGCGCGGCGAGGAAGATCTCCTTGTCGCGGCTCATCGCCTCCTCGAGCGCCGCGATCGACCGCTCCCGACCGACGAACAGCTGCGAGATCATGTTGGGAAACACGATGATGTCGCGCAGCGGCAAGAGGGGCAAGACGCCGCGTTCAGGTGTTTCCGATTCGCCCGAGTCGTCGTTCTTGAAAAACATGGCTAGCTGGCTGCGGCGTCTGGGCCTCTAGAATGAGAAAGGCGCCAGATGGCGCCGTAGCAAGGGCTGCTGGCCCGCGCAAGAGGACACGCTCTTATGCGGGCTCGGCCTCGTCCATGTACACCATCACGGGCATGTCGTTCTTGGAGACGACGTCGTCGGAGACGACCACCTCCTTCACGCCCTTCTTGGACGGCACCTCGTACATGATCTCGAGCATCGCCTCCTCGAGGATAGCCCGAAGCCCGCGGGCTCCGCTCTCGCGTTCGATCGCCTTGCGCGCAATGGCCCGCAGCGCAGGCTTGGTGAACTTGAGGCGCACGTCGTCCATCTCGAACAGCTTCTGGTACTGCTTGATGAGGCTGTTGCGGGGCTTGGTGAGGATGTCGACCAACGCCGGCTCGTCGAGCTCGTACAGCGTCGCGATGACCGGGAGGCGACCGATGAACTCCGGGATCAAGCCGAACTTCAGGAGGTCTTCCGGCTGCACCTCTTTGAGCACCTCGCCGAGGCGCATGTCCTTGCGCGACTGCACGGCGGCGCCGAAGCCGATGGTCGTCTGCCCGATGCGTCGCTTGATGATCTGATCGAGGCCGACGAACGCGCCGCCGCAGATGAAGAGGATGTTGGTCGTGTCCACCTGCAAGAAGTCTTGCTGCGGGTGTTTGCGTCCACCCTTCGGGGGCACGTTGGCCACCGTGCCCTCGATGATCTTGAGCAGCGCTTGCTGCACGCCCTCGCCGGACACGTCGCGCGTGATGGAGGGGTTGTCCGACTTGCGGCTGATCTTGTCGATCTCGTCGATGTAGACGATGCCGCGCTGGGCCGCCTCGACGTCGTGATCCGCGTTCTGGAGCAGCTGGACGATGATGTTCTCCACGTCCTCGCCCACGTAGCCGGCCTCGGTGAGGGTGGTCGCGTCGGCGATCGCGAAGGGCACGTTGATGATCTTGGCGAGCGTCTGCGCGAGCAGCGTCTTTCCGCAGCCGGTCGGACCGAGCAGCAGGATGTTCGACTTCTGCAGCTCGACATCGTCGGCGGCGAGGCGCGAGTCGATGCGCTTGTAGTGGTTGTGGACGGCCACCGAGAGCACCTTCTTGGCCTGCTCCTGACCCACCACGTACTCGTCGAGGATGCCCTTGATCTCCTTCGGCTTGGGCACCGGAGCAGAGCCCGCCGCCGGCTCCTCCTTCTCCACTTCCTCCGCGATGATGTCGTTGCAGAGGCCGATGCACTCGTCGCAGATGTAGACCGTTGGCCCCGCGATGAGCTTTTTCACCTCTTTCTGCGACTTGCCACAGAACGAGCAGCTCAGGTTCCCATTCGAGTCGTCCCGGCGTCGATCCACTGCTCTGTCAATGCCTCGTGATGCAGGATGTCGTCATGCTGGATGTCGTCAGCGTGTCATCGAAGCGACACGCCGCGCTCACCCTGCGGGGCACCGCGGCCACCGCCACGCGCTCAAGTCTTCGTAGCCAGGGCGAATTGTAGTCTCCGCCCCGGCACCAAGCAACATTGCCCCAAGGAACACCGCCCCAGCGACACCGCGCGCATCGGCGCCGAGCGTCACTTCTTGCTGTCCTTCTTCTGCTTGGAGAGCACCTCGTCGATGATGCCGTACTCCTTGGCCTCGATCGCGCTGAGGTAGAAGTCGCGCTCGATGTCCGCGGCGAGGCGGTCACGCTTCTGGCTCGTGGCCTCGGCGAGCATGTCGATCAAGGTCTCCTTCACCTTCTTGATCTCTCGGGCCTGGATCTCGATGTCCGTGGCCTGGCCGCGCGCGCCGCCGAGCGGCTGGTGGATCATGATGCGCGCGTGCGGGAGCGCGAAGCGCTGCCCCTTCGTGCCAACGGCGAGCAACACCGCGCCCATCGAGGAAGCCTGACCGATGCACATGGTCGACACCGGACAGCGCACGTAGTGCATCGTGTCCACCATCGCCAGGCCTGCGGTCACGATCCCGCCGGGGCTGTTGATGTACATCTGCACCTCTTTGTCGGGGTCTTCGCTCTCGAGGAAGAGGAACTGCGCGACCACCGAGTTGGCGACGAAATCGTCGATCTCGGTGCCGACGAACACGATCCGGTCTTTGAGCAGCCGGCTGTAGATGTCCCACTCACGCTCGCCACGGTGCGTGGTCTCGGTGATGCGCGGCACGTAGTAGGCGGCGCGCTCGCGCTCGTGGCGGATGTAGTCGGCCGAACGCTCGAGCGTGGCCATCGTTTGGCTTCGTGACGTGATCATGGTGTGGAGTCTGCCCGCGTTTTGGGACGGGTGCCACCGGTTGATCGGGCAGTTGAGGGCTGCGTCGATCGGCGGCGTCCCGGCCATCCGTGCTTTCGTTCGCTCGCGCGCGAGGGGCCGTCGTGCCGCTCAGCCGTTGTCGATCTTGGCGGCGCCCTCCATGAGGTCGAGCACCTTGTCTTCGAGGATCATGCCGATGAGCATCTCGCGCTTCTGCCGCTCGCGATACTCGGCCTTGATCTTCGCGACGTTCTTGCCGGTCTGGGCAGCGAGCTCCTCGTAGCCCTTCTCGATGTCCTCGTTGGTCACCTGAACGCCCTTCTCCTTGGCGATCTCCGCCATGAGGAGCCCGGCCCGCACCTTCATCTCCGAGTCGGCCATGACGCGGTTCTGGAGCTCGGGGTTGTCCATCGACTGCCCACTCATCTGCGCGAGGAACTGGAGCTCACGGGCGGTCATCTGCGCCTGCTGCTGCACCAGCGAGGGGGGCACGGGGATGGGGTTCTTGTCGCAGAGCGCGGCCACCAGCTGACGGGCGAGATCTTCCTCCGCCTCTTGCTCGAGGCGCTTCTGCACTTTGTCGCGGAGCTCGGCCTTCAAGGCGGCCAGATCCGTCTTCTCACAGTCTTTGGCGAACTCGTCGTCCACCGAAGGGAGCACCCGCTGCTTGAGCTCTTTGAGCTCGATGTGGAACGCGCTCGACTTGCCGCGGATCTTCTGGAGCTGGTGGTTGTCGGGGAACGAGCCCTCGACGGTCTTGGTCTCGCCCACCTTCATCCCGGGCAGGGCCTCGTCGAGGAACGGCAGGATCTTGCCGCTGCCTACCTCGACGCTCGACACCTCCTCGGTCTGCTCGTCGCCGTCGAGCTCGAACCTCAGCACCAGATCGGCGAGGTCGCCAGCCTCGGCGGCGCGGCCCTCGACCGGCTCCTCGGTGGCGTGCTCTTGGCGCAGCTTCTCGATCTCGGCGTCGATCAGCGCGTCGGTCACCTCCACGTCCTTCTTCGTGGCGCCGAGCCCTTCCCACTCCACCTTCTCGATCTCCGGGCGAACCTCGAAGCGAGCCTTGTAGGAGAACGGGCGCTTGGGCTTGAGCTCGGCGGGCACCACCGACGGCTTGGTCAGGGGCTGGATGGCGCGCTCGCTGAGCGCCTTCTGGAGCGTCGCGTCGACGAGCTTCTGCGCCACGTCGGCGTGAATCGCCGGGCCGTACAGCTGGACCAGGACGTGACGCGGCGCCTTACCGCGACGGAAGCCGCGCACGCGGGCGGTCTTCTTCAACCGCTGGTACGCGGCGTCCACTTCGGTGCTCACCTCGTCGGCGGGAACCTGAACCTGGAACTCCATCAGGACGGGAGACAACTTCTCGACTTCTACCTGCATCAGCGACCTCACCCCGCCATGTCGGGCATGGATACACCGGGGGCGGAGGGCAATGCCACGCGAAGCTCAACCCGTCAAGAAGCTGCGTGGCGAGAGGGGCCCCCGGGGACCGGCGCGCGCGTGCACAAACGAAAAATGGCCCCAGCGATTGAGGCGAATCGCTGGGGCCGGGGTGTCCCGGGAGGGGGACAAGTCACGAAAACGGGTAAGCCATGCTCGCGTGGCGAGCCACGCGCGAAAATTCACTCCTCGAGGCCAAGGTCGCGAGCGCCGCGACCTCGCTCGAGTCACTCTTCTTCTTCTTCGTCGTCTCCGTCGAAGGGGTCGCGATCGAACAGGAACTCACGCTCGAACGACGCCGGATCGTCCAGAATGTCCTCGACGGTCTGACCCACCGCCTGACCAGGGCGGATGATCTCCCGCTCGAACTCGGCGAAGCTTCGGAAAAACCTCGGTGTCATCTGTCTTTTTCTCTCCGGTTGGCCACGCAGGCCGATTAGCCACAGGGTTTGCGAAAGGGGGGGAACACACGGGCGACCGCTGCGAGCCGCGGCCACCAGAGCGGAACGCGCTCAGCGGTGCCGCGCGGGCGCGGCCTGCCACAGCGCGACCACCTCGGCGGCGCGCTTGCGCGCGCTGGGGCCAGTCCAGAAGTGCGACCCCAAGACACGCTCGACGGCCGCGAGCTGCCGCGACTCGGTCGCGCCATCGAGCACCGTGGCAAAGGCGGAGCGGCCGTCACCGCGAGCGGGTGAGCCTGCCTTCGGGGCGCACGTCCCGCGGCGCCCGCGACCACCTTGTCCTACATTGTCCGACATGTCGGCCACTGTAGTTTCCTGATTGACACGGGCCAAAAAATATTCTCAGCGAGGCGCAGGAGCGCTACTCCGCCGGTGCCGCACATGCCTCGGGCCACCATCATCGCCGTCGCCAACCAGAAGGGGGGCGTCGGGAAGACCACCACGAGCGTCAACCTCGCGGCCAGCCTCGCCGCCGCCGAGCGCCGGACCTTGCTCGTGGACGTGGATCCGCAAGCCAACGCCTCGAGCGGCGTGGGCTGCCGCCCGGGCCTCGACGACCCGAGCCTCTACGACGTGCTCGCGGGCACGACCACGATGCGCGAGGTGGTGCGTCCGACCGAGGTGCCGCTCCTCGACGTGGCCCCCTCGAACCAGCACCTCGTGGGGGTGGAGCTCGAGCTCATCGACGCCGAGGATCGCGCCCTCCGCCTGCGCAAAGCGGTGGCCTCGATCCGCGACACCTACGAGTACGTGTTGTTCGACTGCCCGCCCTCGCTCGGTCTGCTCACCGTGAACGCGCTCAGCGCCGCCGATCAGGTGCTCGTGCCGATGCAGTGCGAATACTACGCCCTCGAGGGACTCACCCAGCTGATGGCCACCATCGACCGCGTGCGCTCGCTGTACAACCCGAGCCTCACCGTGGTTGGCATCGTGCTCACCATGTTCGACGTGCGTAACTCGCTCACCCACCAGGTGGCCGAAGAGGTCAGGAGTCACTTCCACGTGTTCGACGCGATCATCCCGCGCAACGTGAAGCTCAGCGAGGCGCCCTCCTTCGGCAAGCCAGCGCTGCTCTACGATGTGGAGTGCCGCGGTGCACAGGGTTACCTGTCGCTCGCCCGCGAGCTCTTGACCCCACCCGATGAAGCCACGCGCGCGGCGGGGGCCTGAGGTGGCAGACAAGAAAGGCAGGCGAGCGCTCGGACGCGGTCTCGACGCGCTCCTCCCCAAATCTCCCGCGCCGGCGGCTGCGCCTCCCCCCGCCGGCGCGCCGCCGCTCTCGTGCCCGATCGAGCGCATCGTCCCGCGCCGCGACCAGCCGCGCCAGCACATCGACGCCACGCTGCTCGACGAGCTCTCGGCCACCATCCGTGAGCATGGCGTCATCCAGCCGCTCGTCGTGCGACGACTGTCCGGGGCGGACGAGCGCTACGAGATCATCGCTGGCGAGCGCCGGTGGCGCGCCGCGCAGCGGGCCGGGCTCAAAGACGTACCCATCGTCGTCAAGGACGTGTCGTCCGAGGCTGCGTTCGAGATGGCGCTGGTCGAGAACCTCCAGCGACAGGATCTCAACCCGATCGAGGTGGCCGAGGGGTACCGCCGCTTGCTCGACGACCACGGCCACACCCAGGAGGCGCTCGCGGATCGGATGGGCAAGAGCCGCGTCGCCGTGACCAACGTGCTCCGCCTGCTCAAGCTCCCCGAGCCGGTGCGTGACATGCTCGCCGAGGGCAGCCTCAGCGAAGGCCACGGTCGCGCGCTGCTCGGCGCGCCCGACGAGCAGGCGATGCTCACCCTCGCCCGCCAGGCCCAGCGCCGAAAGCTCAGCGTCCGCAAGGTGGAGCAGCTCATTCGGGCCGCCCGGGATGGGGCCACCGCCACGCAGCCGGGGGGCGCCCCCAAGACCCCTGGAAAGAGCGCCTCGGTGCGCGATCTCGAGGCGCGGCTCACCCGCGCCGTCGGGTCACGGGTGGCCGTCGATCACAAGGGCAAGGGAGGCAAGATCGTGATCAGCTACGCGGATCTCGATGAGCTCGACCGCATCATCGGCGTGATCGGCGCTTGAGCGTCGCCCCCCCTGCCAACGGCGATGAGCCGATACCCCGCGCTCGGACGTCTCGAGAGGGTCGGTCGACGACGTTCCCCAATCGAGGTATTTCCATGACGATGAAAACGCGCGTCGCCGTCCTCTCCCTCGCTGCGGCGAGTCTCGTCGGCTGCCCCAAGCAAGACGCGCCCCCCGTCTCGCTCGTCGCCGATCCCCCCGCCACCGACGATGGGAACCCTCCCGGCGCCGGGCTAGCGGCCCTCGACCGAGGCGTCGCCTACATCAAAGCCGAAGCGTGGGAGCAGGCCGTCGGGGAGCTCGACGCGGCGCTCGCCACCGACCCCTCCAACGCCCAAGCCCACTATTACCGCGCGCTCGCCCTCAAGAACCTCGATCGGGCGGCCGAGGCGCGGTCGGGCTTCGAGCAGGCGCTCAACCTCGACGGGAGCCTGGTCGAGGCGCGCCTGCACCTCGGTGAGCTGCTCTTGCTCGGGGAGACCCCGGAGGCCGAAAAGGCGGCCGAGGTGCTCACGCCGGCCGTCGCGGCGGAGCCCAAGGCGGCCGATGCCCGCCAGCTCCTCGCCTACGCCCTCTTTCTGCAGGAGAAGTGGAGTGAGGCCGCCGATCACTACGCGGTGGCGCTCCAGCTACAAGACGACCCCAACGTCCGCTTTCAGCTCGCCGACTCGCTGTTCCGAGCAGGCCGCCTCGACGAGAGCGTGCCGCACATGCGCCTGTTGCTCGCCGCGTTCGACAAGGACCTGAAAGTCGCGGTTCAGCTCGCCCACCGCTTCGGCAAGGCCAAAGCCTTCGACGACTGCGTGAAGGGCTTCGACGTCGTCATCGGCCTCGATCCCTCCCAGCCCGCCCACCTGTTGCACCGCGGCCTGTGCAAACACGAGCTGAAGGACGAGAAGGGCGCTCGTACCGACTACATGAAGGCCATCGAGCTCGATGACGCCTTCCAGCCCGCCTACTACTACCTCGGCCGCTCGCTCCTCCACGAGCAACGACCGCAGAAGGCGGTGGAGGCGTTCAAGAAGGCCATCAAGCTCGACCCCGACTCCGCCATCGCCGAGCGCGCGCGCGAGGCGCTCGAGGAGATGAAGAAGAAACGTTGAGCCCCCCCTCGCGGGCGCGGGTGCGGGGGCGCTTCGCAGCGCGCCTCGGTCAAGAGCTCGGCGCGAGCCGCGGGGGCTCGGAGCGATCGTCGGGACCGAGCGCCTCCTCGAGCGCGCTCCGGAGGGCCTCCGCGCGATCGCCGTCGAGCTTGTTGCCGGTGTCGTCGGCGACGTAGAACACGTCGACCACGCGCGAGCCCTCGGTGGAGATCTTCGCGAGCGCGATCGACAGGCCGCGCTCCGCGATCACCCGCGCGAGCTGGTACAAGAGCCCCGGCCGATCGCGCGTGAACACCTCCACCACGCTGTGACGCGGTGAGGCGCGGTTGTCGACGATGACCTTGGTGGCGACGCGCGGCCCCTCGCGCTCGCGCCGGCGCGGGCGCGCGGCCGGGCTGGCGAGGGCGCTGGCGGCGCGCCGGCCGGCGAGCACGTCTTCGAGATCGCTCTCGATACGCGGCAGCCGCGGCGCGACCGCCCCACCCCCCACGTGCTCCACCCAAAACAGGTCGACGGCCACGTGCTGGGGCCCTTCGGATCGGTCGACCACCCCGGAGTAGATCTGCGCCGCGTGCACGAGCAAGCGCGACGCGGTGAGCACCGCCGCGATGTTGGCCAGGAGCCCGTGCCGGTCCTCGGCCACCACGCACAGCTGCTCCACTCCGCCGGGGTCTTCGGCGCGGTGCTCGATGCACGCCACGGTGGCGTGGCGGCCCTCGGCGAGATGTCGCCGCAGCACCGCGGCGTGAGCGAGCACGTCCGCTGGCGGGTTGCCTAGCGCGTAGCGGGAGGGCATGGCGTGCAAGAAGGCCTCCACCTCTCTGCGCTCGTCGGGGTCGTGCACCGCGTCGAGCACCTCTCGCTGTCGCTCCTCGGCGGCGCGCTCGGGTCGGTGTCCCTCGCGGAAGTGCCGCATCGTGAGCACGAAGAGCTCGTCGAGCATCCGCGCCTTCCACGAGGTCATCGACGTGGGGCTGGTCGTCGACAGATCCGCCACCGTGAGCAAGTAGAGGTTGCGCAGACCTTCCCGATCCCCCACCACCTCGGCGAGCTCCTCGGCGGTCGCCGGATCGTCGAGATCGCGGCGGGTCGCGGTGAGGTACATCGTGAGGTGGTGGAGGATCAAGCGGCACACGGCCGCGGTGTCTTCTTCGCCGAAGCCGAGACGCGCGAGGATGATGCGCGCCACCTCGGCCCCGCGCTCGGAGTGGTCGCGTCGGCCGATGGCTTTGCCCACGTCGTGGAGGAGGGCGGCAAAGAACAGCACCCGCGTTCCTCCGAGCTCGGACGCCACCCGACAGGCGAGCGTGCCACCCCAGCGGTCGCCCTCCTCGGCATCCACCACGATGTCGCCACGCACGATCTCCGCCACCCGATCGACCGCCGCCACCGAGTGAACGTCGACCGTGTACACGTGGTAGGTGTCGTGGTGCACGCGCCCCACGACGGGGCCGAACTCGGGGATCATCGCCACCAGCAAGCCGAGGTCGTGCAGCTCCCGCATCGCGGTGCCACGCTTGAGGCGCGTCACCTTGCAGTTCTCGGTGAGCTCCACGAAGAGCCGCGCCGCTTCCGGCAGCGCGCGGAGCTCGGCCGTCCACGTCGCGTCACCGCACAGATCGATGACCGCGTTGCGCGCGCCGGCCCGAATGGGCACCCCGTGGGCGACGGCCGCGCTGACGAGGCGGAGCGCCACCGCCGGATCGGTGCGCAAGAGCTCGAGATCGGTGAGCGTCGCCTCGCCGTCGAACAGCTGCACGCCCCCGGCGAGATCGTGTCGGGAGGGGCGCCGACGCTTGAGCACCGGCTGCGCCCGCGCCAGGAGCAGATCGCGAAAGCGGGAGATGGTGCGGGCGGAGCGATAGAAGTCGCTCATCATGCGCTCCACCGCCTCCCGCAGGGCGGCCTCGTCGCCCACCCGCTCTGGGGCGAGGTAGCCGAGCACCGGGGAGAGCGCCTCCTGCTCGTCGAAGCTCAGCCGATCGCTCCGGCGGCCCGCGCGACCGTGGAGCGCGTTGCGGATGCGCCAGAGCACCTCGCGCGCCTCTTCCACCGCGTTGAGCTGCCTCGGCACCAACACCCCGATCCGCAGCAGCTCGCCGAGGTCGCCCACGTTCCAACGCGCGCGCGCCGCCCACCACGCGACGTCCACGTCGCGGAGCGCCCCTGGCCCGTTCTTCACGTCGGGCTCGAGCATGTACACCGAGCCCCCGTAGCGCTGATGTCGCGTGAGCGCCGCCTCGTCGAGCCGTGCGAGGAAGGTGGGGAGCTCCGACAGCGCGAACAAGCCCGCGCGCGCTCGCGTCAGCAGATCGTCGGACAGCGCGCGATCGCCGGCCACGAAGCGCCAGTCGAGCAGGCTGGTCGCGGTGGGCAAGTCGGTGCGCCCCGCGGCGATCAGATCTTCGATGGTGACCACCTGGTGGCCGACGGTGATCCCGGCGTCCCAGAGCGGATAGAGCAACGCCTCGGCCAGCGCCTCGGCGCGGGTGAGGTCACGCGCCAGGAGGCGCACGTCGAGATCGGCCCCGAGCGCCACCGCCCCTCGCCCGTAACCTCCCACCCCCGCGAGCGCGATCCCCGCCGTGGTCCCGACCTCTCGCACCGCCTCCTCGAAGGCGCGGCGCAGCACGTCGTCGAGGAGCGACGCATGCTCACGACCGAGCGCCCTCCCGATCGGCTGAGCCGTCCACGAGCGAACCCGCGCGAGGAGCGGCTCACGGCCCCGTCGCAGGAGCTCCCGCAGCCCGTCCGCACGCTCGTTGACTCCTGAGCTCATGATGGCGACCTTGAGGCGCTCCGCTTGCGAGGGAGCCTCCGGCGATCTGCTATCAGGGATCCGGTGCCAGCTCCAGCGAAGGTGCGCCGCCAACCCGACGCCGCCCGCACGCAGGCGCGGTCAGAACGGCACGGTGAGCTGCCCTGCCCCACCCCCGAGGCTCGGGCCGAGCTCCAGCCGGATCGCCGTCTCCCCGTCGTCGGGCGCGGTGACCAGGTAGTGGATGATCAGGCCGAGGCTCACCCCCACGAGCCCGATGCCCACCCCGAGCGACACGTCGGCGGCGATGAGCTTGGTGCGCACCGGATCGATCTGCTCGTCGGTGCAGGTCTGGGTGTTGGGTGGCGGCGCGGCGCGGCCGCACGTCACGTCGAGCTCGTCCGCCTCGTTCTTGCCGATGGTGCCGAGGGCGGCGAAGGTGGCGAGCGCGCCCAGACCGAGCACGCCGATCACGGAGCCGGCGATGAGCTGCGCGAGCGGCGCCCCTTCCTCCGCCGGTGTCGGCACCTCGGGCTCCGGGTCGGGCGTCGCCGCGAACGAGCAGCGGATCGGCCGGTTCTTCTGACCCTGCACGATCACCACGTCTTGCACCTGGGCGGCGACACCGTGCTCGCAGGTCACCTTGTGAGGCCCGGGGTCGACGAGGAGGGGGCGCCCGTCGAGGCTCTCTGCGACCGGCTTGCCATCGATGAGCACGCGCACGTTGGCGGTGTCTTGGCCCATCGCATCCACTCCGGTGACGAGGATGCTCGGCATCGCCTCGTCGATCTCGCCGATCCACTCTACGCACTCGGCGCGGATCGGCGCCGGACAGCCGTCCTGCACACAGCTCAACAGCGCCGCCTTGGCCGAGGAGAGCTGCCCGTCCTTCTTGAGCTTCTGGGCGGCGAGGTGCGAGGCGATGCACTCCTCCGTGCTCACCAGAGGAGCCTGCGCCCACGTCGGCGAGAGAGGCACCAGCCCGACTCCGACCATCAGCGTGACCAGCACCGTCGCTTCGAGGATCCGTCTGGCCGCGGCTCGGGTCATGCGGGCCTCAGCGTACAACGATTGTCTCGCTGGATGCGAGCGCGCTGCGTCATTCGCAGACCTCCTTGTACGTGTGGGTCCCATCGGCGTTGAACACCTTCTTCAGCGAGCACTTCTTCTCGGTCTTGTCGGTGGGCGGCGGCGGCGCCGGCAGAGGACCGGGCACCGGAGCCGGCGGCGGGGCGGCCACCCGTCGCCGACGCGGGGGAGGGGCGCCGGTGGGCTCGGGCGCGGCCGACGCGCT
>CAYOAL010000042.1:0-52764 GCA_964401935.1 uncultured Polyangiaceae bacterium
CGAGCGCGCTCGTGCCCACCTCCTGGTCGAGCGCTTCGATCGCGCGGCCAAGGCGTTCGACAACCTCATGCGCCTCTCCAAGGATCCAAAGATCGCCGCCGTCGCCACCTACAACGCCGGCGTGGCTTACGAGGGGCTCGGCAAGCGCGACATCGCCGTGCGGCGCCATCGGGAGGTCGTCGACCAGTATGGCGCCGAGCCGATCGCGCGCCTCGCGCACCTGCACCTCACCCGTCAGCTCGGCTACCTCGAGCGCTGGCGCGATCTCGAGGCGAGCGCCACCGAGCTCCTCGCGCGCAAGGATCTGTCGGTCCTCGATCGCATCGAAGCGCTCGGCGCGCAGGCCCTCGGGCGAGTGGAGCAGACCCGGGTAGACGACGCGGTCGTGTCCATCGGCAAGGCTCAGGCCCTCATCGACGCGAACAACCTCACCAACACCAGCGCCCCCCCGTTTCAGTTGGCGCAGGTGGCCTTCGCGATGGGCGAGGTGCGGCGGCTCCGGAGCGAGACCATCAAGCTCACCCCGGTACCCCCGAACTTCGCCGAGGTGCTCGAGGCCCGCTGCCAGGGGCTGCTCGACGCGCAGTCGGCCTACACCGACGCGATGCGCAGTCGCGACGCCTACTGGTCGGCGATGAGCGGCTACCGCGTGGGCCAGCTCTACCAGACGCTCCACACCGAGGCGATGGCGATCCCGTCTCCGAAGGGCGCGAGCGCTGAAGAGGCCGAGCTGTTCGCCGCGGCCATGCGCCTGCGCTACCGCATCTTGCTGGAGAAGGGGCTCAAGATGATGGAGGGCACCGTGCGCATCGGCGATCGCACCGGCGAAGACTCGTTCTGGGTGGGGCGCGCGCGCGACTCGGTGAAGGCGCTGAGACAGTCGCTGGCCGACGAGAAGGCCGCCCTCGAGAAGCTCCCCTACACCGAGGCCGAGCTCCGCGCCGCGCTCGACAAGCTCCGCGACGACGCCCAGAAGGTGATCACCAAGCCGTGAGGCTCGCTCAGTCGCCGAACGAGATGGCGACCTCGCGGTGGGGCCGCGATGGATCGAGGTCGAGCTGGCGCTGGAAGATCGGGAAGCCGGGACGGTAGGCGGTGATCGTGTAGCGTCCGGGCGCGAGCGACAGCTTCATCGGCCAGGGCCCAAGCAAGCTCTTCGGGGGCAGGCCAGGCTCGGTGAGGGTGACGCTCGCCCGTGGTCCGAGCACCGCGACCACCACTTCCACCGTGGCCACGGCGTCGGCGGGGGCGGGCTCGGTGGCGTCGCCGATGGCGCGCTCGGGCGACGTCGCCCCCGCGGACGGGCTCGGGCCTGCCACTGCCGTGCGAACCCTGGGTCGCACGTGCGGGGTCACCGCCATCGTCGCGGTGCTGTCCATCGAGGGCAGCTCGAAGCGCGGCAGCCCGCCCCCGAGCGCGTGGACGACGGCGACCGCGGCGCTCACCGTAGCCACCGCCGCGAGCACCAGCGCGAGCATGAGCCAGCGCCGCAGCTCGGCCACCTGCGCCTCGAGCGGCTCGAGGTGCTCTCGGCCCCAGGCGGCGAGGAGCTCGTGGGGCACCACCGAGGGCCGCTGGCGGGTCTCGCGTTCGCTCGACGGATCGATGGCCGGCGGGCTGGGGGCGCGGAGCGCGCGGATGTCCGAGTGACGACGCAACGCGCTCGCGGGGGGCGCGCTCGCGGGGGGCGCGCTCGCGTGCGGCACGGCGCTCGGACCGAAGGGTGAAGCCGGCTCGTGGTCGAGCATCAGCTCGTGCGCGTCGAGCTCGAGCACCTCCTCGTGGCGCCGCAGCGACGCGTGGGTGGGGGAGGGGGTGGTGCGCGGGCTCGGTACCACCGACGGCGGGGGAGGTGCGCTTCGTTCGGTGGCCGGACCGTTCACGATGGTGTCCCGGCCCGACGGGGGTAGCTCGGACTCCGCCGGCCACTCGTTGGTGATCACCAGCCACCCCTTGGAGCTGCGTCGCACGGAGCCGCGAAGCGGGGGGCGCGGGATGGAGGGGAGGGTGGCAGCCTCCTGCTCGTCCCAGTCCAACGGCTCCAAAGCGTTCGGTTCCATGTGGCCTCGGGGTGGCGCGCAGCGCGAGCTCGGATCGACGGGGCCCGCGTGCTGCGGGCCGCGCCTTCTTAGCAGGGTCGGCGCCGGGGGAAGGCAATGATCCACGCCGGCGGCATGGATCGGCGAGCCGCCAGCGGCTCCCGTCTCATGTGTTGCATTGTACACCAAGGTGCGACAGGTTCAAGCGGCATCGTGGTCGGTCACGTGAGCGGCGGAGCCGCCTCGATGAGCTCGCGACAGGTGCCGCTCCCTGGCTGGAGCCAGCGACACACGTCGGGCCGCACCTCGTAGATCCCACACAGGTGGCGTGGTGGCGCTCCGTCGCGGCCCTCGATCGCATCGAGCGCGGCGCAGCGCCCGTCGCGAAAGCGCAGGAACGTGCCCTCGGCGCGCTCCACCACCAGGGCCTCCGCGAGCGCTCCGAGCCGGCCGCCGCGCTGCATGCGCTCGCGATCGGCGGCGAACACCGCGATGAACGTGGCGTCCCCTGCCCTGCAGCAGGCGCCGCAGTGGGTGCAGTCGTCGGGGACGGCGACTACGGGTAGCGAACGTCGACGTGGGTTCGGCGTCGCAGGTCCTTCAGCCACTTCGTCTTCACATTCTGGAGCTTCTGCACCTTCACCAGCTGATCGAGCTCGGCGCGCACGGCCTTGATCGAGCTGTAACGCGAGGGCTGACGCGCCTTCATCGTCATGATCACGAGCGCGTCGGCGAACTGGAAGGGATCGCTCACCTGGCCTGGCTCGAGCCGCATCGCGACGTGTTCGAGCGGGCGCGCGAGGAGCTTGTACTTGCCCTCGGCGGCCTTGGGTGAGGTGGAGGGGACCCGGACGCCCAGGTTGCCTCCTTGCTCGCGCGTCTTCTTGTCGGCGCTGTACTGATACGCCAGATCATCGAACTTCTCGCCACCGCGCACCCTCGCGACGATGTCGGCGGCGAGCTCCGTCTGTTGCTTCACGAAGTCGGGCTTGGCGTCTTTGCCGAGCCGCAGCACGATCCAGCCCGGGTTGTAGAGCAGGATCTGGCGCTCTTGTTTGCGCGCCAGCTCGAACATCTCCTGGATCTCCTGCTCGGTGACGCGTTGGTTCTGCACGAAGCGATTGAGCAGCTTGCCCTCGAGGACCTGGCGCCGAATCTCCTGGCGGTACTCGATCTCGCTCATCCCCGTGTCGCGCTCCACCGCGTCGAACAGCTGCGAGAGCGTGAGGCCGCGTACCCGCGCCGCATACGCGAGCGCCTGATCCACCTCTTCGGCGGTGGCGCGTTGCTGGTTGCGTGCGGCCGCGATGTGGATGAGCTCTTCGTCCACCATCTGCTGGAGCTGCGCGGTGAGCACCTGCGAGCGGGCGGCCGCGCGTTGCGGCCCGTCCGGGATCTGGCCGTACACCATGATGAGCCGCGGCCGCGCTCGTCGATGCAGGTCGGTGAGGAGAATCGCCTTGTCACCAACCACGGCGACCACACGCTCGACGGTGACCGCCGAGGCACCCGGCGTGGCCAGCACCACCCCGAGGAGCACCATCGCCGCGAAGATCCGAGAGAGTTTCACCCCCATGCGTTAGCGTCCCGGCGGGGGCGCTTCAAGGGAGAGACGCCTCCCTCGTACGTAAGCGTCCGTCACGAGGTGCCGATCGGTGTCGAAGATCAGCTCCTGCAGGACGCCTTCGAGGCCTTCGCGCCGCGTCGAGCAGGCCAGCGCGATCACGTCGGCGTCTTTGCCTGGCTCGAGGCTTCCGGTGCGGGTGCCCTGGCCCAGCGCGCGCGCGCCGCCGAGGGTGGCCATCGTGAACAGGTCTTCGAGGCGGAGGGGGGCCTTCACGCACATGGCGTTGTCGTAGGCGCTCGCCATCACCCGTCGCATCGAGAACGTGCGGCCGGCGGCGACGTCGCTCCCGAGCGCCACCGACACCCCGTGGCGCAGGGCCTCCGCGACCCGCATGCGACCGCTGCCCAGGAAGAAGTTGGAGTCGGGACAGTGCACGATGTGAGCGCCGCGTGCCGCGAGGAGGCGCCAGTCGGCGGCCGCGAGGTGGATGCCATGGGCGAGGAGGGTGCGCTCGTTCAGGAGGCCGGCCAGGTCGTACACCTCGAGGTAGCTCTTGGCGTATTTGTGAACGGCGAGGGTCTCGGCGCCCTCGCGCTCGGTCTCGGCCACGTGGGTCTGGATGGGGAGGGCGAGCTCGCTCGCGAGCTTCCCCGCGTCGCGGAGGAGCGCCCGTGTCGAGCTGAGGGCAAAGCGCGGCGTGACCGCGAAGCGGAGGCGCTCTGCGTCGAAGCCGTGCCAGCGGCGCGCCAGCGCGCGCGCCTCGCGCAGCGCCTCGACGCGGGGCACCGCGAGCTCCTTCGGACAGCGCGTGTCCATCAACGTAAGACCCACGAGCGCGCGGAGACCGTGGTCGGCGAGAAGCCGAAACAACAGCTCGGTGGCGCGCGCGTTCGAGCTCGAGAAGATCGCGGCGCTCGTCGTGCCGGCGGTGACCATGCGGTGCAGGAAGCGCGCTGCCACGCGCTGGGCGTACTTCGGGCTGCGGAAGCGCGCCTCCTCGGGGAACACGCTCGTGGCGAGCCAATCGAGCAGCGGTCCGGTGGCGTGCCCGATGATCTCCGTCTGCGGGTAGTGCACGTGGGCGTCTACGAAGCCGGGGAGCAACAGGTGGGGGCGGAGATCGCGGATGGGTAGCGACAGCTCGCGGCGAGCCTTTCGCCACGGCGCCACCAACACGATGGTCCCCGCGTCGTCGACCGCGATCACCCCGTCGTCGATGAGCTCCACGCCGCCCGCCTCGAGGGGCGTGATGACGCGCCCACGCAGGCCGAGCACCGTTCGCCGTCGCGCGGGGGGCGTCGCGGCGGTGCGCCGTCCGGGAGAGGGGCGTTCGGCGGGCATGCGCCCGATGGTAGCGCCGGAGCCGTCGGTCGCCGAATATTCGGCGCCGCTCGGGAAGCTAGGAGGGTTGCGTCGAGAGCGCGCGATGGGCGCCTGCCCCTGGCGTCCCGTGGAAGCCACTACGAGCGACCAGCGGCGCTCGTGAGCGCGTCAGCGGAGCACCGATACCTGGCTCCGGGTGGTCCAACCGAACTCCACGCGTCCATCCCGCTTCACGGCGAGCAGGATCCATGGGTTGAGCTCGCGGACCACGATGAGCGTCTCGTCGGGGCCCACGCTGATCACCGGGCGTCCGTCGGGGCCTGCCTGATCCAGGAGCTGCACGACGGTGCGCGGCTTGGCGATCGTGCCCGCGATCGACTCGCTGTCGTCGCCCGGGAGGGGCGAGGGGAGGTGCGGGTTGTCGAGGAGCGGCAGCCGATCGAGTGGATGGCGGCCAAGACGCTCGGGGGGCGCCTCGAGCTCCGAAGGACCGAAGAGGGCGTGGTTTCGTTTGGCGTCGGGCGGCGCCACCGCCCAGCCGCGACCGCGCACCGCCCGAGCGATCCCCGGCTTCGCGGTGTCGGGGCGCGCGTCTTCGAGCCAGCCTGCGAACAGCGGCCAGCTCGACGCGGCAACGGTGATGAACGTCGCGGCGATGACGACAACGGTCGCCCCTTCGACCGCACGGCGCGGGCTCGGGCTCGGCGCGGGGGAGCCGTAGGGCTCCGACGACGCCCAGGGACTCATCGCCGACATACCCTCTTCGTACTCCGGCCGCCGCTCGGCGCCACACAAAAGGCGGGCTCCTCCGCGCTCGGGGAGCGCGTACCTATTCGTCCGAGCTGCTCTCCTCCGCCTTGGTGCGGAAGGCGTCGAGGCGCACGAGCGCCTCCTTGTCCTCGGCCGCCCGGTCTTTGCCTTCGCCTGGATCCTGCTCCAGATCGAAGAGGAGGAGCCGGTCGCGGCCTTCCTTGCGCCGAAACACCATGAGCTTCAGGGGCCAGTCGACCACCGCGACCCGCCGGTTGGCGTAAGCCAGCACCGGGGCGCGCTCGAACGGCTTGCCCTGGAGCACCGGCGCGAGAGACACACCCACCGTGCCGTCGCTCTTGCCCCCGGTGAGATCGAGCACGGTGGCGGCTACGTCGAGCACGCTCACCGCAGCGGTGTCGTAGCGCTTGGGTTGGCTCCACGGCGTGACCGCGAAGAACGGGACGCGGATCGACTCCTCGTAGAGCTGCGTCCCATGGCCCATCTGCCCGTGCTCGCCGAACGCCTCGCCGTGCGTGCCGTGGACGATCCACACCGTGCGCCCGCTGCGCGGCCCCTTCTCGACGGCGGCGATGAGCCGGCCGAGCTGGCGATCCATGAAGGCGAGCTCGCCATCGTACTTGTCGCTGGGGGTCTTCCCGAAGTCGATGCCCGCGTGCTCCACGTAGCTCTGGTGCGGATCGAACAGGTGAACCCACAGATAGAGGGGGGCCTTGTCGGCGGAGAGCTTCGCGTGGAGCGCGACGGCGGCGTCGATGGCCAGGTCGCCGGTGGGCTCGCGCTCGGGGTGACGATCCTTCCACGCCGACTGGTCGAACACGTCGAAGCCCTGTGCGAAGCCGCGGTCGGCGCGGATCCAGGTGAACGAGCTCACGGCGCCGGTGTTGTAGCCAGCCGTCTTCACCCGCTCGGCGACGGTGAGCGCCTCGTCGCGGATGCGTGGCCACTCCACGTTGGTGTGGGGCGTGGCCGAGAAGGTGTTGCCGGAGATCACCGGCATGAGGGCGCGCTGTGTGTTGCTGCCCGCCGCGTAGGCGTGCTCGAACACGACGCCGCGCTCGGCGAGCTTCGCGAGCTCGGGGGTCGTCGCCTTGTCGTAGCCGTAGAGGGTGGTGCGGTCGGCGCGGACGGTGTCGAGCGTGACCACGATCACGTCGGGTTTGTCCGGAGGTTGGGGGGCGCTCGCCACCACGGTGTCGGCGGAGGCGGCGGTGGGGGTCGCGGTCCCGTCCTCGGGGGGGGGCGGCTCGGAGGCTGCCACCTTGGTCTCCACCGGCTCGAGGCCGTCGCGGCCATCGCAGTCGTGATCGATGCCGTCGCCGGCGGTGTCGACGGCGAGCGGGTTCTTGGTGGGGTCGCCCTCGTCGCAGTCGCGTCCACCGAAGTGGGAGCCGACGCCGTCGCCGTCGCGGTCGGTCCACGACTCGAGGGCGCCGAGGATGGCGGGCACCATCCCGCCCCCTGCCTTCATGAACGAGGGCGTGGTGGAGGTCTCCACGCGCACGAAGCCGATCACCACCAACGAGAGCGTGACCGGGAGCGCGATCACCTTGGTGATCGCGGCGATGGCCTTGGGGGCACGGCGCGGGAGCAGCACGGCGATGACGACCGCGGTGAGGAGGACGTCGAACACTGCCGCTCGTGCGAGCGTGATGCCGAGGTCATCGGCCCGAGCGAGCGGAACGCCGACCACCGCGAGGCAACCCACCACGAGCAACGCCCCGCCCACCCAGAGCGGCCAGCGCAGGCTCGGCCGCGCTTCGAGGCGGCGCTCCACATCGAGCGCGCGCACCACCAGCACCGCGAGTACGAGCGCGGCGACGAGACCGAACACCCCGAACGTCGCGCCCCCGAGGCCTTTGTGGTGGGTCTTGGCCTTGAGGAACGTGCCGAGGAAGGTGAGCATCGCCCCGGTGAGCGCTACCCACAGACCGAGGCCCACGACGACCCGCCGTGACGGGCTCTGTCCCACGACCCCGCGCCAACCGCGAGCGGCTTTGGGCAGCGTGAGGGCCACCGGGGTTAGCACGCACGCCATCACCGCGGCTGCGATGACGAACGCGTCGAGCAGGCCGCCTCCCGCGGTGTGGGCTCGCAGCGCCATGGGCAGCGCGGCGAGCGAGGCGCCAGCGAGGGCCATGGCGCACGCGTCGCCCACGCGGGCGAGCGTCGAGCTTCGTTCCACATCCTCCATGGTTCCCTCGAGGGTCGAGGTCCTTATAGGGCGAAGCTCCCCGTCGTGCCGCCTTTTTGTCGTCGCGCTCGCTTTCGTGTAGGGCGCCCACCCGCGCTGCGGCGCGCGCACGTAAGCTCACGCGCTGCTGCGAGGAAACGACAGCACGAAGGCGGTGCCGCGCGGCTCGCGGCCGACGGCCGAGACCTCCCCGTGGTGGTCGCTCACGATCTGGCGCACGATGCTCAGCCCGAGCCCCACGCCACTGCCACGGGGCTTGGTGGTGAAGTAAGCGTCGAAGATACGGGCGCGGTTCGCCTCGTCGATGCCGTGCCCCTCGTCGGCCACCTCGACCACCACCCACGCGCCGTCGGTGCGGGTCGTGAGGCTCAGCGTCCCGCCGCTGGGCATCGCGTGCCAAGCGTTGGTGATGAGGTTCACGAACACCTGGATGAGCGCGGTCTCCACCCCGGCGATGGGCGGGATCTCCTGGTAGATGCGGTTCACCGCGATGTCGGCGCTTCGAAGGCCGTGAACACAGAAGCCGACCGCGCGATCGAGCACTTCTCTGAGATCTACCGGCGCGTGGAGCGCGGCGGCGGGCCTGGAGTACTCGGTGAGCTCTCGGCAGAAGCGCTGGATGCGCACCGCCGCTTCGTTGATCCGCATCAGGCGATCGATGTCGCCCTCGGGCACGTCGCGGCTTCGGAGGGCCTGGCTGAGGTAGTCGGAGTAGGCGACGATGGCCGTGAGCGGGTTGTTCAGCTCGTGCACGATCTGGCTCGCGGTCTGGCCGATGGAGGCGAGCTTCGAGAGGTGCGTCATCTGGGCGGTGAGGGGGGTCGGGGTGGCCGTCTCGCCCTCAACGGTGCGCACGACGAGGGACAAGAGGCCCGCTGCTTGCCGCAACAAGGGGTCGTAGATCTGCGGGCTGGCACCGATGCCGAGCTCTGGGGCGCCGAAGTGGAGCGAACCGCCCACCGGTCCGGGAAGCGCGATGCGCCGCTCGAAGGCGAGATCGCGGAACAGGCGCCCCACGCCAGGAGGGGTGCTCCGCGTCGGCGGGACGCCGCTGTCGTGGCGCCCGGCCGTGCGGGCCGCGCGCCGCTCGAAGACGCGCTCCTCGTCGCCGCCCGTGAGTCGGAGGCCGGCCGCGCCGCCATCCTCGAGCTCGGCGATGAGGTCCAACAGCGGCTCGATCGCGTCCTCGAGCGGGGTGCCTGCCTCGATCCCGCTCGCGCGCTCGAGCAGTCGCTCGAGGCACAACGCGGCGGGGCTCGGCGCGGCGTTCGAGACGGGGTGGTCGGTATGACGCCTGGGCTTGGCCACGGTCTCGATGGGTTCGGGTTGGATCTCGATGACGGGTGCGAGGCCCTAGATACCGGTCACCGGAGGCTCGCTGTCGATCGAGCGCTCGATGTCGATGATCTTGGTGTCTCCCACGTAGGCCTTCGACTCGTACTTGGTCAGCTTACCAATCTTGCGCACGATTTCGGCCATTCTTTCCGTTTCTCGCACGATGGCGGTGGTGGCGCGGCGGTAAGGGGAGCTCTCGAGGGCCTTCTCGAGCATCTCGGCGTAGCCCATCACGGCCGTCAGCGGTTGGTTGAGCTCGTGAGCGGTGGCGCCGGCGAGCTCCGCGATGAACGCCTTTTGCTCCTTCTCGGCGAGGTCGCGCTGGGTGGCGCGCAGCCGCTCCTCGATCTGAAGGCGGGCGCGCAGGTCCTTGAACACACCCACCGAGCCGATGGCGCGTCCTCGGTGCATGATCAGCGCGGCGGAGAGCATGACGGGGACTCGCTTGCCATCCTTGCTCAGGAGCTCCGTCTCGTAGCCCTGAAGCTTGCCCACCTCGCCGTGCTCGGGGGACTGGATCCGCCGCATCACCTCTCTCGCCTCGCGGCCGGGATACAGGTCGCGGACGTTCATCACGCCCACCACCTCCTCGGCGTCGTAGCCGTAGGTGCGCTCCGCGGCCGGGTTGAAGAGGAGCACCTTGCCGCTCATGTCGGCCGAGACGATGGCGTCCACGGAGCTGTCGATGACTCGCTGCAAGAACTCCTTGGTCTTGGTCAGCTCGCGCGCCGTCGCGCGGTCGCCGGTCACGTCACGGAGGCTGACGATGACCCCACGGTGCTCGCGCAGCACGCTCGAGAAGCTCACGCTGAGGATGCGCCGCCGCCCGTCTCCGGTGCGCACGGGGAGATCGACGCCGTTCGGAAAGATGCCCTCCTCGAAAGACTGCCGTACCGACTCGAACGTGCGCCGGCCATCCCGGGTGAGCATGTCCTCGAGCCCGATGGCGCCGAGCTCCTGCTCGCTACGCCCGAGGATCACGCACGCGGCCGGGTTGCAGAACAACACGCGCCCCTCGAGGGTGACCACGAGGATCCCGTCGGCCGTGGAGTCGAAGAAGTCGACGTAGCGCTGCAGCGCTCGCAGCTGTTTCTCCGCCTTCTCGTGGGCGGTGAGGTTCTGCTTGCTCTGCTCTCGGAGGCTCGACAACAGGCTCGCGTTGCGGAGCGCGATCCCGCTCGCGTTGGCGATCGCCCGCAAGAACACCTCGTCCTCCTCCGACAGGGAGAGCGCCTTCTCGAACCGCAGAAACAGCACACCCATCGTGCGATCCTCGAACAGGATGGGCATCAAGACCAGGGCACGGCAGTGGGACGGCAAATCGACCTTCGCGAGCTCGAACAGGGGGTGCGCCTGCGCGTCGTCCAGCACCAGGGGCTGCCCGGTGTCGAGCACTCGCTTGATCTCGGGATACTTCTTGAGCTCGATCGGCAGGTCGCGCACCTTCTGGTCGTCGCTGGCCGCGATGACGTAGGCGGTGTCGTCGTCGAGCCCCCCGAGCACGATGCTCACCCGATCCGTCTCCACCACCTCGGCCACCCGCTTCACCACCGCGTAGAGGATTTCCCGGAGCTCGAGCGCCGACGACAACGCTCGTGTCAGCTCGAGGAGCGCCTCGGTGCGCTGCCGCTGTCGGCTGAGCCGCTTCACCCGGCGTTGACCGCGCAGCCGCTCTCGAATCCGCGCGTGGAGCTCGCCCACCAGCGCTTCCCCATCTCCGCTCACGAAATCGGCCGCGCCGAGCTCGAAGGCGGCCACTGCCGTCGGCGCCCGTTCTCCGGCTTCCGTCGGCGCCGGAGAGCTCGCCACGACGATGAACGGCAGCGCGACCAGTCGCTCGCTCTCGTGGGTGGCGCCCACCAGCGACTCGAGGGCGCTCTGGGTGGGTGCGTACAGCAAGAGCAAGGCGGGGCCGGGCTGCTCCTCGAGGAGGCGGTCGACGGACGAGACGCCAAAGGCTCGGTATCCTTCGTTTCCCAGCCCCTCCACGGTGGCCACGCGCCGACTCAAGTCGGCGTCCACCACTGCGATCACCTCTCTGCTACTCATGGTCGCTCACGAGGAGCATAGTCCAAGCCCAGACGCGCGGGGCCCCGACCGCCCAGATCGAGCCGCCGACCCCAGAGCCACGGCTCGGCGCGACCCGCAGCACGAAGGGAGGGAGCTGCTCCCACGCAACGGACAACCTCGGCAGCGGCGCTGGATGCGCCAAGCGGGTAGGCTCGCGCAGGAGGCGTCAGCGTGCGAGGCCCTCGAGCTGCGTCACGCAGTCCGACATGCTGGTCGGTGCCACGAAGGCGATGGTGTCGAACAGCGCGTGCACTCCGTTACCGCCCAGGTACCACTGCGCCGAGGGCCCCACGTCGACGTCGTCGAAGAAGCCGCTCGCATCGGGCAGCACGGGGGCGAGGCCTGCGCCCACGTCGCTCAGCGTCCGCAACACGCCCCCCACACGGCAGAAGCCGAGCCGCACCGTGGGGGCGGTGATGTTGGCAGGGATCTGTGGGCCCTCGCCGATGGGGCAGTCCGCCCCGCCGACGTAGGCGGCCACGCCGACATGGTTGAGCTGCATGCCGAAGTCGACGAGGGTCCACGTGTGCGGATCGACCACGGACCGCACGATGAGGGCCGCTCCAGCATAGACGCCCCGCGACGCCGGGTTGGAGAACGCCACCGCGACGCGCGTCACCACGCCAAAGTCGCCGGTCACCCGCTGTGACAGCATCGGCCCTTGGGTGTCGGCCCACACCGTCTTCTGCGACGGGCTAATCTGAAGCCAGCCGTCGCACATGCCGAGAGTGCTCGTCGACTCCGCGCAGGGGCCGCCCGCGAAGTTGGTGGTCTCCCAACCACGAAGCGCGAGGTCGACCGCCGGCGCGTCGGCGTCGCAGAACGACTCGTGGCCGATGGTGCGAGCGGCGCGCGGAGCGTTGGTGGGGCCGCCCGCGGTGGCGTCGACACACGCGCCGCCAGCGCCCCCGTCGCCCATGCCGGGACAGTCACCGCAGGAGCAGCCTCGGACGCCGTCGTTGGGGAGCCCGGCGCTGAGCACCGCACAAAACGCGGGTGGGGTGAGCCCGTCGCAGGTCGCGCCTCCTCCGTCGCCACCCTCCCCTCCGGGGCCGCTGCCGCCTTGGCCGCTGCCGCCTTGGCCGCTGCCCCCGGCGCCGCCATCGCCGCCCCCCGCAGCACCAAACCCGCCGCCGCCGGCGCCCCCCTCACCCGAGAAATCGTAACCGTGCCCTGCGAGCACGAGGCTGCATGCGCCCATCGGCAGCACGACGAACGGCAGCACGACGAACCACCCCAGGATGCACGAGACGCGCCTCATCGCTTCACCCGATAGCGGCTCAAGAGCTTGCTCAGATAGCTGCGGTCGACGCGGGCGATGGCCGCGGCTTCGGTCTGGTTGCCACCGGTCTCCGTGAGCACGCGCTGGAAGTACGCGTGGCTGAAGATGGCGTTGAAGTGCTCCTTCTGCTCTTGATAGGGCCGCGTGGGGTCTACCGCCTGGGCGATCGCCACGTCGATCAGCCCGGCGCGCGGCGCGGGGTCGCTCGGCAAGCTCCCGATGGCCGCGTAGCACAAGACCGCGTTGCGCAGCTCGCGGACGTTGCCCGGCCACGGCCGCTCCTTGAGCACGTTTACGAGCTCTGGCGTGAGCTCTGGCGAGCCGGCCGCGCGCGCGAAGTGCTGCGCGAGCACCGCGATGTCTTCGGTGCGTTCGCGGAGCGGTGGCACCGAGAGTCTCACCACCGCGAGCCGATAGTAGAGGTCGTCGCGGAAGGCGCCGGTGGCGATGAGCTCGCGGAGGTTGCGGTGTGTGGCCGCGATCACACGCAAGCGCACTCGTCGCGGACGGTCCTCGCCCACCCGCTTCACCTCGCCGGTGTCGAGCGCTCGGAGGAGCGCGGGCTGGACGTCGAGCGGAAGCTCGCCCACCTCGTCGAGAAAGAGCGTCCCGCCTTCGGCCGCCTCGAACGCACCCATGCGATCCTCGAACGCGCCGGTGAAAGCCCCCTTCACGTGTCCGAACAGCTCGCTCAGCACGAGGTGGGTGGGCAACGCTCCGCAGTTCATGATCACGAGCGGACCGCTCGCGGCCTCCGATCCCGCGTGGATGGCCTCCGCCACCAGCTCCTTGCCCACCCCCGACTCGCCCTCGATGAGCACGCTCACGAGCGATCCCTCGAGCCGAGCGAGCTTGGCGAAGAGCGCGCGCATCCCCTCCGAGGCACCGATCAGGCCGCGGTAGCCGAAGGACGACGAGGCGGGGACGTCGAGCGTCGTCAGGTCGGGCTCGATGACGACTTCGGCCTTTCCGATACGCAACGTGGCGCCAGGCGCGAGCACCGCCTCCGCGAGACGCTGCCCATGATAAAAAGTGCCGTTGCGACTGCCCAGGTCGCGCACCAGCACGCCTTCCGCCACCAGTGTGAGCTCGACGTGCCGTCGCGACACCGCGGCGTCGTCGATGATGAGGTCGGCCTCCTTGCCGGCTCCAATCACGCAGACCCCCTCGCCGAGCTGCCACGTGGTCGAGGAAGCACTCGCGCCGCGCACGCGCAACACAACGCCGAGCGGGCGGGTCGCTGCGCGTTCGAGGGGCGCCGTGGTATCGTCGCGAGGCGTGGCAACGGAGCGACTCACTGAGGGCTCAGAATACACGCCCATGACGTGGCGTCCGTGGCTTCTCGGCTTGCTCATCGCCGCCACCTGTTCCTCCGAGGCGTTCGCGCAGCCGCCGTCCGCCCCCGGCGACACGAGCGGCACCACCACCCCGAGCTCGGACGAGCCGAGCCCGGCCGCCCGCGCGGTCGAGCTCGGCAAGCTCGGTCGGGAGCACTACGACCGAGGGGAGTGGGAGCTGGCCCACGACGCTTTTGCACGGGCGGAGTCACTGGTGCACTCCCCCGTGTTCGTGTTGCATCTCGGGCGTTGTCGCGCCCGGCTTGGCGATGTCGACGGCGCGCGCGCGCTGTTCCGCCGGGTGCTCGATGAGGCCCTCCCCGCCGGCGCGCCGGCGGAATGGCAAAAGGCGCACGCTGACGCCGAGGCCGAGCTCTCGCTCTTGTCGCCGGCTCCGGTCCCCGCAGAACCTCCTGCCGCCCTTCCCGCCGCCCCTCCGCTCCCGCCAGCGGCTCCGCTTGCCGGGCTCGATGCCCCGAACGGCGCCGGCCGAGGCGCGTTCCACGCCGGCATCGCGCTCTTGGCGCTCGGGGGTGCTTCCGCCGTCGCGGGGGTGGTGGTGGGCGCCATGGCCCTCGACCGGTCGGCCAGCGCCCGCGACGCCTGTGACGATCGGCGGAAAGCACAGTCGGGCGCGGCGTGCAACGACCTGGCAGCAGACCACGAATCGGCGACCGAGCTCGCCCACGCCGCCACCAGCCTCTTCGCCATCGGCGGCGCCTTCGCCGTCACCGGGCTTGTCCTCGCCATCGTCGGCGCTCCCGACGATGAGGAGCCCCACGAAGGGAGGCCGGTCGCCGTGGTGCCCGTCCCGTCCGGGCTCGGTGTCGCCGTCCGATTCTGAGCCACGGCGCGTGTTATCCTTCTTTGGGGCATGCAGCTTTCGAAGGGCGTCGTCGTCGGGGGGAAGTACGAGCTCGTTCGACCGCTCGCGGCCGGAGGCATGGGTGCGCTGTGGGTGGCCCACCACCGCGATCTCGAGGTCGACGTGGCGATCAAGTTCATGTCGGACGATCTCGCCGACCAAGATACGGGACGGCGCCGTTTCCGCCGCGAGGCAAAGGCCGCGGCCAAGCTGAGGAGCGCCCACGTGGCGCAGATCCTCGACTATGGTGTCGACAACGAGACCCCATACATCGTCATGGAGCTGCTCGAGGGGCGCGACCTCGCCACGGTCCTCGACGAGGAGGGACCGCTGGCGGTGGAGCGCGCGCGGGGCGTGCTCACGCACCTCGTGCGGGGCCTCAAGCTCGCCCATGAGCGCGGCATCGTGCACCGCGATCTCAAGCCGTCCAATGTGTTCGTGGCGCGCGTCGGCGACGACGACGTGGTGAAGATCCTCGACTTCGGGATCGCCAAGCACACGGCGAGCGACGTGGACGACGCCACGCAGACCGGCGCGGTCGTTGGATCGCCACACTACATGAGCCCGGAACAAACGTTGGGCGACCCGGTCGATCACCGCTCCGACTTGTGGTCGCTCGGGGTCGTCCTCTTCCAGATGTTGACGATGCGGCGCCCCTTCGAGGGGCACACCGTAGGCAAGATCGTCGCCGGCGTTTGTAGCGCTCCACCGCCACGAGCCGCCGAGCTCGGGGCCGAGCGCTCGCTCGAGCTCCCGGCGCAGTTCGATGCGTTCTTCGAGCGGGCGCTCCACAAGAGCCGCGAGCGCCGCTTCCAAGACGCCGACGAGCTGCTCGAAGGGTTCTCCGCCCTCGCCGAGGGCGCTGCCCTCCCCGCACCACGGTCGCCGCGCCCGACGTCGCAGCTCGGGCGCGAGACCGACACCGTCGACCTCGATCCCGAGGAGGTGACGACACCGGTGCCCCCCGCGCGCGTCGGCGCGCACGATGACACCTCGCCGGGCCTCGGCGTCGACACACGGTCTACCCCCCGCCCGCGAGCGCGGTGGCGCGTCGCCGCGTTGCTCGTGGGGGTCGGCGCGATCGCCTTCGGGCTCGTCCGTGCGCGGCGAGACGTCTCGCTTCCATCCGTCACCGTCGAGAGCGGGCCGGTGGGGCCCGCAGCGGTGGCTCCTCAGGGCGCACCTCGACCGAGCGCATCGCCACGCGACGCGACCGCCGGCGACGCGCCCTCGACGGACGCGATGTCGGGCGCCGCGATGAAGGCACGCACCGAAGGTGAAGCTCTCCTCGACGCGCGAGGAGCCGCGGCGTCCCCTCCGGACGCGGGCGCTTCTTCGTCCGTCACACCACCGCCAGCGCCGCGTGATCCTTCTGATCGGCGCTCCCCGGCGAGCGCCGCGCAGCTCCCCAACGCACCGCCCGGTTTCGAGCCGCCGGGGCCCCGGCCGCCGCACCCCCAACCACCAGCGCCGCCGGGATCGGCGCCGCCGGGCCCCCAGCCGAGCACGCAGCCCAAGGTCGATCCCTTCTCGGGCATCGTCCTCCCGTGACGAGACCGGGTTCATGGAATCAGGGTGAGATGGAGGCGGGCCGTTTCATCACGGGCAAACCACAGGTTCTCCTCGATGGCGTCGCGGCGCGACACGCCCCGAACGGCGGTGCCGCCGCCATGATGGCCACACACGCTCGCCAGCGCTCCCTCTCCTCGCCCGGCCCCAGACGTGGCCACCTTGTCGTCGAATCCGAGCACGAGGTGGCACGCGGTCGAACCGAGCGCTGCTGCGACGAGCATCCCCGCGAGAGAGGGGAGCGTCCGGGGCGCATCAGAACCGCCCCACGAGCGACACGCCGGTCGGCTGCGCGAAGAGCTCGAGGGAAACGAGCGGCGTCGTGCCACCGGTCGCCTCGTCGTCGCCGAAGGGCCACCACACCACGAGGGCGATAGCGCCGAGCGCGGCGCCGGCTCCTGCGAGCGCGAAGCCGAAGGTTGAGACATGGGCCGGCAGCTCGGCGGAGGTGATGTCGGCGCTGGTGCAACTAACGGTCGCACACTGCGCGTCGAGGTCGGACTTGTTGCCGATAGCGATGCCACCTGCCACGGCGCCGATCACGAGCCCGGCACCCGCCATTCCCACCCCCACCCAGAACAACGGTGAGAACGACGCCTCGGCGGTCGGCTCATCGCCGTCGCCTCGGGGAGCGGGCATCGTCGGCGTCGGCCGAGGCACCGCCGTTCCGCCTCCCGGCGGCGCCGCCCGAAAGACAACGGAGATGAGGCGGCCTTTGGCGCCTACGTGCAACACCACGGTCTCTTCCACCGGGAGGGCGCCGGCGAGCTCGAACCGGAGCGCGTGGGGCCCGGGATCGAGCTCGATGGGGCGGCCGTCGAGTCGCTCCGCGAGCACGGTGTCGAGCTCGAGCACGCGCACGGCCGCGGTGTCTCTGCCCGACGGATCACGGGCCGAGACGAGGATGCTCGGGATGGTGGTGTCGAGCTCCGCGATCCACGCGACGCATTTGTCGCGAATCGCCTGTGGGCACGACGGATCGGCGCAGAGGCCGGCGTCGGCGCGCGCGCTGCGGAGCTTGCCCTCGTCGCGGAGGGTCTGGACCGCGTCGAACGACGCGACGCATTGGTCCACGTCCTCCGGTGCTTGCGCCCACGCCGGCGCTTCGACGAGCGCGCCGAGCGCGATCCAGAACAGCGAGAGGAGGAAGCGGAACTTGATCAATTGCATGTGTACACCCACTTCTTGCGCTTGGCGTCGTACGCCATGCAGCCGTCGGGCTTGGCAGAGGGCTTCGCGGTGTTTGGACGGTCGGGGGTTGGGGCACGTGGAGCGGGGCGCGAGGGAGAGGTCGCGGCGGCGCTCGGGAGCGGAGCGAGAGGCGGTGAGGAGGAGGGAGAGGAGGAAACGGCGAGCGAAGGAGCGAGGGAGGGAGACGACGAAGGCGAAGGCGCGGGAGACGTGGCCAGCGCCAGCGAAGCGGAAGGGGAGGGCGACGGTGAGGGCGCGTCCGGCGGAGAGAGCAGGGGCTCGGACGGGGCGGCGGGGGCGGGGTCTGCGCGGAGGAGGAACGCGCTCGTGCCGATGACGAGCACGGCGGTGGCGATGGCGGCTGCGATCACGCGAGCGGGCGTGGATCGCTTGGGGGGGGGAGCCGCGACGGGGCGACCCATCTCCGTGGCGGCGAGCGTGCCGAGGCGCTGGGGGCGCGACGCCACGCCCGGCGACGGGCGCAGCGCCTCGAGCGAGGGGCGGGAGTCCCAGGCAGGGAGCGACGGTTGCGATCGCTTCGCAGGCAGGCCGATCGCGGCCGCGAGCTCCGCGGCCATCTCTTCGGCGGAGGGGAACCGCACGTCGAGGTCGCGATGGAAGGCGCGGGCGAACCACGCGTCCACCTCCGCGGGGAGGTGAGGTGCACGCGCGCTCGCGGGGGCGAAGTCGAACGAGGCGATCTTCACGAGCACGCCGCCGAGCGTTTCGCTGTCGAACGGCATCGCGCCGGTGAGCGCTTCGTAGGCCACCACCGCGAGCGCCCAGAGGTCGGCCTGCGCTGTCGCCCCCTTGGCCGACGTGACCAGCTCGGGGCTCATGTAGTAGGGCGTGCCCACGAGCGCGCCGGTTTGCGTCATGCTGCGCCCCTCCCCGGTGAGGTCCTTGGCCACGCCAAAGTCGAGCACCTTGACGAAGACGTCGTAGCCCGAGTCGATGAGGAAGAGGTTGTCCGGTTTGATGTCGCGGTGCACCACGCCGAGGCGGTGTGCGCGCCCGAGGACCTCGGTGGTCTGCGACACGACCGTCGCCACCTGCTCGAGTGTGAGCGGACCGCGCGCGATGCGATCGGCGAGGCTCTCCCCCGACAGGAGCTCCATCACGATGTAGGGCTGCTGATCCTCGAGTCGCCCGAAGTCGAAGATCTGCACGGCGTGCGGGCTTCGGATCCGCGCGGCCACGGCCGCCTCGCGTTTGAACCGCTCGAACACGCTCGCGTCGGCGCCGACGATGTCGGGGGAGAGGAACTTCACGGCAACCGGTGTGTCGAGCGCCAGGTTCTTCGCCTCCCACACGGTGCCCATCGCGCCGCTGCCGATCTCGCGCACCAGCTCGACGTGCTCCGTGACGCGCCTACCCGCTTCCATCTCTGCCGCCATGCACCGCGACTCCCAGGCAGCGTCCTTGCGACGGCCGTCGCGGCACCCATCGCAAGCCATGTGCCAGCGCCAGCGCAGATCCGCCCCACTGCGTAGGGCCAACGATCCTCTACGATTGCGAGCGCGCCTGGCCGCCTCACGCGCCGAGGGGGCGCCATCGCGGGGAATCGATCGCCCAGCGTTGGAACACGAGTCACCAGAGAGCGCCGTAGGCACGGCCACTCACGCAGCGCAGTGGCCGTTCGTCTGCACTCCTCCAGACGAGCTCAGGCGTCTCTTGCGGTGCCGCTGGCGTCACCACCGCCGCTGTTGGCGTTGGCTTCAGCCGCCGCCGGCGCCGCCGCTGGCATCGCCGCCGCTGCCACCGGCTCCGCTGGCGTCACCGCCGCTGCCTGCGCCGCCGCTGCCGCCGCTGGCGTCGCCGCCGCTGCCCCCTGCTCCGCCGCTCGCGTCACCGCCGCTGCCACCGGCTCCGCCAGCGTCGCCGCCGCTGCCACCGACCGGGTCGGAGCCGCCTGCGTTGCCGCTTCCGCCCGCGCCGCTGCCACCCGCGCCCGCGCCGCCACCGCACTCTGGATCGGCGGCGTCGAGCTTGCCGTCGCAGTCGTTGTCGATGAAGTCGTCGCAGATCTCGGGGGCGCCGGGATACACGAACGGGTTGTCGTCGTTGCAGTCCGAGGTCTCGTCGAAGCCATCCCCGTCGTTGTCGAAGTTGACGAGCTCCCGATCGAAGTAGCAGCCGTAGAAGCCGGTGGTGAGCAGCAGGCCACTGGCAAGACCGAGGAGGAGTCGCGTTCGGGTCATGGAGAGGCTCCTAAGAAGGTGCAGCGCCCGCGGTCGCGGGGGCTTTCGTGAGACCCGTTAAGGTTGAAGCCTCGAAGCGTCGAACGCAAGCGCTGTTGCGCCTGCCGGTTGTCACGCTGGGCGGGGGGTGTAGCGGCGCATCACCGAGTACGGCGGCGGCCACGGCAGCGCCTGGCCCTGCTGGCCTTGGTCTTCCGCGGCGTGCCGCGTCCAGTAGGGGTCGTACAGGTGCGCTCGGGCGAGGACGCAGAGATCTGCGCGTCCCGCCGTGAGGACGCTGTTCACGTCGCCGTACGAGGAGACGTTCCCCACCGTCATGGTGGGGACCCCAGCCTCGAGGCGAACCTGGTCGGAGAAGGGGGTCTGGAACAGGCGCCCGTACACGGGGGAAGCGTCGGGCACCGTCTGACCCGCCGACACGTCGATGATGTCGGCCCCCGCGGCCACCAGCGCGCGGGCGATCGCGACGGCCTCGTTGCCCGTGTTTCCCCCGTCTTTCCAGTCGGTTGCGGAGATTCTTACGCTGATCGGGAGGGCCTCGGGCCAGCGCTCTCGCACCGCCCGCAGCACCTCGAGCGGAAAACGCAGGCGGTGCTCGAGGGGCCCGCCGTAGGCGTCCTCGCGACGATTCGTGAGGGGGGAGAGGAAGCTCGCGAGCAGGTAGCCGTGCGCCATGTGGAGCTCGAGCATGTCGAAGCCGGCCGCCTCGGCCATCCCCGCCGCGCGCACGAAGTCGTCGCGCACCCGGTCCATGTCGGCGCGGTCCATCGCCTTCGGCACCTGGCTGTGGGGCAGGTAGGGAAGCGCCGACGCGGCGATGAGCGGCCAGCCCCCCTCCTCGAGCGGTTGATCGGCGCCCTCCCACGCGCGCTTGGTGGCTCCTTTGCGCCCGGCGTGAGCGAGCTGCAACGCGATCTTCGCCGCGCTGTGTTGGTGCACGAACGCGGTGATGCGGCGCCACGCCTCCACGTGCTCGGGCCGGTACATGCCCGCGCAGCCGGGGGAGATGCGCCCGTCGGCAGACACGTTGGTCATCTCGGTGATCACGAGGCCCGCCCCGCCCACCGCACGGGAGCCGAGGTGCACCAGGTGCCAGTCGTTCACCGTGCCATCTTCCGCCGAGTACATGCACATGGGGCTCACCACCACCCGGTTCGGGAGCACCAGCGAGCGGAGCCGAAACGGGGTGAACATCGGGGCCGCGTCGTCGGCGACCGGGACCTCGGCGCCCACCTGCTCACGGCAGCGCTCGACGAACCAGCGATCCACGGCTCGCACGAAGGCAGGATCGCGCAGGCGCAGGTTCTCGTGGGTGATCCGCAGGCTGCGGGTGAGCAGGCTCATGTTGAACTGCACCGGATCGAGGCCCACGTAGCGCTCGGTGTTCTCGAACCACTGAAGGCTCGTCTGGGCCGCTCGCTGCAGGCTCTCCACCGAGGGGCGGCGGGCCGCCTCATAGCGCGCGAGCCGCTCGGTGAGCGACCCGCTCCCGCCGAGCGCGTCGCGGAGGGCGATGCAGTCTTCGAGCGCGAGCTTGGTGCCCGAGCCCACGGAGAAGTGGGCGGTGTGCGCGGCGTCGCCGATGAGCACCACGTTGTCGTGGTGCCAGCGCGCGTTCTTCACGGTGGGAAACTGCCGCCAGATGGAGCGGTTGGTGAGGAGCGGGTGACCCTCGAGCTCCTCGGCGAACAGCGCCTCGCAATAGCGCTTGGTGGCCTCCTCGTCCTGTGGATCGAGGCCGCTTCGTGCGAGCGTCGCTTCGGTGCACTCCACGATGAACGTGGAGGCTCCCGGCTCGTAGCGGTAGGCGTGCACGCGCCACAACCCATGCTCGTTCTCCTTGAAGTAGAACGTGAACGCCTCGTACGGGAACGTGGTCCCGAGCCAAACGAAGCGGTTATGGCGCATGTCGATGCTCGGCTGGAAGTGCGCCTCGAAGCGTCCGCGCACCACGCTCGAGAGACCGTCGGCGCCCACCAGCAGATCCGCGTCGGCGGCGAGGGCCGCCACGTCGTCCCCGCTCTGCACCTCGCTCTCGAACTCCACCTCCACCCCGAGCTCGCGCGCGCGCCGCTGCAAGATGAGGAGCAGGCTCATGCGCGACATGCCGGCGAAGCCATGTCCGGTGGAGCGCGTGCGTTGCCCGCCGAAGAACGTGTCGATCTCCTGCCAGTGCCAGAAGCTGTCGACGATGGCCTTCTGCGACACTGGATCGGCGCCTTCGAGGTTCTCCATCGTCTGATCCGAGAACACCACCCCAAAGCCGAAGGTGTCGTCGGGCCGGTTGCGCTCGAGCACGCGAACCTCGTGTCGCTCGTCGGCGAGCTTGAGCAAGATGGCGAGATAGAGACCGGCGGGGCCGCCGCCGACGCACACGATCCGCATGGACGGGGGCGTAAGCGCGAAGAGGGAGTGAGTCCAGCGTGCCTTTCGTGCAAAGATTGCGGTGTGAGCGACCCCGCCGATCCCGAGCAACTCCGGCTCGACGAGCTACGCCGCTTGAGCCGAGCGTTCATGGAGTATGTGCCTCACAACCGCGCCCTCGGCATCACGATGCTCGAGCTGGATCTCGGCTCGGCGAGGATGTCGCTTCCCTATCGCGCGGAGCTGGTCGGCAACCCCGAGACGGGCGTGCTGCACGGGGGTGCGATCTCCACGCTCATGGATGCCTGCTGCGGGGCCGCCGTGTTCATGAAGCTCGCCGAGCCGATGCCCATCGCCACCCTCGATCTCCGCATCGACTATCTGAAGCCAGCCACCCCAGGGCTCGCGGTGGTGGCGCACGCCATCTGCTACAAGCGCACCCGCGACGTGGCCTTCGTGCGTTGCCTCGCTTACCACGACGATCCGGACGACCCGATCGCCTCGGCGGCAGGCTCGTTCGCGCTCGCCACCCGAGGAGGGCCCCCGACGTGAGTGAGCTCTGCGACCGTATTCGCGAGCAGAGAGAGCGTCGCGACACCACCGGGATGACCGACGCGATCCCCTACGCGCGCTTCATGGGGATCAGCGTGGAGAGCGCAGACGGCGGTATCATCGGCAAGCTGCGCTACAGCGATCACCTCATCGGCAACCCCGCCCTCCCCGCGCTGCACGGGGGCACGCTCGGCGCGCTCCTCGAGTCGACGGCCATCTTTCATCTGATGTGGGAGGCCGAGACCGTCGTTTTGCCCAAGACGATCAACATCACCGTCGACTACCTGCGCTCGGGACGACCGGTGGACACCTACGCCCGGGGCATCATCACCAAGCACGGACGTCGCGTGGTGAACGTGCGTGCCGAGGCGTGGCAAGAGGATCCCTCGCGGCCCATCGCCATCGCCCACGCGCACTTCCTCGTCTATCCCCGCGACGAGCCCGCCTGAGCCGCGCTCGACGCTGGCCGCCGCGCGGCGCGGCTCAGCCTCGGAAGTCGCTCGCCGACAAATCGTGCCGGTGCAGCCAGCGGTACACGTGGCGCCGGTCTTTCGCGTAGTGCTCGGCGATGCGCTGCACGTCGCCCCGGAAGCGCACGAGCATCTCCTCGAGCTCGACACGGGACGGCACCGCGTGGATCTGAATGGCGGAGGCGCGCAGCTGATCCTCGCTCGGCATCCGGGCGATGCTCCGAATCTCGCGTGGGAGGTGGGCGCTCCGCAGCGTCTTGATGTCTTCCTCGATCATGGTGAGCCGCCGCATGATGGTGCGAAGCTCACGTACGTTGCCTGGCCAGTCGTAGAGGACGAGCTTCTCCAGGAACGTCGGCGACCAGTCGAAGGAGCGCTTGGGCTCTTCGAGCTTGAGGAAGTGCTGCACCAACAGCGGGATGTCACAGCGGCGCTCGCGCAGCGGCGGCAGCTCGACGCGGAAGGGACCGAGGGCGTCGGCGAGCCGTGGGTCGAACGCTCCTGCGTCGATCGCCATCTGAAGGCGGACGCCGGTGGACCCGAGCACGCGCGCCGTCAGCGGGCGCTCCTCTTCCGAGCCAATCTGCCTGAAGGTGCGGCGCTCGAGGATCTCGAGGAGCTTCGGCTGGAGCGAGGCATCCAACAGATCGATCTCGTCGAGCAGCAAGGTGCCGCGCTCGCAGCTCTCGAGGTAGCCGTCGATACGCGACGCGTTCTCCTCGTCGACCCCGCCCACCAGATCCACCTCCGACAGGCGCGGGCCGGTGCCGCCGCAGTTCACCACCAAGAGGGGGCCTTCCCGCCCGCTCATGCGATGCAGGAAGGCGGCGGCCATCGTCTTGCCCGCCCCCGACTCGCCGAAGAGCACGACGGGGTCTTCGGTGGCGGCTGCCTCGCGGAGCCGCGCGAGGGCCAGAAGGAACGGCGCGCTCCGTCCCACCATGGCGTCGCGATCCGTGCCCAGGCCCTCCACCTCGTCGCCGGTCACCACATCGCCGCTGGTGAGCTCGAACACGCTGACGCCGAGCCGGATGATGCTCCCGAGGGCGAGCCGCCCCTTCTCGGTGCGCACGCCGTCCACGAACGTGCCGTTGCGGCTGTCGTGATCGACGATCTCGAACTGCTCGGAGGTGCCGATGCGCTGAACGGTCGCGTGGCGTCGCGAGAGCAGCTTGTCGTCGATGGCGAGCTCCACCCCGGCCTCCTGGTTGCGGCCGACACAGAGTCGATCGCCGATGGGGATGACCCCGCCTCGGAGCTTCTGATCGCCGCTGTAGAGCACGGTCAGACAACGCCGTTTGACGGCATCGGGGGAGGACCCTAGCGTTCCTCCGCTCGCATCCACTTCGCCCATGAACCTGCGAGATTACCAGCTGCCATGCCTCCCGACGACTTCCAAGATCGGGGCCCCCGCCCCCCCCGCCCAGAGCCCGCCACCCAAGAGCGCTCCACGCGCGGCCGGTCGTCACCGGGGGCGATCCCTCCGCTGCCGCCGGAGCCCGACGGAGCCCGGGCGAAGTCGCATCGCCGGACGATCCTCGAGCGACGTCTGTTCTTCGTGAGCTCCGCGTTGACCGCGCTCACCGGCTGCCCGCGCGGCACCGAGCCGAGCGCGACGGGGCCGGACGCGAGCGCGACCGCGGTGGCCTCGGCGCCGGCGCCGAGCGCGGCCCCCACCAGCGCGTCGAGCGCGGTGGTGGTGGCCCCCGCCCCGTCGGTGGCGGTGCCGGCGGTCACGGTGCCCGACGACGTGAGCGACACCGCGAAGGGACACTTCGAGCGCATCAAGCGGCTCGCTCCGGAGATCCACGCCGAGCTCGATCTCGCCGAGAAGGCGACCGAGGGTCTCTGTGCCATCGACGAGGCGGCGTGCGACGCGTCGTGGGAGGCGGTGGCGACGCACCTCGCGAAGGCCCGCGATCGGATGCAGTCGCTTGATTCCCGCTGCGGCGGCAGCTCCGAAGACGCCAAGCGCTTCCAGACCGCCCTCGAGGAGCAGGAGCGCGTCATCAACCAGCGCATCAAGTCGCTCGAGGACCGCATCCAAGCCGCGCTCGGTTCCAAAGCGGGGCGCGACGCGTGGCGCGCTCACCAAGAGAAGGCCGCCATCCCGCAGCCGTGTCTCAAGTTCCGTTGCGACGACTGGTGAGGCGGACGAGGCGGGCCGAGGGGAGCGGGGTCAGCCGCTTGGGAGCTCGATCTGGGGCTCCTTCGGGTGGCGCCGGTAGAGCAGCACGGTGTGTCCCAGCTGCTGAATCAGCTCGGCGCCGAGGGCCTCGGAGAGCGCCTTGGCCACGGTCTCTCGCGGGTCGGGGCACTCCGAGCCACGCTTCACCTTGATGAGCTCGTGCGTGGTGATGGCTTCGTCGGCGGCCTCCACCACCGCCGGCGTGATGCCGTGCTTGCCCAGCTGGACCACGGGGTTCAGGTGGTGTCCCAGGGAGCGCAGGTAGCGCCGCTGCTTACCGGTGAGCGACATAGGAGGCGCGCGGCATAGCAGCCGGCAGCCGCTGGCGCCAGCGTCCCGGTCGGCAGAGGCGCCGAGCGGAGGGCCTCGTGTCCGGCGCTGGTTCGTCGCCGGTCGCCGCCCAATCTCGCGCCCTGGCGAGGAGGTGCTGGAGGCGGCGCCGCCGCTCGTCTTAGCCTGGGCCATGCGCATCGGGATCGTGGGGGCAGGGATCTTCGGCGCGAGCGCGGCGCTCGAGCTCGCTCGCCGAGGCCATGACGTCGTCTTGGTGGATAAAGGCCCGGTGCCTCACCCCGACGCCTCGTCCACCGACATCAGCAAGCTCGTGCGCCTCGACTACGGCGCGGACGCGTTCTACACCGAGCTGATGGAGCGCGCGCTCGCCGGTTGGCGCGAGCTCAACGAGGGGTGGGAGCGCCCGTTGTTTCACGAGACGGGCATCGCCGTGCTCTCGAGCGAACCGCTCGCCCCCGGCTCGTTCGAGCTCGAGAGCCTGCGCCTGCTCGAGACGCGAGCGCACTCGGTGGAGCGCCTCGACGCGGTCGCGATCCGCGAGCGGTTCCCGCAGTTTTGCACCGGGCGCTACGTGGACGGCTATTTCAACCCACAGGGGGGCTGGGCCGAGAGCGGTGAGGTGGTGCGCCGCTTGGTCCAGGCGGCGATGGCGGCGGGGGTGCGGCTGTTGGTGGGGCAGATCGAGCTCTCGGGGGATCGGGTTCATGTGCAGGGCAGACCGCTCGACGTGGAGCAGACGGTGATCGCGGCCGGCGCGTTCACGCCGCTGCTCTTGCCGGAGCTCGCTCCGGCGCTCGCGGTGGTGGGGCAGCCGGTCACCCATTTCGCCCCCGAGGCGGCCTCGTCGTTCGCCCCGCCATCGTTCGTGCCGTGGGCGGCAGACATCGCGAGCACCGGTTGGTACGGGTTTCCGGTGACCGATCGCGGCGTCGTCAAGGTGGCCAACCACGGCCCGGGGGTGGTGACCGATCCGCGTGGCCCGCGCCCCCTCCCCGAGGACGCCGAGGCGCGCTGTCGCGCGTTCGCCGCCGGCTCGCTTCCCCGCCTCGCCGAGGCGAAGGTGGTGGGAGGACGGCTGTGCCTCTACTGCGACAGCTTCGACGGCGATCTCTGGATCGCGCGCCATCCCGAACGAGAGGACCTCGTGGTGGCGGCCGGGGGCTCGGGGCACGGGTTCAAGTTCGCGCCGCTGCTCGGCGCGATGATCGCCGATGAGGTGGAGGAGCGGTCTGTGCCCGCCGTGGTCGCGCGGTTCGGTTGGCGCAGCGTGACCCGCCGTCGGCGCGAGGCAGCTCGTCACGCTCCCACCCGCTGACGGGAGCCTCGATCCGGGCGCAACGGGCGACCGCGCGGGCTCCCCGCGATCGCGCACCTGCCGCCGACCGCCGGGGCGAGCCCCTCAGCAGGCGCGACACGGCGCGCCCGGCTTGGGGGCGCAGGCGATGACGTTGCCGCGCGCGTCGAGGCTCACGTCGCAGCGCGTACGGACGACACCCTCGAGGAGCTTGCGCCCGCGCTGAACGCGCGACTTCGCGCCGGAGAGGCTCAGGCCGGCGCGCGCGGCGAGCTCCCGCTGGCTGAGGCCGTCCATCTCCGTGAGCTCGAGCGCGGTGGCATATTCGTCGGGCAACGACGCGAGGAACGAACGGAACCACGTCGCGAGCTCCCGGTTCACGTTGGACGCCTGTTGCTCGATGACCGGCTCGTGCACCTCGTCGAGGGGGATGTGGCTCGTTCGGCGGCTCCGCAGGTGGTCGACGATGGTGTTCCTCGCGATGCGAAAGGCCCACGCGGCGAGGCGATCGACGTCGCGGAGCTCACCGGCCCCGTGGTGCATCTTGAGGAAGATGTCCTGGGTTAGATCGTCGACCGCTTCGGGCGGGGCCCGCCGCGCGACGAAGCGGCGGATGTCGTCGTAGAGCTGCGTGTAGGCGCGATGGCGCCGCATCTTTGGAGGAGGAGCCTTGCTCGTGCGTGCGATCATGTGGAAGAAGACGGAGCTCGCGCCGCGCGGACGCAACAAAAACGAAGCGCGCGATCACGAACAACATGCCTGACGCCTCACCATGACGTGGAACGCGAGGGCGGTGGCCCCGATCAGGCCAGCGAGGGTGATGAAGGCGGCGCTGTACGAGGTGTGGGCGGCGAGCCACCCCAGCGCGACAGGACCGGCGGCTCGCGTGCTGAGCGCGATCGACGCCACGCGTCCGCTGACCGTGCCGAAGGCCTCGGTGCCAAACCAGGCCGCGACCAGGGCCGGACGCTCGAGGGTGATCAAGCCGGCGGAGAAGCCGAAGCCGATCACGGCCAGCGCGAGCACCGGACCGGACACCACGGTGAAGGCGCCGAGGGCCACCGCCTGCAACGCGAGCAGTCCGGGCAGCCGGGCGCTGTCGCCGAGCGAGCCGACGACGAGCGGACCGAGCAGGCGTCCCCCCACTTGGGCGACCCCGACGAGCCCCCAAAGCCACGCCCCCTCCGCGGGCGACCGTCCCACCGCCGTGAGGTGCAGGAGGAGATGGGCGGCGGTGGCGGTCGCCACGAGGGAGTGGATGGCGAAGACGAGGGCGAGTGGGCGCACGCAGCGCGTACCGCAGCGCGCGGTGACGGCAGGCCTCGCGGCCGCGACCGGGGGGATCGTCGTCTTCGGCAGCGTCGCGTGGAGGGGAAGCACCACGAGGGCCACCACTGCGGCGAGGACGAGCGTGGCCGCGCGCCAACCGTGCGTCACGCAGAGCTCGGTCACCAGAGGCACGAAGACGGTGCTCGCCAACCCCCCCACGCTCGTCACCACCAAGAGGGCGCGCTGGCGCGTCACGGGTCGCGGGAACCAGCTCGTGATCGCGGCGAAGGCAGGCTCGTAGAGCACCGCCGCTTGGCTGAGACCCACGAGCGACCACACGAGGTAGAGCCCGACGACGCTGTCGACGGTGGCGAGCAGCGCGAGGGATGCCGCGGCGGTCGCGGCTCCCGCGGTCATGACGCCACGGGCTCCGCGACGGTCGAGCCAACGACCCACCGGCTGCGCCGCGAGGCCGGCCACGAGGAGCGCGAGGGAGAAGGCGCCCGACGCGCTCGCCGCGGAGACGCCCAGCGTGGTGCCGAGCGGCAGCGCGAGCACGCCGAACGAGTAATAGAGCGCTCCCCAGCTGATCGTCTCCGAGACGGAGAGCGCGAGGACCCCGCGCCACGAGCTCATTCCGAGCGCCGGGCCGCCCCCGAGCCCCACCGGCATCGCCGTTGCCTCTCGCGTCATGCCTTTCTCCTCCGGGGTCGCTGGCTCGCGACCTCGTGCCGAAAAGACGGAGTCGCCTCGTCGAGGACGCAGCCGCCGCGCAGCGCTCGTGTCGAGCGCCGTGGTCCGAGGTGGGTGCAGGCGGGTTCACGTCGTGCCGACGTCTGAGGTAAGGTGACGCCGATGCGCTCCTCCCGCTCGTGGCTCCTCGCGGCCGCCCTCGCCCTCCCGCTCCTCGTCGCTTGCGACGAGGGTGAACAGCCCACCGCCGCCGGCCCCGCGGTCGGCTCGAGCCGCCCTGCGATCGATCTCGTGGTGAGGACGGTGGGGATCAAGAAGAACATGTCGACGCGCCCCGTCGACGGTAAAGGGGAGGACGACGCGTGGACGGCGATCGACGGCAAGGTGTACGCCCTGGTCAAGGTCGACATGGCCCACAACGCCTGCAAGGAGGGCGACCAGCTCGAGACCTCGAAGGCGCTGCTGAAGACGCCCGAGGGGGAGGTGAAGCCGATCGGCGGCGGGGCGCGCGACGACCAGCTCTGCATGCAGTGCCAACCCAGCGAGAAACTCGACTGCGCCGCTGCCGCGCGGCTGTCGCCCTACACCTTCATCTTCGAGGTGGACGAGAAGTCGGACATCGCCAAGGCGGAGCTCCACTACGGTGAGCAGAAGGCGCCCCTCTCGGTCGCGAAGGTGACCGACTCGCGTGGCAACGACGCGCTCAACCAGGAGATCGAGGCCAAGAAGGCCGAGCTCGACAAGCTGAAGAAAGAGCTCGAGAACACCTCGAACATCGCGAACGGCAAGGTCATCCAGAGCGAGATGGAACGCATTCGCAAGGAGATCGAGGCGCTGGAGAAAAAGCAGCAGTAGCGCCTCCCGCTCCCTCCGGCGGCGGCCGCGCTATGCTTCGAGCGCCCATGGCGGATCTGCAACCAGAAGCGGCTCCTTCGGACGAGCCCTCGAGCCTCCCCGACCCGTCACCGAAGGGGGAGCGTGAGCCTCCGCCGACCTCCGCGGCGCCACGAGCGGCCGAGCCTGGGCGTCTGCCGCGACGGAAGTCGCGCTGGCGCCGGCGCTTGTGGGTCGCCGGCCTGCTCGTGCCCGTCTTCGGCGTGGCGATGTGGGTGGCCGTGCACAACGTCCCCGGTTTTGGCCCGTGGGTGGCCGACACCCTCCGCAGCCTGTTCGGCAACCGCTTCGTCGCCTGGTTGGAAGACACGGTGTACGAAGCGGAAGACTGGGTGAACATCAAGACGCGCGCCGACGAGGCGCCGACCGCGATGTGGGACGTGTCGGAGGTGCCGAGCGCGATCCCTGCTCCCCCGCCCTCGGACAGCGCCTCCGCCGCTCCTGCCCCCCCACCGTTCACCCGCGCGCGCCTCCCGGCCATGCACGAGAACGTCGCCACCGAAGGGGACGGCGTGTGGGTGCCGGTGGTCGATCCCCGCAAGCCCGACGATCGGACCCGCCTCCTCAAGACGTTCGTGCACCCCGACGGGAACCGCAGCTGGTCGGTGGTGGCGGTGGTGGCCGTAGACCTGTCGGCGGTCGAGCTCCACGCGGTGCCCGGACGCTACGAGCCGGAGCGCAAGACGAAGGAGGCGAAGGCCTACGACAAGCGCGCGGTGGTGCCGGACGAACACAGGGAGCGCCTCATCGCCGCGTTCAACGGCGGGTACAAGTCGACCCACGGCGACTACGGGATGAAGGTGGACGGGGTGGTGTTCCAGCCCGCGCGCGCGCTCTGTTGTGTGGTGGCCCGGCTCGAGGACGGGAGCTACCTCATCCGCGACTGGGACGCGGTGAAGGAGCAGGAGCCCCAGATGCAGTGGTGGCGGCAGACGCCGATCTGCATGTACGACGAGGGAGCGCCGCACCCCGCGCTGGCCATGAAGAAGCTCGGCTGGGGAGCGTCGAGCGTGTCCGGGACCACCGTCATCCGGCGCTCGGCCATCGGCCTCGACCAAGACAAGAAGGTGCTCTTCATCGGCATCGGGGACGCGGTGACCGGCCACGCGATGGGCACGGCCATGCACCACGCCGGCGCCCACTTCGTGGCCCAGCTCGACGTGAACTTCTCGTTCCCCAAGTTCCTCCTCTATCAGCACAAAGAGCCGGGCAAACCCGACCTCCAGGCGGTCCCGCTGACGAAGAACTTCGAGTACGCCGACGATCAATACGTGGGCAGCCAGTCGGCGCGCGACTTCTTCTACCTGACGCGAAACGACGGCTGATCTACAGGCTGCACTCCGCGTCCACCTCGGGGGCGGGAGGAGACACATGCCAGCTCTCATGGTCACGACGGCGCGGGGACGAATCAGGCGGGGCCCGTACCCCGAGCTCACGGTGACCGGGGTGCTCGTCGGCTACCTCATCGGCATCCTCATCACCATCAGCATCGGCTACGCGAGCCTCGTGCTCGGCTTCTCCATCGAGGGGTCGGAGCTCGCTGCCATCCTCGGCTGGGGGGTGCTCCGGGGCATGCTGCGACGCACGAGCATCATCGAGAACAACATCAACCAGACGGTGGCCTCGGCGGTGAACGGGGCGTCGGCGGGGATGATGTTCTCGGTGCCCGCCCTCTTCATCCTCAACACGAAGGTGCCCGGCCTCACCGACTTCAACAAGGTGCTGATGGTGGTGGGCTGCATCACCGGCGGCGTGCTCGGCATCTCCTTCGTGATCCCCCTCCGCAAGCAGATGATCGACTTCAACCGGCTCGCCTATCCGGGGGGGATCGCGGTCGCCACCATCCTCAAGTCTCCCGGCGCGGGCCTCAAGAAGGCGTCGCTCCTGCTCGGTGGCGCGTTCGTGTCGGCGGCCCTCCACGCGCTGGCCATCACCCTCGGCGACGCCGACCACCTCTCCTTTGCCCTCGGCGACAAGCTCGGGCTCCCCGCGTATCTCAACGTCGCCTTCTACACCTCGATGCTCACCATCGGCGTGGGCTTCCTCTCTGGCAAGGGGGGCCTCGTGTTCGGGCTCGGCGGCTTCATCTGCTACTTCTTCCTCTCGCCGCTCCTCGCCCAGACCGGCGGCGCCGAGACCCTGGCGCTCGTGGCCGACGGGCCGGGGGCGCTCCGGGGGGTGTTGTTCAAGCCGGCGGGGATCGGGATCCTCATCGGCGCCGCGGTGGGCGGGGTGGTGGCCGCCTTTCCCCTCATCAAGAGCGCCATCCAGAGCATGCGCAAGGCGAGCGACGCCGAGGGCGGGAGCGCTCCGAAAGAGGCCCGCGACGAGATGCCGATCCGCGTGCTCTACGCCGGCATCGTGCTCGCGTTCGTGGGGCTCTCCGCGATCGCCTATCTCGCGACGCCGGAGATCGGGATCCCGCGCGCGATCGCGATGGCGCTCCTGGGCACCCTCTGGATCTGGATCGCGGGCGTGATCGTGAGCGAGTGCCTGGGGCGCACCAACTGGTCACCGCTCTCGGGGATGACGCTCATCGCGGTGACGATCCTCATCTTCATCTGCACTGGGGTCGACGACAAGCCCACCATCATCGCGTCGGTGGTGGTGGGGGCTGCCATCTGTGTGGCCATCGCCCAGGCTGGCGACATGATGCTCGACCTCAAGAGCGGCTACCTCACCGGCGCGAGCCCCAAGGCCCAGCAGATCGGCCAGCTCCTCGCCACGTGGCTCGGCCCGATCATCGTGATGGTGCTCATCTTCGTGCTCCACGAGGCCTACACCCTCGGGAGCAAGGCGCTCCCCGCGCCGCAGGGCGAGGCCCTCGCCGGCATGATCGAGTCGGTCACCAGTGGCAACGTGCCGCTCTACCGCTACGGCGCGGGGGCCGGCCTCGGCCTCGTGCTCGCGCTGAGCGGTCTCGGGGGCATCGGCGTGATGGTGGGGCTGGGCTTCTACATGCCGTTCGACATCGCCCTCACCTACACCATCGGCAATCTCCTCCGCATCGTGGCCGAACGGCAGAAGGGTTCGCGGTGGTGCGACGAGACGGGGATCCCGGTGGCGGCAGGCCTCATCGTGGGGGAGGCCCTCGTGGGCGTGGGCGTCGCCCTGTACAAGGTTGTGTTGGCAGCGTGAACGGAGGCGAACGATGGCAAGAGCGAACATGAAGAAGCTGGGCATGGCCCTCATGAGCCTCGGGTTCCTCGCGGGCGCGTTCTTCTTGGTGCAGTATCCAGCGCACATCGCGTGGCTGCCGTACGGCGTCGCGTTGGCGGTCACCGCGGTGGGAGCGGCGCTCGCGCGCGTCGCGAGCATGCAGTCGGGGGGCGAGAGCGCGCAGCTCTCGGCCGACATCGGCACCATCCGTCAGAGCCTGAAGGAGCTCTTGGATCGGGTGGCGGCCATCAACACGAGCGATCGTGAGGGCGACAAGCTCTTCGACGTGAGCAAGCGGATCGACGACGAATGCATGGAGCCCATCAACGCCTTCGTCGAGGCCCGCGAGGCGATGATCCATCGGTTTGGCCTCGCGAGCTACGCGTCGCTCATGGACAGCTTCGCGCTCGGAGAGCGGGCGCTGAATCGCGCGTGGTGCGCCGCGGCCGATGGCTACATCGACGAGGTGAACCTGTGTCTCGATCGCGCCCAGAACCACCTCGGGGCGGCGCTGGCCATCGTCGAGGCCTGTCTGAGCGCCGACGAGGCGACCGAAGCTTCGACCGAGCCCGTCCCGTCGGGCTGATATGCTCTCCGCCACACGCGTCCGCCCATGACCCAGATCACCAAGCTCGCCCAGACGGTGCGCAACCTCTTCGACTGGGAGAAGGTGCGCCTCTATCGGCTCCACGTCAGCGCGCCGGACGGGCAGCAGATGCGTCAGGAGTACGCCAAGCGCATCTTGCGCGTGGGCTCGCGGGAAGGGACGGATCTGGTGCTCGCGGACGCGACGGTGAGCCGCATCCACTTCGAGATCGCGGCCGACCAACACGGGTACCGCCTCCGTGACCTCGGGAGCTCCAACGGCACGGTGGTCGATGGCTACCGCGCCCACGACGTGTACCTCAAGCCCGGCTCACGGATCCACGTGGGTCACACCGAGATCATCTTCGAGCCGCTGCTGGAGGAGGCCGAGCTCCCGCTCTCGCGCCAAGAGCGCTTCGGACCTCTCGTGGGCAAGAGCCGGGCGATGCGGGAGCTCTTCGCGACCCTCGAGCGGGTGGCCCGGAGCGACGCTACCGTGCTCATCGAAGCGGAGACCGGCACCGGCAAGGAGCTCATCGCCAAGGCCATCCACGAGGCAAGCGACCGCTCCAAGGGGCCGCTGGTGGTCTTCGACGCGGCCGCCGCGCCCAAGGATCTCATCGAGAGTCAGCTGTTCGGGCACGAACGCGGGGCCTTCACCGGGGCCATCGAGCGGCGGACCGGCTACATGGAGGAGGCCGACGGAGGGACGCTGTTCCTCGACGAGCTCGGCGAGCTGCCGACCATGCTCCAGCCCAAGCTCTTGCGCGCGCTCGAGACCCGAGAGGTGGTGCCGGTGGGCAGCAACCAGCCCCGCAAGGTGGATGTGCGGATCGTCGCCGCCACCAACCGCGACCTGGCGGTGGAGATCAACCGCGGCAGCTTTCGCGACGACCTCTACTATCGGCTGGCCGTCATTCGGCTGGTGGTGCCGCCCCTGCGCGAGCGCCCGGAAGACGTGCGTCTGCTCGTCGAGCATTTCGTGGCGAGCGTTCGCGGACCGAGCGTCGCCGCGCAGGTCGTGAGCCAACTCGGCGACGCGGAGTGGAGCCGGCTCGAGCGTTATCCGTGGCCGGGCAACGTGCGCGAGCTGCGAAACACCGTCGAGCGGGCGCTGGCCCTCGCCGGTGACACGGGCCCCATTCGCTTCGATCCGATGGCCACCGCGCGGCTCTCGCCAGCCGCCGTCGCCACCGCGAACGCCGATCTCGACCGCCCCTTCCTCGAGCAGAAGCACGCGCTGATCGCCGACTTCGAGCGCTCGTACCTGATGGGCATGCTCGAGCGGCACGGCGGGAACATCTCGCGCGCGGCGACCGCGGCGGGCCTGGATCGGATGTACTTCAAGCGCCTGCTCAAGAAGTACAGCTGACGCTCACGGATCGAGCGCGGAGCTCGCCGCTTCCGGGGGCGCTTCCTCCCACATCACCTCGCGCAGGCGCACCACCTTGCTCGTCCCGACCGTCTCGAGTCGGGTGGTTCCGTCGCTGGCGCGGAGGGAGGTCTTGGCCTCGTCACCGACGAGGACGACGTACTGGCCCTTCTGCACCCGCAGGAGCTGCTCGAGCGCGTTCTGGTCGGCGGGGATCACGTGCACCAACCACACCGAGCCGGCCGGGTTGGTCACGTTCGACTGGATCACCACGGTGTGATCCTCGATCTCCGAGATGGACACGATGTCGGGCTTGGCATAGTCGCCGGTTACCAGAACCAACTCGTGGGTGATGAACGGCATCTCTGGCCAGCTGGCGCGTACCACCTGGTGCACCGAGCCCTCCACCTCCGCGTCCGTCTCGAGCGTGGCCTCGAAGGCCTGACCGGCGTAGACGATCTCTCCTTTGGGACCCTCGGAGATCTCGGCCACCACCTCTCTCGCATCGGGGGGGAACAACTCGTGGCGGTACCAGAAGACGAGGAAGGCAAGAGCCGCCACGAGCAGGGCCACGCCGAGGAGAATCGTCCTCGTGAGCGGCGGGGGCGGCCGCTCCTCCACTTCCAGCGGCTTGTAGTGGAAGTCGCCCGGGGGGGCCGTTGGCGCATGCGGGAGAGCCGGCGCTGGCGCGGGGGGGAGCGGCTGCAACGCCGGCGCTGGCGGCTCGTCGACGGGGGGGGGATGGGAGCTGTACTTGCGCAGCCCTGGCGCCTCGCCCACCACGAGCTCCCCTCGTTGTGGCTTGTCGGTGGTCTTGACCACCGACAAGCGCTGTCTCCGCGCCTCCATGGCGTCGAACTCGAGCTCGATGCCCGCATCGAACGGGTCGTCGTCGTCGGTGCTCATCCGTCCCACGCACCATAGCGTGGTTTGTGGCGCGAGCCTCTTCTGTTGATACGCGAGCAGTCCCCGCCGGGAGAGGCACCGCCTCCGCGCCGATCACTGGGCCCCCCCTCCACCCGCGATCCTGCTCCCGTGCGCTCAGCTTGGGCCCTGGAGCGCGACCTTCTCGTCTTTCTTCTGTTCGAGGGTGAGGTCGGCCAGCTGGTCTTGGAGATCGATTCGGAGGGTCATCAGCTCTCCCTTGAGCTCGCTCAGCTCGAGCGTCGAGGCTTGCAGCTTGTCGCTGATTTCCTCCATGCGCTTGGCGAGATGTCCGCGGAGCTTGGCGGCCTGCGGCACCTTCTTCAGGCTGAAGAGCTGCACGTTGATCTCGTCGATGCGTGCGCGGTACACGGCGAGCTGCTCGTCGAGAAGACCGATCTTCTGTTGGAGGTTTTCGGTGGCCTTGTGGCTCGCGATGATCGCGTCCAGTTGCTTCTGGAGCGCGGGCTCGATGGTGCGCTTCTTGAGGAACATCGCCACGTCCCGGATCCCCTTGTCGGTGCGGATGTCCACCGTCTTCATCATCGGGGTCCACTCTTCGATCGCGAGCTCGACGGCTTCGCCGCTCTTGACCTCGACCGAGAACAAGTGGGCGCCCCCCAGCTTCTCGACCTTGGCCGCGCTGGCGTCGGTGAGGGTGAAGCCGTCGGCCACCTTGTGGCGCACGAAGACTCGGGCGCTGTCTTTGCCGCGGTTCACGAGCGTGAACGCGGTCTTCCGGATCCGCCGGGTTTCGGTGTTGACCACGCCGCGCTGGATGGTCACCAGGCGCTCGATCTCCTCCCGCAGGTCGACCTCGGGCTCGACGACGATGCTGCGGTCGAGAGCGTAGGGGACGAAGGCGGAGCTCTTGGGGAGGATTGGCTCGCTCAAGCCCTCGCCGAGGAACTGGCCCTTCGCGTACACCGTAAACGGCCCCGCATCGAGGGTGTACGGCGACGGGTTGGTGATGCGCACGGCGTTGAAGGCGTATTTCTTGCTGCCGCGCGACGAGATCGGATCGTAGTAGTAAACGCGCTTCGCGTCGGTCACCGCGTTGAGCGTGCTCACCATCGCCGAGTGGTCTTTCTTGATGCTCATCGGCTCGTCGGACACGAAGTGGGCGCGTCCCACGGGGAGGGTGTCCTTGGCGGTTCGCTCCGCCGCCTCGGCCTTGGTCGCGTCGACCGGCGTCTGATCCGTGGCGAGCACGCGCACGGCTTCCTTCTTGTTGACCACGCCGGTCGCCACCACGTCGATGCGCTCCTCGGCCACGCCGTTGGCGATCAGCTGATCGCGCACCGCGTTGGCCCGTGAGAGCGACGACGTCTGAGGATCGGCGTCACCCGGCTGGGCGAAGCCCTCGACGCGGATGCGGTGCTGTCCGGCCTGTACGCGGAGCCCGTCCCAGTAGCTCTGGCTGTGCACGCGCGGCGATTGTTTCGGCTTCTCGCGGCGCCCTTTGTCGCCGCCCCCCTGCTGCGCCCCCGTCCTCGCGACGGCGGTGGTCTCGGCGGCGGGGATCGCCGCGATGCCGCCCGAGCCATCCTGGAGCTGAGCGAGCTCGGTGGAGCCGAGCGCGCCGAGCACGCGCACCTTCTTGGTCGCCACCGCGTAGGGGCTGCCACCGGTGGGAGGAGCGTGGGCGAGGGGCTCGCCGGTGGTCAGCATCTGGCGCTCGACGAGGCGCACGCTGTGGAGGTCGTAGCGGAAGGTGAGCGCCGACGTCGAGCCCACGCCCACCTTCACGCCCTTCCAGTCTTCGCCGGACACGTTGTCGACGACCGCCCAGCCCTGGAGGCGTGCGGTGCCATCGTCTTCCAGCACGATGCGGTAGCTCGGCTTCCACGCCGGGCTCTCGGTCACGTAGCTGATCTTCAGCCGGCCATGTCGGGCGGGGAGGGCGATGCTCATCACCACGTAGCCGTCAAACGTCTCGACGGTGGGGTACGACACGGGCAGGGCGTCGCCGCTCTCCACGTCGATGATGCTGAGCGACGACAGAAAGTCGTCCACCTTCTCGGTGGGCACGCGCAGCGTCACCTCCGTCTCGTTCGCCTCGGCGAAGCGCTCGAAGAAGGCCACGCCGTTGCGATAGACGATCACGCTGCCGAGCTGAGACTTGGTCTCGATGGGGCGCGGCGCGCTCGCGCAGCCAGTGGTCGCGGTGAGGGCCGCGCAGACGAAGAGCCAGCGAAGGTTGTTCTTTTTCATCGCGTCAGTCCTTCTTGGCGAGGCCGGCCTCGACGTCCTTGTCCTGGGCGAGCGTGAGCTCGGCGAGCTTGTCGGACAGCTCGATGCCTTGGGTCATCAGCTCTGCCTTCAGATCGGCGAGCTTCATGGTGGAGGTTTGGAGCAGCTCGCTGATCTCCTCCATCTTCGTGGCGAGGTGCGTGCGCAGCTTGGCTCCGCTCGGGAGCTTCTTGAGGGTGACGAGCTGGATGTTCAGCTCGTCGACGCGTGTGCGATACACCTGCATCTGCTCCTCGAGGGTGGTGATCTTCTCCAACAGGTCGGCGCGACCGGCGTGGCGCGCGATCACCTCCTTCAGACCCTTCTCGAGCTCGCCGCCGATGGTGGCCTTGTCGAGGAAGAGGCCGATGGCCTTCACCCCGTGATCGGTGTGAATGTCGACGGTGCGCTCCACGGGCGTCCATTCCTCGATGGTGAGCTCTTCGCTCGAGCTCGGGGGGATCATCACCTCGAACAGGTGGGCGCCGCCGAGCTTCTGCGGGGTGCTGGTCTTGGGGCCCTTGGTGGACAGCTGGTAGCCGGCGGCCACCTCGTGCCGGATGAACACGGTGGCCGGTTCGGTCGACCGGTTGGTGAGGGTGAGCTTGTGGGAGCGGATCTTGCGCGACTCGGTGGCCACGATCCCGCGTTGGATGCTCACGAGGCGCTCGATCTCTTCACGGCCTCCGAGCTCGGGCTCGACGATGACCGCGCGATCGAGCGCGTAGGGGATGAAGGCGGTGGCCTTGGCGAGGATCGGCTCGGCCATGCCTTCGCCGAGGAACTGTCCCTCGGCGTAGACGGTGATGGGGCCCGAGTCGAGCGTGTACGAGCTCGGGTTCTCGAGCTTCACCGCGTTGAAGGCAAACTTCTTGCTGCCGCGCTCGGAGATCGGATCGTAGAAGTAGACCCGCTCCGCGAGCGCATCCTGCTGCAGGATGCTCACCATGGCCGAGTGACCCTTCTCGATGGTCATCGCCTGGCGCGACACGAAGTGCGCTTGGCCCATCGCGTCGCCATCCATCGACGCCACCGCGGCCGGTGTGCCTTCGACCTTGGGTTCGGCCTTCTGCTCGCCGTCGTCGACGGCGAGCACGCGCACCTCCTGGGCCGCGTCGACCTGGCCCGTGCCGACGGCCTCCACCTGCTCCGGCGCGACGCCGTTGGCGATGAGGCGATCCCGCAGGCGATTGGCTCGGGCCAGCGACGACGCCTGGGGCGCCTTGTCCTCGTTGCGGGCGTAGCCCTCGATGACGATCTGCTCGCTCGGATTGTTCTTCAGCCGGTAGGTGAGCTGATCGACCATGCGCCGCGCGCCGGTCGATTGGGGGCTCTGCTGCAAGGGCTCGGCCTGGTAGTCGCCCTTGGGCGCGGGTCGCTTCGTGGTCGCCTTGCCCCCGAACGGCCGGTTCTCCGCGCCGGCGGTGTCGGGGACACTCGCGAACCGCTCGTCTTCGAGATCGAGCTCCGAGAGCATGCCCTGGGGGATGTTGGCCACCACGAGCTGCTGATCTTTGGTCACGTCGTAGGGCGAGCCTCCGGTGGGAGGAGCCACCGCGAGCAGCGAGCCCGCGTCGAGCGTCTCGCGGTGCACGTTCTTCACGCTGTGAAGGTCGTAGCGGAACGACAGCGCCGAGGTTGAGCCGACCCCCACTTTCACGTCGCGCCAGTCTTCGCCCGACACGTTGTCCACGATGGCCCAGCCCTGGAGCTTGGCCTTGCCGTTCTTGCCGAGGACGACCCGGTAGCTGGGCTTCCACGCCGGGCTCTCGGTGACGTAGCTGATGGTGAGGCCGTTGTGACGTGCCGGGAGCTCGATGGTCATCTCCACCTCGTCGCCACGCTGCTTCCGCGTGGGGTAGGAGATGGGCATCGTCTCGCCGGTCTTCTTGTCGATGATGGTGAGCGATTTGAGAAAGTCGTCGACCCGCTCCGCTGGCACCCGCAGCGTGAGCTCCTTCTCGTGAGGCGCGGCGTAGCGCTCGAAGAATGCCACGCCGTTGCGGTACACGATCACCCGCCCGAGCGAGGCCTTGCTCACGATGGGAGGGGGCAGGGGGCTCGTCGCGCAGCCGGTGGTGCCCAGGCCGAAGGTGCCACAAGCCACCAAGATCATTGCTGCCACTGGTCGCAGGAGGCGACGCCTCCGGCGACCTCCAGACTGTTCGTCAGAGCTCATGCATTCCTCCCGTCAAGGTCGTTTCCGGCGCTCGCATCGCGAGGCGGCGGTGAGTCTCAACGCGCGAGGGCGCGAGAAACTTACGCTTCTACGCTCGCTATCGGCAGAAGATCTGTTCCCGATTTGCGCGTCCAGGTGTTCTCCTGGGCCCCTGGCGTGACCGTCGAAATCGTGCTCAGGGTCGAGAGCCGCGGCGACGGAATCGGGTGCGGGCACCACCGCAAGGCAAGGGCACCACCGCAAGGCAAGGGCACCACCGCAAGGCAAGACCACCACCGCAAGACAAGACCACCACCGCAAGGCAAGGGCACCACCGCAAGACAAGGGCACCACCGCAAGGCAAGGGCACCACCGCAAGGCAAGGGCACCACCGCGAGACCAGGACACCACCGCAAGGCAAGGACACGGCCGCGAGCGGCGGGCACGGCCGCGAGGCACGGGCACGGCCGCGAGGCGCGGGCACGGCCGCGGGGTGCGGGACGCGGGCACGGCCGCGGGGTGCGGGCGCGGCCGCGAGGCAAGGGCACGGCCGCGGGGTGCGGGCGCGGCCGCGAGGCAAGGGCACGGCCGCGAGGCAAGGGCACGGCGGCGGTGGTCGCGCCAGGATGAAAAGGGTGCACCTGGAGTTGCACCGAAATGAAATATGCCCATACTAAATGAATGGCGGTGGAGAGGTCGCGGCGGGGGCGCCGTTCGAAGCGCACGGAGTCTCGTTCGGTGGCGAACCCTCGGCAGCCGAGTTTGTTCACGAAAGCAGGGACGGGGCGGCGGAGGCGGGTGGCGACGTTCGCGCGGGGGCGTCGTCCGGGGCGCCCGCCGAAGCAAGGGGCGCGGCTGCGCCATGGCCCGAGGCCGGCGCTCGCGGCGGCGCATCCGGTGCACGTGACGTGGCGGTTCTGCGCCGGGCTGCCGAACCTGCGGACGGCGGAGGTGATGCGGGTCCTCCGGAGTAGGTTCGCAGCGGGGAAGCTGTATCCCCGTGACGCGGGCGCGGGCGCGGGGGCGTCACCCGCGGGATCGCGCGCGGGCGCTGGGTCGGGGGGGCGCGCGGGCGCTGGGTCGGGGGGGCGCGCGGGCGCTGGGTCAGGGGGGCGCGCGGGCGCTGGGTCGGGGGGGCGCGTGGAGTCGAGCTTGGGCGCGGGCGTGGTCGCGGGGTTTCGGTTGGTGCACTTCAGCGTGCAGCGCAACCACGTGCACTTGCTGTGCGAGGCGCACGACGCGACGTCGCTCGCGCGCGGGCTCCAGGGGCTGGCCATTCGGGTAGCCAAGGGCATCAACCGGCACCTGTCGCGTCGAGGGAGGGTGTTCGACGACCGCTACCACCACCGCATCTTGAGGAGCCCCAAGGAGGTGCGCTGGGCCCTCGGCTACGTGCTCAACAACACCCGCAAGCACAACGCAGAGCTCCTCGTGCAGAAGCACCTCGCCCGCGACTGGCTCGACCGCGGGTGCAGCTCTGCGCCCTACTTTCCCGGCTGGGAGGTGCCGGGCGCGCCGCATCTTCGCCCGCGCCCCCTCGTCGCCCGGCCGCTCACCCACGCCTGCCCCGTCGCCCCCCCCGCGACCTGGCTCCTCTGCCACGGCTGGCAGCGCGCCGGGCCCGGCCCCCTCCCCACCGACTGGCTCCCCGGTTGATGCCCACCCTACGGGCGCGCGCCGGGACCGGGGCTCGTCGCCACCGGTTGGCTTCGCGGCTGACGGCGGCGCAGGCAAGGGAGCGCGCCGGGACCGGGGCTCGTCGCCACCGGTTGGCTTCGCGGCTGACGGCGGCGCAGGCAAGGGAGCGCGCCGGGACCGGGGCTCGTCGCCACCGGTTGGCTTCGCGGCTGACGGCAGCGCAAGCAAGGGAGCGCGCCGGCGCCGTCACGGCGGTTGCCCCGCGCATTTCGGTTCGGTCCGGCAGAGCGCTGCGGGTCAGTGCCCCGTCGATGGTGGTGGTGGCCGCGCGTCGCGCTATCTTGGCGACTCACCCCTCGAAGACGACTAGCTTGCGTCACGTGAGCTCGCTGGTCTTGGTTCGGCACGCGCAGGCGTCGCTCCACGCTGACGACTACGACAACCTGAGCGCGCGCGGCGTGCAGCAGTCGCGCCGCCTCGGTGAAGCCTTCGTGGAGCGAGGGCTCCGCTTCGACGCGGTGTACATCGGGCCGCAGCGGCGACACGCGCAGACCTTGGAGCACGCGGCGGCGACGACCGCGGGACGGGGCCTCTCGCTGCCGGAGCCCACGGTGCTCGACGGCCTGGCCGAGATCGACGCGAGCGCGCTAGGCGAGCAGGCGATGCGGGAGGCGACCTTGGAGAGCCCCGACTTTCGAGAGCGCGCCGCCAAAGACGCCACCGATCCGGTGGTCGACGCGGTGCTCCGCCGCTACCTTCGTCGCTTCGAGGAGCTGATGAAGGAGTGGTCGGAGGGGAGGCACCACGATCGCGTCGAGAGCCATGAGCTCTTTTCGCGCCGCGTGGTCGATGCCATGCAGACGATCATGCGCACCGAGGGGAGAGCCCGGCTCGTGCTCGTGGTGACCAGCGGGGGACCGGTGTCGGTGGCGGCTCGTCACGCGCTCGGCGCCGAGCCGGACAAGGGCGTGGAGCTCCTCTTCGCCCTGCAGAACGCCTCGGTGACCGAGCTGCGCTACACCGAGGAGCGCCTGTCGCTCGTTCGCTTCAACGAGGTCGGTCACCTGCCGGCCAGCATGATCACGGGGATCTGACATGGACTTTGCCATTCCGGAGAAAATGCGACCTCTCCTCGAGAGCGCGAGGGCGTTCATCGAGGACGAGGTGATGCCCCGCGAGGCGGAGCTGCTCGGCACGCACGACTTCGCCGCCATCGAGCCCCTGCTCGAGGCGCTGCGGGCCAAGGTAAAAGAGCGCGGTCTCTGGCTGCCCCAGGCACCGAGCGAGCTCGGTGGGATGGGCCTGTCCGTGCTCGAGCACGGGCTCATGAGCGAGGTGCTCGGTCGCACCCCGTTCGGACACTATGTGTTCGGCTGTCAGGCGCCGGACGCGGGCAACCTCGAGATCCTCCACCAGTACGGCTCCGACGAACAGAAGGCTGCCTACCTCATGCCGTTGGCGCGGGGAGAGATCCGGAGCTGCTTTTCCATGACCGAGCCCGACACCGCTGGCTCCAACCCCACCGAGCTCGCGTGCAGCGCGCGGGCCGACGGTGACGACTACGTCATCAACGGGCGCAAGTGGTTCACCAGCAGCGCCGACGGTGCCGCCTTCGCGATCGTGATGGCGGTGACCAACCCCGACGCTCCCCGCCACGGGCGCGCGAGCCAGATCATCGTGCCCACCGACACCCCTGGCTTTCGGCTGGTGCGCAACATCCCGGTGATGGGGCACGCGGGCTCGGGCTGGGCGAGCCACGCCGAGATCGTGTACGACGACTGCCGCGTGCCGCGGAAGAACCTGCTCGGGCCCGAAGGGGCAGGGTTTTTGATCGCGCAGGAGCGGCTTGGCCCGGGCCGCATCCACCACTGCATGCGCTGGCTCGGCATCTGTGAGCGCGCGTTCTCGATGATGTGTCAGCGCGCGGTCACTCGAAAGCTCGACGGCGAGACAACGCTCGCTCACAAGCAGATCATCCGCGGGTTCATCAGTGAGTGTCGCGCCGAGATCAACGCCGCGCGGCTCATGGTGCTCGACGCGGCCTGGAAGATCGACAACATCGGCTTCTCGCGGGCGCGGGTGGAGATCTCCCTCATCAAGTTCTACGTGGCGGAGGTGATGATGCGCGTGGTCGATCGCGCCATCCAGGTGCACGGGGCGCTCGGCATCACCTCGGACACGGTGCTCGCCTATTACTACGCGCACGAGCGGGCGGCGCGCATCTACGATGGACCCGACGAGGTGCACAAGGCGTCGGCGGCGCGGCGCATCCTGTCGGAGTACTCATGACGGATCGCAGCTTCGAGGATCGCAGCCGGCCGATTCGCGCCGGCGAGGAGCTCGACGTCGCGCGCCTCGCGAGCTACCTCGCGGAGTCCCTCGGACCCGAGCTCGCGGAGCTCACCATCGAGCAGTTCCCCGGCGGGCACTCGAACCTCACCTATCTCCTCCGGGCTGGCTCCCGTGAGCTCGTGCTCCGTCGGCCGCCGTTCGGCTCGAAGGTGAAGCGCGCCCACGACATGAAGCGTGAGTTTCGGGTGCTGGACAAACTCAGCCCCCACAAGGCCTGGGCCCCGCGGCCGCTCGTGTTCTGCGACGACCATGAGGTGATCGGCGCCGACTTCTACGTGATGGAGCGGGTGCGGGGCGTGGTGCTCCGGCGGCGTCCTCCGGAGGGCTTGGTGATCGATCCAGCCACCGCGCGCCGCCTCAGCGAGACGCTGCTCGACGTGATGGTGGAGCTGCACGCGGTGGACTACGAGGCCATCGGCCTCGGCGACCTCGGCAAGCCAGAGGGCTTCGTCTCGCGTCAGGTCTCGGGCTGGACCAAGCGCTACGAGGACGCGGCGACCGACGACATCCCGCAGATGCTCGAGGTGGCAGCGTGGCTCGCCGCGCACCTCCCGAGCTCGCCCGCGCCCACCATCCTCCACAACGACTACAAGTTCGACAACGTGATCTACGAGTCGGCCACGTTCGAGAAGATCGTGGGGGTGCTCGACTGGGAGATGGCGACCATTGGAGACCCGCTCATGGATCTCGGAACCACGCTCTGTTACTGGGTGCAGGGCGACGATCCGGCGCCGGTGCGGGCGTTCGGCTTCGGGCCGACCTCGCTGCCCGGCATGATGACGCGGCGGGAGCTCTGCGATCGCTACGCGGAGCGAACCGGACGGGATGTGTCCAACATCGTGTTCTACTTCACCTTCGGCCTGTTCAAGACCGCGGTCGTGCTGCAGCAGATTTACTATCGGTACAAGCTCGGGCTGACGAAGGACGAACGGTTCGCGCCGCTCATCGACGGTGTACGGCTGCTCGCCATGATGGCGGAGCGAGCGGTCTCGACGGGGGCCCTCTGAGCGGCGGGGGATCGGCCGTGCGCTCGTAAACGTCGGCGTCGGTGAGGTGAACGTCGGCGTGGGGGTGGGCGGTCGCGCCGCCCTACGAGCGCGCGTCAGGCGTGGGTGAGCACGTACTTCACGATCTCGGGGGGGCTGCCGACGCGCGAAGGAGGACCCCAGAAGCCACAGCCTCGGCTCACGTAGAGCCGGCTCTCGCCGTGGCGGTAGAGGCCGCGGTGAAAGGGGTAGCGGAGGCCGACGAGCTCGGTCATCGGGAACAGCTGGCCGCCATGGGTGTGGCCCGAGATCTGGAGATCCACCCCCTCCTGCGCCGCCACCTCGAAGTTCTCGGGCTGGTGCGCGAGGAGCACCGCGCCTCGGTCGGGGTCGCGTCCGCCGAGGGCTCGGGCGAGATCGTAGCCACGCCCCCCCGAGCGGCGCGCGCCGGTCCAGTCGTCTACGCCCACGAGATCGATGGCGCCTCCCGCGTCTCCGATGGGCACGCGCCCGTTGCGGAGCACGGTGATCCCGAGGCGATCGAGGAAGGCCACCCACTCGAGCTCCCCCGCGTAGAACTCGTGGTTGCCGGTAACGAAATATGTGCCAAAACGAGATCGTAACTTCGCGAGCGCAGCTACCGCGGGGCCGAGGTGTTCCACCGGGCCGTCGACGAGATCCCCGGTGATGGCCACCACGTCGGGCTTGTGGGCGTTGGTGGCGGAGACGAGCATGTCGATGAAGCGCTCGCCGATGAAGGAGCCCACGTGTACGTCCGTGAGCTGCGCGATCGTGAGGCCATCGAGCGCTCGGGGTAGCTTGGCGAGGGGGATGACCACCTCGGTCACCTCGGGGGGGGTGAAGGCGCGGTAGGCGCCGTAGCCGGCCATCACGCCGCCGCCAGCGACCACGCCCCACGGCACGGCCCGCAAGAGCTCGCGCCGCGACGGACCTCGTCGACCTTGGATGGCGAGGTCGAGCCGAGGCCGGCTTGCGTCCACGTCGGCGTCGGGCGCTGGGCGGGGGGAGGCGGGTGCAACCTCCGTGCTCGCTGCTGTTCGCGCCGCGTTCGGGTCGGGCTCCGAGCGCCGTCGCGAGACGCGCCGGGCCACGGCGAGCGCGAGGCGCAACACGTCGGAGCAGGCCAGCACCACCACCAACGACAGGGCCAGCGCGATCCAGCTGTAGGCGACGCGCTCGTAGGTGGCCTTCACCTCGGGGCCGAGGTCGCAGATCGGGCTGCGCAACAGCAACACCAGCGTCGCGGCGGCGAGGAACCCGCCGAGGACGCGGCGCCACACCACGCTGCTCGTCACCTGCGTGACGAGGCGTCGGTAGAGGTAGAGATGCCCGAGCAACGCTCCCGACGCGATGAGCATCGAGAACGAGAAGAACCGCATCGGGGGAAGGTAGCGTCCTCGCCCGCCCAGTGCCACCGGCTACGCGGGGCGAGCGATGATGCCGAGGTTGCGCGGGCTCACCGTGATGTCGAACAGCGGCCGCACCTCCACCCGGTAGCCCTGCTCGATCAGGAAGGCCGCTCGATCCACCACCAGCGCGAGCTCCATCACCCGCCCCAACAGGCTGCGGGGCAGGGAGAGTCGACGGATGACGGCAAACTCGGCGTCGCTCTCGGCGATGGCCGCCGCGAGCTCGGTGGAGGTGGCGGGGGGCTGGCCGCGCAGCGAGAGCGCGGTGTCGGCCACGCCCGACAGGCCGTGACGAAACCGCCGCTTGTTGATCCCGTGGGCCACGTCGCCGACCGAGACGTCGAGGCCTCGCGCACGGAGCAGCCTCGAGAGGGCGTGACGCACGCCGCGCGCCCTCACGTTGTCGAGCGCAGCCTCGCCATACGACAAGTTGGTGAGACCGAGCAGCGGGCGTGGATAGGAGAGCTCGAGCGTGCGGCCGCGAGCGGAGAGGGCGCGCCGCTCCGGCTGATCGATCTTTTGCTGGCAGCACGAGATGAGCAGCACCGCCGCGCGTCCTTCGGCGGCGCGAGCGAGGAGCGTGTCGCCGAGCGCACCGCACGCGTGCAAGCCGACCACGAGATCGCCGGGGGTGAGCACGACGACGTTCGTGTCCTCCGCGGCGCCAGCCACGAAGGTCACGTCGAGCCCGCCCGCCAGCGCACGGGCGACGGCGATGCGAGCGCCGTCGCTGTCCACGCCCCAGGTGGCGATGTCGAGCTCACGCCGGAGCGCTCGCGCGAGGTGCCCGTGCCCCGTGCCCAGATCGACGATGCGTCGCGATGGGACCGCCAACGCCCGGAGGTCGTCGACGAGCGCGGCCACCTGCACGCGCTTGCGCAGGGGCACGCGGAGCTCTTCGAGCGCGTCGAGGTGGTGTGGTCCAGCCGCGAAGGGGTGCGTGAGCGCGTCGGCGTCGCGATAGAGCGCCGCCAGCGTGCTCGGGGCGCGCCTCAGCGCCTCGGTGAGGGCATCGGGACCGCACCGCTCCGCGAGCGACACCTCGTCGTCGTCGAGGCCGAGCAGGAACTCGGTCCACCCCCGCCGCTCGCTCCACAGCGGGGGCTCGCGCTCGTTCACGCGACCCTCGAGCACGTCTCGGTGCTCAGCGAGCAACCCGCCTAGCCGCTCGAGCTGTTCGAGCACCGTCGAGCCCTGCACCAAGTTGCTCACTCGACCACGATCTTCACGTCCGCGAGCTGCTCGCCGTCGCGGAGCCGGATGGGTTGGGTGGTCACCCCACGGCGGCCGCGCAGACCGACCGTGAACCGAAACGTGCCGGCGGGGAGCTGCGTCACCTGAAACCGCCCCTCTGGATGAGCGAAGGTCTGGCGGTAGGGGCGCATCTTGGTGGTGCCGTCTTCGGGCTCGAAGCTGTGGAGAGAGAGCACGAAGCCGGTGAAGGGCGCGCCGCTCCGACCGACGACGACACCCCGAACGGCGGCGAGCGGGCGCAGCGCCAAGAGGTTCCCCGGCCCGAGCTTCATCTCCACCCGCGCCGACGCCGCGAAGTCGGGGTGGCGAGCTACCGCGTCGCAGCCCGCCGCCTTGCTGCCCAGCGAGAAGCGGCCGAGCCCGTCGCCTCGCACCTTGGCGCCGGGGGGCTCGACGCACGCCACCTCCGCGGCGCGCACGGGGTTGCCCTCGGGATCGAGCACGGTGCCGGTCACGTCGTTCGAGGGGGCCATCACCACGTCGTGCTCGGTGGTGGTGGCTCGAGCGGTCACGTCGGTCTTCGCGTCGTCGTAGCCGAACGCGCTCACCACCACCACCACCGCGTCGGTGCTCACCCCGGTGAGCTCGAAGGCCCCCTCGGCGTCGGTGGTCGCGCTCGTGTTCGGCTCCCCGTCGAGCGCCACCTCGGCGCCTTCGATGGCTACCCCGTGGGCATCGCTCACGGTGCCGTGCACGGCGCGGGTCGTCGGCTCTGCCGGCTGCGGAGCCGTCTCCTCGGGGTCGTCGAGCGGAGCCTCGGTCTCGGCCACGTCTCCGGCCGCGTCGTCGAGGGGCGGCTCGACGCTCGTCTCGTGAGCGCGCCGACGCACGGCGCCGTCGTCGTCGGCGGCGAGGCCCGCCCACATCGCGACGGGCACGATCAGCACCACCAAACATGCCCCCAGGGCAACGAGCCACCCTTCACGAGACATCGCGCCCCATTATGGCCCGTGTGTGCTACATCAACGCCCCATTTCGCCCTTCCTCGTAGGAGACGTTCATGAACCAGCCAATCCGTCGCGTCGCCGTGCTCGGCGCAGGTGTCATGGGCAGCGGCATCGCAGCCCACGTCGCGAACGCCGGTGTCCCCGTGCTCTTGATGGACATCGTGCCCCCCGACGGGAAGGGGGCGCGGAACGCGTTCGCCGCGGGCGCGATCCAGAAGATGCTCAAGCATCGCCCGGCTCCGTTCTCCCACTCGAGCCACGCGCAGCTCATCGAGGTGGGAAACTTCGACGACGACCTCGAGAAAGTGAAAGGCTGCGATCTGGTCGTCGAGGCCATCGTCGAGCGGCTCGACATCAAGCGGGCCCTCTTCGAGAAGCTCGACACGATCACCGCCGGCACGCAGACGATCGTGGCCTCCAACACGTCGGGGCTCCGCATCGTGGACATGTTGGAGGGGCGCTCGAGCGACTTCCGTCAGCGCTTCTTGGTGACCCATTTTTTCAACCCGCCGCGCTACATGAAGCTCCTCGAGCTGGTGCTCTCGCCCGACACCGCGCCCGCCGTGGCGTCGCGGCTCGAGGCGTTCGGTCGTGATGTGCTCGGAAAGGGCATCGTCTACGCCAAGGACACGCCCAACTTCGTGGCCAACCGCATCGGCGCCCACTCGCTGATGACGGTGATCCACCTCATGCTCGAGCATGACCTCACCCCGGAGGACGTAGACGCGATCACCGGCCTCCCGATGGGCCACCCGAAGAGCGCCACCTTCCGCACCGCCGACGTGGTGGGGCTCGACACCTTGGTGCACGTGGTGGACAACTGTCACAAGTCGCTCCACGACGACGAGGACCGTGACGTGTTCCAGGTGCCTGGCTTCATCCGCACCATGGTCGACAAGAAGCTCCTCGGCTCGAAGACCAAGGCTGGCTTCTACAAGAAGACCGCGACCGGCATCGACACCCTCGATCCCAAGACCGGAGAGTATCGAGGCAAGGCCGGCGACAAGGCGATCAAGGCCCGCTGCAAGTCGCTCTCGGAAGAGCCCGACACCAAGGCGCGCATCCGAAAGCTGATCGCCAGCGAGGGTGTCCTCGGCGAGTTCGCGTGGAAAGCAACCGCGCGGTCGCTCGCGTACTCGGCGCGGCGGGTGGGGGAGATCACCGACGACATCGCGGCCATCGATGCCGGCATGCGCTGGGGCTACAACTGGGAGCTCGGTCCGTTCGAGATCTGGGACGCCCTCGGCTTCGTCGAGACGCTCGAGCGCATGCAGCGAGACGGCATCGCGGTGCCGGAGAGCGTGCTCGCGATGCACGCGAGCGGGGCCACCTCGTTCTATGCGGAGGGCGGCAAGGTCTACGACCTCGAGAAGGGCGCTTACACCACGCGGGAGCAAGACCCGCGCACCGTCACCCTCGCCGCCGCGCGTCGGGGTGCTCCCGTGCTCTCCAACCAGAGCGCCGAGGCGTGGGACATCGGCGACGGTGTGCTCTCTATCACCTTCAAGTCGAAGGCGAACACGGTCGACCCCGACAACATCCAGCTCCTCCACGACGCGGTCGAGGTCGCCGAGCGCGACTTCCGCGGCGTCCTGCTCTTCAACCAAGGGGAACACTTCGGCCTCGGCGCCAACCTGTTCCTGGTGGCGGGAGCGGCCGCGCAGAAGCAGTGGACCGAGCTCAACGACCTCGTCGCCAAGTTCCAAGGGGCGCTCCAACGCCTGAAGTATGCGATGGTGCCGGTGGTGGCCGCGCCGTTCGGCGCCACCGTGGGGGGCGGCCTCGAGCTCTGCCTCGCGAGCGACGCGGTGCAGGCCGCGCTCGAGACCTACCCCGGTTTGGTGGAGGTGGGCGTGGGCCTCATCCCGGGCGGGGCCGGCAACATGAACCTCCTCTGGCGCGCGCTCGAGGGGGTGCCGGAGGGGGCCGAGGTAGACACCTACGCCTTGGTGACGCAGGTGTTCAAGAACATCGCGATGGCCAACGTGGCCACGAGCGCCCACATGGGCCAGGCCTACGGCTACTTCCGCTCCACCGACGGGGTGTCTTTCGACCGCGAGCGCCAGCTCTACGAGGCGAAGGCCCGCGTCATCGGGCTCGCCGAGTCGGGCTACCACCCGCCCAAGCCGCGCGCGTACAAGCTCCCCGGCGAGAGCGGGATCGCCACCCTCACCATGATGATCAACACGCTCGTGGCCGGCGGTTACGCCAGCAAGCACGACGCGCTGATCGCGGGCAAGCTGGCCAACGTGCTCTGCGGTGGCGTCGACGGGGCCCAGGCCCCGGTGACCGAGGACCGCATGCTCGAGCTCGAGCGCGAGGCCTTCGTGAGCCTCTGCGGCGAGCCGAAGAGCCAGGAGCGCATGCAGCACATGGTGATGACCAACAAGCCGCTCAGGAACTAGTCCGAGGCGTCGAGAGCCCCAGTTTCCGCAGTCGCAGTCACGAAAGAGCTCGCAGCGATGAGCTCACAGAGCAGAGGAAGACCATCATGACCGATATCATCATTGCCGACGCCGTCCGCTCCGCCGTGGGGCGTGCCCACAAAGGCTCGCTCGTGCTGAAGCGCCCCGACGAGCTCGCGGGCGACGTGATCCGTGGGCTGCTCGCGCGGGTGCCGAACGTGAAGCCGGAGATGGTGGACGACGTGATCCTCGGCTGCGCGATGCCCGAAGGTGAGCAGGGGCTGAACGTGGCGCGGCTCGCCGGCCTCCTCGGCGGCCTGCCCCAGGAGACGGGGGCGATGACCATCAACCGCTTCTGCTCGAGCGGTCTCCAGGCCATCGCGCTCGCGGCGGGCGCGGTCGCGATGGGCTCGGCCGACATCGTCGTCGCTGGCGGCGTCGAGTCGATGAGCATGGTCCCCATGACCGGCTTTCACCTCAGCGCCTCGCCGGAGCTGATGGAGAAGATGCCCACCGCCCACACCCCGATGGGGATCACCGCAGAGAACGTGGCCACTCAGTTCGGCATCACCCGCAAGGAGCAGGACGAGTTCGCCTACGCCTCGCAGATGAAGGCCAAGGCGGCCCTCGAAGCCGGCCGCTTCAAAGACGAGATCGTCGCCGTGCACGGCATCCGCTACGAGAACGGCGCCCGCAAGACCTTCACCTTCGACACCGACGAGCTGCCGCGACCCGAGACCACGCTCGAGGGGCTCGCCGAGCTGAGACCGGCCTTCTCGCTGAAGGGCTCGGTCACCGCCGGCAACGCCTCGCCGCTGTCCGACGGGGCCGCGGCCGCGCTCGTGATGAGCAAGAACAAAGCCGACGCGCTGGGCATCAAGCCGCTCGGCTACTTCCGGCAGTTCGTCACCGTGGGTGTGGATCCGGCGATCATGGGCATCGGACCGGTGCCGGCGGTGAGGAAGCTCCTCCAGAAGACCGGCCTCGCGGTCGGCGACATCGATCTGTTCGAGGTAAACGAGGCCTTCGCGAGCCAGAGCGTCTACGTGCAGAAGCAGCTCGAGATCCCGAGCGACAAGCTCAACGTGAACGGCGGCGCGATCGCGCTCGGCCACCCCCTCGGCTGCACCGGCGCCAAGCTCACCGCCACCGCCCTCTACGAGCTCGCGCGCCGCGGCGGGCGCTACGCGATCGTCACGATGTGCATCGGCGGAGGACAGGGCGCCGCCGGCCTCTTCGAGCGCGTCGCCTGAAAAACGCCCCTGCGCCAAAGACAAGCCTCGACGCGGGGGGTGAGCATCACCACGTCGACGACGACGTCGCCGAGATGATCGCCTCCCATGCCCGCCACCGAGCCGAAGCGGCGGTCACGTCTCGCTCCGGCCACGCAGACCCTCCCCGTCGCCAAGCGTCGTCGGGTCCTTCGTCGCGACAACCAGCGCTGCCGCGTCGATGGCTGCACCCATCACCTCTTCCTCGACGTGCACCATGTCCACCCGCGCGCCGTCCACCCGCGCGCCGTCCACCCGCGCGCCGTCCACCCGCGCGCCGTCCACCCGC
>CAYOAL010000042.1:52864-64648 GCA_964401935.1 uncultured Polyangiaceae bacterium
GCGCCGAGGGGGGAACTGGACGTGCGATCCCGAGAGTCACTGACGACGGGAACAGAACCAAACGGAGAACCAAACGGCGAGACACGCGAGGAGTAGGGTCACTCCGCCGACCACGATCGCCAGAATGGGACGCGTCGCCGCGGTGGCCCACGTTGCCCATGCACCACCTCCGAGGGTGGCGAGGAGGAGAGGAACGAGCAGCCAACCCGGCAGCTCCTGAGGCGTCGCCGGCTCCGTCGAGCCCGGTGACGGCGCAAGATCGGGCAGCACGTGGGGAAGGTCGGTCAGGTAGGGGTTGGAGCTGTCTGCCGCGTCGGGCTGTGAAGTCGCGGCACGTGGTGGGCCGTTCAGCGAAAGTGGGGGCGTTTGCGCTGCAGTGAGAATGTCGTACGCACTCAAGCGCTGACTCGAGTAGTGGCGACTGATTCCATCGAGTAGACCCTCTCGCGCCTCGTCCAGGGCCTGATCGTCGTCCGGGTCCTTGCCTCGAAGCCCAAGCAGGGCCTGCGCGACGTCGGTTCGCGTCCCGCTGGCTTCTCCGATGCCTTCGATGCCGAAGCTCCACCCATCCGAGCCTCGATGGCAGCTGAAGTAGAAGAGCGGGATGCGTCGCGCCCGTAGCGCCGCGACGAGCTCCTGGCTCTCCACGCGGATCGCTCGGCCTTGGGGGCGCGCTAGGGGATCGGGCTCGTCAGACGCTCCGTTGTCCCTCCCGCCCCGCTCGAAGAGATCGTGGTCGGCGAGCGCCTCAAGGTCCTCGAGCAGGACCAAGGTGATGGACAAGGTAGCTTCTTCGAGGCTCCCAGCACACATGCCCTCTGCCCTCGAGCTCGTCTCAGGCTACGTGAAGCGCTCGCACGCGTCGAGTGGGGGCTCGCTCGCCTCGGGCAGAGTCGAGTCGCGCAGCGCAAGCCGTAGCAATGTTCCGGGGCCAACGCAGAGCGCTTCGACGCGATCGACGTTACGTCGACACGTGCGTGGAGACGACCGTCGAGCACACCTTCGAGGGGACCAACACCAACTATCACTCGATTGCATCGACGGCGCCGGCGAGCCCTCAAGCGTCCCGAGCCTCGAGTGCTGCGCGGGGTTTGGACTCACCGCGCGACGGTGCGCGGGGTGTGTTGGCCACCACATGTTTCTCGAGCCCAGCGCGAAGCATCAGGCGCGCGCGATGCAGGCGGCTCTTCATGGCCGCCGTCGAGAGACCGAGCGCGGCAGCGGTCTCGGGGCCCGAGAGCCCCTCGAGATCACGAAACACCAGCACCTCGCGATGGGCCGCGTCGAGCTCGGCGATCGCCTGGTGCACGGCACGCACCAGCTGCCAGCGCTCGAGCGCGAGCTCGGGGTTGGGTGCCGCCGACGCCAGCCGCTCTGGGACGTGGTCGGTGTCGAGTCGCTCGCCGAGCGTGCGCCGCTCGCGTTTCAGCGAACGCACGAAGCCTAGGCAGGCGTTGCGCACCACCGAGAAGAGCCACGAGAGCGCACCGCGGTCTTGCACCACGTCGGGCCGCGCGGCGAGCCTCTCGAAAGCGTGTTGCACCGCATCCTCGGTGTCCGCCGCGTCGCGACACACGCGCCGCCCAAACCGATAGATCCGATCGTGATGGAGGCGCACGAGCTCGGTGAGGGCATCGTCGTCGCCAGCGGCAGCGGCCGCGACGGTGCTCTGGTGTGCACGCAGCGTCATCGCTCGCCCACCGGACACGTCGACCGGCCCATGAGCCGATAGCCCAAGCAGGTGCCGACCAAGGCGGTGAAGAGCATGTACATACCCATGCCCCCAAAGATGGGCCCACGCGCCGCTTGAGGCAATGGCGCGGCGACGGCGCAGGCGAAGAGCCCGACCGCGCCGATCCCGCGGACCCAACGATCCCAGTTTCCGACGTTCTTCCTCATGCTTCCCTTTCTCCTCGCGACCTCGCCCTTCGGGCCGGCCGTTCAAGAGGAGAAGGCTCGAGGTTCCACAAAGGATTCGAGAGAGGTGGAAAAACCAGCGGCGGCAAAAGGTACGCGGCCCTACATCCCCGTCGTGCCTGGGCCAGGAGCGCTGGTGGTAGCCGGGCGGCGTGGTGAAGCTGCGCCGTCGTCGCCACGGGTGCAGCCGAGACGCTCGGCTGCTTCGTGCGCGGTGCATCGCGGGTGACGCCTTCGGGCTTCAGTTTTTCAGCGAGGTCCGTTCTACTCGACGTGTGGAACTGCTTCCTGTTCGAGCCACCACCCTCGGACAGGGGCCGGTCGAGGGCGATGCCAACGCTGCGCTCTGGGGCGCCTCCGATGCTGCTATGCTGCGAGGAGAACGGACGGATCCAAAGACACTTGGTAGATCGCGGAGCGAAGGCGTTTTCTCCGGCACTGGCGCGACGAGCTCCGTGGCGACGAGATCAATGTAGCGCTGAGCTCCGTGGCGCTGAGCTCCGTGGCGCTGAGCTCCGTGGCGCTGAGCTCCGTGGCGCTGAGCTCCGTGGCACGGGCGCGACCAACTGGCAGCACGACGAACCGACGTGCTCGTGAACGCTCCGTACGATCCTGAGCGCGGCCCGAGGCTCTCGCGGCTGGTGAGCCTGCGCCCCGAGCACTGGCGCAGTGATCTGCTCACCGGCGTGCTGTGGGTGGTGTTCGCACTCGGGGCGGTGGTTGGTATTCCGAGCGTCTACATGGCGCTCAGGGAGGGGCTCTACGTCGTCGCGGTGGGCGATACGCTCGCCATGATCGGCGTCGGGGTGCTCGTCTCCGCCACGGGCCTCGGGTTCCTGACGCGCGCGGTGGGCTTCTGCGCCATCCTCTATCTCGTCGGCGCCATGCTGCTGGTCCTCGTCGGCCCGGTGAGCCAGATCTATCTGCTCGGCTTCTCGGTGATGACCACGACCCTGCTGGGGTTGCGCGCCGGTCTCGTCACCCTCGCCATCAACGCCATGACCCTGCTTGCCTTCGGGTATGCGGGCCTCGGCGCGGCCGACTTTGTGCCACCGAAATGGGTCGGCGACGCCACCGGTTGGGGCGTGCTCGCGCTCAACTTCTTGCTCGTCAACGCGGCCCTGGTGGTCGCGGTCGGCGCGGTGCTGCGGACCCTGGCGTCGGGGCTGAAGCGCGCGGCCGAACAGGCGGCGCTGGTCGACAGAGCTCAGGACGCGATCGTGGTCCGCGATCTCGAGGGGCGGCTTCTCTTCCTCAACCCGAAGGCCGAGTCCCTCTACGGCTGGGACCGCGACAACGCCCTGGGCGAGGACGTGCGCACGCTTCAGTTCGCGTCGGACCCCGAGGGTTATGCGCGCGCCACCACCGCCACCCTGCGCGATGGCACCTGGGTCGGGGAGCTCCGCCAGGTGACCCGAGACGACCACACGGTGCTGGTCGAAGGCCGCTGGACCCTGCTCCGTCGCGAGAACGGAGAGCCGTACGCCATCCTGGCCATCAACACCGACATCACCGAGAAAAAGCGCCTCGAAGAGCATCTGATGCGAGCCCAACGGGTCGAGAGCATCGGCACCCTCGCCGGAGGCATCGCGCACGACCTGAACAACGTGTTGACGCCCATCCTGACCTCGATCGCGTTCCTGAAGAAGGGTGAGACCGATGCCGACAAGCTCGAGGATCTGTCGATCCTCGACGACTCGGCACGACGAGGAGCGGACATGGTGCGCCAGTTGCTCATGTTCGCGCGCGGCGGCGAGGGCGGGACGAAGGTCGTCGTGCACGTGGACGCGCTCGCGAGCGACGTCCTCAAGATGGTGCGAGATTCCTTCCCAAAGCACCTCACCGCAGCGCTGACCTGCGCAGAGACGGTGTGGCCGGTGCGCGGCGATCCCACGCAGATCCATCAGCTGTTGATGAACCTCTGCGTGAATGCGCGAGACGCCATGCCGGACGGCGGAAAGCTCACCCTCGCCGTTGAGGAGGTCGTCATCGACGAGGTCTACGCCGGCATGACCGTCAACTCCAAGCCCGGCCCCTACGTGCTCGTGCGCGTCGAGGACACGGGCACCGGCATGTCGAAGGAGGTCCAGGATCGGATCTTCGAGCCCTTCTTCTCGACCAAGGACGTGGGCCGGGGAACCGGCCTCGGGCTCTCGACCTGCCACACGATCGTGCGAAGCCTCGGCGGGTTCATCCACGTCTACTCCGAGATCGGCATGGGCACGCGCTTCAAGATCTACTTGCCGGCAGACCTCTCGACCGAGGCTGCCGCGCCGGCGACGAGTGAGCGAACGCCGCTCCCGCGCGGCGCCGGAGAGCTCATCCTGGTCGTGGATGACGAGGAGAGCGTCCGGAGGGTGACCTCTGTCACCCTCGAGCGGTACGGGTACCGAGCGCTCACGGCGGCGAACGGAGCCGAAGCCCTCTCGCTCTACGCCGAGCACGCGGGCACGATCGCCGTCGTCCTCACCGACATGTCCATGCCGGTTCTGGACGGGCCGGCGACCATCACGGCGCTGAGGGATCTAGACCCACAGGTAACGATCGTCGGCTCGAGTGGCCTCGACGCCGACGGCAAGGTGACGAGCGCGCTGGGCGCAGAGCCGGACACCTTCATCCCCAAGCCGTACACCGCCGAGGCGCTGCTCCAGATGCTCCAGCGCGTGCTCGCGCGGCGCGCCCAACGCTTGGCGCTCTGAGTCGACTGGGCTGGCTGGCCGACGGGACGGCCTATCCTTCGTGGATACCCACGCGGGTCTTGCTCACGGGTGCTGCCGGTGAAGAGGAGCCCGGTACAACAGCCTGTCGTTGCGCTGAATATTTCATTCCGACCGGAGCGCACGTGGCGACGAGCCCATTGCGCCTCAGCTTGCTGCGCTGAAGCCGCATCCCGGCCGCCATCAGCTCGAGGGCCTGGGCGAGCTTCACCCCGGGAGGCGTCGCGCGGCTTCGTTCGAAGTCATCTCGTTCGAGGGCGTCCACCGCCTCTATGGTAGACCGAGCCGAATGCGCGGTCACCGTCCGACCCAGGTGCGCACCGAGGTGGGGTGCCGCGCGACGCCGATGGCATCTCTCGACGCCGACGTGCTCCGTGACCGACGACGCGCGCGCCGAGGCTCGAAGGCGATCCTGCGGCTGGGGTCGTGCGCCCCCCGGAGCAGGGCGACCTCGACCGCGCCGCCCAAGCAGCGACTCGAGGCCGTGTGGCACGTGCGCCCGCAAACTCTCACCCGGGCCATTCAGGCCGCCCACGCCCCGCGAACCGCGCTCGTATGCCCTGTCGCGCTGGGCTCCTGAGCCACCCCCACGCGCCTCACTTCGCAAAGCGGGCGTTTACGTCAACTCGCTCGGCGGACCGCCAAGGGCCTTCATGCCTGAACCCTCCGGTTCCCGTGGGATGCGGTTCGAGCTCACCGTTTGCGGCGGCGGATGATGGCGAGCAGCGCGAGGAGCGAGAGCCAGCCATGGTCATGGCGTCGCGGGCCCGGCCGCACGCTGCAGCCGTCGTCTCCGGAGGTCTGCGGTGGTGGGGCCGACAGCGCGCACGTCGCGGAGCAAGCGCCGCGGCCGTTGTCGGCGCCTTCGTCACAGAGCTCGCCGGCGCCGCGGTCGACGATCCCGTTGCCGCAGGTCTCATCGGACAAGCAGTTCGCGCTGCAGCCGTCACCGTCGGTGGTGTTGCCGTCGTCGCACGCCTCGCCGGCGTCCACCACACCGTCGCCGCACGACGACAGCGCGCAGGTCGCGGAGCAACCGTCACCGTCGGTGGTGTTGCCATCGTCGCACGCTTCGCCGGCGGCGGCGTCGACGACACCGTTGCCGCACGTCTCGTCGGACATGCAGTCTGCCGCGCACCCGTCGCCGTTGATGTTGTTGCCGTCGTCGCAGATCTCACCGCTGTCGACGGTGCCGTCGCCGCAGCTCGCCGCGATGGCCGAGCACGAGCCGTCGAGACACTGCCCGCCCGTGCATGGCGTGCCCGAGGCGACGTCGTTGGCTACGCACACGCCGCTCGCGTCGCAGGTGTCGGCGGCGGTGCACTCATTGGCGGTGGCGTCGCCGCAGGCCGAGCCGGCGCTGGCGAAGCCGTTGTCGACACACACGCCGCTATCATTGCAGGTGTCGTCGACGTGACAGATAACGCCCTGGTCGCCGCAGGCGGTGCCCGAAGGCTTGTGGGAGGGCAGGCAGCGGCCGGCGCTGTCGCAAACGTCGGGGTCGCTGCACGCCGTGGCTTGTGTGTCGCCACAAGCGGTGTCGGCAGGGAGAAACCCCCCATCGACGCACGCGCCGTTGCCATCGCAGAGATCGTCGCCGTGGCAGTCGACGCCCGCGTCTCCGCAGGAGGTGGTCGTGGGCTCGAAATTCGGCTGGCACACGCCAGCTCCGTCACATGTGTCGGGGTTGTCGCAGGGTGTATCGGTTGGATCGCCACACGCGGTGGTCGCGGCCAAGAAGGCGCACGTCCCATCCGTGCTCGCGCCCATGGCCACCGAGCACGCTTGGCAGTCGAGTGAGTCGCCGCCTCCGCACGCGGTGTCACAGCACAAGCCGTCGACGCAGTGCTCCGAGTCGCACTGGAGGTCGCTGCTGCAGGCCTCGCCCAGGCCCCGCCGGAGGAGCTCGGCGCCGTCGGGCCCAGCGGCGAGCACGCGATATGCATCGACGGGCGTGCACAGATCCTCCCCGTTCAACATCACGGCGGGGGCCACGTGAGCGGTTTCGCTGGCCGTGGCGACGTCGAGCGTCACCGCCAGCTGCACGACGGGGCTGCTTTGGCCGACCAAGAGCACGGTGCCGTCGGGGCGAAGGAGGGCGTCGGTGAGGAAGTTGATTTCCGCGGTGATGGTGGCGGCGGCGCTCCAGCTGTCACCCGTTGCGTCGTAGGTCGCCCACTGTACCGGCGTGAAGTCGACCGGCGTGATCGCGAGGAAGACCGTGCCGTCGGGGAGCACGAGCATCTCGCGCGAGTTGGCAAAGGAGAAATCCACCGAAGGGGAGCTCGCCGCCGACCACATGTCGAGTCCCGGGTCGTATACCTGGGCGAGGTTGCCACCGACGAGGAGCACGTTGTCGTTCGGGAGGAGCGCCGCCGTGCCCGACCTGGCCACCGAGTCGAGATCATCGGCCGACGCCCACGCGCCGGTGCCCAGAGCTGCGTCGTAGGTGTAGATCTCCGTGCTCAGGGTCGGAGCCCCCACCCCGTCCGCGCCGCCGGCCAGCAGCACCCGCCCATCGGCGAGGGCGACCATCTGCTCGCGGAAGTCGATGCGGGAAGATCCCGCGTCGGTCGTCGACCACATGCCGTTGCTCGGGTCGTAGAGATAGGTCGCGTTGCGCGTTTTGTAGAGGGTGGGTCCCGCGCCGAGTGTCAGTGCGGCGTGATAACCGTGCACATCTTCCGTCGTGGTGGGCGAGTCCGCCGCAGCGAACGTGAGCGTGTCCGGATCGAAGATCTCCGCCGTGCCCCCACCGACCAGGAGCACTCGGCCGTCCGAGAGCCGCGCTGACGCGTAGAAGTTGCGGGGCGTCACCATCGCTTCGGTCGTGCTCCACGCCGGATCGACGAGCACCGGCCGGCGCACGGCGCGCGCATCCCACGCCACGACCACGGTGCAGTGGCGCGCTCCCGGTGCGGTCACCGGGCGACCCCAAGGCGGACGAGGATCGGTGTCGTAGGCGCAGTCCTCGACGTCGACGGTGAGCGCATGACGCCGGTGATCGGCGTCCGTCAGATGGGGCGCACGCATGCGGAGCCGCGGAGTGCCCGCTTCGTCGAGCAGCTCGAGCGTGCCGTCGTAGAGGCGCAGACCCGCCACGTCCTCGTCGAGCTCGACGTCGTATTGGAGCTCGGGTGGAGCATCCAATGCGGTGACGTGGATGAAGTCCTCCGTGCCATCCCTGGTAACGCGATGGATGATGTCTCCGGAAGCGTGGCCACCCGGGTACACGACGTAACCGCCGCCCACCACGCCCGCTACGGGCCGTGTCCCGACCAACACGGCTTTCAAGCCCAATCCCGATCGCGCGTCGAGCACGGCGAAGGGCGCGTCCGCCGCGGACGGCAGCCGCACGTCCGCCTTCCGGGCACCGGCGTCGGCGCGCGCACCGAGCCCGCCATCGTCGAGTCTCACGACCTCGAGCCCGGGTGGAGGCAGCGCCGGCGTGCCGTCCGCTGCGAAAGCTCGCTCCACCTGTTCGATTACCTCGAGCGCCGCCGGATCGTGGGTGCGAGCCTCGGCCTCCGGACCCTCCGTGCGACCCGACGTGGGGATGTCGTCAGGGACGACGCCGTCGCATGACGACACCAAGGCAACGAGACCGACGACCGCACCGAGCGAACGAACGAAGAACATACGAGCTGCCCCCAACGGCGAAGCCGCCAACGTGATGGAAAATTCGGAACGATAGATCCGCGAACCTCCCAGTTCACAAGTGCGTCATCGGGGCGTCAAGAGGAGAGCGATTCGCCACGCGATCGCCAACAAGCGTGATCGGCTGGGGCGGCGCAGAGAACTGAAGCCTCGACGCGCCAGGAGCTGTTTGCGTCCGTTTCTCCGTGGTGAAGAACCGCGCGTGACGGCGAACCCTGAGCTGAAGAGGGGGATTTGCACCCAAGGGCCGTCACGCTGCTTATCCTCAAGGAGATCACCGCGCCCGTATCGTCGACCTCGATGCCGACCGTGCCGCGGTTGTGGTCGAGGAGGAGAGTGGAAGCGCGGTGTCGGACTCGTCAGCTGAAAATCCCCCGCTCCGTCCAGGTTCGCTGAGCCCCCAGCCTCGAGCCAAGAGACACGTGTGTCCACCACCCTAGGTCCCGTGCCTGTTCGCCGTTCCACGCACGATTCCGACACCCTCAACGACCCGCGGCCCCCGCCACCGGTGGCACTGGCCCTGTGCGTTGTCGAACCATCGTCACACAGGCATCACCGACCGCGAGGGCCGCTACCCCCACTTCCTCCGCGAGCTCCACGCGCTCGTACGGTGTCGCGCAGCGACGCCAGCACTCTCTTGAATTCCTCGGGCATCTCCAGCACGATCTTCGTCATGGGGTCGCTTTCGTGGCCTTGGTTCACAACTCAACCATAGAGGCGCTGGCCCAGCGTTTGCGAAGCAATGGTCGAACGACAGGACGAATTGGCGCCAGAATTACAGCGACGCGATCGCTCTCTGCTCAGGACAAAATCCGCACCCTACGACCACCACCGAGCGCGACGACGAGGGCAACGCCCGAGAACCGAGAGCGGCACAACGATCGCGGCGCCACCAGACATCTCGATCATCGTGGAGCAACACATAGCGCGCCGCCGCCCCATCCTCACCGCGCTGGTGATCGAGCCGGACCATCTGCGCGTCTCGTTCGTCTACGTCGCCAAGACCACCTCGCTGCCCCGCACCTTCATCCCCGGGGTCCACCCGCACATCCCATTGTCCGCGCGCGTCGATGGGGGACCGCCCGTTCAATGCGCAATGCTGCCTTCGTTGGCTATCTGCATGACTGCTTGAAGAAGGGCAAGCTCTGATGACGACACCGCGGTGGGGGTGGATGCTCGCGGTCGGCGTGACCGCCGTCCTGGGCCGGGGTTGCACCGATTCCAGCGTCGATGGCAGGCGCGTCGGGATGCTCCGGCAAGCGCGGGTCATCGTGGGCGCGTTGCGCCGCGTGGCGCACCCCGTGCTCTCAACCAAGCTCCAGCGTTCTCGGATCCTGGGCGGCCCGGAGCTCACAGAGCGCGGAACGCTCGCTTTGGACGTAACGGAAGTAGACCCCAAGAGTCCCGACTCCGGCTTTTTGTACAACGTGATGCGTTGGGAGCTCGATCTGTCGAACGCCCAGCACGAAGTGGTGCACGTGGTTGTGGACCCCTACGACGCGGGCACGGAGGATGAGCCGTCGCTGCCCGTCGTGGTCAAGCGGCCTCCAGAGTGGCGGACCGGCCGCACCGGCCCCCCTCAGTGGAGCGCAGACGGACGCCTCGTCGGCCAGGCCCACTATCAATTACGACCCGACTCCAATCGAGAACGCGAGGAGGGCGATGTGTGGACTGATGTGCCGACCGAGGCGTGGTTCTGGCTGTGGGACGCGACGACCGGCAAGGCGCTCGGTCGACATCAATGCCTGGTCGTGGGGTACTGTGATTTCACAGCCTGGCTCTTCGGATACTGGGAGGACTACGTGATCAACACCTCGGTGAATGGCACCCACCTCTGGCGATATCGGTCCAATGAGCAGTTCTACGCAAGGAAGCGCGGGTCGACTGAGGAGAAGCTTCCGTTGATGGAGACCACGTACCGTGGCGTTGCCCTGGGGAGCCCCCACGTCGCGGTCGCGGGAGACAACCACTTCGGCGTGTATGATCTTCGGAATGGCAAGGTCCGAATGCGGAGCTTCGCAAGCTCTGCGTATGTTTGGGACGTTGCGCTCGCCCCCGATGGGTCGACGATGGCCGTTGCCCGCGATGAGCCCGATTCGCTCACGACCTGGAGTGTGCCCGAGCTCGAGCCCCTCGACCGGTGGGAGAACGACCACACAACGTATCGCGCCGAATCGCGCACCAAGCGCAACGACGAGTTCACGGCGACGCTGTTGTCACCGGATGGCAAGCTCATCGCCATGGTGTACACCGCGTCGGTGACGCTGATCCACCGCGGCTCGAAGGAGATGTTGCATCTCGTGCCCGTACCGTTCGTTCAGCACCGCGCTTCCGGTGAGATCGAGCGGTGGGTGCGCCTCCTCGTGCATACCCCCTCGGGCATCATGGATGCAGATCCCGAAGTGCTGCCCTTCGTGAGCTGGATGCTCGACGATCCGCCGCGCTGCCCAGCGCGCCCTCATGCCGGCGGATGCCTCGACGGTCAGGGGGATCCGCTCCCCGCCCCCCAACCGGGACGGCGCCAACCGGGCCTGCTCGCTTCGTTTCTACGCGGCGAGCGTCTCCCGGACACACCGCCACACCGCCCGGGCCGCGAGTCCGACGCAGGCCCAGTAAAGACCTACCCGATTCCCTTCGAATCGCCCCCGCGCACTTTACCGAAGTGACGGTGGCTCAGTCGTCGAGGTAGAGAGGGTGCGCGGCGCAGTCGGGGCAGAGTGCGGCTCTTCTGGGACAGCGAATGTACGTCAGTTGACGAGCCGCAGGCGGGGCCGCAGGACGGGATTCGGCGGGCGGTTGTCGGCATATCGTGAGCCATGGTTGACGCGAGTCGTTGGAGGTTGTCTCGGCGCTGAGCGCTCGGCAGTTCGATCAGTCGATGGGCTCGGGTGGCGCTCTCGTCAGGCCGAGGATGATGACGCGGAGGGCGTCGAAGCGGTACCACAGCCACAGGGCTTCGCCGGGCACGCAGCGGACCCACGCGGTCTCCACCGGGAGAATCGTGCGGCGATGTCGTCAGCGCCTGGCAACGACGGTGCGTTCATCAGCGCGCGGATCTCGGCACCCACGCGCGAAGTGGCGGGAGCGCCCGACATGAGGCCCGCGCGGGCGCGGGCGCGGTGGAAGCGCTGGGTCAGGACGACGAGTCGGGGCACGAATCGTCTTCGCCGGTCTCGAGCCAGTGGAGGTAGGCCTCGGGGTCGACGTCCAAGGGCTCGTCCAGGCTTGCGTCCGCGAACTCCTCGCGCGCTTCGGCGGGCGGGCCCAGTCGCGGCTCGTCCGGCGGCGGCTTCTTCTTCGGCTCACCCATGGGAGAACCATAGCAGAACCAATGCTCCCGTGTGGCGCGCCGTCACGCCTCGCCTGCGGGCCTCTGTCCCGACGGGTAGCCGCGACGAGCTCATCCGGCTGAAGCGTGTTGCCTCGAAACCGATACTTCACTTAGGCGCTCATTGGAACTGACCCACTTGTGCTCATGAAAACGGACCCACTG
>CAYOAL010000043.1:0-7766 GCA_964401935.1 uncultured Polyangiaceae bacterium
CTCGCCGGACCGCGCCTCGAGGAGCCCCGCGAGGCAATGTCGGTCGGACCTTCAGGCGTCGGGAGCGTGCCGCTGCGGCGGCGCGGCGACGCGGCGCGCGATCTCGAGGACGCGGAGGTAGGCGTCACGACGAAGCTCGATGCAGTCTCCCTCACCGCCTACGAGGGGCAGCTCGAGGCTCTCGTCGGCGTCGAGCGCCGGCGTGCCCAGGCTGAGCTCGGGAGGCATCCCGGCGATGGGGCGGGCGGCGCGGATGATGAGGCGGCGCTGCCGCCAGGCCCCGAGCCGACCGGAGTACATGTCGACCAGCCGCTCGCTCACCTGAGCGCCGTGGAGCGAGATGCGCTGACCGTAGCCGCGGCCCCAGACGCGGAGCTCGCCGTCCTCGGTGACGTCGACGACGATGCCCAGCGCGTGGGGGCCGCCCCGGCGGCGCCGGTGGGTGACCCACCACGTGAGAAGGCCCGGGACCACCACCCCCACGACGCCGCCGAGGAGCCAACGCTCGCGGTTGTAGGCCGACATGTGCTCCTCGGGAACGGGGCGATCGAGGCGAGACGACGTCGGTCGTCGCGCGACCGTCCCCGCGACCGCGACGGCCAGGCAGGCGAGCCAGATCCCGAACACGAGCGTCTGCCGACGGGTCTCGCCGGGCACGTCGAGCTCGGCGCGCTCGCTCAGTTGCTCGTCCGCCATGATCGCTTCTCTCCTATCGAACTTTCGCGCGCCCCGCCACTCGCGGACGTTCACCTTCGTCGCAAAGCGCCGCGCGCGCTCGGCCCGTGAGCCCTCCGGCCCACTCAGCCGCGGCGCAGGTAGCCGCCGTCGATGAGTGTGAGCAGGCGCTTCGCGGTCTCGAGATCCGTCTCCGTCGACGCGTCGATCACGTGAGCGACGTCACCCAGGTTGTGGGCGAGCTGAAGCGTGTCGAGATCTCGCTCGTCGAGGGCGGCGAGCGAGGCGAGGAGCGGTTTGGCGAGGACGATCGGCTCTCCTCGATTGGGGAGCCGTTGGCGGAGCACGGCGAGCTCGTCCACCTTGAACAGCCCGTCGACCAGGAGCTCGGGGATGGGGGTGTCGAGCGGATAGGGCTTCGCTGGCGCACGAAAGTTCCTCACCGCGAACGTCCCTCTCGCGTAGCCGAGCACCCGCTGAATGCACTTGAGCGGTGGCGCGTCGGGGAGCCGTGTGCTGCGGCAGTCGAGGGCGCGCCCCTCCGCGATGGTGACGGTGATGACTCCATCCCCGGCGTCGATGTCGAGGCGCAGCCGCTGTCGCGCGCTCCCGAACATCTCGAGGAGCTCGGGCACCCCGACCTCCTCGAGGCTCCCTGCCATCTGGTCGCGGTCTTGCGTCTGGACGTCGTCGGTGTCGTAGGTCGGGCGTGGCGGCGGCCGCGTGCCCACGGGGAGGTGGCTCTTGACGACCTTGAGAATGGTGGTGCCGATGAGCACACGGTCACCCTCCACGAGGTGTCGCTCGGTGACGCGCTCCCCGTTCACGAAGGTGCCGTTCGTGGAGCCGTGATCGACGATCTCGAGCTTCCCCGCCGCCACCACGAACTGGGCATGCTCACGCGAGACCATGCCCTCCACGAGCATCAAGTCGGCGTCGCTCGAGCGGCCCACCTTGAGCGTGCTTGGATCGTCGAGCACATACTCGCTCCCCTGGTGCTTGCCGGAGAGGAAGCGAAGCGAGTAGCGCAGATCATCGGTGGGGGCTCGCATGGGACTCTGTTCGCTGCCTTGGCGCTCGGCTCCTCCGACGATAGCTCGAGGATCAAGGGTAGTGGCCCCGTAGAACGGGGGTCAACTTGATCACTCGGCGGTGGCGGTGTCCGCGGTGGCCGCCGGTGGGGGGCCGGAGGGCGACACCCCCTCGATCGCCGGGGGTGGGGTGGGGGTGCCGAGCGGCTCCATCGCCGCCGGGAGGACCACGTCGAACGTGGTCCCCTCCCCCTCGCGCGAGCGCACCTCGATGCGGCCGCCGGCCCCCTGCACGATTCGCTGGCAGATGGCCAGACCGAGGCCCGTGCCGCCGTCTTTGGTGGTGAAGAATGGCAGGAAGATGTTGTTGAGCACGGTCGCCGAGATCCCGGGCCCCTCGTCCGCCACCGAGATGGTCACCCAGCGCTGCTCGCCCCGGCGACGGGTTCGCGTCTTCACCGTGATGACCCCCTCCCCCTTCATGGCCTGGCCGGCGTTCTGCAACAGGTTGATCATCACCTGGCGCAGCTGTTCGGCGGCGATGGCGGCGCGGGGCAGCTCGTCGTCGAGCTCGGTGTCCACCTCGATCGCGAGCTCTGCCCAGTCGGCCCCGAGCACTTGAAGGGTGCGGCGGACGACGCCGTTCACGTCGATGGGAGCGACCGCTCCCGTGCTCTCCCGGGCGAGATCGAGCACCGAGCCGACCACGCCGTTGAGCCGATCGACCTCCTCGATGATGATGTTGACGAACTCTCGGGTCGACTCGTCGAGCTCGCCGTCGGGGCCAGGATCGGCGAGGAGTTGGGCGGCTCCCTTGATGGCGCCGAGCGGGTTGCGGATCTCGTGCGCCAGACCGGCCGCCATCTGGCCGAGCACGGCGAGGCGGTCTTTCTCCTTCATCTTGCTGTAGACCCGGGAGTTCTCGATGACCACGCCCAGCTGCGCGCACAGCGCCTCGAGCCGCGCCACGTCTTCGGGGCTGAACGCGTCGCGGATCCGCTCGTCGGCCACCACCAACAGGCCAACGATCTCATCGTCTTCGGCGTGGATCCCGACCACCACCGCCTTGTCGCGCAGGGCACCGAGCACCTCCGCGGCGGCGAGCACCGCCTCGCTCTGCCCGTCGTGCGAGGGGTCTTCGCGCACCTCGCGCCCGAGCTGCTCGACGAGCACCGCCCCTTCGCGTAGCCGCTCCAAGAGGGCGTTGGCGGTGGCCACCTCGATCCGCGCCGGTGCGCCGGGGCCTACGCTCCCGAGCTCTTCGTAGACCGTGCCGTCGTCGAGCAGGATGTAGAGGGCCGCGGTGGTCACGCTGCGCGATTGCTCGAGGGCCTGCATCACGATGTTGCCCATCTCCTCCACCTCGAGGGTGTGAGCGAGCTTGCGGCGCGCCCGCTCGAGCGCCGCGGCGAGGCGCCCGCCCTCGCGAAACACGAAGCGCTGCATCTGCTTCTCCACCCAGTCACGCAGGGGGTTGAACAGCACCAGCACCACGATCGCCACCACGATCGCGTTCAGCCACATGGCGTTGAACTGTCCGACGGTGACGACCAAGAGGTAGAACATCCCGGCGATGAGGAACGCTACCGCGGTGGCCACGATGAGCCTCCCGAGCATCTCGTACAGATCCAGCAGGCGCTCGTGGCGCAGCGCCTGCGCGAGCATGAAGAGGAACACGAGGCTCAGCACCACCCCCACCGGCGGAGGGGCGTAGACCGGCTCGTAGCCGATCACCCAGGCGAAATCGGCCACGGTGAACGTGCCGGCGAGGGCGCCGGTGATGACGAGGAAGCGCACCCTGCGCCGCGTGGCCCGGGAGCCGGAGCGCAGCCCGCGTTGACCCATCTCCCAGAGGCCCGCGGCGATGGTGCCCACCGAGTAGAGGAACAGCACCACCCGCGCGAGGGTCAGCTCCAAGTAGGGGCTCAGCCCGAGGACCATGATGGGGACCGCGACGAGCACGCTCACCTTCCCCGCGCGCGAGCGCATCCCCTCCTCGTCGGGCACCATCGCCTCGAAGAGGTTCACCGCGAACACCGGGAGCAGCACCGCGAGCACCACCCGCAGCCTCTCCCAGATCGACGCTTGAAAGAACCCGAAGAGCGACTGCGACAGGTACCAGAAGCCCACGTCGGACGCGAAGGCGGCAAAGAGCCAGTGTTGCGTGCGCAGGCGCCCCGGCCGCAAGAGCGCGCTCATCGCGATCGCCAGCGCGAGGGCACCACAGACGAGCGTCGTCCGGATGCGCACGTCGTAGGCGTCGTACGCGAAGTCCACGGCGCTACTCTATCAACACCGACCCACGAAAACCGCCGCGCATCGCGTGTCGGCGCCCGAGCGCCTCTCCGCGAGGCCTCGGTGCGGCTGCGCATCGGGTGGTGCCCGTCGGCCGCCAGCCCAGCGCGCGCGGTCGGGTCGCCAGCGAGACCTCAGATCCGACCGACGAAGAAGAGGGCGCTCGTCGAAGCGCGCTTGGGTGGTGGGCAACGCGGAGCGAGGGGGCCCCGCGGGGCAGCTTCAGTCTCGGGCGCCGCTCCCGTCCCCGTCTCCGGCTTCCTTGCCGCCAGGCGTGCCGGGACCGATCTTCGGGCGCGAGATCGTCTTCTGATCGTGACTTGGGTCGCCGTTCTTGTTGACGACGCGCCCTTCGCGCCACGGCTCCGGATCGGGCTCCGAGATCTGGTTGGGATCGCCTTGAGGATCGGCCTCGTCGACGTTGAGCTCGAGCTCCTCGATCGCCGTCTCGTCGTCGGTCTCTACCAGACAACCCGCCGCTCCGGCGGCGAGCACGACGAGCATCGCGGCGGTGGCAGTGGTGATACGTCTCGAGGGGTTCATGGCTTGATATCCTCCAGCACAGTAGCAAGCTCGTACTGCTTGACCAACTGCGAAAGTCGTGGGCGCTTCATGCCCAAGAGATCTGCGGCCTTCGTGATGTTGCCGCCGCTCTCCACGAGCGCTCGATAGATGCATTCCTGCTCGAGCTTCTTCTTCATTTCCGAGAGCTTGAGGCCTCCACGGACCTCCGCATAGACGACGTCGGTGGAGCTCGAGGGCGGCGCCACCGAGTCGGGCGTGCTGTCGCGCGGCGGCGGCGGGACCGTGCCCCAGTCGCTCACGCGCCCGGTCTGGCCGTCGGGAGTGCTCGCGAGGTGGCGGAGCCCTTCCACGTTCTCCGTGAAGTCGCTGAGCTCGATCCGGTCGCCGCGCGCGAACAACGCGGCGACGCGGAGCGCGTTCTCGAGCTCCCGCACGTTGCCTGGCCAGCTGTGGCGGCAGAGCGCGGCCATCGCCTCGTCGCTGATGGGCCGCGGCTCCACGCCCGCCGTCTCCTCTGCGCGTTGGAGCAACGCTTGGCTCAAGGCGGGAAGATCGGAGGTGCGCTCCCGGAGCGAGGGAACCTCGAGGACGACGCCGCAGAGGCGATAGTACAGGTCTTCCCGGAACTCACCACGCGCCACCATCGCGCGAAGATCGCGGTGGGTGGCGCACACGATCCGCACATTGGCGCGGAGCTGGGTGCAGCCGCCGACGCGCTCGTAGGTGCCGTCTTGAAGCACGCGCAAGAGCGCGACCTGCGTGCGCGGAGAGATGTCGCCGATCTCGTCGAGGAACAGCGTGCCCCCCTCGGCCACCTCGAAGCGCCCACGACGCCGGGTGGAGGCGCCGGTGAACGCCCCCTTCTCGTGACCGAACAGCTCGGAGAGGAGGAGCGTCTCCACGAGCGCCGCGCAGTTCACCTTGACCAGGGGGCCATGGGCTCGGGGCGACGCGCGATGGATGGCCTCGGCCACGAGCTCCTTGCCCGTGCCGGTCTCGCCGTGGATGAGCACCGTGGTCGGAGCTTTGGCGACGCGGAGGACGGCGCCGCGGAGCGCTCGGAGCGCCGCGGAGTCGCCGACCAGACGGCGCTTGTCACCCGCTCGGGCGGTGTCGCTCGGGGTCGATCCACCGTGCGGCGTCGGCAGCGGCTGGGATCGCACGGTGACGGGGGCCGCGCTGCGGTCGAGCTCCCCCAGCGCCTCGAGCTGGTCCCCCAGCTCGAGCGCGAGGTCGTCGACCGCACGCACCGCGGTGCGGCGCAAATAGCGGCTCGAGAGCTCGGTGGGGAGCGTCTCGGCGATGCGCTCCACCACCCCGCGTGCGCTCTCGAGGTGGCTCGTCGCCGACGCCGCGTCTCCCGCGAGCAAGTAGGCGCGACCGAGCAGCACGTGGGCTTCGCGCAGCGACTCTGGATCGTCGGCCTGCTGTGCGAGCACGAGCGCTTGGCGGGCTACCTCGAAGAATGGCTCGCCGGCGGCGCGCGAGATCTCTCCCCGCAGGAGCTCGAGCTCGGCCCGACCGAACGAGGTGTGCTTGAGCTCGTCGGCGGCGGCGATGGCGCTGCGAGCCCGGGCGAGATCCCCGTCCTCGAGGGCGATGCGCGCGGCGATGCGGTGGCACTGGGCCACTTGCGCCAGGTCACCCGACGCCGTCGCCCCGCTCAGCGCGGTGGTGAGCTCCCGAGCGGCCAGCGCGGTGTCGCCCCGCTCGAGGTGGATGGTGGCGGCGAGCTTGGCGAAGAACGCGTGTCGCGACAGGGGCAGCCCTTGGCCGCAAGCGTGCAAGCCGAACCGGAGACTCTGCTCGGCTTCGTCGACGAGGCCGAGGCGCAGCCGCAGCTCGGCGAGGTTGGTGATCGGCTGCACGAGGCCCACGCGGCCACCGATGCGACGGCGCACCTCGATGGCGCGCTCGCTCAGGTCGAGTGCGTGCTCGTAGCGGTGCTCGAAGATGGCGATGGTGGCGAGGTTGCTCAGCGTGTACGCCACGGCGCGGAGGATGCCCTGGCGCTCGCCGTCCTCGAGCACCTCCTCGAGCATCTCGCGCGCCTGCTCCCGCCGCCCCATGTACAGCACCGCGATCCCGCGGTTGAGGCGCGCCCGCAGCTCTTCCTCGTGGGCCCCCGCCGCCGCCGCGTCGTACGCGTCGCGAGCGAAGTGCTCCTCGGCCTCGCGCCAGGCTTCGCGCCCCAAGAGGAGCTTGCCGAGCACGTTGCTCCCCTCGAGCCTCGTGACCACGTCGGCGGCGTGTTCGATGGCGTCGCGAGCAAACTTCTCCGCCTGCTTCGGGTCGCCCGCCAAGTAGCGAACCTGAGCCATCAGGCCCGCGGCCCGTGCACGCTCGGCCGCGTTGGCGGCGACGTTCAACGCGCGTGAGATCGACATGGCGGCGGTCGTCACGTCGCCGCGGCCGTGGCTGGTGCGGCCGTGGAGGAGCAGCACCGCAAAGGAGTCGCCCGCGAGACGCATCGCGGAGCGCGCCATCCTGTCGGCGCGATCCCCGTCACCGAGCGCGAGGGCGTGCTCTGCCGCGCGGGCGAGGCAGGCCACGAGCCGGTCTCGATCCTCGGGCGCCTTCAAGCCGTCGAGCACGGTCTCCCACCGTCGCCACAGATCCTCGCGCGCCGAGCCATCGCTGGTCGCGGTGACCGCGCGGAGCGCGAGCCGCTCGGCGTGCTCGTGGTCGCCGAGCTCGGCCGCGAGCTCGGCCGCGCGCATGCAGGCCCACCCGTCGGACGCGCCCAGCCCGTCCGCGCCGTCCCTGGCGCTCTCTGCCAGGAGCTCGATGAGGGCGCGGGTGTCGACCACCGCGGGGCGGCCGGGCTCGACGCCGTCGAGGGCCACGACCGCCCCCTGGGCGTCTCGGCTGGCGACCCCCGCCGCGACGAGCTCGTCGACGCTCGCGCGCGAGCCGAGCGCGCTCAGCTGCGCGGGCGTGAGGGCCTGGCGGGCGAGCGCCAACAGATCGAGGAGGCGACGGGCGGGGGCGCCGAGGGCGGGCACGCGCGGCGCGTCGATGGGGCGGGCGCGCGTGCCTTGCCACCAGTGATCGAGGGCCGAGAGCGCTCCGAACGCGGGCTGCGTCGCGAAAGGATCCTGCACCACCACCGCGCTCCACCACCGCAGGTGGTCGTCGGCCGCGAGTTGACCGAGCTCCACCTCGAGCTGCACCTGCTCGGGCGCGTCCCCGCTCGGTCGGCTCCTCCCCTCGGCGCTGGCGTCCTCGCGGTGCGCCCCG
>CAYOAL010000043.1:7866-64405 GCA_964401935.1 uncultured Polyangiaceae bacterium
CTCTGGACGCCGCGGTGCGCCCCGCTCTGGACGCCGCGGTGCGCCCCGCTCTGGACGCCGCGGTGCGCCCCGCTCTGGATACCGCGGTGCGCCCCCCCGGTGCGTGCCGGGTTCAAGACATGCTGCGCCTCCGGGGGCGCCAGCGGCCCGAGGAGCACGACGAGGAGGCGGCGCTCTGCGCGCTCGGCGTGCGCGAGCAGCTCGGCGCGCACCGCGCTGCCCCACACGGTTGGCTCCTGCTCCGACACGACGAGGATGCCGCCCTCGGCCGCGGCGGCGATGGCGCGCGCGATGGCGGCAGGTCGCTGCAGCTCGTCGCGCGGTGGGGTGGCGAGCGCGTGCGCGAGCTCGCGCCAGACGTCGGGGCTCGGCGTCGCGCCGGCCGTCCACAGCGCGCGGCCGTGTTGCTGCGCTCGCCGAGCCACGTGCCGCGTGAGCGGGGCGTGGAGCGCGAGCTCCGCCGCGACCCGGATCACGCCGTGGGTGTCGCGCCGCTGGATCGCGTCGTCGATCTGCGCAAACGCAGACACCGACGCGACGGCCGAACGCGGCGCCGTGGAGGCCGCTCTGACGGGGGACGAGCTCAAGGTGCAAGCAGCGGTGCGCCACCTCCTCACGAGGCTCCCGTGGGAGAAGCCGTCGGTGTGCCGGCGTGGGATCGGAGCGGGCACGTCGGAGGTGGAGCGCGGTGACAGGTGGTTCCGACGTGGGCGATTGTAACCGAAGTCGTACCTCCCTGGGTGTGATTTATCCCGTTTCTTGGCCACCGCGAGGGCCGCGTGCGGAGCGCGTGCGCGTTCCCGCAGCGCGCCACGGCATCCTCGAGGGCGGCCGCCAACCGTCCTGGGGCGCGCCGTCCCCGCTCAGCCTCGGCTGCTGAGGAGCGCCTCCAGCCGAGCGATCGCGTCCGGATCGGCGTCGCCGAGGGCGCGGGCGAGCGGCAGCTGGGCGCGCGCCAGCGCGACATAGAGCGCGCTGAGCTCGGGGGCACGAGCCTGTAGCACCGCGAGGTGTGCGGCGACGGCCGCCGTGTCGCCCCGGCGCACGGGCCCGGTCAGCGCTGCGGGGAGGCCCAGGGCGCCGACGTTGCGCCCCACGGACACGAGCAGGGGGCCCAACAGGGCTGGCGCCTGCGCGGCGGGAACCCCCGCCCGCTCCATCCCCACCGCCGCCGCCGCGGCCAGCGCTGCCCCGCCGTTCGCGAGGAGCGCCGCAGAAGCGTGGTAGAGGGTGAGATCGAGACCCTCCACCGTGAACGGCTGCATGCCCGCAGCCCGGGAGACGCGCCGCGCCAGCGCGACGGCGCGGCGATCTCCGCTCACGTGGGCGAACGCGCCGGCGAGCGCGCTGCCCGCTCCGGCGAGCGAGATCAGCGGGTGCAGCTGGGCCACCGAGGTCCCCCGCGCGCGCAACGCCCGGAGCGCGTCGGGCCCCAGCGCCCCGGCACAGTGGACGGCCGCGGCGGGCACCGAGGCGCGTGACGCGAGCTGTCGATCGAGCGCTCCGAGCTCGGTGTCCCGCACCGCCAGCACCACCAGATCGGCTCGCGGCAGCCGCGCCGGAAATCCCCGCCGCGCGGGTCGGAGGGTCACCTCGCAGGGCCCGCCGCGGAGCGCCCGCGAGAGCGCCCTCCCCACTTTGCCAGCACCGAAGAGGTACACCGAGAGCGGAGCCTCGCGCGGCAACCTCACCCTCCTCGAGCGTCGGCTGGGCTGGGCGGCGCCGGCGGCCCCGCGTCGCGGTAGAGCCCCCCGGCGACGATGTGGTCGCGCACCCGGGTGGGCAGGAGCGCCGCCGTCCGGTCGATGGCGCCGGCCGCCACGAGCTCTCGGATCCGCGTGCTCGAAACCTCGGGGAGCACCGCGAACGGCGCGTCGGGGTGGGAGAAGCCAGCCCGCCCGAGGATGATGGGAGGGGCGAGCTCCGCGACGCGATCCCAGCGGTACCACTTGGGCAGATCGTCGAGCACGTCGGCGCCGATGATGAGCCTCAGGTCGCGTCGAGGGTCCGCGCGGGAGAGCGCCTCGAGGGTGTGGAGGGTGCGGCTCTCGCCGCCGAGCTCGCGCTCGATGTCGCTCACGGTCACGCCGGGGATCCACTCCATCGCGAGCCGACACATCGCCAGCCGATCCTCGAAGGAGGCGAGCGCCTTGCCGAACACGTGGCGGTACACCGGCACCACCAGCACCGCATCGACGGGATGCACGCTGAGGACGTAGCTCACCGCCAGCACGTGTCCCACGTGGGGTGGATTGAAGCTGCCGCCGAAGACCGCCGTCGTCACGAGCCCTGCCTTCGGTTCGTACCCGTTCCCGCCGACCGGCTCAAGGTGAGCGATCCAAGCAGGCCGCCGGCGAGCGTCCGCGGCGCGCACGTCCGAGACACGAGGAGGCTTTACACGGGCCGCGAGCCGACTACGCTGCGCGCTCCCCAGTTTCGGGAGGAGCCCTCTTGGCACGGACAAGACCGATGAGCGCGACAAGACCGATGAGCGCGACAACAAGGCCAGAACATGCTTGCCGCCCGCGGCCGGAGTCTGCTATGTCCCGGCCCCACTTTGCCCTGGGTGAGAACGCACCCGACCCCGCAGGAGATGACCGATGAGCACGCCTCTGAGCACCGTGAAGGAGCGCTTCGAGAGCAAAGAGAAGCTGGTCGAAGCTGTGCAGCAGCTGATGACCGATGACCTTTGGCTGCCTCGAACCAACGAAGACCGCGGCGGCAAGCGGGGGATCCAGCACGTCTCGAACACCAAGCTCTTGCGCCTGTACGACACCCTCTCGGAAGTGAAAGAGAAGTTCGGCAGCCGCGAGAAACTCGTCGACGCTGTCCTCGCGGCGGAGAACCGCCAGAAGGACGGTGGCTACCGGACGCGCCTGTTGGCGTTCCCGGTGCCGCGGCTGTACGACCAGTACAAGAGCAGCCTGCGCCGAGCTTCCCGCGCGTCCAAGCAGAAGCAAGCCGACTGAGCGTGGTGCGAGTCGGCTGGACGCGGCAAGCGTGGCTGGTCCTCCGCAAAGATCTCCTCATCGAGCTCAACACGCGCGAGATCGTCACCACGAGCGGCTTCTTCGCCGTGCTCGTGTCCGTGCTCGGATCGATGTCCTTTTACTTCGATCCCAACACGGCGCCGCAGATCGCCCCCGGGATCATCTGGATCACGGTGGCGTTTTCATCCGTGCTGGCGCTGAGTCGATCGTGGCAGCGCGAGCGTGAGAACGACGCGCTGTCCGGGCTCTTGGTGATGCCCGTCTCGCGGAGCGCGATCTTCGTGGGCAAGGCGGTCGGCATCCTCGCGTTCGTGCTCGTGATCGAGACCTTGTCGGTGCTGGTGGTGTCGCTGCTCCTCGGCATCGATCTCGCCAGGGTGTGGCTGGGCCTGCTCGTGCTGTCGCTGGTGGCCACCCCTGGAGTCGCCGCCGCGGGGACCCTCTTCGGGGCCATGACGGTGCGGACGAGCGCCCGCGACTTGGTGCTCGCGAGCGTGCTGTTTCCGCTCCTCGCCCCCACGCTCGTCACCGCCGCGGTGAGCACCCGCGACCTCTTCGGCGGGGCGCCGCTCGGCGCGCTCACCGACTACATGATGCTCATGGGCGTGTTCGCGGTGCTCTTCTCGGCGGGCGGGATCGGCATGTTCGGCACCCTCATCGAGGGGTAGCGCGCCCCAGCCGCGCGCGTCGCCTCACGTCGCCCGCGGCGTCACATGCGCACGAGCGCCGCGCCCCAGGAGATCCCCGCTCCGAGCGCACACATCAGCACGGTCTGGCCGGGCTTGATGCGGCCGTCCCGCACCGCCTCGTCGAGCGCGATCGGGATCGACGCGCTCGAGGTGTTTCCGTAGGCGTCGATGTTGATCACGAAGCGCTCTTCGGGGAGACCGAGCCGACTCCGCACCTGGTTGATGATGCGGATGTTGGCTTGATGGGCCACGATCCAGTCGAGCTCTTTGCTGGTGAGGCCCGCGGCCTTGAGCGTCTGGGCAGAGGACGAGGTGAGGTGTCGCACCGCGGTCCGGAACACGTCCTGGCCGACCATGTGGACCTTGTTGCGCTTGTCGCGCAGCCGATCCGCGTTGGGTGGCTCGGCGACGCCGCCCCCCGGTATGTTCAGCGCTCCGGCGAGCGAGCCGTCGGTGAAGATCATCGACGAGAGGATGCCCGGCGGCTCGAGGGGCGAGCCGGGGCTGACCTTGATCGCTGCGGTGGAAGGTCCGAGCACCACCGCCCCCGCCCCGTCGCCGAAGAGCACGCACGTGGCCCGATCCTCCCAGTTGACGGCGCGGGTGAGCAGCTCCACCCCCACCACCAGCACGCAGCGCGCGGCCCCGGTCGCGATGAACTGATCCGCGATGGTGAGCCCGTAGATGAACCCCGCACAGGCGGCCGCGATGTCGAAGGCGGGGATGCTGTCGGCCCCGAGCTTGCGCTGCACGTGCACCGCGCAGCCCGGGATGGGCTGATCGGGGGTTACCGTGCCCACGATGATCATGTCGAGATCGGCGACCGTGAGCCCCGCCGCCTCGAGTGCGTGGCGTCCCGCGGCGGCCGCCAAATCGCTGCTCGCTTCGCCCTCCGCGGCCACGTGGCGCTGGCGGATCCCCGTCCGCGAGGTGATCCAGTCGTCGGTGGTGTCGACGAACTGCTCGATCTCCGCGTTGGTCATCACGCGCAGCGGCGCGTAGTGCCCGGTGCCCAAGATGCGGGACGACGGCACCAGCGACTCGTGCACGTTGCCGGGGAAGGACCCTCGCGCGCTCCCGGGGGCCGTACCGCGCGGAGACGAGCTCACCCCCGTCTACTCGGTCGCGACCTGGACGACCGGGCGACCCTTGTAGAAGCCGCAAGCCGCGCAGGCGCGATGGGGCAGCGTGACCTCGCCGCAGTTGGCGCAGGCCACGTACTGCTTCGGGGTGACTTTGTCGTGGTTGGCGCGGCGCATGTCGCGCTTGCTCGAGGATTTTCGTCGCTTGGGAACAGCCATGGCTAAGCCCTCCGAAAAGGGAGACAGTGAATAGTGCTCGGGGCCGCTCCTGTCCAGTGTTTTGGCGGGGTTTCGCCGCGACGTGGATCAGGAGCGCTTCTTCTTGCCCTTCTTGTTGTGGTTCGAGCGCAGGATCGGCTTTCTCCCGAGCGCCACGCGCCGGTCGTTGGCGGCCGCGATGAGGTCTTGCAAGGTGGCGGGGCCGTCGTTCTTGCGAAACGCCCCGAGGGGGGCGAGCCTCGGATCGAGCTCTCGCGCCTCGAGCGCGGGCTCCGACGGGGGGGCGGCGGCGATGCCGGGACAGCTCTCGCGACACAGCGGGAAGCTCGGCACCTCGAGGAGGATCGTCTCCCGCACGAACGGATCGAGCACCACCGTGTCCCCGTCGTACACGTCCATGTCGGCCTCGGGGGCCGAGAACTCGTATTCGTCGCTCGGCTCCTGCCGGCGCCCCCGCTTGCCTTCGGTGCGAGCCGGCTCGAGCAGCAGCGACATGTCGGCGTCGACCTCCACCGAGGTGGGCTCGAGGCAGCGCACACACGGGATCTCGACGGCGGCGCGGACGCGCATCCGCACCACGATGTCGTTGCCCGAGCGCGACAGCCGGCCGGAGAGGCGCCCCGGCTCTCGCTCGCCCGCGCGCGGGCTGACCTCGGTGTCGCCGAGGGTCCGTTGGAACCAGCTCGGCGTGAGCTCGACATTCACCTCGACGCCTTCGAGGTGGATGTCCGCCGCGTTGAAGGTTATCAGCGCACCCATCACCGATCGACCTCACCGTAGTCTGCTACCAGGCCCGCTGCCAGAGTGGATCCACACAACCTTGGGCCCGCGCACCCTCGTTGCGCTCGCCCTCTATGGAGTGTTGCTGGTGGCTTTCGTGGCGGTGATGCCGGTCGAGCGGCTGACGTCTCACAGCCCCTACAACCACTACACCTTGCAGGCCGACGCGTGGCTGGCAGGGCGCCTCGATCTGCCGGGGCCGCCCCCCCGGTACACCGGCAACAACGACTTCGCGGTGTACGACGGCCGCTTCTTCGTGAGCTTCCCTCCCGTCCCCGCGGTGTTGATGTTGCCCTTTCGCCTCGCGGCCGGGCAGCCCGAGCGGGTTCGAGACCCGGCGGTGTTCGCCGCGCTCGCCCCCCTCGGGCCGGTGCTCCTGTTCCTCGCCCTCGAGCGGCTCGCCGCGGCCGGCCGGAGCACGCGCAGCCGCCGCGAGAACGCGGGCCTCGCCGCGCTCGCCGGGCTCGGCACCGTGTATTGGTTCAGCGCCGCGCAAGGCTCGGTGTGGTTTGGAGGCCACGTGGTGGCGCTGGTGCTCACCTCGGGCTACCTCCTCGCCGCCGTCGACGCCCGACACCCGGTGCTCGCAGGCCTCCTCTTGGCGCTCGCGTTCGGCACCCGTCCCACCGCGGCCCTCGCCCTGCCCGTCTTCGCCTTCGAGCTGTGGCGCGACCGCCCGCGGCGGCTCCCCGGCGCGGTGGGCTTCACCCTCGCGGCGGGCCTCGTGGTGGCGCTCTTGATGCTCCACAACGCGGCGCGATTCGACGACCCCTTCGAGTTCGGCCACCACCACCTCGCGGTGCGCTGGCGCGACCGGATCGACGCCCACGGCCTGTTCTCCACCCACTACCTCGGCCGCAACCTGTCGGTGTTTCTGCGCGGCCTCCCCTTCGCCTCGTCGCAGGGCTGGCAGATCAATGGCCACGGCCTCGCCTTGTGGGTGACCACCCCTGCCTTCCTCTGGGCGCTGTGGCCTCGTCGCGCCGAGCCGCTCTACGGCGCCCTGGCGGCGAGCGCGGGGGCCATGACGCTCACCGTGCTCGCGTACCAGAACACCGGCTGGGTTCAGTTTGGCTACCGCTTCTCCAACGACTTCGCGCCTCTGTTGGTGCTGATGATCGCGCTCGGCGGTCGACGGCTCGGGCCGCCCTTCTGGGCCGTGGCTGCGGTGGGGGTGGCCGTCAACGCGTTCGGAGCCGTCACCTTCGATCGCCCCGCCTTCGCGCGGTTCTATTTCATCGATCCCACCCAGGAGATCCTGCACGCGCCGCCGCGCTGACCCCGCGGCCCGCTTTTGCCCACAAGCAGTGTTTGACGCGTATGGGGACTCTCGCTACGCACCGAGCGAATGGCTGACCCCAAGGTGCTCGTCGAATCCGCTGCCGTCGCCGAGGGGCTCGACCGCATGGCGTCCGAGATCGTGCAGGGGGGCCAGGGCGAGGATCTCGCGCTGGTCGGCATCCGTCGCGGCGGGGAGCCGGTCGCCAAGGCGCTCGCTGCGCTCCTCTCCGAGCGGCTCGGTCGGACCGTCGACGTGGGCTCGGTGGACATCACCCTCTATCGCGACGACGCGGCCACCGCCTTGCCCAGCCCCCGCATCGGCCCGAGCCACATCCCGTTCGACGTGGCCGGGCGTCGCGTCGTGCTCGTGGACGACGTGCTGTTCACCGGGCGCACCATCCGCGCCGCCCTCGACGCGCTGCTCGACTACGGGAGGCCGCGCCGGATCGAGCTCGCGGTGGTGGCCGATCGCGGTGGCCGCGAGCTCCCGATCCAGGCCGACTACCTGGTGAAGAAGACGCCCGTCCCCGACGGACACCGCGTGGAGGTGTTGTGCGACGACGGAGCGTTTCGAGTGGTGCACACGAGCGGCCGACGGTCGCGCGTGCCGGAGGACCTCCCGTGACCACCGCTCGCCACCACCTGTTGCAGATCGAGGACCAAGATCCCGAGCTGATGATGCGGATCCTCGACAGCGCGACCACCTTCTTCGAGATTTCGCGGCGCGCGGTGCGGAAGGTGCCCACCCTTCGCGGCAAGACCGTGATCAACATGTTCTTCGAGGCCTCCACCCGCACGCGGACCTCGTTCGAGATCGCCGGCAAGCGCCTCAGCGCCGACGTCATCAACTTCAGCGGCTCCACCTCGAGCACGAGCAAGGGGGAGACCCTCCGCGACACGATCAAGACGATGGAGGCCATGAACCCCGACGTGCTCGTGATCCGGCACGGGGCCTCGGGGGCCCCCCATCACGCCACCTCGCACACCACGGCGGCGGTGGTGAACGCGGGCGACGGGATGCACGAGCACCCGACCCAGGCGCTGCTCGACGCGTTCACCATGCGCCAGCACAAAGGCGACATCCGAGGCCTCACGGTGGCGATCTGTGGCGACATCGCGCACAGCCGCGTGGCCCGAAGCAACGCCTACCTCCTGCGCGCGTTGGGCGCGCGGGTGACCATGGCCGGCCCCCGCACGCTGCTGCCGGCGGCGCTCGCCGAGACGCTGGGGGTGGAGGTGTTCGACCGGATGGAGCCGGCCATCGAAGGAGCGGACGTGGTGATGATGCTGCGCATCCAGCGCGAGCGCCTCGGTGGCAACCTGCTCCCCTCCAACCGGGAGTACGCGCGGCAGTACGGCCTCAACGAGCGCCGCCTGCGGCTGGCCGCGCCCGGCTGCCTGGTCATGCACCCAGGACCGATCAATCGCGGCGTCGAGATCGCCCCGGAGATCGCCGACGGTGTGCAGAGCGTGTTGCTCGATCAGGTAGAAGCGGGCGTGGCGGTGCGCATGGCCGTGCTCTGGATGCTCTGCGCCGAGGGGCACGAGCTCCCCGAGGCCTAGGCCTCCGGTCACCGTTCCATGCAGCCGATCGCGACCTATCCGTTTGGTCCAAGCCTCGTGATCGAGCGCCATCGCCTCGAGAACGGGCTTCAGATCCTGATCGTGGTGGATGCGAGCGCGCCGGTGGTGGCCTACCAGACCTGGTTCGCGGTGGGGTCGCGCGACGAGCGGGCGGGGAAGACCGGCATCTCCCACTTGTTCGAGCACCTCATGTTCAACGAGACCACGAACCTCCCTTACGGCGAGTACGACCGGCGTCTGGAGGAGGCAGGAGCCGACAACAACGCGGCGACCTATCTCGACTGGACGTACTACGTCATCAACCTCCCGAAGGAGGCGTTGGCGGTGGCGGTGGAGCTCGAGGCCGAGCGGATGCAGAGCCTCGTGTTGCGCGACGCCCAGGTGACCAGCGAACGCGACGTGGTCGCCAACGAGCGCCGGGAGACGGTGGACGACGACGTCGACGGCGCCTTGAGTGAGCTGCTCTACGAGACCGCGTTCGATCGGCACAGCTATCGCTTCCCCACCATCGGGACGATGAGGGACATCGAAGGGATCACCACCGCCGATTGCCAGGCGTTCTACGAGACGCACTACGCGCCCGACAGCGCCACGTTGGTGATCGTGGGCGACGTGGATCGCGAGGAGACGTTGCGCCGCGTGCGGGCCGCTTACGGGCCGATGCGACCGGCCGGGCGCACGCGCGAGGAGCCGGCTCCCGAGCCCGAGCAGCGCGAGGAGCGCCGCGTCCGGGTGGAGAAGCCCATCGAGACGGTGCGCCTCGCCCTTGGCTACAAGAGCCCGGCGATGGCAGATCCGGATCACGTGCCGGTGACCTTGCTCAACGAGGTGTTGTTCGGTGGGCATGGCTCCCGCATCCACCGGGCGCTGGTGGAGGAGCGCGAGCTCGCGAGCGACGTGGCCGGCTTCGTGGGCAACTTCCGCGACCCGTCGCTGTGGGAGATGTGGATCGTCGGCAACGAGGCCGTCGATCCTGCCGAGCTCGGGCGGTCGCTCGACGAGCTGCTCGCGGAGGTGCGTTCGCGACCGGTGACGAACGACGAGCTCACGCGGGCCTGCGCGCGACTCGAGCTCTCGGCGCTGCAAGAGCTCGAGACGGCGGTGGGCAAGGCCGAGGCGATCGGCTTCGGGGAGCTCGTGCTCGGCGACCCCTCGGCGCTCCTCAGCCGCCTCGAGGACTATCGCTCGGCGACGGTCGCCGAGCTCGAACGTGTGGCGAGCGTGTACCTCGAGCCGCGCCGACGAACGGTGATCGAGGTCACGCCCCAGAGGTCTTCGTGAGGCTCCTCGTCGAGCACAGCCCCACCCTGCCGCTCGCGACGGTGGGGATCACGTTTCGCGCGGGGCGGGCCGACGAGTCGGAGGCTCGGGCCGGGCTCGCGCGGGTGACCGCCAAGATGCTGCGACGCGGCGCGGGCGGGCCGGAGGCGGTGGAGCACGAGCTCGACCGTCTCGGGGCCGAGCTGTCCGAGCAGGTGGGGCTCGGCTCCACCACCCTCAGCATGGATGTCCTCGCGCGCTCGGTGCCGAGGGCCGTCGAGCTGCTCGCCGGGCTGCTCGCCACGCCCTGCGCCGATCCGGTGGAGCTCGGGAGGCTCGTCCGCCAGTCGAAGGCGGCGCTGATCCGAGCGCGGGACGACGACGCCGTCCTCTGCAGCCGCGCGCTGCGACGACACCTCTTCGCCGGCCATCCGCACGAGCGGCGCGTGCTCGGCTCGATCGAGGGCCTCGCGGCCATCACCGCGGCCGACGTGGAGGCGTTCGCGCAGCGCTTCTACACGCGCGACAACGCCATCGTGCACATCTGTGGCGACGTGAGCCACGCCCAGGCAGAGGCGGTCGCGGCGCGGCTCGAGGAGGCCCTCCGCGCCGGCGAGCCCGTCCCCTACCCGGCGGGCGAGCCCACCCCGGTGGCGGGTCGCCGCTTGTGCATCGTCGACAAGAAACACCGCACCCAGACCCAGCTCGCGGTGGGCACGCTCGGCTCCCGTGCCGACGACCCCGACCATCACGCGCTGCTCGTCGCCAACGCGGCGTTCGGCGGGACCTTCACCTCACGGCTCACCCGCGTCATCCGCGGCGAGCACGGGTGGTCGTACGGCGCGAGCTCGGAGCTGACCACCGGGCGGGTGCGCGAGGCTTTTGCCCTGTGGACCGCACCGGCTGCCGAGGACGCCAGCGACTGCCTCGCCGCCGAGCTCGATCTCCTCGAGGAGTGGTACGAAGACGGGATCCACGAGGAGGAGCTCGAGCAATGCCGCGGCTATCTCACGCGCAGCCACGCCTTCGAGATCGACACGCCGCACAAGCGCCTCGGACAACAGCTCGAGCGCGCGCTCCTCGACCTCCCCGCCGACTTCCACGAGCGCTACCTCGAGCACATCGCGGCGGTGACCCGCGACGAGGCCAACGCGGCCGTCCGGCGCCGGATCAAGATCGGCGATCTCTGGATCGCGTGCGTGGGCGACGCCGACGCCTTGCGGGACGAGCTGTCGGAGGTGAGCGGAGAGCTCGTGGAGACGGTCGTCGACTCGGTCGAGCTGCCGTGAGGTCGAGCTGCCGTGAGCGCCCGAGCCTCCGCGTGGGTTAGCTGTCGAGCTTCAGGATGGCCAGGAACGCCTCCTGGGGGATCTCGACGCTGCCCACCTTCTTCATGCGGCGTTTGCCCTCGCGCTGTTTCTCGAGGAGCTTGCGCTTGCGGCTGATGTCGCCGCCGTAACACTTCGCGGTCACGTCTTTGCGCAACGCCTTCACGTTGGTGCGGGCGATGATCTTGGCGCCGATCGCGGCCTGAATCGCCACCTCGTACATCTGGCGCGGCACGATGTCTTTCAGCTTGGACGCGAGCGCGCGCCCCCGTGAGGCGGCCTGCTCGCGATGAACGATCAGGGCGAGCGCGTCGAGCGGCTCGCCGTTGACGAGCATGTCGATCTTCACCAGGTCGGCGGCCTGATAGCCCTCGAGCTCGTAGTCCATCGACGCGTAGCCACGACTGCAGCTCTTGAGCTTGTCGTGGAAGTCGAAGAGCACCTCCGCGAGCGGCATGTCGTAGGTGACGATCACCCGCTCTTTGCTGGCGTACTGAATGCCCTTCTGAACGCCACGCCGCTCCTGACAGAGCTTGATCACGGGGCCTACGAACTCGCTCGGGACGTGGATCGTCACCCGGTAGATCGGCTCCTCGATGTGCTCGAACTTCACCGGCTCGGGCAAGCGCGCCGGGTTCTCGATGTCGACCACGGAGCCGTCGTTCATGTGCACCTGGTACACCACGCTGGGTGCGGTGGTGATGAGATCGAGGTCGTACTCGCGCTCGAGCCGCTCCTGGATGATCTCCATGTGCAAGAGCCCGAGGAAACCGCAACGGAAGCCGAAGCCGAGGGCCTCCGAGGTGTCGGGCTCGAACACGAAGGCCGCGTCGTTCATGTTGAGCTTGCTGAGCGCGTCGCGCAGCGGCTCGTAGTCGGCCGAGTCGGTCGGGAAGATGCCCGCGAACACCATCGGCTTCACGTCCTTGAAGCCAGGGAGCGGCTTGTCGGTCGGGTTCCTCGCGGTGGTCACCGTGTCGCCGATCTTGGTGTCGTGGACGCTCTTGATGCTCGCCGCGAAGAAGCCCACCTCTCCCGTTTTCAGCTCTTTCTGAGCGGTCATGTGGGGCGTGAACACGCCGAGCTCGGTCACCTCGTAGTCGCGGCCGGTGGCGAGGAGGCGCACCTTGTCTCCCTTGCGGAGGGTGCCGTCGACCACCCGCACCATCACCACCGCCCCTCGATACGCGTCGTACCAGGAGTCGAACACCAGGGCGCGCAAGGGGCCCTCGGTGTTGCCGCGGGGCGGTGGAATGCGGCGAACGACCGCTTCGAGGAGCGCTTGAATCCCCTCGCCGGTCTTCGCGCTGCACGGGATGGCCTCCGAGGCGTCGAGGCCCACCACGTCTTCCACCTCCTGGGCGCGCCCTTCGACGTCGGCGCTCGGCAGATCGATCTTGTTGAGCGCGACCACGATCTCGAGGTTGCCCTCGATCGCCAGGTACACGTTCGCCAGCGTCTGCGCCTCGACACCCTGCGTGGCGTCGACGACCAGGATCGCGCCCTCGCACGCCTGCAGGCTTCGAGACACCTCGTAGTGAAAGTCGACGTGCCCGGGGGTGTCGATCAGGTTCAGCTGATAGGTCTCGCCGTTGTCGGCGACGTACGCGAGGCGGACCGTCTGCGCCTTGATGGTGATGCCCCGTTCGCGCTCGAGGTCCATCTTGTCGAGGAACTGCGCTCGCGCCTCGCGCTCGGTGACGGCGCCTGTCTTCTCCAAGATGCGATCGGCCAGCGTGCTCTTGCCGTGATCGATGTGGGCGATGATGGAGAAGTTGCGAATGTGATCGACAGCGCTCATGCCTCACTCGAGGGTCCGGGCCGAGAGGTCGGGAGCCGGCCAGCGCTCCGTCGCACGCCGGAGCCGTCGGCGCTAGCGCTTTTTGTCGGGCGGCGCCTGACCGTCGAGGGTGAGCTGTCCAGGAAGCAAGTGCTCGTAATGTTTGAGCACCATGTCGATCCCCTCACGGATGTACACCGCCACCGGCACCTTGGTGCGTTCGTGCAGCTCCTTCAGGCGCTCGGACTGGGCTGGCGTGATGTAGATGGTCGTCGAGATTTTCTTGCGCGACATGGCTTCGCTGCCCTGATGAGCTGCCGGTGACTCGTGTGTTGCCCTGCCGACGAGGACCTCCTCGCCGAGGATGACGCGCGAATGGCGTTTCTTTACATGACAACGCGTTACCCTAGATGAGAATACGTATGTTGTCAATCGGCCCCTGCGCCCCACGGAGGCGCGACGAGCCCTTTTTCGCCTTTTTTTAGCAGTCGCCGCGACGGACGCCACGCGGCGCGCGGCGGCGCTCTTTCACCGTGAACGGCGCGGCGCACACCGTGAGCCCCCCTGCGGCGGCCGCTTCAGGCCTTGCGCGACGAGCCCGACCGACCGGACAAGAGGCGGACGTGGCGCTCGGCGTCGAGGTTTCTCGGATCCCGCTTGGCCGCCATCATGAACAACTTCAACGCTTTATCCTCATGACCTTCGGCGAGGGAGAGGTGGGCGAGCACGTACGGGGGCAGCGCGTGGGCGCGATCCTGCTTGGCCATCAGCTTGGCGAGCGGCTCGATCTCCCCGCGCAGGAGGCCGAGCTCCTCGACGACCTCGCAGGCGCGGTACGAAGCCCACTTCGCGTACAGCTGGTACTCGAGCTGATCGGGGAGCGCCGCCGCTGCGTCGACGAGCGCTGACGCCGCGCGCCCCCACTGCTCGGCGCGCAGGAAGCGCAGGCCGCGCTGGAAGGCCTGCTCGGCCTGAAGCCGCGACAGCTGCCCTCCTCGCCCCACCGACGGCCGCGGTTGCGAGGCGGGGCTCGGGATCTCACTGATCGGGCTGAGCCCCACCCCGCTGACCCGAGCTGGTGGCTCGGAGAGCGGCGCGTCGTACAGCTCCGGATCGCTGTGACGGTCGCCTAGGTTCGGGGACGATCGACGCCCCGGTGGCACGGACGAGGGCGGGTGGCTGTCGGAGGCGTGGAGGCTCGCGCCACGGCCGCTCGGCGGAGCGTCGCTGCCAGGAACGGCGTGGGAGGCCTGGGAGCGGGCGGCGCGCAGGCGAGCGTCTCGTGGATCTTTGCGGCTCGTGGTCGCCACGAGGCGTGAGCTCCGACCCGACGGAGGGGGAGTGTCATGAGAGCGGCCGGCCTGCGGCGGCGCAAACGACTGCGGCGGCGCAAACGACTGCGGCGGCGCATGCGACCGCGCCGGCGTCTGCGACGGCGTCGGCGCTTGCGACGACAGCGGCGCTTGTGACGGCACTGGCCTTGGAGCTCGCGCCGGCGCGGGCCCTTGCGGCTGGAGCGTCCGGGTGGCCTGGGGGGCCTTGGTGGCGCTCACCGCGGCCGCGAGCACGACCGCGGTGAGGACGGGATAGGGGCTGCGACCTACGAACTGGTGCTCCTCGACCAAAGTCGTGGTCGTGCGAGCGCCATCGAGCGACGCCAAGATTTCGGCCTCCTCCTGGGTCGCACCAAATCGCTCCGCGACATCGTGAGCGTCGTCGTGCAACGACAGGAACGCGTCCTTCAGGCCGCTGAGGTAGTGCGCCGCGCGGCGATCGTCGAAGTGGGCGCGTGTTCCGAGCAGGATGCAGGGCTCGATCCGACACGGAAAGCGCCCGATCTTCTCCGGGAGCTCGTTGGCGGGGTTGAACGAGAGCTCCACGCCGTTGAACGCGAAGCAGCGGCCGATCTTCCGCTGAACCTGAAGCGCGAGCCACTCGCGCACCTCGTCGAGGGTGAGCTTCCCCATCACCACGAGCAGCTCACCGAGCCGCATCTCGCTGTCGGCCACGGGCGCGCCGGCCATGCGCTCGAGGGCCTCCTGGTAGGTCTGTTCGGTGATCTTGGCCGCGTCGAGCAACATCCGGCCCAGCGCCTCCGCGACGGTGCCGCCCGCCGCGTAAACCGGCGCACCCTTTCGGAAATACACCAAGGTCACCACGTCCTGAGCGCGCACCCCCAACACCCCGGTCATCCCATCGTGTTGGATGCGCAACAAGGTTCGCGCGAGGTCGGAGGGGGTGCGGTTCACTGGGGTCACCGTCGCCTTGGAGCGCTGGGCTCCCCGCGGCACGCTACCTTACGACCGGCGCCGCCCCGCTGCCAGAGGTCGTTCACCAAGGGCGGTGGCGCCGACGCAGCGCTTCAGCTCGTGAAATGTTGGAGCAAGGGCTTGGGGGGAGGGTGCGGCAGCCCCCTCCAGCAAACTCAGGGCCGACCGGGGGGGAGAGGTTTTCGCCGGTTCCGACCGACCAGGGCCATCAGCTCCTCACGGGTGACCCCCAGCCGGGCTGCGGTCTGCGCGGCGAGGGAGGTGCTGGCCACACCGCGAACGAACGCGTAGGTCGGCCGCTGCTCCGGATCGAGCTCCACTTGCCAGAACGCCAACGGGAGCGGGTGGAGGCGCCGCGGCGGCGCCGGGGCAGCGGAGAGCGCGGTCTCGCGGGCGGTGCTGCCGGCGAGCTCGCCCGCCTCCCCGCCGCGGGCCACCGCAGGGTTTGCCCCCTCGGGGCTCTTGCCGTCGCTGCAGCTCTCGTCGGCGAGCCGACGGGCAAAGGTGAGAAAGTGGGTGCTGATGAACGCGTCCGGGCCCAGCTCGGCGAGGAGCTGGAGCACGAGCAAGAAGATCTCCTCTCCCTCGGACGGGTTCGTTCCCGAGCACAGCTCGTCGAGGATCACGAGGGCGCCATCCCGTGCCCGCTCGAAGAGCCTGCGGATGCGCATGAGCTCGGTGCCGAGGCGACCCTCGCGATCGACCGCGGAGTGCTCGGCGATGACCGACACGAACAAGCCGGTCGCGACCGGGAGGGTCCCCGCCGCGAAGGGCGCGAAGAAGCCCCCCTGACCGAGGAGCTGCGCGAGGCCCAGCGCCTGCAAGAGGCGCGTCTTCCCGCCGCTGTTGGGCCCGGTGAGGATGGTGATCGTCTCGCCCGGGGCGCAGGTGACGTCGCAAGGCCGAGGGACGATGTCCTGCGCGAAGAGCAGCGGGTTGAAGAGACCCGTGAGGCGCCGCCCTGCCCCACCCGGCGCGTCGAGCTCGGGCAGGCACATGGCGAGCCCCTTGGCGGCCGCGCGATCCCGCAGCGCGAGCGTGGCCAGATACACCTCGGCGTGGCTGCCGATCATGACGAGGCTCGGCAGGTGGGGGCTGATGCTCTCGAACACCTGATCCAGCCAACGATCGACCAGCTCGTCGTCCGAGAACCGGAATCCTCGCCAGAAGAGCACCAGCTTGCCCACCCAGCGCCCGAGCGGCGTGGCGTAGAAGCTGTTGTCGTCGCTCTCCGAGAGCCGCAGGATTTGAAACCGCCGGACCCGCCCGTCGACGCCGACCTGCATGCGGACGTCGACGCGCGCCATGTCGTTCTCGTACTCGAGCACCTCCAACAGCTGGGAGAAGGCCTCGGTGCTCGCCACGCGCTCGGCGAAGTCGGCGACGCGGGAGAGCCCCGAGCGCGCCCGTCCGAAGCGCGCCCGACACGTGTCGATGATGCCGCGCAGCAGCGCGAGCACGTCGATGCGCCGCCGCGTGGCTTCGTAGCGCGAGGACGACGCGGGCTCGCCCAAGAGCTGCCACAGCTCGGAGAGGGAACGATAGAGCTGCTCGAGCGCGCGGCGCAGCGGGGGCTCGTCACGGAGCTCGGCGAGGATCTCACGTCGAAACTCGACCACCGCGCGCTCGGAGGGAGGCGAGCACAACACCCGCTCGATGAACGCCGGCTGCCCGGTCGGCCGCCAGCCGTCGATGTCGAGCTGCATGGTGGAGCGGATCAGCTCGTGCACGAACAGGTCGTCGGCGAAACAGTCCGGCTCGAAGTCGGAGTCGGGGAGCGCGGCACGCGCGGTCGCGTCGGTGAGCAGCTCCGCGCATCCTCCCCCCGCGAACGCGAAGTCGAGGGCACCGACGATCGCGCCCGCGTCGAGCGTGAGGCGCGGCTCGACGCTCAGCAAGTTGGGCGCGGGGGCGTCGTCGGGGTCGGTCCCGAGCGCTCGCCGGCTCGGCTTGAACAGCGCGCCGCGGCGCGCGTCGTCGCGCCCGCGCTGGCGCGCGAGGCGGCGCTCGCGTGCGCTGACGGAGGCGTCGAACGCACCACGAGCCAGGCGATGGCGCGACATTCCTGCACGCTAGCGCCGACACCGTGGGGCGCAAGGGCGACCGCTGTGGCCGTGAAGTTACCGTGTGCCGACACGCGGCCAGCGGCCGTGTGTCCCTCAGCCCCCGATGCGCTCGAGGGTGGCCACCTCCTCGGCCGACAGCGCGACCGCGCTCGCGCCGAGATCCTCCTGCATGTGGCCGATCTGGGTGGTCCCGGTGAGCGGGATCATCCCCACCTCGAGGGCAAACCGAAACACCACCTGAGCGACGGTCGCGGCGCGGCGCTCGGCGATGAGCCTCACCGCCGGTCGGTCGAGCTCGCGAGCGTTCGCAGTGAGGAGGGAGAACCCCTGGTACAGGATGTCGTGCTGTCGGCAGAACGCACGCACCTCGCGATCCCAGCCGTCGCGCGCGTAGCAGCGGTTCTGCACAAAAGCGGGAGGGATCGCGGCGAAGGTCACGAGCTCCTCGAGCTGCGGCAAGGACACGTTGGACACCCCCAGCAGCTTCGCCCGACCGGTCGCGGCGAGCTCCTCCATCGCGCGCCAGACCTCCCCATCGGTGGCGGTGAGCCGATGGGGCCCCCACGGCCCATGGAGCAGGTAGGCGTCGACGTAGTCGGTCTGCAGATGCTCGAGCGAGCTCGCGAACGACTGGGCGACCTGGTCACGGAACGGCGCGTTGGGGTCGTACGGGAGCCGGTGATCCTGACCGCGGACGTAGGTGAATTTGGTCTGCAGGAACAGCTCGGCGCGGCTCAGGCCGTTCGCGAGAACGTGCGCGACGGCCGCGCCCACGCCGGCCTCGAAGTAGTGTTTGCGCTGATTCGCGGTGTCGATGCCGCGAAAGCCGGCGTCGAGGGCGTCACGGGTGAGCGCCTCGGTGGCGTCTTGCTTCCAGGCCGTGCCGTAGAGGATTCGAGGCACGGTGACGCCGCGGTGGCTGGTGGTCATCAGCATTTCACCGCGCAGCCTCGCACAGTTTCTTTGGAGATCGACGCACGACATGGCAAAGTGCCCCGCGCCCGACTGGGAAGCGCCCACTGGGGGGTGGCCGACCGGTGGTGACGGTCGACCCGTACCGAACAACCAGGGCCGGAGCATCCGCGCCGGACGACCCGAGCAAGACATCCCGCGCCCGCGCTGGCCGGACGTCTCGTTGGCTCACCTCACCACCTCGCCACCCGCTCCGAACCGACGACCTCGCTCCGCACCGACCTTGTCCCGCATGACCACCTCTGCTCCGCCACCCAAGTCTGAAGCGCTCGCGCTGATGAGCCTCGATGGGGAGGTGCGGAGCATCCTGGCGCGGCGTCTCCATCACGACGAGGACGACATCGCGTGGGAGGCTCAGATCGCCTCGATCGCGGATGACGAGTCGCTCCCCGAGCTCTGGCTCGCGCTCGAGGACGCGTTCGACATCGAGCTCGACGACGACGATGTGGAGCGCGTACGCACGGCCCGCGATGTGGTCGACGTGGTCCGCGTGCGCCTGTCGGAGCGTGACCGCGACGCCTCGAACGAGGGCTGAGCGCGTGAGGTCACGGGCGCCGGGGCCCGAGACGACGACCGGACGCACGGACCGGCGCCGCGTCAGCCGATGAAGCGCATGGCGGCGGTGCCGATCGCGAGCATCGTCATGACGGCCGCCATCGCCCCCACCACCACGATCGCCACGCGCTCGGCGGTGGCCCGCCGCTCGCGCCGCTCGCTGTCATCGATGCGAAGCAGCGGGAGAGCCTGCGTCACCAGCATCCACAGCCGATCCATCGGCTTGTCGGCAGGCAGTCTGTCCGCAGCCGAGCCGTCGGCGTAGAGCGGCGCGCGGAGCGACCCATGTGCGTGCGGCTCGCGGACCCAGAGCTTCGTGCTCGACTCTGCGGAGTAGGTGATCTTGGTGAGCGACTCGCCGCTCTCGAAGGCGATGAGGGGTGACCGATCCATCGACACGTCGAGCCGGCGCACCAGCGGCAGCGCGGCGGACGCGCGCGGGTCGAACGCCGCGTCGGCGCGCGCGTGAGCGGGAGCGCTCGAGAGCGCTGGCCCGCTCGGCGGCGCGGGCTCGGAGACGCCGCCCTCGGAGGGGCCACACAGCACACCGAGCGGGATCCGCTGTGGCCGCGGCACCTCGACGCTCGTCAGGCTCGCGCAGCGCGGGCGTGGTGGGCGCACGGTGGGCGCCTCGTGGAGCGCGTCGGTCCAAAGCAGCTCGGGCACGGCGCGCAGTTCAGCACAACGATCGCACCCACGCCTTCAAATTCAGGGGCTTCGCGGCAAATAGGTGTCAGCGGCGCGCCAGGTTTCCCACGATGCCGCAAGGTGTGCGACTCACGCGCTTGGTGTCGTCTGCATGTCGAGCCACGCGAGGTACGCCTCGGCCCCACGCAGCACCGGCACCGCGAGCACCTCCGGCACGTCGTAGGGGTGGTGCTCGCCGAGCCAACGCACCACCCGGTCGAAGTGCTCGGGGCGCGTCTTGATGACGAGCTGCGTTTCCGGCTCGGTCGCCACCGACCCCTGCCAACGAAAGACCGACTGGAGCCCGGGGAGGATGTTCACGCAGGCGGCGAGGCGAGCCTCGACGAGCCCGGTGGCGAGGCGGCGCGCGTGCTCGCCCTCTGCGGGCACCGTGCACAAGATCACGATCGCTGGGGGCGTAGCGCCGGTGAGGCTCATGGCTCTTGGTCGACTGGATATTCCGCGGCGGCAAGGTCATTATGGGGCGGTGTCAGACACCACGCGGATTCTTCGGGACGCGCTCGATCGGGTGGTGCCGATTGGCCGCCACGCCCTCGTGCTCGGCGAGGCCTTGCGCAACGGCGGGCTCCTCGACGTGCCTTCCGACGAGGCCGAGTTTCGTGCCTTCGTGAAGGGGCCGCTCGTGCAGGCGGCCACCATCCATCTCGGCGAGGCGATGGCAGAGACGCTGCGGACCACCCTCGCGGGCGGGCTCGCCGCGGCCGGACGTCCCAACGGAACCCTCCCCCTCACCGCGCCCATCGAGCGCCCCAGCGAGCGTCTCACGCCGGGCGGCGCGAGCCGAGCCAAGACCGGTGAGGCTCGGGGCTCGACGCTCGCGTACGGGGCGGAGCGCACGACCGCGCCACGTCCCCACGTGGCCCTCGTGGAGCGAGACGCCGAGCTCGTGGGGCAGCTCTCCGATGCGCTCGAGGCGCGCGGCTATCGCGTGATCGTGTCCGAGGCGGAGGGCGTGGCCGCTCTTTGTGCCACGGCCAGCGTCCGACTGCTCCTCGTGGGACATGCCCACGACCGGGTGCTCGCGTCGGTGCGCGCGCTCGAGGCCGCGCCCCCAATCGTGTTCCTCAGCGACGAGAGCCGCCGTCCGGCGGGGGTGGAGGCCGTGCTCCCGCGTCGGTTCGACCCCGATCTCATCCGGGTGATCGATATCGCGCTCCGCGCCGGCGGCTGACGCCTTCGACGACGGCCGGCGCGATGACGGCCCGGGGCCTCGATCCCGGGCCGAGGGCGTGTCACAACGCGCCTCGAAGGAGACGCCATGCGATACAAACTGCTCGGCAACACAGGGATGAAGGTGTCGGAGCTCTGTCTGGGGACGATGAGCTTCGGCACGCGATGGGGCTTCGGCGCGGATGAGAAGACCTCGCTGGAGGTGGCCGCGCGCTACGCCGACGCCGGGGGCAACTTCCTCGACACGGCCAACAAGTATCACGAGGGAGAGTCTGAAGAAATTTGCGCTAAAATCATGACTCCCGACCGTGAGCGGTGGGTGCTCGCCACCAAGTACACGCTCTCCACGCGACCTGGCGACCCCAACGCGTGCGGCAACTCGCGGAAGAACATGACGCAGGCCGTTCACAAGAGCTTGCAGCGCCTCGGCACCGACTACATCGATCTCTTGTGGGTGCATGCCTGGGACTTCCTCTCCTCGGTGGAGGAGGTGATGCGCGCGCTCGACGACATGGTGCGCGCGGGCAAGGTGCTCCACGTCGGGATCTCCGACGCCCCGGCGTGGGTGGTCGCGCAGGCCAACACGTTGGCGGCCGTCCGCGGCTGGTCGCCGTTCGTGGCGCTCCAAATCGAGCACAGCCTCATCGAGCGCACCGTGGAGCGCGAGCTGTTGCCGATGGCGGACGCGTTCGGCCTGACCGTGACGCCGTGGGCGCCGCTCGGCGGTGGCGTCTTGACGGGCAAGTACACGCGCGGCGAGGGGCCTCCGGCCGACAGCCTGCGGGCCGAGGGGAACGCGCGTCGCATGAGTGAGCGCAACGTGGTCATCGCCCGCGAGGTCGACCGGATCGCCGACGAGCTGGGAAAGAGCTCGGCCCAGGTGGCGGTGGCGTGGCTGCGGGCCCGCGGCCGGCGCTTCGAGCGCGCGAACATGGTGCCCATCGTGGGGGCGCGCAAGGTGTCGCAGATCGAGGACGTGCTCGGCGCGGTGCACTTCGAGCTCGGCGCCGAGCACGTGGGGCGTCTCGACGAGGTGAGCCGGGTGCCGCTCGGGTTCCCCCACGACTTCACCACGAGCGACCGCGTGATGGGCGTCGTCTACGGCGACACCTACGGCCGCGTCGACGTGCCCTCGATGGCGAAGCCGCGCGGCTGAGCAGCGCGACCTCCCCAGCTCACCGCCCGGGCGGCGGCGGAGGCGGACCGCCGGACGACCGCCCCCCACCGGGCGGCGGCGGAGGGGGACCGCCCGGGGGGCGCCCTCCCCCACCGGGCGGCGGCGGGGGCGGACCGCCGGGGGGGCGTTGGCCACCCCCCATGCCCGGCGGCACGCTGGCCGGCTTGGTCGGCTGCACGAGCGCGAAGCTGTTGCCGTCGGGGTCGTTGAACAGCGCCATCATCGCCCAGCCGATCGAGGTGGGCTCCTGGGAGAACACCACCCCCTTGGCGACGATCGCCTCGTGGGTCGCGACGACGTCGTCGCAGCCGAGCATCACGAACGCCTGGCGACTGTGCGCGTCGGGCATGGCGTCCCGCGGGTAGATCACGAGCGAGGTGCTCGAGCCCTTGGGCCCCATCTCGATCCAGCTGCCGGCAGGGCCGAGCGGCTCCCAGCGTCGCACCTCGAAGCCGAAGACGTCCTTGTAGTAGCGAATCGCCACCGTCTGGTTGGCGACGTAGATGTGCACGCTGTAGATCGACTGAATCATGGGGACGCTCGTCGAGAGCGTGGCGCGGGAGCCGCGGACGATCAAGTTCCGTGCGGTGCGCCGGCGCCCACCGACGTCGGCGTCGAGCGAGCGACCACGTTCGTGTACGCTCGCCGCTCGTGCTCCTCTCCATCCGGCACCTGCTCGACCGCAGCCGTCATCCGCGCTCGCGGGCCGACGATCTCGCACGCCTCCGCGCCCGCTTCGCGGCACAGCCGACCGCCCGCGAGGTGGGCGGCGCGCGGGTGGCGGACGCGCAGGCGCTGCGGAGGCTGCGGCGGGAGCTGGCGGCAGCGCTCGAAGGCGTCGAGGCGTGCCGCGGCTGCGCCCGTGGCCACCCGGAGCCAGCGGGCCGCTTCGACGGCGGCCACTGCTGCGGCGGCGACACGTTCCGGGTGTTCACTCCCGACGAGGTGGCGGCGCTGAAGTGGGGTGGAACCCGCGTCCGCGACTGGGAGCCGCCGTCCGGAGAGCAGGCGGGCTGCGCCTTCCGCGGCCCGCGCGGCTGTTCGCTCGCGCCGGAGCACCGGCCCACGTTGTGCCTGCGCTACATCTGCATGGAGCTGCGCTCCGAGCTGCGCGCGGAGCCGCGCTGGCGTCGCATCGGCGCGCTCACCCGCGAGATCGAGGCGCGCTGGTCGTCGCTGTTCTCGGACCCAGCCGCGCGCTCCGAGCCCGCCGTGTCCTCGGAGCCAACCGAGCTCGGGAGCGTCGCGAGCGGGCCGCGTGGTGAGGCCGGCGACTAACGAGCTGGAAAACTCGGCTCAAATCCTTACAATGTGGGTGTGGCTCGGTGGTGGCGCCTCGGTTGCGCTGGGCGGGGTCGCGCCTTCCTTCCACATGCTCGCCTGGCCGCGAGCACCCTCCTGTCTGCTTGCAGCCTCTTCACCGCGAGAACTCCATGACGCGAAAGCACCTCTGGATCGTGATCGGCCTCGCGCTGATCCTCGTCTCCGCCGCCTTCTCCGCCTGCACCACCGACGCGAGCTCGGTGATCAGGGCCGACGATGACGACACCTCTTCGGGTCAGGGTGGCGGCTTCGGCGGTGGGCTCAGCTCTACCGGCGGTGGTCTGCCCAACGTGGTCGTCGGCACCCTCACCGGCACCGTGCTCGCCCCCGAGGGGACCATCCCCATCAGCGGCGCCCTCGTGTACCTCACCCCAGAGCCGCCGGCAGCCATCCCGCAGCAGGTGTTCTGCGACAAGTGCATCGAGCTCGCCAACGACGTCCCGTACACGCTGAGCGCGCCCGACGGCACCTTCACCGTCGACGCCTACCGCACCGGAGAACAGTATCTGGTGGTGCAGAAGGGCGCCTTCCGCCGGGTGCGCAGCGTCACCGTGGCCGAGGGCGACCAGATGGTCGACGAGGCGCTCAGCACCCTGCCCTCCCGACAGGATCCGGCCAACGGCGACGACATCCCGAAGATGGCGGTGCTCGACGGAAACTACGACGACATCGAAAACTCCCTCGCCAAGCTCGGCCTCGGACAGGTCGACACCTACGGCGATCTCGTGCAGGGCAGCGAGTCGTTTGCCCTCATCAAAGACGGCGCGCGCAACGCCTTCCTCACCGACTACGCGACGCTCTCGCAGTACCACATCGTGTTCTTCCCTTGCGCGTCGTCGTGGCCGGACGGTTACCTGAGCGACCCCAACGTGCTCTCGAACCTGCGCAACTTCATGAACGCAGGCGGGCGCCTGTACGTCACCGACTACACCTACGACGTGCTGCGCCAGACGGATCCGAACCCGATCACCTGGCTCTACGACACGGGCGCCTACGGCTCCGCGGAGAGCGGTTACTACGACGCGACCTCCACCGCGAACGATCAGGGCCTCGCCGACTGGCTGGGGGCCCAAGGGATCACCAGCTTCGTGGCCGAGGCGAACTGGACCATCATCGATCGGGTCAACCAGTACAGCGCGCCGGATGAGGATGGGATGAGCGCCACGTTCGATCCCACCGTGTGGGTGCACGGCGACGTGCCGGGAACGGGCCAGAAGCCCCTCACCGTGAGCTATCAGCACGGCTGTGGGCGGGCCTTGTTCTCCACCTACCACACCGAGAGCGGACAGGTCGGCCTCCTCGTGCAAGAGCGGGCGCTCCTCTACATCATCCTCGAGGTGGCGGTCTGCATCGGCGACATCGGCCCGCCCAAGTAGCCCGCGTCGGCGGCTCCCGGCAGCGAGGGGGCGCTGCCGAGCGGGCGGCGCCGCGCTCCATCGAAGGCTCGCCGACGCCAGGTGGAGGATTCGTGCTAAAGCCCCACCATGGTTCGCGCGCCGCGGTGGTGGGAGCTCGCGCTCGTCGCCTCCATCCTCCTCGGATGTGAGGGCGCGCCCGCTCCCTCCACGGCGGCGTCTCGGCCACCGCGCTGCGACGCCGCGCCGGCGAGCGGCACTTGGGGCGCGATGCCCCCCGGCGGTCCCGTCGCAGGGCCGCGCGACGTCCTCGGCGCGGCCTGGACCGGGAGCGACGCGCTCTTCGTGCGCTACGGTCTCGCGGCGCAGTTCGAGGCGGCGTTCTTCGATCCGTGCGCCGGGCGCTGGGAGGCGGTGGTCTCCCTGGGCGCACCCGAGCAGGTGGCGCGGGCCGGCCTCGTCGGGGGACAGCTCCACGCCTTCACCCTCGCCGCCGAGCCGCGCGGCTTTCGTTACGATCGCGCGCGCCGGCGCTGGGACCCGAGCCCCCTCCCCCACGACGCCTTCCGCGCCCCCGCGCTCGATGGGCGCGTGGTGCTCTTCGCTGGCGACGACGCCTACGACGACGGCGCGATCGTCGAGGGAGCCTCGGGAGCGCGCGTGGCCATCGCCGCCGCCCACGCCCCCTCGCCGCGGGTGATGGCGGCCGAGGTGGTGGTGCCGAGCGGACGCCGTCTCTTCGTGTTCGGCGGGCGCTCCCGCAGACCCGCCCCCGCGTTGGGCGATGGCGCCACGCTCGATCTCGACCTCGGGTCGTGGCGCCCCCTGCCCTCGGAGCACGCGCCGAGCCCTCGCTTCGCCGCCGCGGCCCTCGCCCACGAGGGAGACGTGGTGGTGTGGGGCGGGCGAGACGACGAGCCGCGCCGCGACGGCGCGCGCTACTCGCTGGCCGAGCGTCGCTGGACTCCGATGGAGAGCCACGGCGCGCCGCGGTGGGACGAGCGCGGGGTCGCGGCGTTCACCGGGCGCTTCTTGGTCGTCGCGGCAGGACGGCAGGGTGCGCGCTACGACTTCGCCGAGGCTCGTTGGTCGTCGCTCGCGCTCCCCGTGGCTGTGGCCGCGCCGACCGCGCGGGCCCACGTGATGCCCGACGCGAGCGTGCTGCTCGTCGCCGGCGACGGCGCCTTCGTGTGGCGTCTCGACCCTGCGACGGGGACGTTCGTCGATCTCTCCATCGAGGGCGGCCCGAGGCCGGGCAGGGCCGTGCTCGTCGGCGGCCCGTGGGTGCTGTCGTGGGGAGGCCGCCTCTCGCTGCAGACCGCCCCCACGCCGACCGAGGGGGGCCTGTCGGTGCCAGGGTCGGCCCGCGAGGAGCCCGCCCGCGACGGGTCGCTCCTGTTCCTCGGCGCGCTGCGATGAGCACGCCCGGCCACGCAGGCGGCGCGGAGGCCCCCGGCGAACCCCTTGTCGGGGCGGGCCACTCCGCGTAACCACGATGGATGGACGCGCGCGAACGCATCGTGGAGCTGTGCCGCCAGTTCTACGGGCTGGGCTGGGTGTCGGGCACCGGCGGGGGCATCAGCCTCCGCGAGGGCGACCGCATCTTCGTGGCGCCGAGCGGGGTGCAGAAGGAACGGATGAAGCCGGGCGACGTGTTCGTCCTCGATGGCGACGGCAACGTCCGCGAGCGCCCCGCCGATCCGTCCCTCCGCGTGAGCGCGTGCACCCCATTGTTCATGAACGCCTACCGGCTCCGCGACGCCGGCGCGGTCGTCCACAGCCACAGCCTCCCCGCGATGCTCGTCACGTTGCTCTATGACGACGCCTTCCACATCCGCGAGCTCGAGATGATGAAGGGGATCGAGGGGGTCGGCTACCACGACGAGCTCGTGGTCCCCATCGTCGAGAACACGGCCCATGAGCGCGATCTCGCCGACGGCATGGCCGAGGCGATGCGTGCTCATCCCACCACCCAGGCGGTGCTCGTGCGCCGCCACGGCGTGTACGTATGGGGGCGCGACTGGTGCCAGGCCAAGACCCAGGCCGAGTGTTTCGACTACCTCTTCGAAGCCGCGCTGCGCATGCATCAGCTCGGCGTCCAAGACGACGGCTCGCGCCGCCACCAGCGCGGTCGGGCCGTGGCACGAGAGGAGAAACGAACGTGAACGCGATTTGGCTTGCGACCGGCGAATCCATCCCTCCCCGAGAGCTCGACGACGAGGGCGTCTACCACCGCACCCTCGACGTCGACGAGGCCGCGTACCAGCCGGCCGTCGCCGCGCTCAAGGCCGAGCGCGGCTACGTGGCCGAAGACGTGGTGGCGCTCTCGCCCGAGACGCCGAACCTCGACGCGATCTGCGACAAATTCAAGGACGAGCACCTCCACCAAGAGGACGAGGTGCGCTTCGTGCTCGACGGCGCCGGCGTGTTCGAGATCCGCGCCCGCGACGAGCGGTGGATGCAGATCACGGTGGAGCGCGGCGATCTCATCGTGGTCCCCGAGGGGCGGTATCACCGCTTCTTCCTCACCGCAGCGCGGTCCATCCGCTGCGTGCGTCTGTTCAAGGATCCGAGCGGCTGGGTGCCGCACTACCGCGCCGACCGCTGACCCCCGACATGCGTGCGCTCTCGGGTGAGCGCGTCACTCGATGCTCTCGAGGCCGGGCTCCGAGTCGTCTTCCAGAGGTTCGTCCGCCGCGCCGTCGGCCTCGTCGGACGGGGTGTGGTGCGGGTGCGCGTGCCCCCCCGCCGGGTGGTGATCCGCGGCCACGGCTGGATCCGTGCGGTGCGCGGCGTGGCAATACTCGGCGTAGGTCGCGAGGGCGCAGGCCCGGGCGTAGAACCAGTGGGCGTCGTCGCGGCTCGGCGGCACCACCACGCCGTCCTCGACGTTCTGCCCCGTCTTGAAACATGCCTGCGCCTGGTGGCGATCGACGCAGTCGCGGTAGAGCCCCTGAAACCACTCTTGCCGCTTGTCGTCGACGCTCTCGTTGGTGCCGAGGTGAACGCGGCCAGGTCCGGGATGGATGCCACCCACCCGCACCCGAGGCCCGCAGGCGAGCGAGGACGCGAGCGCCGACAACGCGAAGACGATCACCAAAAGACGCATGGGCCACAAGGTAGCACGCGGATCACGTCGCGTTCTTGCCCACACTGCCTTCGCTCGAGCGCCCCCCGGGGCGAGCCTCCCGCTCACGGTCGCACGTGCGCGTGGAGGTACGCGTAGGCCTCAGTGAGCTCGCCCCGCCACAGGATGACGGCGCGCCGGATCGGCTCGGGCAAGCCAGCGCTCGCGAGCTCCCCGCGAAAGTCGGCCTGCGCGGTCGCAGCCACGAACGGGAGGAGGGCCGCGGTGAACGAATCGGTCGACTCGCGGGGCAGCTCGCACGGCAAGATGTCGGTGGTCATCATCGCGACCCCGGGCCCGACCACCCCGTCGACCACGCTCCCGGTCGCTGGCTCGTACACGTAGGCGGGAGCGTCGGGTGTCGTCGCCTTCACCGTGCACTCGATCGCGCCCTCGATGTCGCAGCTGATGTCGCCAATCAAGAGGAGGCGCCCCTCGCCGGCGTCGTGCCACCGTCGGAGCGCGGCGCGCGTCACGAGGCGCGGGTAGGCGTCGGTCCAGAAGATCGCGTTGATCAACACGCTCAAGTGCTTGGCGTGGTCTTCGAACACCGAGTGAAACAGCTCGGGCTGCTCGTAGTACTGCGTGAGCACGAACGGCTGGTCCGCGTCGTTGGGGGCCACGAGGTGGCGCTCCTCGAACACCACCTTGAACAAGCGGTCGCGCGGTGGGCGCGCGGCTCCGACGAGGCCCGCGAGCTCGCTCGGGTCGATGGCCTCGTGGGGCAAGAGATCGAAGATCTCCTGGGCCCCACGCGACACGTTGCCGTAACCGGCGAAGCCGAACAAGAGCGGCGCGAGCCCGAGCGGCAGCTCACCGAGCGCGTCCCCCACGCTGCGCACGGCGGCGACGATCGCGGGCAGATCGGGGTAGCTGTGGGCGAGCCCGAGCTCCGCGAAGGGGGTGACGTAGCCGAGCGCGGCGAGGCGCGCGCCGAGCACGGAGAGCGTGTCGGTCATCCCCGCGAGGCCAGCGTGTCGGCCGAAGAACACGAGGCGGCGGCCGTCCTCGTCGGTGATGCGCTCGTAGTCGATGAGGGTGCAGCCGAGCTCCATCATGCGCCGCAGCAACGGCATGTTCTGCGGCTGACCCTTGATGGTGTGCGAGAAGAAGAGGTAGGCGCCCCCTTCCCGGAGCAGCGCAGTGGGGATCTCCTTCACCGCCACGACCAGCTCGCAGGCGCCGAGATCTTCGCTCAGCGTGGCGCCGGCGGCCCGGTACGCCTCGTCGGGGAAGGCCCGGATCGACGAGGGCTGCACGATCACCGTGAGACCGCCGGCCACGAGCCGTGCGACGGCGGCGGGGGTGAGCGGCGCGCGGGCCTCGAACGCGTTCTTGTCCTCGCGGCGGATGCCGAGGGTCGCCGTCATGGCACCTCCCGAACCTGCTCGTCGAAGCTGATCCCATGCTTGGACAGCTCGTTCATCACCGGACGGTACACGTCCTCCACGGTCGGGATCACCACCCCACGCCGCCGTATCGCCCCGGTGAGCACCAGCGTGGCGCCGATCCCCGTGGCGAGGCCGACGGTCTTGGCCATCGCGGTGCGCACCGGATCCGAGCCGACCGTCACCATCGACGACTGCACCGCGTAGCGCTTGCCGTCGAGGCGGTACTCCGTCTTGTGAAGCATGGCGATCATGTCCTTGTCCGCCGGGCCGAGCGCCCACTTCTCTTCGAGCAGGTGCTGGAGCACCTGGGCCGGAGAGCCCTTGGCGAGCGGGATGGGGCGGCGCTCGAAGAGCCCGAGCCACCGCATCATCTCGAGCTCGGGCGAGTTCATGTCGAGCTTCAGGTAGGCGAGGATCTTCAGCTCCACCGACATGTCCTTGTCGTACCAGAGGTAGGCGTTCACGAAGTCGCGATAGGTCATGCCCTCGAGCTCCTCGAGCTCGTAGCTGTCGTCGGTGAGGCCGAGCTGGACGAGGCAGTCCCAGGCTTTGCAGAAGCCGGGACGGCGCAGGGTGCCGCGGTAGATCGTGTCCACGTCGTAGAGGCCGTAGTGGTGGCGATACTTGAGCGAGTCGCGGTTGGGGTAGCCCTCGAAGTCACCGTGGCCGGGGATGGAGAGCGGCTCGTAGCGGCTGAAGAGCTTGTGATACGGGATGTATTTGAAGCGGCCGTTGTGCTTGAACTTCACCCCCCCCTGCCCCGCCAACACCACGTTTCGCGGGTTCCAGGTGAACTTGTAGTGCCAAGGGTTGTCGTCGCTCTCCGGCGCGATCAGGCCGCCGGTGAAGGTCTCGAAGGCCGTGATCTCTGCGCCCCGCGCGCGCAGCATGTCGAGGCTCTCCATCGCCGACATGTGATCGATGCCCGGATCGACCCCCATCTCGCTGAGCAGCGTCACGCCGCGGCGGTCGGCCGCCTCGTGCAAGAGCCGCACCTCGCTCGACACGTAAGACGCGCTCACGAAGTGCTTGCCGAGATGCACGCAGGCCTCGGCGACCGGTGGATGCAGGTGGGCCGGCAACATCGACACCACCAGATCCGCGTCTTTGATGAGCGCGACGCGCCGTAGGTCGTCGGAGGCGTCGAACACCTCGGCCTCGCCGCGCTCGTGGCCGCCGATCCGGGCGCGCGCGTGCTCGAGCTCCTGATCGACGACGCGCACCGTAAAGCCGTGGGTGACGGCCTGGGCGAGGAGATACTCGATGAGCACGCTGGTCGACTTGCCGGCGCCGATGACGAGGATGCGCTTCATCAGCGAGAGGTTCCAACGGAGCCTGTTTCGTTGCAAGGTGCACCCTCGTGGCGCCTACGATTCGAACCATCGAGCCGCGCGACGACGCTCCGATGGCACGCATCGTCCGTGCGGTCGCAGCCGAGCACGGCGTCGATCCGGAGGGCGCGGCCCCAGATCCAGAGCTCGCGTCGCTCGCGCGCGCCTACGCCGCGCCCGGAGCGCGGTTCTTCGTGTGCGAGCGTGACGGGGTCGTCGTGGGGGGCTGCGGCTTCGCCCCGCTCCGCGAGGGGGCCGGCTGCGAGCTGCGCAAGATGTACCTCCTCCCCGAGGCGCGCGGGCTCGGGCTCGGGGCACGGCTCCTCGCCCGTTGTCTGGCCGCAGCCCGCGACGCGGGCTACACCCACTGCTGGCTGCAGACGACGGCCTCCATGCGGCGCGCCCGGGCGCTCTACGCGGAGGCCGGCTTCGCGACGGTGGCGCCCCCCGACGGGGAGCCCCCCTCGCGGTGCGAGATCTGGCTGCGGAAGGCGATTTGACGTGAACGACGGGACAGGACGCTGGGCGCTGGTGACAGGGGCTTCGGCCGGGATCGGGGCCGCCTTCGCGCGGGTGCTCGCGGAGCACGGCTTCGGGGTGGTGCTCAGCGCGCGTCGCGAGGAGCGCCTCGTCGCGCTCGCCGCCGAGCTGAGCAGCGCGCATGGGGTGCCGACGGAGGTGCTCCCCGCCGATCTCGCGGAGGCCGACGCGCCGGAGCGGATGGCGCAGACGCTCGTGGACCGCGGCGTCGCCGTCGATCTGCTCGTCAACAACGCCGGCTTCGGCAACGAGCGCCCTTTCACCGCCACCTCGTGGGAAGACCACGCCGTCTTCCTCCAGGTGATGGTGACCTCGCTCGTCCACCTCACGCACGCGCTCTTGCCGGGCATGGTGGAGCGCGGGTTCGGCCGCGTGGTCAACGTGGCCTCGCTCGCCGGCCTGATCCCGGGGACGCCGCGCCGCACGTTGTACGGGCCAGCCAAGGCCTTCGTCGTGAAGTTTAGCGAGGCGCTCGCCGCCGAGCACCGCGGCGACGGCGTCCATGTCACCGCGCTCTGCCCAGGGTTCACGTACACCGAGTTTCACGACGTGGTGGGCAATCGCGCCCAGATGAACGAGCTCCCCAAGTGGCTGTGGATGGACGCGGACACGGTGGCCCGCGAGGGCTACGCGGCGGTGATGCGCGGCGACGCGGTGTGGGTGAATGGGCTCCAGAACCGTGTCATCGCGGCCCTCGCGCGCCTCTCCCCCCCGGCGCTCGCCCGCGAGCTGCTCGCCCGCCAGAAGACCTGAGCGCGTCGGCACCCCCGACCCCACGGAACAGCGCCCATGGAACCGTGCCCCAAGGAACCCGTTGCCGGGAGCGGTGGAGCTGTCACAATCGGGCGGAAGGCGACCCCATCGGCGCGGACGGCCCCATGACAGACAAACGCCTCCGGCTCTGCATGACGGATCTGTTCCACCGCGACGTGGTGGACATGGTCGAGCGGGAGCTGCGTGGCTTCTCGGTCGAGGTCGTGGAGGGGCCGGACGATCCCGACTTCCCGGCCGCCTTCGGGTTGCTCTGGGAGGCGTTCGGGGCCCGCGGCGAGATGGAGCACGAGGAGGCCGTGCGCGCCTTCCTCAGCGACGACCCGCTCGTGCCGACGGCGAGCGGCACCTTCGTGCGCTATTTCATCCTGGTCGCCAAGGACCGCGCCGGACGGATCTGTGGCGTGCGGGACGGTTGCGTCCTCTACAACGCCGCCTACGCCACCGATCTCTGCTTGGTGTACCTCGCGCGCATCTTCGTGCTCCCCGAGGCGCGAGGCACGGCGCTCAGCCTCTGGCTGCGCATCGCCCCCGTGGAGATCGCCGTGCAGTACCTGGGCGCCCTCGCGAGCACCGGCGCCATCTCCGTCCCCAACCCGGAGGCGGCCGCCGACTATTTCGGGATGCGCCTCACGCTGGCGGCGGAGATGGAGTTCTTCTCGCCCAACGAGCCGGCGTCGGTGGCTCGCCTCGTGTTCTACGGCCGCGGCGGGTTCCGGGCCGTGAACCCGGATCACCTCCCCTATGCCCAGCCCGACGTGCGCGCCCCGCAGCTCATCCGCGAGACGGGCAGCCACCCGCTCCCCTTCATGGTGCTCGTGCGTCGCATGGGGCGCGAGCACGAGGCGACGCTCCCCATCGACGAGGCGCGCGCCATGATGCAGCTCTTGTACGACGACTTCTTGGATCAGTGCGCGCCCGAGCACCTCGAGACGAGCCTCGCCCTCGTGCTGCGGCGGCTCGAGGAGCACGCGCAGAGCCACGACCACGTCGAGCTGTTGCCGCTTCCGACCGGACCGAGCACCATCGAGCGTCTCCGCGTGTTGTGTCGCGACCACGTGCTCCCGCGACACTACTCGGCGCTCGCGCCCCGACGGGAGCAGGCCGCGGCCGTCGGCCACGATCCGCTGCGGCTCGAGGAGGAGCTGTCCCAGATCGCGCGGGCGCTCGCAGCTCGCCCTCGGCGCCACGTGGTGCGCCGTCGCGGACGACTCCACGGTCGCCGCTGAGGTGCCCCTTCGAGCGCACAGTTCGGGTACCATCGGGAGATGCGGCGGAGCATCGAGGTGGGTTGTGCGTTGGCGCTAAGCTTCGGCCTCGCCTGCAGCGGTGCCATCGGAGAGGGCGACGACGCCCAAGGTGGCGCGGGGAGCGGCGCGGGGAGCGGCGCGAGCGCGCCGGGCTCGGGCCCCGGCTCGGGCCCTGGTTCGGGACCTGGCTCGGGTGGCGCGGGGGCCAGCTCCTCGGGTGGCGGTGGCCCGGACGGCGGCGCCCCCCCGTGCAGCGCGGAGACCCTCACCGAGGCGACCCGCGTGACCAACCTCTCCATCAGCGGCGCGAGCTCACCGCGCGCGATCACGGCGCAGGCCGGGTTCGGCTCGGTGGTCGCGTGGGCCGCTGGCGGCTCGGTGCGGGTGTTGCGGCTCGACGCGGTGGATCAGCCGTTCGGCGCGGAGCTGAGCGTGGAGGGCAGCCAGGTGTTCGGCGTGGCCGCCACCGAGGACGACGTGGCCTTGCTCGTGTCGCGCGCGCCCGACTTCATGACCTTCGTGCGGCTCGACACGACGGGCGCGGTGCTGGCCAGCGCCAACCTGGTCGGCGGCGGCAACCACGCCGAGATCGGAGTCGAGTGGTTCGGTGAATTCGCGACCACCGGACGGCTCGTCGCTCGCGGCGACGGCAGCTACGCCGCGTACCACGCCCTCCATCGGCGCTGGCCCGACAACATCGGCCACCAGGGCGACACCTTGCGCATCCTCGGCGCCGACGGGGGGGCCCTCGGCGGTGGTTGGGGGTGGGGCTGCAGCCACAGCATGGACCAGCGCATCGCCCACGGCCCGAACGGGCTCGTCCCCATCTGCATCTCCGACTGCTACCCAGGCAAGGGCATCTACTTCAACCACCAGGGCGCCCAGCTCACCGCCGATCCGGGGGCCAACTGCGCAGGGGGCTACAACACCCGGTTGGGTGGGCTCGTGGCCACCGCCGACGGCTTCGTCCTCGCCTACGAGGACGCTGTCGGCGAGGCCCACCTCGGCCGCTTCAGTCCGAGCGGACAGCCGCTCGGTGACCGCACGCTCTCGGTGTCCGGCGTGAGCCGCCTCGCCCACTACGACGGCGGCCTGCTCCTCGGCTCGGCGGCAGGCGGAGACACCGTGCTTCGCTGGCTCGACACCGCGCTTTTGGATCTCGGCGTGGAGGCCACCGTCGACGCCCCGCTCCCCGACCAAGACTTCGAGAGCAGGAGCGACGGCGAGGTGGCGTGGGCGAGCGCCGCCGGCACCCAGCTGACGGTGGTGCGCGTGAGGATCTGCAGCGACTGAAGGCCCCACCCACCGCGCTGCGCTCGGGGCCCCAACACCCAGGCACGCTTCGCGAGCGCCGGGTCTTTTTCGGTCCGTCTCGAGAGGCGGCCGTGGGCGTGCTAGGCCTTGACCACGCGCTCGTGGGGGGCGCGGTACACGCCGCGGGTGTCGATGATGAGCGCGGCGTGCTCGAGCAGCAGCGTGTAGTCGACGGCGCGATGATCGGTGGCGATGAGCACCGCGTCGAACTCGGCGATGCTCTCGGGAGTGAGCGCGATCGAGCGGAGCGGCGGCAGGTGCGGCCAGGAGCGCATGCGTGGGGCCTCCGGGATGTGCGGATCGTGGTACTGCACCGCGGCGCCGCGAGACAGGAGCCGATCGAGGAGGTCGAACGAGGGGCTCTCTCTCGGGTCGTCGATGTCTTTCTTGTAGGCGAGCCCGAGGAGGAGCACCCGGCTCCCCTTGAGCGCGCGGCCGCGATCGTTGAGCGCGTCCTGCAGCTTGGCCACCACGTAGGCCGGCATCGACACGTTCACCTCCCCCGCGAGCTCGACGAAGCGCGTCGACACCCCGAACTCGCGCGCCTTCCAGGTGAGGTAGAACGGATCGAGCGGGATGCAGTGACCGCCGAGGCCCGGCCCGGGGTTGAAGCGCATGAAGCCGAACGGCTTGGTCTCTGCGGCGTCGAGCACCTCCCAGATGTCGATGCCCATGCGGTCGTAAACCACCTTGAGCTCGTTCACGAGCGCGATGTTCACCGCTCGGAAGATGTTCTCGGTGAGCTTGGTGGCCTCCGCGGCGCGGGTGGAGGACACCGTGACCACCTCCGTCACCGCCGCGCGATAGAGCGCCGCCGCCAGCTCGCGCGCGTGCTCGTCGTAGCCTCCCACGATCTTGGGGATCGTCTTGGTGTCGTAGCGCGGATTGCCAGGGTCTTCGCGCTCCGGTGAGTAAGCGAGGAAGTAGTCGCGCCCCGCCTGGACCGCGTCGGTGTCGAGCAGCTCGCGCACGAGCCCGTCGGTGGTGCCGGGATACGTGGTCGACTCGAGCACCACGAGCCATCCGGGCCGCACGTGCGGCCGCAGCTGCTCACAGGTGGCGACGACGAAGCGCATGTCGGGCTCGCGCTGCTTCGTGAGCGGCGTGGGCACGGTGATGAGCACCACGTCCACCTCGGTGAGCTGCGAGTAGTCGGCGCTCGCCGAGAGCCTCCCGCTCCCCGTCGCGCGCAGAACACGCTCGTGGCCGAGGTGCTGGATGTAGCTCTCACCACGGGCGAGCGCGTTCACCTTCTTTTCATCGACGTCGAAACCGATCACCGAGAAGCCGCACTCGCTGAACGCGAGGGCGAGCGGCAGGCCCACGTAGCCCATGCCGATCACGCCGACGCGGGCCGACCTCTCGTCGATCCGACTTCTCAGCGCACGGGCGCGTTCCTCGAGAGCCATGGCCGCCACTTTAGTCCTCTCCCCGCGAGTTGGCAGCGAGTTCCACGTGCCGCCGCGATCCGGCGCGAGCGCGCGCGCGAGGCGCACGTCGAAGTTGGCCCGATCGAGTGGTCGCGCACACAGTCGCGCTGTGAAGCGGCGCGCCAACCCGAGATGCTGTCCCACGTGCAACCGCCCACTGATCGCGTTGGCCGACGCCGACCGCTTCGCCGAGGCGTGCCACGCGTGCCACGCGCCGGCGGAGCCCGGTGAACCCTCCGGGCACGCCTGCGCCGTCTGTGGCGTCGCGGATCCGCGCATGCTGGGGGTTCGGCGGATGCTCGACGGCTGGGCCGTGCTCTGCGCGAATCACGGCGCCGTGCTCGGAGCGCGCTCGATCCCCCTCGAGGCCCTGGCCGCCGAGTGCAGCCCGCGCCGCCGCTCCGCGTGAGCGCGACGCACGGTGCCCGCCAAAACCAGCCCACGCGGCGCCCTTGAGGCGGACGCTCCCCGCAAGCCGCGGTCGAGCTTGCGGGGGCCAGGCGCTCACGTGACTACTGGGGGATCACCCGGACGGTGATCTCGCCCTCGAAGTCGCCGTCGACGTAGTACTCGAGCGTGGTGTTTCCCACCGAGGCGGCGGCGAACGTGAAGTACCAGTCGCCGTTGCGCCGCGACTCCTCTTTGCGGTCTTCTTCGTCCTCGGGGTACTCGAGCCGGGTGACCGTCAACACTTGAGGGTTCAGCGTGTCGAGCTCGACGCTGGTCTCCCAGTCGAGGCGATCGTCGTCCTCTTCGAGAGGGACGGCTACCGCCACCACCGCGAGCCCCTCCGTGATGTCGATCGAGCGCGAATCGAAGTGCGCCGTGCCCGGAGGCGCCGACTGGATCCGAAAGTCGAGCTTGATGTCTTCCGCACAACCGGTTGCGCCGAGCGCCACCGCGACCAATGCCCAAAGCCCAGCTTTCATGTTCAGTTTCCTCCCGCTCCGCCGGCGCCGCCGGCTCCACCTGCTCCACCGACGCCGCCCGCGCCGCCGGCTCCCCCTTCACCCCCTTCGCCACCCGCGCCACCTTGGCCCGCGGGGAGCACGTTGATGGTGATCACCTTCTGGTGGTCGCCGAGACCCACGGTGACCGTGGTCATGCCCTCGGCGACCGCCGCCACCTGGATCTGGTTGTCGTCCGGCGAGCCGGTGACGCTCGCGATGGCGGCGTCGGCGCTCGACCACGTGGCCCCGAGGGAACCCGCGAGCATCCCGCTCTCTCCCCACGGCATCGCGCGCAGGATCAGGGCGGAGCCCTGCGTGACGTCCACCGACTCGGCGTTCGCCACCACGGAGCCGACGTCACCGAGCGGGCGCGCCTCGACACGGACCTCCGCGACCTCTGTGAGGGTGATGTGCATCACGTCGAGATCGCGGTCGCCGCGGCGACCGATCAACCCCACCAGGCCCGGCTTCACCGCCGTGAAGCGATCAGTGCCGGCGCTGGCGAGGTAGGCGCTGGACGCTGGGATCACCCTGCCCGTGCCCTGATCGGTCGCGGTGAACGTCATGTCGAACGAGGCGCCCACCGCGACGTCGACGTTGAGCGCGATCGCGCTCGCGCCGTCGTCGCAGAGCGCGTCCGAGTCGTCGACACAGTGGTAGGTGAATTTCCCGTTGCCGAGCTCGCCATACTGGCCCGTCACCCCGCCGAGCGGATCACAGGCAGTCGAACCGACCAGCAACGCGCTCAACAGGCTCAATCCAAAAGCTTTTTCGTAGGTCACTAGTTCCTCCAGCCCTAAGTCACTTGGCTAGGCCCACAGCAAGTCCGATACCACACGTAACTGCGCGACAATTCTCTCGGACTGGGCCAAAACCATGACACGGCGATCATGACCAGTGTATCCGGCCGCTGGCGTCCGATGAAAGCGCGTTGTGCGTCGCCGCCGACGACACGGCACGCTCCGACACGGCTCCTTCACTCGGTCTCTTCACTCGGTCTCTTCACTCGGTCTCTTCACTCGGTCTCTTCACTCGGCTTCACCCGGCGGTCTATGCTGCGCCCGTGGCAGCGCAACCGATCCTCGAGGAGCTCGACGCGCGTGGTCTGGTGCAGGACGTCACCGCCCGCGCCGAGCTCACCCAGCTGATGCAAAACGAAACAGTCTCGTTTTACATCGGCTTCGACCCCACCTCCACCAGCCTCCACGCGGGCAGCCTCGTGCAGATCATGACGATGGCGCGCCTCCAGCGCGGCGGGCACAAGCCCTTCGCCCTCGTGGGCGGGGCGACCGGCATGGTGGGCGATCCCTCGGGCAAGAGCGAGGAGCGCAACCTCCTCGACCGCGACGCGCTGGCCGCCAACGTGGCCGCCATCAAGGCCCAGCTCTCGCGGTTCCTCGAGTTCGGCGACGGCCCGACCGACGCGGTGATGGTCAACAACCACGACTGGTTCGCGCCCATCGGCTACCTCGACTTCCTCCGCGACGTCGGCAAGTACATCACCGTCAACTACATGATGGCCAAGGAGTCGGTTCGGGCGCGGCTCGAGGATCGCGACCAGGGGATCAGCTACACCGAGTTCTCCTACATGCTCCTGCAGGCGTACGACTTCGTCGTCCTCGCCCGCGACCACGGCTGCAAGCTCCAGGTGGGTGGCTCGGATCAGTGGGGCAACATCACGGCGGGGATCGAGCTCTACCGAAAGATGCACGGCGGCTCGCTCTTCGGCATGATCACGCCGCTCTTGCTCGACTCGCGCGGCCAGAAGATGGGCAAGACGGCGGCGGGGACGCGGGTGTGGCTCGACCCCGTCCAGTGCTCGCCCTACGCCTTCTACCAGTATTGGCTCAACGTGGAGGACGCGGACGTCGCGCGCCTGTTGCGGATGTTCTCCTGGCGCCCGCTCGCCGAGCTCGGGGACATCGTGCGCGAGCACGAGCGCGCCCCGCACCAGCGCCTCGGGCAGCGCACCCTCGCCGAAGACGTGACCACCTTCGTGCACGGCGACGACGCGCTCCGCCGCGCGGTGGCCGCGAGCCAGGTGATGTTCGGAGGCTCGCTCGACGCGCTCGGGGACGCGGATCTCGAGCCTCTCCTCGCCGACGTGCCGTCTTCGACCATCGCTCGCGAGGAGCTCCAGCGCGGCGTCCTCCTCGTCGAGCTGCTCGCGAAGACCGGGCTCGCCAAGTCGAAAGGGGCGGCCCGACGCCTGGTCGAAGGGGGCGGGGTGTACGTGAACAACCTCCGGGCCACCGACCACGACCGCTCGCTCACCGTCGCGGATCTGGGCACCGAGACGATGCTCGTGCTGCGCTCGGGCAAGAAGAGCTACCACATCGTTCGCACCACCTGACGCGCCCTCACCGAGGGAGCGCGGGCGGCCGGGCCAAACGGGGCGCGTACACCGGAGGCGCACAGCGGTTACAGCGGCGGCCCAGAAAATTTCGTGGCCGCCGATCCGGTGCCCGTCGCGCCCCGTAGAGCTGACACACGATGTGTCTCCGCCAATCTCTGCCTCGCATGGACGACTTGTTTCTCGTCGCATGCTGGGTCACGCTTTCCCCGATGGAAGGGGACCAGGACGCCGATCTTCGCGATCTGATGGCGCTCTGCGACGGCGAGCATCAAGCGCTTGGCCGCCTCTACGATCGGCACGCGCCGGTGATGCTCACGGTCGGCGAGCGCATCTTGGGGAGCCGCCGCGAGGCCGAAGATCTGCTCCACGACGTCTTCGTCGAGATCTGGCAGAAGGCCGGCGACTACGACCCTGCGCGTGGCAAGGTGGGCACGTGGATGCGGCTGCGCATGCGGAGCCGCGCGCTCGACCGCCTGCGGCTCGCCGCCCGCCGTGAGAAGGCGTCCGAGATCACCGACCGGCTCGTGCGCGGCGCCGACGGGGCGGCGGCGCCCGGGCCCGACGGCGCGCAGCTGCAGGCGGCGCTCGAACAGCTCCCCGAGGAGCAGAGCACCGTGATCGTGCTGAGCTACTTCGCGGGCATGAGCGCGAGCGAGATCGCGCGCCAGATCGGCATCCCCGTGGGCACGGTGAAGTCGCGCGCGGCGGCGGCGATGCAGAAGCTCCGTCAGGCCCTCGGCCCGGGCGGGATGGAGGCGTCATGAGCCACAGCGATGTGCCGCCGAGCCGGGGCCGAAAGGGCGAGCGCGACCTCTTGCAAGAGCTGATCGACGACGGCGACGCCGACGCCGAGCTCTTGGCCGAGATGGCCAGCGCGTTCCAAGGCAGTCGTCCCCCGCCGCCCGAGCTCCGCGCCCGGCTGCTCGACGAGGTGGGCATGGGCGGGCGCCTCCACCGCTTTGCGGACGACGTGGCCCGCTTGCTCGACGTCGACGTCGCGCGAGCGCGCGCGCTCCTCGACGGTGTCGACGATCGCGGCGTCTGGGAGGACAGCCCCTTGCCCGACGTTCGGCTCTACCACGTCGACGGCGGCGAGCGCGTTCGCGGTGCGATCACCGGTTTCGTGCGCATCGACGCCGAGGGGGTGTTCCCCGACCACGAGCACGCGGGAGACGAGGCGGTGCTGGTGGTGCAGGGCCGCTGCCGAGACAGTCGCGACGGGCGCGTGCTCGGCCCCGGCGACATCGGCCGCATGCGACCCGTCGACGGCATCCATCGCGTGGAGGCGCTCCCCGGCCCTCCCCTGATCTACCTCGCGGTGGTGTTCGAGGGCATCGCGATCGGGGGGCAGCGCTTCGGCCCCGACACGATGTGAGCGGTTCGGCGCCGGCGGTGCAGCCTGGGCCCGTCAAGGTGGGGGCGCGGGCTGGGCGTCTCCAGGCCGGGCGCGCGCGTCGTCACCCCCCCACTTCCGCGGGCGGGGCGGCGGGGGCGCGCCGCTTGTCGCGCAGGAACGACCAGATCGTCTCTGCCGCGTCGAAGTGGCGCAGCGGATCGCCTTCGGGCTTGCAGTCGAGGTTCTCGGGCCCCGGCCACTCGTGGTGCCAGCCCGCGAGCGACAGCTGCTTCACCTCGGTGTGCTCGGCACAGCCGCGGTAGTGCGCCACCCGCACCGCGCCGTCGTGCTCGACGTGGCGTGAGGCCCTCTGTGGGCACCGCGCCGACGCCGCCCAGAACTGCCCGATGTGGGCTTGCGATAGCTCGGTGAAGGAGAGTCGCTCGTCGCCATCGCGCGGGATCCACGGGTCGTGCTCGGCGTGGAGAGTCATCACGCTGAGCGGGACGGCCGGGCGGCGCACGCGCAGGAGCGGGCCGATGACGGGACCATCCGCCTTCATGGTGGCCGCGTACACCGCGAGGCCGGCGAAGCGCTCGGTCATCCGCGCCGCCACATCGAGGGCCAGCGCTCCGCCGTTGGAGTAGCCGACCAGATACACCCGGGTGGGATCGATGGGCAGCCGGCGCTCGAGCTCATCGATGAGCGTGGCGACCATGCCCACGTCGTCCACGCCGAACCAGCACGCGGGGGCGAAGCAGCCGCCGGTGTTCCAGGTCCGCCACATGCCGTGCGCGATCCCGAGCGCCCCCGGGTAGGCGGTCACGAAACCCTCGCGATCCGCGATGCGGTCGAACCCGGTCACCTCGGCCATCGCCGAAGGCGAGGAGCCCGCGCCGTGGAGCACCACGACCAGGGGCACCGCGCCCTCCTCGTCCACGCGCGGGGGAACGTGGATGAGCGCCTCGCGGGCACCGCCCCGATGCTCGAAGGCCACCTCGTGATCCCCTGGCGACCGCAGGGCAACCTGCTCGATCGACGGCGTGCAGCTTGCGAGCGAGCTCAACGCCACGACGAAGGCGGCGAGCGGCCGCTGACGGGAGGGTTCCATGGGCGGAGAGATTGTACCTCTGCGGCCGCTCCCGGAGTCGGATATGCTCCTCCCACAACCTCGGATGACGCGGCGAAGCTACGGACGCTACGAGACCCTGCACCGGATCGCCTCCGGAGGCATGGCCAGCGTCTTTCTCGGCCGCCACGTCGGAGCTGGCGGTTTCGAGCGGCTCGTCGCGATCAAGGTGATGCACGACCACATCGCAGAGGAGCCGTCCTTCTCCACGATGTTCCTCGACGAGGCCCGGCTGGCGGCGCAGATCCGCCACCCCAACGTCGTGCCCACGCTCGATGTCGCCGACGACGGCCGCTACATCGTGATGGAGTACGTCGAGGGTGCCTCCCTTCAGGCCATCCTCACCGCGCGCCGGAAGAGTCGCGCCCCCCTCCCCGTCCCCGTGGCCCTGCGCATCTTCCTCGACGCGCTCGCCGGCCTCCACGCGGCCCACGAGCTCACGGACATGCGCGGTCAGCCGCTCAACCTGGTGCATCGCGACGTCTCGCCGCACAACCTCTTGGTAGGAGTCGACGGCATGTCGCGCATCACCGACTTCGGGATCGCTTACGCAGAGGCCCGGCTCACCTCCACGCGCAGCGGGCAGCTCAAGGGGAAGCTGCCGTACATGTCGCCCGAACAGCTCGAGGATGCGCCGATCACCCGCACCACCGACGTGTACGCCGCGGGCTGTGTGTTGTGGGAGATGCTCACCGGCAAGCGCCTGTTCACCGGGAGCAACGAGGCGGCGGTGGCCTGCGCCGTGCTCGCGGGGCCAGAGCAAACGGTGCGCGACCTGCGGCCCGAGGTGCCCGAGCCCATCGATCGGGCCTGCATGCAGGCGATCCAGCGAGACGGCGCGCGCTACGCCTCGGCCCTGGTGTTCGCCGAGGCGCTCGAGCTCGCGGCCGAGGCGAGCGGGGTTCGGATCGCGAAGCATCGCGAGGTGGGGCCGGTGGCCCAGCTCGAAAAGATGACCTATCCGGCGGCCTCCACCTTCGGGGAGAGCGACGAGGACCCCCGCCCGAAAGAGCTCCTCGCCGCCCTGGGTGACGCCGCGCCGCCCACCCGTCGCGTCGGCGAAGAGGCGGGCCCAGCCACGGTCGGCCCATCCACGGTCGGCCCATCCACGGGCGCCCCAGCCACGATCGCCTCGGCCTCGGTTGCCCCATCCACGGTCGCCCCCGCCACGGTCGCCGAGCCGGCAGTGAACACACCCATCTTGGGGTCGTCCACGATGGTGACCCCCGGCGCGGCGGAGGAGGGCAGCGCCGCGGCTCCCCCTCGGTTCCCCGCCGTCGATGTCGTCGTCCCGGGGCGCACCACCATGCACGATCGTCCCCCGCCCGAGGTGGCTGCGGTGCTGCGCGCCGCCTACGCGATCGAGCTCGGGCCGAGCGCCGGGGAGGAGCACGCGGGCGCCGAGGAGGAGCCCACGGTGAGCCCCGTCTCGCGCGGAGGCTCCGACTTCGACGACACATCGGTGGTCATCCCCAAGCAACGAGCGTGGACCTCGGTGGCGGCGGTGGCGCTGCTGACCGCGGGCCTCGGCGCAGGGGTGTTCTGGGCGGCGACCCGGGGGGAGACCTCCCCTTCCGCCGCTCCCGAGCGCCCGGCGGTGACCACCGCGCCGGTCCCCTCCGCGGCGCCTATCGCTCCGACCGCCGTGGCGCACGTGACCGCAGCCACCGTGGCGACGGCAGCGGCGGCCTCGTCCTCTCCCCCGACGGCGGACCCTCCGCCGGCCCCGTCCTTCAGGCTGCAGCCGACGCGCACCACGTCGCAACCTCCGAGCCTCCCCGCGCCGACGCCGACGCCCACGCCGACGCCACCGTCACCGTCACCCGCGGAGCCGCGAGGCGAGTATCATCCCGACGCACCATGACGCCGAGGATCTCCACGCTGGTGGCGGGGCTGTGGCTCGCAACGCTGCTCGCCCCCGCACCGGCCTCCGCCGAGCAGCCTCCCGCTCCAGTCTCCGCCGAGCGCGAGCAAGAGCTGGTGAAGCTGTTCAACACTGCGCAGGAGCACTACGACCAGAAGCGCTACACCGAGGCGCTGCCGCTCTTCGAGCAGGTGGCGGCGGAGCTCGACAGCCCGAACGCCATGCTCTACGTGGCCCGGTGCCTTCGCGAGATGGGGCGCTCGGTGGAGGCCTACGAGACGATGCAGCGCACGCTCGAGCGCGCGCGGCTGCGCGCCGCGACCGAGCCGCGCTTCGTCAAGACGCGCGACGCTGCCCAGGCCGAGCTCGCCGAGCTCACCCACCGCGTCGGCCGCGTCACGGTGACGGTGTCTCTTGCCCCGCCGGGCACCGAGATCGACGTCGCGGGCAAGACCGTGCCGGCGGATCAGGTCGTCGTGGTGCGTCCGGGTGGGGTGCGGATCGACGTCCGAGCGCCCGGGCGCCCGCCGATCCGCCGCGACCTCGACGTGCAAGCGGGGAGCGAGAAGAGCGTCGTGATCGATCTCTCGGCGCCGCCCCCCGGCGCCGCTCCCCAGCCACCGCCCGAGCCCCGGCCGCAGCCGCGACGCGAAGGGGGGGCGGTGAGGATCGCGGGGTTCGGGGTGCTCGGCCTCGGCGTCGCCGGCTGGGTCACGCTCATCGTGGGCGGCGTGCTCTCCAACGATCGGTTCGGCGAGGTTGAGGCGCGCTGCAACCAAGCGCGGTGCACCACCCAAGCCGACCAAGATCTCATCGACGACGGGCGCAACCTCGAGCTCGCGGCCAACATCGGGCTCGCGGTCGGTGCGGCGGCCACCGTGGCCGGGACGTTCATGGTGATCTTCGGTGGAGAGACCGACGCGCCGGTCGTCGGCGTGCAGGCGAGCCCTGTCCCCGGCGGCGCCTACCTCGGCGTCACGGGCTCGTTCTGAGCGCTGGGCGCGCGCTCGCGGCGACGCTCCAGCGCCGACGCGCCGCGGCTGCGTCGTTGATTTGTGGTGAATCGAGGGGTCGCCACGGTAACAATCACGGCGATGTCGGGCCGAGAGTTCGAAACCGAAGTGCTCGCCGAGGCGGGAGGCCGGAGCGCCACCGTGCCGGTCAAGCTGGTGGTGGTGTCCGGTCCCGACGAAGGCCGCGAGGTGTCGGTGGAGCGCGTGGTGAAGATCGGCTCGGGCCCGAGCTGCCACTTCACCCTCACCGACGGCTCCGTCTCGCGCGAGCACGCGGTGGTGTCGTCGCTCGGGGGCAAGATCGCGATCAAGGATCTCGGCAGCACCAACGGCACCTTCCTCGGGGCCACGAAGATCACCGAGGCCGAGGTGCCGCTCGGGGCCTTGCTGCGGCTGGGCAACACCACGTTGGTGGTGCAGCCGCGCCTCCATGTGCGCGAGGTGGCCCCTACCTCGTCGCGACAGTTCGGGCCGCTGTTTGGTGAGTCGGTGGCGATGCGGGAGGTCTTCGCGGTGCTCGGGCGGGTCGCCCCCACCGACGCCACGGTGCTCATCGAGGGGGAGAGCGGCACCGGCAAGGAGCTCGTGGCCCGCGCCGTCCACGAGGCCTCGCTTCGGGCGAGCCGGCCCTACGTGGTGTTCGACTGCGCTTCGGTGCCGCGCGATCTCGCCGAGTCGGAGCTGTTCGGGCACAAGCGTGGGGCCTTCAGCGGCGCCGTCGAGGATCGGGCTGGCGCCTTCACGCGGGCGCACGGGGGCACCATCTGTCTCGACGAGATCGGAGAGCTCCCCCTCGAGCTGCAGCCCAAGCTGCTGCGCGTCCTCGAGACCGGCCAGGTGCGCCAGGTGGGCTCGGACGACATGCGCGAGGTGGACGTACGGGTGGTGGCCGCCACCAACCGCGAGCTCGGGGCAGAGGCGCGCCGCGGCACGTTCCGCGCCGACCTCCTCTACCGGCTCGACGTGGTCAAGGTGCGGATGCCCCCGCTCCGCCACCGACCTGAAGACATCCAAGGTCTCGCCTCGCGGCTGTTGGCGGGGAAGATCACCGACGAGGTGGACGGCGACAACCTCCGCAAGCTGATGGGCTACGCCTGGCCGGGCAACGTGCGCGAGCTGCGCAACGTGCTCGAACGGGCCACCGCGCTCGCCCCGAAGCCGGCGCGGTTCTCGGACCTCGTCTTCAACCTCGGTCACGGCGACAACGCACCGCTCACCATCGGGGCCACGTTCCCTGGCGTGGCCACCCCCCTGCCCTACAAGGACGCCAAGGGCGAGCTCCTCGCGAGCTTCGATCGCGCGTATGTCGAGGCGCTCATGGCGCGTCATCGTGGCAACGTGAGCCGCGCCGCCGACGCCGCGGGCTTGAGCCGGCGCGCCCTCTACGATCTGCTGCGTCGAACCACCGGCGACGAAATCGATCCCGAAGAGCCGGAGTGATCAGCGGGCGCGCGTCAGCGACTGCACCACCCCCTCACAGACCGAGAACGACACCTCGCTGCTGCACGTCGCGGTCACCACGCGCAGCGCTCCCCCGTCATCGAACAGCAGGTGACGCGCCGCCACCCGCCCTCGCGGCGACGGATAGGTCGCGTCGATCACCACGTGATCCTCGAACGAGCGCACGTCCCAACGCTCGTAGCCGAACGCGGGGCTCTTCATCGCGTCCGCCGCTGCCTCGACGTCCACCGCGCCTCCGTCGGGGAGCGGCCGGGTCGGGGGCCAGAGCACCAGGAGCTCCGCCCCCTCGCCCGCCACCGCGACCACGTGGTCCGACCCCTCCCCCATCAGCGCCTCGAGCTCGGGCATCGGCCGCCATGTGGCAGGCACCGCGATCTGCGCGCCGGCGCGCGCCAACAGCTCGGGCGGCCCCCCATCGGCGGCGTGAACCTCGAAGAAGGCCCGCAGGCTAACGACCGCGATCAACACAGAAAGCCCGGCCCCCGTTCCGATCACGATCCAGAACATGGGCTCGGGCCGCCGGAGCGTGCGCTCGCCGAGCTCGAGCTCGCCTCGGCGGAGCGCCGTGATGGCCGTCACCACCACCAAGAGCGCGAGCGTGAGGCTGATGAGCAAGCCGAGCATGATGGACCGCCTCCCGGCCCCTCCCGTTCAGTCCCCGCTCTTCCGCACGCCTTGGCGCACCTTCACGAGGCGCCCGCCCTTGCGTTGGTACAGCACCTCCCACGACTCGTCGTCAAAAAGCGGGGTGCCGTCCGGCTTCTCGCCGAGCAACGTCTCGACGCGCTCGAGCACCACCAGCTCCCCCTTCTCCCAGGCGAGGATCTGGCTCATGTACGCGGGACCCCCGAGCCGCATGCCGTTCTTGATCTGCCGCTTCACGGGGTCGAAGCTCGCCCAGATCACGTCGTCGAGCGGCTCGTAGCGCTCGAAGATCCCCTTGGCGGGCGCGAACAACCAGCAGATCTGGCTGTAGTTGTACGCGCCCATCATCTTCTGAACGCAGAGATCACGGAACCCATCGAAGTTCATGTCAGAGAGCTCGATGCCAGTCCATTCGCCGCTGGGGGCGGCGCCGCCGGTGTGGAGGCGCCCGCCGTCGAGGCTCTCCACGTCGAAGGGAGGCGATTTCTCGCAGGCCACCGGATCGTGAGCGCCGTCGCAGCCCACGCCCACCCCTGCGTCGACGTCCCACAGCACGGACGCCTTGCACACCCCGCCTTCTTCGGTGGCGATGCGGCTCACACCCACGACCGTCCACCCTTCGTCGTCGCCCTCGAAATTGGCAGCCGCCCAACGAAAGGTGCACGGCTTCTCCGGAGCGAGCGCGACCGTCGTGACCGGCGGCGGGGGCGCCGCGGGCTCGGCGCTCGCGGCCGCGCTCGGGGTGGGTGCCGGCTCTTGCACTGGAAGCGGCGCGCTCGGCTCCGGCGTCACGACCGCGGCTGCCGTCGTCGGGGGGAGCTCTCTGGGCGGCTCGGGACCTCTCGGGCACCCCGCGACGACCAGCGCCAGGACCCCCGGGAGCCAGCTCGCGATAGGGCGCATCCCTCGGCTTTTACGTGGTCCCCTTGTCATTGTCGATAGTGTCGGGGGTGGAACCTGGCTACGGTGTCTCGCGATGAGTGACGCGTCGGCGCTCAGATTCTTGGAGCTCGTGCGGCAGCGCCTCGCGGCCGCCGACGCGCGTATCGAGATCGGGGGGTCCCCGCCGGTCGGAGACGACTCGGTGTGGGTGGCCCTCAACGCGGATCGACGCGTCGTGGCGGTGTTCGAGGGGGCGCCCCCCGAAGACGCGGCCAACACGTTGATCGCGCTCGTCGACGCCTTCTCCGCCACCGCCGAGGCGCCGCCGTCGGACGGGCCGGCGGCCTTGGCGCGGCGCACCCTCCCCACCGAGATCGACGCCGAGCTCAACGGCCTGTGCGTGCGGGCGCGGGCGGTGGCGGCGGTGCTCGTCGACGCCTCCTCCCCGGTGGTCTGGGGGCGCTCTCACGCCGAGATCCCCGACGAGATCGACGCCATGCTCGAGCTCGCAGAGAGCGTGGGCGACGCCGATCCGGGCGAGCTCGTCGCCGATTCGTCCCGGTGGCCGGCGCTGCTCCGCGAGGGGGCAGCGGGGAGCGAGGCCTCGGCGCGGCGCCTCCTCGTCGCCGCGGTCGGGATCCGGCTCGCCCGCGCGGCGGCGGCCGCCGAGCCGCGGAGCGTCGGCTCCTTTCACCGCACCGATCGCTACGGGAGCTTCACCTTCATGACCCGCTCGGTCGCCGGCGTCTACTTCGTGATCCTCGGCTTCGAAGGCGGCTTCTCCGAGCCCGGCGCCGAAGGCGTGCTGCAGCGAGGCCACTCCGCCCTCGAGCACCTCATCGTGAAGCTGCCCCCAACCGATCCTCCCCCCGAGGGGCGGGTCTTGGCGCTGCGGCGCCCCGGCGACGGCTGAGAGCGAGCCGCAACGCGCGGGCCTGCGCTTGTTGCCTCGACACAAAGCGCAAGCGCGCTTCGCGAGAGCCCGGGGCTCTCCCGGTGAGGTCGTGAGCGCCTCCCGCCGCGGCCCGCGGTCCCAGTCAGAAACGAGCGCCCACCGACAGGCCCAGGCTCGACGGGCTCACGATCGGGACAACTTGCAGCGCAGCGCCAACGTCGCTCGGGTCGTCATCGGCGGCCGCGTCGGCGACCACCAACACGACGCCGGTGGCAGCGATCACCCCGCCCGCGACGAACGCGATGAGCGAGCCGAGCTGTAGACCCGTCGCCTCCTCGCGCAGCGCCACCCCCTCGGCGTTGCAGAAGGTGACGTCGTTCGGATCGCAGTGAGCGAGCGACTCGTCATCCTTGTTGAGGGCGACCACGCGCAGGCCCACCCCTGCCCCCACCCCGGCGAGGCCGACGCCGATCGCGACCCATCCGAGCACCGGCAGGATCGAGCCCCCCTCGGTCGCGTCCGCGCCGTCGATCCCCGCGTCTCCGTCCGCGGGCTCGGCCGCTGGCACCGGCTCCACCGGGACGTCCTCGAGGGCCGGCACCGTCACCACCAGCGCCTCCGCACGCGCGCCGAGCGTCACCGTGTGCGACCACGGCTGCTTGCCGGGGGCGGTGACGACGATCGTGTGCTCGCCCGCGTCGATGGGCACTGCGATCCCCCACGCGGCCTCGGGGACGACCTCCTCGCCGCGCTCGATCTTCATGTCGTCGAGCGGGGTGGTCACCTCGATGGTCAGCGTTCCGACCTTCGGCTTCAGCTCGTTGGCCTTCTTGTTCGCATAGGCGGCGCGGTCGCGCTGGCCCGCTTGTTTGGCCTCCGCCGCGACCTGGTTGTAGCTCACCCAAGCGCTCGCGAGCTTGCCTTGATCCTCGTAGCAGCGAGCGATGTTGAGCATCGTCCCGATCGTCGGCTCGAGCTCGTAGCTCTCCACGAACTTCGGACACGCTTGCTCGAGCTTGCCCGCCTTGTAGAGCTTGCGCGCCTCCTCGAACCGCGCCGCAGCGGCCGCCTTCTGCGTGGGAGTCTGCGCGTGAACCGCCGGCGCGACGCCGGCGACCACGAGCAGGACGAAGGCCGCGAGCGCAGCGCTCGCCCCTCCGATGGGGCGGAAGGTGCCATCGGTCACGCACAGAGAGCCCGGCATGCTGAGAGGCTAACGGGTACGGCTCCACCAGGGCAACGTAGGGGCATGTAGGTTTGTCCAGATGGTCACCCTCCCGAAGGTCGGCGGCCCGACTCAATAGACGCCGGGGAGGATGCGCCAGGGGACTCGCTCGCAGTACTCGTCCCAGGCGTCGCCGTACTTCGCGCGGCAGCGCGCGTCGTCACGCTTGGTGCGGTGCACCAGCAGGACGAAGAGGTACGCCGGGTAGATCCACGGGAGCGCGTGGGTCATGCCGGTGGGCACCGTGAGGAGGATGGCCACCGCGAGCTCAGGGACATAGGAGAAGTGGCGCGCCACGCCCCACCAGCCGGAGGCGAGCAGCAGGCTCTCGCGCACGAGGCCATCCCCGGTCGTGTAGCTGGCGTGGATGAGCACCGGGGCGCGTCCCCAGACGCGGGTGTCGCCGCCCGTGGCGCGGACGTGGTGTCGCTGTCGGTCGGCCTGGCGGTTGAGCGCCACCGCCAAGAGGCCCAGGCTCACCACGACAACGGCGCCAGCGATCGAGAGCGTGCCCGGCTGCGCGACGAGGTAGAGCGGCGCGAGTGTGTACATGCCGGGGAGCCACGCGAGGATCCCCCACGCGAGGTAGAAACCGAAACGATCGTGGGTGATGTCGAGCGAAGCGAAGTAGTCGCCTTCTTCGGCGAAGAACTTCAGCACGTAGAGCATGCTCACGCCGGCGGAGGCGGCCATCGCGGGGGAGATGGAGCCGTGGAGGGCGAGGTGCTTGACCGCGAACGACAGCACGATGGCGCTCCAGCCCATCATGGCGACGCGGCAGTTGACGAGCTGCTTGAGCTCGATGCCGCCCACGCGGGGGTGCAGCTCCACGCCCCGGAAGAAGTCGGCGATAGGGTGGCCGCGGCGACCCGCGTCGGCGCACGACGGCGCGCGCGTGCCCTTCACGAACAGCGCCACCGCGAGCAACATCCCTCCCAGGCTCGCTGTGACGAGCAGCTCGCCGAACCGGTCGTAGACAGCGGACAGCGCGATGAGATCGAGCCCGCTCGCGCCGAGCAAGAGCGCGTGGGTGACGACGAACGCGAGGACGCCGTTCTTCTTGTAGCGCGGCCGATCTCCCATCGGCGTCGGCGGGCCCCGCAGCTCGTCGCCGGGGAGCACGACGAGGAGCAGCGTCTGGAGGGCGACCCAGCCCCCGAGGATGGCGAGCGCGCTCGGGCTCGGCCACGGCCACAGGGCGGCCACGCGTGCGAGATCGTCGAGGAGCGCGAGCAGCGAGCCGTCGAAGTGCACTGCGGCCATCCACAGGAGCACCACGGTGGGCGGAGCGGCGACGATGATGACCGCGGGGACGACCCAGTCGAGGACGCGCGTTGTGGGGGCTGCGTTCGCCTGCCCCGGTCGCCCTGGCGCTTGGATCTCGTGCATCGCGACCGTTGCGCAAGGCGTGTGCCAAGACAAGCTTCGCGCCAGCCTCGCGGGTTGTAACGATCTCGGCGGGCGGTTCTTGCGCGAGCCGTCGCGCGAGCGCGCAAGATCGACGGATTCCTCAACGTTCACGCGCGCCGCGGGGGGAGCGGCTCACGCGCTCAGCCGCGTCGCGAAGGCGTCGTCTCCACCGAGGCGAAGCGGTCTGACGTCCGATCCGACGCCCGTTGCCGGAGCAGCGTGGCGCGACAGGTGCTGGGCACTCGCACGCCGAGGTCGTCCCGTCCGACAACTGGGTCCTTGAACTGGCTCTCGGGACGCGAATATCCTGAGGGGAGCGCCAGCGTGTTCATCACGCAGGCCCCGCATCCCATGCGTCACCGCCGCTCCCCCTTCGCGCTCTTGTCGCTCGTCGTCATCGTCGGGGCGTGCGTCAATCCCGAAGCGCGACTCGGCTGGGGCGACTCCGGCCTGTGCTCCGACGGCGCTCGCTCCACGGGGGAGACCGACGTGGACTGCGGCGGTCCCTGCGCGCCTTGCGGCGCCGGGGCCCACTGCCTCGCCGACGCCGACTGCGAGAGCGGCGCCTGTGATCCGAACACGCTCGTCTGCGCCTCCGTCGAGTGCGCCGACGGCGAGAAGAACGGGGACGAGACCGACATCGACTGCGGTGGCGGCAGCTGCGCGCCATGCGCGCTGGGCGATGATTGTCTGGTGGGGACAGACTGCCAGGACGGCGTGTGCGATCAAATTTGCCTGCCGCCACGCTGCGGCGATGGGGTCGTCAACGGCTCCGAGGCCTGTGATGGCGATGGCGCGGGGACCCCCGGCGAGACGGCGACCTGCAACGCCGACTGCACGATGGCGGTGTGTGGCGACGGCAAGGTGAACGCCGCGCTCGGCGAGACCTGCGACGATGAGGGCGAGTCGTTCTCCTGCGACGCCGACTGTACCGCCGCCGAGTGTGGCGACGGGGTCGTGAACACCACGGCCAGCGAGCTCTGTGACGACGGCGGCCCGTCGGAGGACTGCACGGACACGTGTATCCCAACCTCCTGCGGCGACGGTGAGGTCAACGAAGCCGCCGGCGAGCAGTGCGACGACGGGCAGATGACCGCGACCTGCGACGACGACTGCACCTTCCCTGTCTGCCAGGACGGCAAGGTCAACCCCTTCGTGGGCGAGGTCTGCGACGACGGCGTAGAGACGGCCTCGTGTGACGACGACTGCACGGCCGTGTCGTGCGGCGACGGCAACGTCAACCAAGCGGCGGGAGAGGCGTGCGACGGCGGCGGCGAGACAGCGACCTGCGACGACGACTGCACGCCGGTGGTGTGTGGGGACGGCAACCTGAACCAGGCCGCCGGCGAGCAGTGCGACGACGGCAACACCGTCGGGGGCGATGGCTGCAGCGCGGGCTGTACGTTCGAGATCCGCCAGTACTTCGTGAAGCTCGGCAACCTCGTGAACCTGCCCAACAACTGTTCGGCCACCCCGAGCCGAGCCCCCTACACCTCGTGCGCGGCCGGACAGCAGTGGGGCTTCTCGTGGAACGACACGACGCCGTTCCAGGTAGGGGCGGTGACCATCGAGCTCTACCACGGCATCTGGTGCGGCTCGAACACCGCGAAGGCGCCCACCCTGAACGGCGCCGCGGCGGGCTCGTTCAACCTGGTCGGGGGCAGCTGCGACTGCGATCCGCTCGAGCAGGTCAACACCTGGAACCTCAGCGCGGGGGGCGTGAACGCCTACAACGAAGGCGGGGTGAACACCTTCATCATCACCGCCGAGTCATCGTGCGAAGGCCTCGTGCTGAACGGGGGCTGGGACGGCGGCTCCTACGCCCGGATCACCGTCACGCCGTGAGCCCACGCGAGCCTTGCGCTGCGACCGCCTGCGTCCGAGGCTCCGAGCTCGGGCAGGGGTGTTCAGGCGCTCGAGCGGCCGCGCGCGCCGCCGATCAGTAGCGGTCGAAGATGTCGCCGCCGCCGGGTGCGGGCTTGGGGGCGGCCGGCCCCCCGGGGACGGGTCGCCGCGGTCGTGGGACCGGCAGCGCGGTCGCCGATGGCCGCGCAGAGGGCGTGTCGGAGGTGGCGGGTACCGGCTCGGTGGGCGGCGCTTGCTCGGTGTCTCCGGTCGATTCGTCCCCCGCGCTGGGCTCCGCGGGTGGGGAGGCGCTCGGGCGCGGGGGCGCGGCCGCGCTCGGAGCGTCGGCCGCCTCCGGATCGGGCGTCGCCGCTTCCACGTTCGATGCCGCCGCGTCGTCGGGCGTGTCGGTCGAAGCGGTGGTGGAGCCCACCATCCGGAGGGCCACGACGACGAGCGCCGCGATCACTCCCAGCACCGCCGCGACGGCGAGGACGTCGCGCGCTCGCCGCTTGGGCGCCGGGACCTCGGTGGTCGCGGCCGCGAGCGCCGCGTCGAGGGCGCTCGAGCCGGCGATGGAGTGCGCGGTTGGCACGTGGCCGCTGTGAGAGTCGGCGGCGGTGGGCTGGGCGACCGCGGGCTGGGCGACCGTGGGCTGGGCGACCGCGGGCTGGGCGACCGCGGGCTGGGCGACCGCGGGCGCGTGGAGGGCCGCGCCGGGGGGGACGACGCCGCTCGACGACGGCGAGGACACGCCAAAGTCTGCCGGCTGCGACGGATACGAGTCGAACGGCATCGAGGGCCAGGACGCCTGCGGTGCGCTCTGGGAGCCGGGCACGAGCGTGCGAACGTCGTGCACCGACGTCACCTCGTCGCCAAGCTCGTCGTCGTCGTCGTCGTCGCGCCGGGGGGGCAGCGGAGGCCCGACCACCCGCCCGATCCCCGACATCGTCATGCTCGTGCCGAACGAGGGCGACTCCCCTCCGAGGAGCTGGAAGAACGCCTGCGTGAGCTGTCGCGCCGACTGGAAGCGGCGCTCCTTGTCCACGCGGAAGGCGGTCTCGAAGAACTGATCCACGATGGGCGGGAGCTCGGGCCGGAGTCGGGTGGGCGGGATGGGCGCCTCGGTGCAGATCTTGACCACGGTGTCCGTCACGGTGTCGCCATGGAACGGCAGCCGCCCCGTGAGCGCTTGGTACGCGATCACCGCCACCGACCACAGATCCGCGCGCTGATCCACGTCGGGCAAGCCTCGCGCTTGCTCGGGCGCCATGTACTGCGGCGTGCCGAGGAGGGCCCCGGCCTTCGTCGAGTCGGTCTGCCGATCGGCGGGAGCTTTGGCGACGCCGAAATCGAGGATCTTCACGAGCTCTTCATCGGCCATCGAGCGGTCGAGCATGACGTTGGCCGGCTTGATGTCGCGGTGGACCACCCCCGCCTTGTGCGCCACGCGCAGCCCCTGGCAAATCTGGAGCAGGATGCCCGCGGTCTGCTTCAACCCGAGCCGACCGCTCTGCTTGAGGCGAACCCGGAGGTCTTCCCCCACCACGCGTTCCATCACGATGAACGGGCGCCCCTGCTCGAACCCGAAATCGAGCACCTGCACGATGTGAGGGCTCCGCAGCTTGGCCGCGGCCATCGCTTCTCGCTCGAACCGGGCGTAGGCGTCGTCGCTGTGCGCCCACAGCGGCCCCAACACCTTGATCGCGACCTCGCGGTCGAGGCGAGTGTCCATCGCGAGCCACACCGAGCCCATGGCGCCCTTGCCGAGCTGGCCGAGCAAGGCATAGCGACCTCCGACAAGCCTTGGGTCCGTCGCGACGTTCACACTGAAGCTCAAGCTTAGGCTACCCCTCTCCTTTCGGCCACACAACGGCTTCCGGCCCGGGCCACCGTTCCCGGCTCCGGGCCGCCCGTCGCCCGCCCGTCGCCCGCCCGTCGCCCGCTAGCGCGCCGCCCAGCGCGCCACGTCGAGGTCGAGGCGGTCGGGCGCGATCGCGAACAGATCGTTGTGCCCCGCCCCCGCGACGGTCACGAGCTCCGCGCCGTCGATGGCCCCTGCGAGCTCACGTCCCATGGCGTAGGGCACCACCCGATCCCGATCCCCGTGGAGGATGAGGGTAGGCACCCGCACCCGCTTCGCCTTGTCGAGGTTGTCGTAACGGTCGCCCATGAGCCACCTCATCGGCAACATCGGCGCGAAGCTCTGCGCCACCGCCGGGATGGAGGTGAACGGCGCCTGGAGCACGAGCCGGGACGCGAGCCCCCGCGCGGCCATCTCGACCGCGACCCCGGAGCCGAGCGAGTTGCCCCACACCGTGATGCGCTCGACCGGCGTCCCCTCCGCGACGAGCGTCTCGAGCACGCCCGCCGCGTCGGCGTAGAGGCCCGGCTCGGTCGGCCGCTGGCTGGGGGAGGCGCCGTAGCCGCGATACTCCACCGCGACGAACCGCAGCCCGCGCCGAGCGAGGTGGCCGCCCACACCCACCGTGTCGGCGATGGTCTCGCCGTTGCCGTGAAAGTAGACGAGCGCCGGATCGCCGTCGCGCCCGTAGAGCGCGGCCTGCACCGGTGCGCCATCGGAGGCGGTGAACGTGCGGAGCTCGGCCCCGCGGGGCGCCTCCGCCAGACCGGTGCGTGGCGCCGGGTACAAGACGCTTCGGTAGCCCAGCCTGGTGAGGCCGAGGAGCGCGGCGTAGCCTCCGGCAGCGAGGGCGGCGAGCTTCAGCACGCTACGACGACGCATCCGTGACCGGCTGGGCGCGACGAACCGGGAGACCCGTCGCCGCCGCGAGCTCCTCGACGAACTGGCGCGCCGGCTCGAGCTCCGTGAACTCCCGCACGGGCACCTGGTCGCCCTCTCGGGTCATCAGCGACACGGCGAAGCTCGCCTTCTCCGCGCGGTGGGTGAGCTCGGCGGTGCACACCGCGGCGTAGTCCTCGAGCGACGCCTGCTCCACCCGAGGCCCGGAGAACATCCACGGCCGAAACGTGATCATGCGCAACAAGCGCTTGGTGTCGTCGGCCGGCACCACCCACAGCTCCCGCCAACACAGCGCGAGGATGGCCCCGGCGAGGAAGAAGGGCGATGCGGCCAGCCCGTAGCCGGTGAACGCCGAGCCGATCGCGTGGGCGTCGAAGCCCCCGCCCACCGAGGTCAACACCCCCAACATCAAGGTGCCACCCCCGAAGCCGAAGGCGAGCACCTTGGCGATCGTCCTGCCCGTGCGGCGAAACACCAAAAGCGGCTCCACGCAGCGTTGATAAGGGACGCCTGAGGTCGCGGTCAAGGGTCGTGGTAACCTGCCGCCCATGGCGCTCGCGAAGGCCAAGTCCAAGAAGGCCCCCCCTTCCTCGCGCTTCATCGAGCCGGATCAGGGGGCGCTGTTCAACGCGGGCAAGGCGCTCCTCGACATCTCCGAGACGGCGGGGGGCATGGGGATCCTCACCGGCAAGATCCTCTCCCGCACCGCCACCTTTCGGATCGACCGCGACGAGCTGTTTCGCAACCTCTACCGCATGGGCCTCAAGTCGATGCCCATCATCGTGGTGACCGCGCTCTTCACCGGCGCCATCATGGTCATCCAGGCGGCGCCGCTCGTGAACCGCCTCCAGGCCCACGGGCTCCTCGGCTGGGCGGCGGGATTCGGCACCCTGCGGGAGATCGCGCCGCTCCTCACCGCGCTGATGATCAACGGCCGCGTGGGCGCCAACAACACCGCCGAGCTCGGCACCATGGTCGTCACCGAGCAGGTCGACGCCCTGCGCGCGCTCGCCATCGATCC
>CAYOAL010000044.1:0-63931 GCA_964401935.1 uncultured Polyangiaceae bacterium
CGCTCTGCCTTGCCCTGCCTCGCTCTGCCTTGCCCTGCCTCGCTCTGCCTTGCCCGCCTTGCCCGCCTCGCTCTGCCTTGCCCGCCTTGCCCGCCTCGCTCTGCCTTGCCCGCCTTGCCCGCCGTGCCTTGGCGGGGTGGTGGGCGCCTTGCCTTGGCCGGGTGGTTGGCGCCTTGCCCTGCGTGCCGTCCCTTCAGGCTCGCTTCCGTGCTCGTTTCCGGAGGAGCTCAGCGCGCGCCACGGTCGTGCTGCGGTGGAGTATCCTGAGGTGCCTTGCGAGCTCTCTCCCTTCCCTGGGTCCTCGTCGCGGCTGCCCTCCTCGGCGGCTGCCACATGGTCTCCGGTCTCGACGATCTCACCATCAACCGCGTCGAGCCTGGGGACGGGGGCGCGCCGGCGTTCCACTGTGACACCTTCGACGACGACCTCTCGACCATCAACATGGAGCGATGGGAGGTGTTGGCCGACGACTCGGTGGACGTGGAGACCGAGGAGGGCAACCTCCGCGTGGAGCTCGGGAGCGACGTGCTCGCCGATGGGCGCGGCGGCCTCGTATCGATCGCCAAGTATGATCTCCGGGATTGCTTCGTGACGCTCGAGGTGTCTGAGCCGACCCGGACGCCAACCAGCTTCACGATGCTCGCCGCGCTAGCGGAGGCCGACGACGATGTGCCGCTCTTGTCGCTTCGAAAGGAGCAGGGCGTGCTCCGCGCGACGCGGCTCGCCAGCGACATCCGTGCGATCGACTTCAATCAAGCCCAACGCTTCTGGCGTATGCGTGCCGACGGCGCTCAGATCGTGTTCGAGTTCTCCGAGCTCGGGGTGGGCACCTTCACGGAGGTCGTCCGCGTGGCCACACCGTTCGAGGCCCGGGCGGTCCACATCGCGTTCGTGGCCGGCACGGCCGTCGCCGGCGTGACCGAGAGCGTGGTCTTCGACAGCTTCGCGATGGGCGACCCGTGAGCGCGAGCGCTGTTGCTCCGATCGCTCCCACGTCGCTATGATGACAGATCGACATGCGCAGTTCCTCGGTCACGTTCGTCGCTGCGTCGCTGGTGCTCGCGTCGGCGTGCGGCTGGGATGACTTCGATCCTCGCGTCGCCACCACCACCAGCGCCAGCGGCGGGGCCTCGAGCGGCGGGGGCGGAGGCGCGGGGGGCGACGTCGGTGGCCAAGGAGGCGGCGGAGGCGCACCGCCGCTCGAGTGTGGCACGCTCGCGCTCCTGAGCGACGACTTCGAGGACGCGACCCTCGACAGCCAGCGCTTTCTCCCGGAGGCGAGCTACGGAGCGGTGACGGAGGCGGCCGGGTCGCTCACCCTCACCGTGAGCACCGGTTCGACCGCGGCCTACGGCCACATCGTGACGCACCAGTTTCAAACCATGCGAGACACCGCGGTGGCGGTGGAGGTGTCGAGCTCCACGCTCACCGGCTCGGCGTTTGGCATGTTGCGGCTCTTCCGCAGCGACAGCGACGACGTGCGGCTCGTCCTCCAAGGTGCGACGCTGCGCGCAGAGCTCGTGCTCAACGGGCAGGTGAAGGTGCTGGCTTCGTCGGCCTACGTGGCCAACGAGCACCGGTTCTGGCGCATTCGCGAGGAGGACGGCGTCGTGTTCTGGGAGGTGTCTGCGGACGCCAACGCTTGGACCGAGCTCGCGCAGCGCGCCACCGCTGGGCTGTTCTCGTTGGAGCACGTGAGGCTGCAGCTGCGGGCCGCCGCGGGGGGCACCGCGCGCACGGTGGCGGAGACGTTCGTCGTGGACGCCTTGGAGATCACTGGCCTCGGCGTGGGCGCTGGTTGGTGCCCGATGAGCACGCTCCGCGACGCCTTCGACGACACCCGTCGCGACGACATCTGGCTGCGGTCGACGGCGACGACCGGCTCGGGCGCGGTGGAGATCGACGGCTCGGTGTTCATGAACCTGGTGGCCGGCACCGATCCCGCCATCCGCTACATCTCCTCGCAGAAGTACGATCTCACCGCCGATCAGGTGACGCTGGAGCTCGCGGAGCACGGAGACGGTGGCGTCACCAGCGTGCTCGAGCTCGCCCGGATTGGGCAGTCGATCACACTTCAGATCACCGACGTGGACGACGGCAACGGCAACATCACCACCGAGATCCAAGCCATCACCGACGTCGACGGTGACGTCCAGGTGCGCGGCACGCGGCTCTTCGATCCGAGCATCCACCGCTTCCTCCGCATCCGCCACGACGGGGTGGGGTTGATCTGGGACACCTCCGGCGACGGCATGAGCTGGCCGACCGAGTCGCTCGACGACCGCACCATCGCGCAGACCTCGCCCACGCCAGCCGGCCTCGAGGTGAACGATCTCGAGGTGCGCTTCGGGGTACGGGCCACCACCGCCGCGCTCTCCCCCGGTCAGACGCGCTTCGACAACCTGAACGTGCTGCCGTCGGAGTAGCGCTTCACCCCCGCCACGTGCGGACCGTCACGTGCGGGCCGTCGGGTGGCTCCCGATTCGCGCTGCTCGGAGCGTCAGAAGCGGCCGCTGGCCCCCAGCCAGAGGCCTCCCGGCAACGGCACCACGAGCCCGGTCGCGCCGGCCTCGGTCGCGCTCGCGTCCCCGTCGCCACCAAACAGCCAGAGCGCGCCCCCGGTGAGCGTGAGCGCGCCGCCCGCACCGAGCAGGATGTAGGTGACGAGCTCGAGCGTCTTCCCGCTGTCGACGATCTCGGTGTAGCCCGGATCGGGACAGGGACTGTCGCCGCACGCCGACTCGAGGGCGGCGAACTTCGCGCCGGTGGCGATCCCGGTGCCGGCGGCCGCGACCAGCGTGCCCACGCCGACCGCGCCGGTGATGAGACCCACGAGCTGCAGCGTCGACAGGCTCGTCTCCTCGCTCGCCTTGGGATCGGGCGGGGGTGGGGCCACCGCCTCCGAGACCGGCACGAAATAGAGGGCGACCGCCTCCGTCTTGCCACCTCCGAGGTCGACCTCGCGGACGACGTCGTCGCGCCCCTCCGCGGAGGCCACGACCTTGTAGCTGCCTGGCGCTTTGGTCACCACCGAGCCCCAGCTCACCGAAGGGAAGCTCTCCCCGTTGACGGTGACCTTGACGTCCTTCGCATCACCGGCGTCGACCGACACGATGAGGTGCCCGATCTTCGGCTCGAGGAGGACAAGCTCGGCGGCCGCGGCGTTCTGCGTGTCTTTGTACTTCTCGTCTTCGCTGAGCTTGTCGGTCGCGTCGCGTACCGTGCCGCGAAACTCGTCATAGGCGGGCACCAGGTTGCCGAGCGCGAGGAAGCAGCGCGCGATGTAGAGCCGCGCGTTCGGGCTGTGCGAGTGCTCCCACGCCAGCTGAAAGAGCTGAAGGGCGTCTTTGAACTGCCCGTCGTCGTAGAGCTTCTTCGCTTCGCGAAACTGGGCCACCGCAACGGTGCTCTGCGCGCTCGCGCTGCGCGCACAAAGGACGGGGACGACCAGCGTGAGGGCGAGAATCAGTGCTCGTATCAAAGTGTGTCGGTTTCGAAGTCGAGTGGGTTCTTGGAGGGGGCGGGCCGCGGCTTCTTGGCCGGAGCCGGCACGTAGCCCGGAACCGGCGCCGGGGGAGGCGCGGGCACGCTCGAGGGCGACTCCGAGGCTACCGGGGGAGCACTGCTCGTGGGGGGCGCGGCCACCGACGACACGGCCGGCGTGTCGTCCCCGACCTTGGGCGACTCCACCGGCGCGAGCTGCGCCTTCACGCCGGTCGCCGCCTCGTGAGCCTGAGACGCGGCCAGCGACGCCGCGGCGTCGGGCGCTCCCTCGGAGCCGCTCATCGCGACGGCGAGCACGGTGAGGACGACCGCCGCGCCGGCCGCCGCCGCCATGACGACCGCGCGCTTGTGCTTCTTCTTGTCTTCGTTGCTCGCGACCGGCCTCACGGTGCCGATGGCGGTGACCGAGGGCGCCTGATCGACCGACACCTCCTCGACGTTGGTCGCCTCCGGGATCGACGCGAGCGACAGCCGCCCGGAGGGGAGAGAGTCGACCCCGGTGATGCTCTCCTCGTTGGCGATCGGTGGCACCGACTTGTGGTCGACCTCGATCTTGAACTCGTCGACGAAGGCCGCGACCTGCCGCGCGCTCGCCATACGAATCCCCGACTCGTGGAGCGCCATCTCGATCGCCTCCGCGAAGTGAGCCGCCGTGGGAAAGCGCTCATCGGGGAGGAGGGCGAGCGAGCGCATGCAGACGTCGTTGAGGGCCCGCGGCATCTCCGGATCGACGTCGATGGGCGCTTGGTCGGCGCCCCGGAGGATCATGGCCACGAGCTGGCCGTCGTGATCGGCCCGGAAGAGCCGTCGCCCGGTGAGCATCTCCCAGAAACACACGCCGGCCGCATACACGTCGGCGCGGCGATCGACGTCGTCGCCGAGGCCTTGCTCCGGGGGCATGTACGCGATCTTGCCCTTGAGCTGTCCGCCGCGGGTCGTGGAGAGGCGCGCCTCGGCTCGTGCCACGCCAAAATCGGTGATGCGCGACACGCCATCGGTGCCCACGAGGATGTTGTGGGGGGAGACGTCGCGATGCACGAGGTTCATCGCCTTGCCGCCGCGCGACTTGAGCTCGTGGGCGGCGTGCAATCCGTTGAGCGCGTCGCAGATGATGCGCGCGGTGATGCCGTAGGGCACGCGTTGCTTGCGCTTGCGCATCCCCCGCAGGACGCCCTTCAACGAACAGCCCGCGATGTACTCCATGACGAGGAACATGCCCTCGTCGCCCTTCTGCACGTCGATGGTGCCCACCACGTTGGGGTGATGGATGCGCGCGGCGAGGCGGGCCTCGTCGAGGAACATCGCCACGAAGTCGGGATCGTCGGCGATGTGCTCGTGCATGACCTTGATGGCGACGCGACGCTCGAACCCACCCGCGCCGATGGCGCGTCCGAGATACACGGTAGCCATCCCCCCCGAAGCAAGGGGTTGGATGGTCTCGTAGCGTCCGAAACGCAGGGTCATGTAACGTTTCAGCGTACCGAACGCAAAGCGCCACCACAACGGTGAGCTTTTGTGAGAACGCCCCGCCTGGTCACCTACATCGCGCTCCTCTCTCCGCCTCCGCCGTCTTCCTTTCGCCTCCGCCGTCTTCCTTCCGCCTCCGCCGTCTTCCTTCCGCCTCCGCCGCCGCTCCGCCCTCGCTCCGCCGCGTCGCCGACGGCAGCGGGTGACGGCGAACGCGTCAGAGGCGGCCGTGTTGGAGGGCCTTCACGGGGTCCATGTCGCGGTGAGCTCGCTCTCCGTAGAGGACGGACGCGAGGAACAGCGCGCCGCTCAGCGCGTTGAGACCCGCGATGGCTCCGTCGTGCATGCTGTCGGGCGTGGACCAGTTGGCGATGGCGATGCCCACGTGGATGAAGAAGAAGACGAGGCTGATGAACTGCACGCCGCGAATCCCCGGTCGCTGCCCCCACACCGAGGCGGGAAAGAGCGTGAAGGTGAGCAGCAGGTGCCAGCCCGCGGTGTGGTAGGCCATCTTGAGCGCCCATGGGTCGGCGAGGGCTTGGGCCTTGCCGAGATAGAGGTAGCCGGCGACGAAGCCCGCAAGCGAGCCGGAGAACGCGATGACCGCGTGCACCCAGGCCGAGCGCGAGGGGGGCGCGTGGAGCTCGTCTTCGCGCAGCGCCACGTCGCCGTCGACGAGCACGCGGATCTCCGGATCGCCCGAGGCCGTCTCGAGCCGCAGCGTGACCCGCTCGCCGGTCTCGAGGCACGCCTCGGCGCCCACCTCGAGCGCGGCGCGGTTGGGAGCGCGCAACAACACGCGCTGGCCGGGCAGGACGAGCTCGGCGTGACCGTAGCCGTAGTCGCTGCGGAAGAGGGCGCGCGGCCAGCCCTCGATGGGGAGACGAAAGGCGATCTCGAGCGTGGACATGGTGGTGCTTCCCGTGACGGGCGTCAGCCATGGCAGGCGACGTCGGTAGCGAGCGCGCGCACGACGAGCAACGTGGCCAAGGAGAGCCACACCCCCGCCTGGACGACGCGTGGGATCCGGTGCGCGAGGGCCTCTGCGAGCTGCCGCCCGAAGACGGCCACCACGAGCGCCGGCGCGCTGGCGAGCGCGAACACGAACATGGCGAGCGCCCCCTCCACAGGGTGCCGCGTCGAGGCCGCGACAGCCCACGCCGCAGGCAGCGCGCCACACGGGAACAAGGCGGTGGCGAGCCCGAGGCCGAGCCCGCGCCGCGGCACGAGTGAGGCCACGAAGGCCGCGAAGGGGCGCGGCCCGCGCGAGCGGCGCCGGGGAGAGAGCTGCACGAGCTCCGGACGGGCGGGGAAGAACACGCGGAACGCCTGCCACGCGCACGTGACGGCCACCGCGTAGAGCGCCACCCGTCCGACGAGATCGGTGCCAAGCAGGGTGAAGGCGTGCGCTCCCATCCACCCCATGAGGCTGCCCACCGCGGCGTAGGAGATCAGGCGCGCACCGAAGTATGCGCCACCGTCACGCCACGAAGGCGAGGCCGCGCCCGAGGCCGACGATCGCGCGCAGCCCATCACCGCCACCGGGCCGCACATCACCAGGCAGTGGGGGATGGTGACGAAGCCGAGCACGAGGGCCGCTCCCAGCGTCTCGAGGAGGCTCACGGCTGCACCTCGGTCATGCCTGCACCTCGACGGGCTCGAGGTGCGTGGTGTGGCGCGGACCGGGGTGGGCCGCGATGCGCAGCGCGCCGGCGAGGGCCACGATCGACGCGATGAGCATGCTCACCCCCGCCCAGACCGGCCTGAGCATGCCCAACGCGGCGAGCGCCACGAACGACACGTTGTAGAGGGTGGCGGCGGCGAGGGTTCGCACGCCGAGCTGACGCGCGCGGCGGGCGAGGGCGAGGGCCCAGGGCACGAGGCGCAGATCGGGGGAGAGCAGCACCACGTCGGCCACGCCGCGGTTGAGCGACGCGGCCCCATTCACGGCGAAGCTCGTGAGCGCGGCAGCGGCGGCCGGAGCGTCGTTGATGCCGTCGCCGACGAAGGCGGCCCGCTCGAGCCCTTGGAGGAAGCGGACCTTGTCGAGCGGCGTGACCTCGCCCGCAAAACGCGAGAGCGACAGACGCGCCGCCACGGCTTCGACGCGCTGCTTGCGATCGCCGCTCACGAGCGCGGTGGACACGCCCAACCGATGGAGCTCGTGCACCGCTGCCGGTGCCTCACCTCGGATCCGCTCGTCGACATCGAAGGCGGCGAGGGCGACGCCGTCGCGGGCGAGCACCGCCAGAGATGCGTGAAAGGCCGGCGGCACGTCCACGCCCTCCGCGGAGAGCCAGCTCGGCGCGCCCAGGATCAACGCCTCCCCGTCGCGGGTGTGACCGCGCGCGCCTCGCGGCTCGACCATCACGTCGACGAGGTCGGCCGGCGGCACGCGCGCGTGCGCTCGGATCGCGCGCCCGATGGGATGCGGCACGTCGCGCTCGAGCGCCGCCGCCAGCGCCATCACCGCGTCCTCGTCGAGGCCTCCCCGCGTCTTCACCTGCACCTCGGCGAGCGGCTCGGTCACGGTGCCGGTCTTGTCGAAGGCCACCGTCTGCACGTCGGCCAGCGCATCGGCCACCGCCGCGTCACGGAGACACACGTCGTGCTCGAGGGCCTTGCGCAAGGACAGCCACGCGATCAGCGGCGTGATCACTCCATAGGTGCAGGGGCAGGCCACCAGCACCACCGCCAGCGCCACCTCCACACCCGCGCCGAGCCCGGCCCGCCGCGCCCACCACGCGAACGCTCCGAGGGCCACCGCGGCCACCGCCGGCGTGAGCCAGGCGGCCAGTCGATCCGCGACGCGGAGCACCGCTCCCCGTCGCCCCCGCAGCGCACGGGTGAGGCGCTCGAGCGCGGCGAGGGTGGAGTGCTCCGCGCGCCGAAGCGCGACGCCGCGGAGCGTGTTGGACAAGACGACCGCGCCCGCCGGCACCTCGTCGCCAGCCTCCACCGCCACCGGCTCCGACTCGCCGGAGACGACGGCCAGGCTCACCTGTGCGGTGCCCGTCGCCCGCAGATCGACGGCGACCACGCCATCGGGACGGATCTCGACCACCATCCCCGGCTCGATCGCCGCCGGCGGTGTGAGCGAGAGCGTGTCGCCGTGACCGGCCAAGACCGGCTTGCTGCTCGGCTCGAGCAGCGGTCCCACCACCCCCGCCGCCTGGGAACGAGCCCGCGCCTCGATGTAGCGGCCGAAGGTCGCGAGCACGAGCGCGGCCACCGCGCTGTCGAAGTAGATCACGGAGGCGCCGCGGGCGATGTTCACCCACGACACGGCCAGGGCGGCTCCCACCGCGACCGCGATCAACAGCTCCATCGTGAGCCGCTGTCGCCGCGCGGCCCGAGCCGCACGACGAAGGAGAGGGGGACCGAGCAACACCATCACGAGCGACGAGAGCACCGCCACCGCCCAGCTCGACGCGCGACGGAACCACAGATAGAGCGGGTCGGGGGCGACCTCGTAGATGTCTTCCGCGTAGAGGAAGAGCGACATCATCATGACGACCATCGCCAAGAGCAGCGAGAGCGTGAGCGCCCCGAGCGTGCGCTGGCGACGGTCGTCGTCCCCCCTCGTGAGCGCGTGGGCGAGCTCACAGCCGTAGCAGCAGAAGGCGTCGCCTGCCGGTGCCGCCAACCCACAGTGCCCACAGCGGGCCGCTGTGTCCGTCTCGCTCAGGGGCTCCCCCACGCAGACAAATCGGGCAGACCGTACCAATAGAAGTACACCGCGTAGCCGATGAGGAAGATCACCCACACGGCCATCACGTACTTCGGGAAACCACCGTGACCGTAGGTCATGACCGTCTCGTGGTTGCCCTCTCGAAACGGTGTATCCACCCCCGAAGGTCCCTGCGTGAGCGGCTCCTCCCGCGAGCGCGGGGTGGCGACCTCTTTGTTGGGAGCCGAGGCGGAGGGCGACTTCTCGGCGGCGGCGCCCTTGTCGGCGGCGCCCTTGTCGGCGGCGCCCCTCTTCGTCGCCCCCTTCTTCTTGTCAGATGCCTCGCCGCTCATACTCTTCCTCCATCTCGAGCATGTCGTACTTGGCCTGCTCGTTGTTTTTGAACTTGCCGGTCGCGAAGCACCACAGGAGCAGGCACAGCCACCCTGCAGCTACGAAGAAGTACACCGTGACCGGCACCTCCGCGAAGCCGCGGGCCTCGGGGGCGGAGAGCGTGAACATGAACTCCACGATCTTGTAGGCGAAGGCCGCACCGCCGAAGACGACGCCGACGACCATCGCGATCCACAGCGCCCGCTTTTGGCGTCGCGCCAGGCGCTCGGCCACCCCAGCCGGGGCAGGACGTCGCGCGTCGCCGGTTGCCTCTTCTGCGGGAGTGTCACTCGGGGTTCGATGCGGCAGCATTCGCGGCCTCCTTGCGGGCAATCGCTTGTGGGGTGGCCCAGCTCCCGAGCCACTGAACGTAGGCGACCATGGCGAGGCCCAGCTTGTTGGGCTCTTCACCGTCGAAGAACCAGTCGTAGCTGGGCATCACCGACTCGGGCACGACGCTCTTCGGATCGTAGAAGTGCGCCACGTGCCAGTCGTTGGAGTGCTTGCCGTGCTCGCGGATGAGGTCGGGCCCCACGCGCCGCGTGCCGAACAAGTGGGGCAGGAACATCTCGTTCATGTACTCCTCGGCGTAGGAGACGGCCCCGAAGCGCTGCTCCTCGTTGGACACCGGCCTCACGAACTGCGAGTGACAGTGCCAGCAGCCCTCGGCGATGTACTGGTCGCGGGCCAGGCGCAGGGCCTCGTGAAAGGCAGGCGCGGTGGGCTCGCCAAAGTGCTTCTTGAAGGCCTCTGGGTAGCGCTCGGAGAGCTCGATGAACTCGAGCGACGGCTCCGGCGACACCTCCTCGAGGGTTTTGTACTCGATGCGCGAGAGGTGGGCGATGGGCAGGTAGCCGCTCACCACGCCGGCCAAAGCGAAGCAGAGCACCCCCGCCACGAGCAGGATGGTTCCGAATCGTTCCATGACAGCTCCTCACGCGGCCGCGGCCGCTGCCTCCGGGTCGTCGGTGGCCTTGGCCGCGCCCTGTGGGGCGGGGCTCTTTGCCGTCATCCACATGTTGTAGGCCTGGAGCATCTGCCCGGCGATGATCATCAAGCCCGTGATCGAGCGCACGTGCCAGAACGGCGCAGACGCGGTGAGCATGCGCTCCCAAGGGGCGAGGTTGCCCCAGAGGTAGCCCTGCACCACGCCACCGATCGTGAGATCGAGGAACATGATGAACACCCCCAAGGTGGTGAGCCAGAAGTTCCACGCGTTGAGCTTCTCGCTCCACCACGGTCTCCCCACGAGGCGTGGCCAGAGCAGCACGATCATCCCGATGCACCAGAAGGCGAACACGCCGAACATCACCAGGTGGGCGTGACCCACCACCCAGTCGGTGAAGTGGATGAGCTTCTGGAAGGTGAGCGTCACCTGGAACGCGCACTGGAAGCAGGTGATGAAGTAACAGACCATCCCCGCGTAGAACCACCTGAGGGGCATGTTCGTGCGGAGGAAGTCGCCGCGCCCGCGCAGCGTCATGAAGAAGTTGACGATGACGGTGAAGACGACGATCTCGATGGCGATGGTAGACACCACCGCCCCGTACTGGGCGTACATCGGGATGGGGCTGAACAGGAAGTGGTGGATCCCCTGGAGGGGATAGAAGAACGCCAGACCCCAGAACCCCACCAGGGAGAGCGTGTGGCTCCACACCGGCTTCTTGATGATCGTCGGCACGAAGTAATACATCATGCCCCAGCCGAGGGGAGTGACGGTGAGGCCGACCAGGTCGTGGATGTAGAGGCCGGTGACGGCCGCTCCGCCGGCGCCTGGCACGAAGTATTCCGGCACGAAATTGCCCATCGCATACACGAGCGGCAGCCACACCAGCATGGCCCCGAAGTACCAGAGCGACACATAGAGCTTGCGCTCACGCACCTGCCAGATGGGTGCGCCGACGTTGGCGATGAGGAGCGCACCACCGACGAGCACGACCGGATCGATCCACACCGGCGTCTCGCCCCACTCGATGCCCTGGGCGTGGCCGCCGAGGATGCCCAACGCGGTGGAGAGCACCACCCCTTGCCACGCCACGAACACCACCCGCGACAACAAGCGGCTGAGCATCGGCTTGCCGGTGAGGCGGGGCACGATCCAGTGCAGGGCGGCGATGAAGGCGTTGAACAGGAAGCCGTAGGCCACGCCGTTGGTGTGCAGCATGCGCACCCGCCCCGGAGACAAGAACGAGATGCCCCGGAACGGGTAGATGCCGTCCAGCTGAAGCGCGTAGAACATGCCGGCGAAGATGCCGATGAAGAAGTACGAGAACGCAGCGATGATGTGCATCTTCACCATCGCGTGATCGACGAGCTCGCCCTCTTGGGGAGCTGCCGTCATCGGTCGCGTCGCAGCGGTCATCGAGGTGCCTCCTCGGTGGAGAGCGACGCCTTCAGCGCGCGCCCTTCGGGGGTGCCGCGGAGCGCGGCGATGGATTCGATGTAATAGGCCAGCGCCCACAGCTGCTTGGGCTTGAGCGTGGCCGCCCAGTTCGGCATCGCGGTGCCCCCCACGCCGGTCGCGATCACCCGAACGATCTCTTCTTTGCTGCTCCCGGTCTTGATGCGCTCGCGGAGGAAGTCGGGCGGCTTGATGGGCGCGCCCCAGTCGCTCTCCTTCTCCACCGACTCGTACATGGCCGCGCGAAACTCGCTGCTGGTCATGTCGAACTGTTTTCTGAAGGCGAGGATCTCGTCCTTGGTGGCGTAGGACGGGTGGCAGCTCGAGCACTCGGCGAGGCCGTGGTAGAGCGCCGCCCCTGCCGGTGGGCCGAACTGCGGGTTCTTGCGGTAGGGATCGCTCGGGATGTGCACGCGCTCGCCCGGCCCCTCGGCGGGCTCGGTGATGAACGTCCTCAGGTAGACGACGATCGCTTGTTGCTCGTCCTTGGGGATGAAGCGAAAGCTCGGCATGGCCGTCCCCGCGAGGCCTTGGGTGATGATGTTCACGTAGTCGTCGTCGTGCGGCGGTTGGCCCGCTGCGACCGACGCGAACTTGAGCATGCCGACGCGGAAGTCGCGGGGCTTGGGCTCGAGGAAGCGCGCCGCCGGCCCCTGCCCGTCGCCGCTCGCGCCGTGGCACCCGGAGCAGTACAGTTCGTACGACTCCTTCCCAAGCGCCAGGGTCTCGTCGTCGATATCGCCGCTGCCGCGGCTCAGCGCCTCGGGGCCCCAGTTCTCGGGGGCGCAACCGGCCGCTGTCGGCAAGCAGGCCGCCAGCATCAAGAGTGTGGGTCGATTCACTTTGCCTTTCGCTCCTCGCTGTCGGTGGTGTTGTCGAACGTGAGCAACAGCTCCACGCTCTCCCCCGCTCGAACCTCGGCGCGCGCGAGCACGCGCTTCACCTTCCCGTTCGCCGCCTCGAGGGCGACGATACGCACCGCTCCGGCCGTCACCCCCTCGAGCACGAACACGCCGTCCTCGCCGCTCTGCACCGCGTAGGGATGATCGGCGACCATCAGCACCGCGTGCTCCCCGGGGTGCGTCTCACAGGTCACCTCGAGCTCTCCGGGCGCGTCGAGAGTGAGGGCGGTCGTCTTCGTGCCGGGCGGCACCGGCGCGTTGAGGCGCGTGTGACCGCCGCTCCGGACCCGCGCCGTGTGGAGCTGGCTCCCGTCGTTCTGGATGTGGACGGTGTCGGCGGTCGAGACCAGCCACAGGGGCGCGGCGAAGCCGTGCTCGGTCAGCTCGAGCACCACGTCGCGCCCGGGGCCGAGCGGCCTTCCCGGTGCGGGCGCATCCGCCATGACCACGACCCCGGCGACGCCCCGCCCGCCGCGGAGCACACGGCCGCGCACGGTGCCAGCGGCCACGTCGCCCACGGCCGGGAGGTAGCGTTGCGCGCTGCCGGTGGGACCACCGACCGGCGCCACCGGAGCTCGCGCGGACGGCAAGGCGCCGATGTCCTCGAGGGCTCCTCCAGGAGCCAGCGCGTAGTACAGCGGCGCGGTGAGCAGGAGCTTGATGGCCCACATGGTGCCGACCGCGGTGGCGAATCGCGCGCTGGTGAAGGCGTGCGAAGCGAGGAGCGCCAGCGCCGACAGCGGCAGCACCACGCCGTAGGAGACGAGGAAGCGCAGGCCGTGCGACCCTCGTGACGACCAGAGCGGCCCACCGAAGAAGATGAACAGCGCCACGGAGAGGAGCAGCACCAGACCGTACGCAGGTACGGAGAGGCCGCTGCCCAGAACGCTCCCCCCGCGGACTGTCGCCGGCGCGGTCGCCGGGGCGTCGTTGGTCATGTCGCCTGCCCCATGGCAAGTCGCGCGCCATGATCGGAGCCACACTAATTCGCGGACTTGGCGCGAATTAGGCGAAAATTCTGCAGCTCGACGCGTAATTTTCGGGATTGCGCGCGAGGCTGGGCCTCGCTCCGTCGGGTGGCTAGGTTCCCCTGGTGCGCGCGTGGGTCGTCACCGTCGGGCTCTCTCTTCTGTGCGTCGCCGCGTGCGACACGGCGGCGCCTCCCCCGCTCGAGCCCGCGCTGACCGGCACGTTGCCGCCGCGGGCGAGCGAGCGTTCGTGTCGCTTCGACGGCACGCCGCCCGGCGTGCTCCCCGAGCTCGAGCTCGCGCCCATCCCGCTCGACGTCACGTTCGAGCACCCGGTGGCCATGCTGCCGAGCCCCGACGGCTCCGGCGCGGTGTTGGTGCTGGAGCGCGACGGTCGACTCTGGCGCGTGACCGAGGGTGCGAGCGCGTGGACGGGCACCCTCCTCACAGCCGCCCCGGCCCACGTCCAGGCCGCGTCGAGCCTCAGCACCTCGCCGGCCCACCCCGACCACGTGGTGGTGGGCTGGCGCACGGTGGGCGGCACGACACGCGTCTCGCGGCTCACCCTCGGCGCGCCGATCGATCTGGCGAGTGAGCACGTCATCCTCTCGAGCTCCTCGGCGTCGACGGTGGCCACCACCTTCGACGATGGCGGGCTCCTCTACGCCGCGTTCGCCGACAGCGCGACCCTCCCCGAGACGTCCACCGACGCCCAAGACCCGGCCACGCTCGAGGGCACGGTGGTGCGCGTCGACATCACGAGCCTCGACGCGACGGGCACCTACACGGTGCCGCCAGACAACCCCCCGCAGACCGCGCTCGGCGGGGAGGGAGGCGCCTCGGCCGCCTGGGCGGTGGGGCTCCGCGAGCCAGCCGGCTGCGCGTTCACGAAGAGCCGGGCCTTCTGCCTCGACGGTGGGCTCGAGGTGAGCGAGGTGCACCAGGTGCTCGCAGCCCGCGATCTGGGCTGGCCCGACCTCGACGGCACGCGCTGTTTGTCGCCGAGCGGCTGCGCCCTCGAGCTCGAGCGGCACCCGCAGGACACGGTGGAGCGCCCGGCGCCGAGCTGCGGCCTCGTCGGGCTCTCGCCTTACCTTGGGACCAACTTCGCTCCCCTCGCCGGCGCGATGATCTACGTGGACGGCTGCCGAGGAAGCGTGCATGCGATGCTGCTCGAGGCGCCAGACCAGCACCTCTGGAACGGCTCGCTGCTCGACGTCCCGGGCACGCCGAGCGGCGTCGGCCGCGACGCGCGCGGCGAGGTGTTCGTGCTGACCCGCGCCCCCGCGGGCTTGTGGCACGTGACGGCCAAGGGCGCGGACCAGTCATTCCCGATCCGTCTGTCCGAGAGCGGCTGTTTCACGAACGTGCCGTCGTTGACGCCGGCGAGCGGGCTCATCCCCTACGACGTGAACGCCGCGCTGTGGAGCGACGGCTCGGCGAAGCGGCGGTTCCTCGAGGTGCCGCCGGGCGCGACGATCACGGTGACCGGTGGCGACGCGCCGTGGGTGTTCCCCACCGGCACGGTGCTGGTAAAGACGTTCAGCTACCCGCTCGACGGCGACACCGAGCCGACGCCAGTGGAGATCCGCGTGATGGTCGCGCGGCAGCACGGCTGGGAGTTTCACAGCTATCGGTACGACGAGGCGCTCGGGGATGCAGTGCTGCTCGACGACAGCGACGAGCGGGCGCTCGCGGTGACGACCCCGAGCGGCACGACCTCGCTCACCCACGGGTTCCCGAGCCGCTTCAGCTGCACCGTGTGTCACCGGGTGGATCCGGTAGACGTGATCGCGGTGCGCACCTCCCAGCTCAACCGCATCGTCACCTATCCCGACGGGCCCAACCGTCAGCTCGCCGCGATGCGGGCCATCGGCCTGTTCGGCGGCGCGGGGGCGGCGGCCTTGGCGGCCCCCGACGCGCTCGTCGCCCTCGCGGATCCGGCCGACCCGAAGGCGAGCACGGAGGCGCGCGCGAGGGCGTACCTCCACGCCAACTGCGCCCACTGCCATCAACCCGGCGGCTGGGTGCCCCCGAACCTGGCCCTAGACCTCCAGTACGACACGCCCTTTTCGAGCACGCACACCTGCGAGGTGCCCACCACCTCCGGGGAGCCGGGCGTGATCATCGCCCCCGGCGACGCCGACGGGTCACGCTTGTTCCAGCGGATGGCGACCCGAGACCCGCGCAAGATGCCGCCCCTCGCGACGGACCTGCCCGACGACGCTGCCCTCGCGGTGGTGCGCGCCTGGCTCGACGGCATGACGCGCTGTCCCTGACGCGCGAGGTCGTCGACCGGCGAGCCACGCGGCGGTGTGCCGTGATCTCCACCCCGATTGTGCGCTAGGATGGAGGTCGGGATGGGGAACCCAAGCCTACTGGTCACCTTCACCGACACGGACGAGCTCGACGAGCAACACCGCACCGAGCTCAGCCGTGGACGCGCACAGGTCTACGGCACGTACGACGTCCGCCCGGGCAGCGACTGCGAGGTGGTGTTCGTTCACCCCGAGACCGGCGAGTCGATGGAGGTGGACGCGAAGGTCGAGGCGGTGAACGAGGACGGCGTCGAGGTGCGCTTCGCGGTCACCCCCATGGTCCGCACGCGCCTCGACAAGCTGATGGGCCGGCGCGACAGCAACAACCTGCAAGCGCGCGTGCGGAGCCTCAAGGGCAACCAGCGCCGACACCTCGCGCTGAACGGCGACCTCGCCGAGCGCACCGCGCTCGAGCGCGCCTTCGGCAAAGAGGTGTGGGACGCGCTGCTCGACAACCCGCGGCTGACGGTGGGCGAGGTGGTGCGGCTCGCGCGCGTCGGCGTGATGCCGCAGCCGCTGCTCGAGAAGATCGTGGCCAACAACGCGTGGGTGAAGGTGCCGCAGATCCGCCGCGCCTTGTTCACCAACCCCCGACTCGACGGCCAGATGATCAACCGGCTGCTCCGCTTCACGCCCGCCCCCGAGCTCAAGATCGTCCCCAACAACACCGCCTATCCGATCGCAGTTCGCCAAGCCGCGAGCCGAATGCTCGGCAAGGGATAGGCGAGCGCCGCGCGCTCCGCCCCCAACGACACGCCCATGACCGGTCGCCATGAGCTCGCGCTGGGTGATCTCAACACCGATCCGGGCCGCATGACCGACTTCGACGACAGCGCGGCGGTGCTCGCGGCCCACACCACCGAGGGCCAGCGGTTTCACTTCGTGTCCGCCGTAGGCCCCGACGCCGCGCCCACCTACGCCGCCCTGTTCAACATCGACCCCGTGGTGAGCGACACCTTGGCAGGGAGCTCTCTGCCCCCGGGCGTCACCCCCAACCAGGCTCCGGTGACCGCGATGGCGAACTGCGATCACAAGCCGGTGGTGTGCGAGGTGGATGTCCCATGATGCGCGAGGCGCTCCTCTGCCTCGTGCTCCTCGCGAGCTGCTCGCGCACCGATCTCCCGGTGCGCGTGCGCTGCGGCGATGGCATCGTCGACCCAGGCGAGGAGTGCGACGACGGCAACCGGATCGATCACGACGGCTGCAGCAACCGCTGCCGCGAGCGTGTCTGTGGCAACGGGGTGGTGGAGGCTCCCGAAGAGTGTGACCTCGGCGCCGCGAACGAGGATCGGCCCGCGCTCGAGCTCCTGCACGCGGTCTTGCCCCGCGGGAGGCGCCCGATCATGCCGGTCGACGAGGCCCGCACCGTCGTCGACTTCTACGACTACCGCTCGGAGAGCTCGCACACCGGTTTCGAAGGGCGCGACCTGTCGGCCCTGTTCCTCTACCGCGACACCCAGAGCGAGGTGCTGAGCCTGGTGAACCACCACGGCATCGACGAGGACACGACCGGCATCACCCTCCCCCACGGCCTCGTCGCGACGGACTGGACCGGGGTGCCTCCGGGCGTCGCGATCACCGTCGGCGACGAAGCCCAGGAGTTCTTCTTCTTCGCGGAGGACGAGATCCACGGGCGCTTCGAGTTCTGGCGCAACACCGACGGCGGCGCGCTCTCCGAGCTGCCGTTCCCCGGCGACTGGCAGATCGATGTGACCGTGACGTTCGAGCTCGGCATCACCACCTGGCACTTCTTCGACGCCGATCGGAGCGCGATCGTGCTCGACGAGGCGCTGGTGGCGTCCATCGTAGCCCACAGCACGCCGTCTCGGTGTCGCACCGACTGCGTCGTGCCTCGCTGCGGCGATGGGTTCGTGGACGGGGGCGAGGTGTGCGACGACGGGAACGTGGCGGACGGCGACGGCTGTGCCGCCGACTGCCGGTCGCTCGGGGGCCCCTGACCTGACGATTCCGCGCAGCGCGGCGCGACAGATCCGCTACCTTGGGCGACGATGGTGAGCGTTCGATTCGGAGTCCTCTTCCTCGCCCTCCTCGTGCTGACCGCTGGCGTCGGCGGCTGTGTGCTCGATCGCGACGGACGGTTCAGCGCCGGCGAGGGAGCGGGCGGGAACCAGGGTGGCGGCCCCACCGTCGGCGGCGGCCCCTCGGTGGGGGGCAGCGCCCAAGGCGGCGCTGGCGGCGGCGTCGATCTGCCGCCAGGGCCGGTCCTCAGCCTGAGCGCGACGATCGCCGACGACGTGGAGATCACCTGGGCCAACCCGAGCGACGCCGATCTCGCGGGAGTGCTCCTCGTGCATCGCCCCGGGCAAGAGGTCTCTTTCGCGCCGCAAGATGGCGTCGTCTACGACGTCGGCGACCAGCCGATGGTGAACCAAGAGGTGATCTTCGCCGACCTCGGGGAGATGGCGACGCTGTCACCGCCCGTGCCAGGCCTGCGGCACCACTTCGCGGCCTGGGCCTGGGACGCCGCCGGGCGCTACAGCCCGGTGCGCCTCACCAACGCGCGCGAAGACGCGCTCGGCACCCAGCTCGGACAGATCGAGGTGTTCCTCGATGGCACGGTGAACGTCACCCAGCACCCGCCGAACTTTCCTCTCAGCGGGAGCGCCACCTACGACGCCGGGAGCGACACCCTCGAGGTGAGCCTCTTCGCGCGGAACGACACCGCGCGCGTGGTGTTCAACCTCAAGGCGTTGGTGGGGGCGAACAACCACGGGACCATCTCGGGGGCGTCGCTGCTCCCGCCGGTAGGCGGCAAGCCCTACCTCTACTTTGGACCGGAGGGGCTCGACGTCGCCGCGGTGAAGGGCGACACGCTCACGCTCACCGAGGTGGACGGCACCGTGGATCCGGTCACCTTGGAGGTTGTGTTCGAAGACGCGCGCTGGCTCGTAGGTCACGATCGCTTCCTCACCGCGCGCCAGCTCGACAGCACGCTCGTCTTGGTCGACAGCTCGGGGAGCCAACGCCAGGCCGTTATCGCGACCACCGCCCCCACCGGCTCGCTCAACGTCCGCGGGGTCGAGGTCGCGCGGGATGGACGCAAGGTGTTCGTGGGGGCCAAGTCGACGCCGTGGGTGCACGCCCTCGATCTCGTGAGCCTGAGCGCCACCACCGGCGCCGATCTCGGAGCCGGCGGGCCCGGCCACGTGAGCGGCGTGGTCCTCTCCCCCGAGGGCGACACCCTCTACGCCGCGCTCACCGTGGGCGCCCACCACTGGGGCACCGTCGGCGACACGCTCGAGACGGCCGCCGCCACCACGACCCTGGCGGTGGTGGCCCTCGATCCGTCGACGCTCGCGGAGACGGACCGCGCGGTGGTGCTGCTCGACGACGCGGCCCAGCGCCTCACCCGCACCCTCGCGGTGAGCCACGACGGCACCCGCGCCGCGGTGGTGGTGCGCCACCCGCTCAACAGTGGGATCGACGCCGAGATCTTCTTCGTGGATCTCACCACCCTCACCGTGATCGACACCGACACCACCTCGGTCGCCGTCGACCCGGTCGTGATCCCCGGGGCGATCCGTCCCGACGCGGTGGTGTGGTCGGAGGACGACGCTCGCGTGTTCGTGGCGACGTCGTTCAACGCCGAGGTGGTGGTGATCGACACGGCGACCTTCGCGACGTCCACGCTCACGCCGGCGGGCACGCTGCTCGAGCGCACCAGCTCGCTCTTGGTGCAGAACGGGTTCCTCTACGTGGCCCGCGAGAACATCGGCGTCGGCCCCGATGGCCCGCCCGTGAGCCGGTTCTCGACGAGCACCCTCGCGGAGAGCGCCATGGCCTCGGGCCTCACGCAGGCCCACGGCGTGGTGGGCTTCCCCGGGCGGGTGTTCGTGTTCGGAAACTCGGAGGTGGCCGTGTTCGACACCGCGACCCACCAACGCCTCGACATGGACGGCGACTCGGGCAACGGCCTCACCAACATCCCCGTCGGAGACGCGCGCTCGCTCGCCAACCACTTCGCGGCGATCACCCCGTTCTGACGGAGCCTTCCCTCGACGGACGCCGGAGGCTCGACGACGACGCCCGTCTCGCGCAGAGTGCGCGGCCATGCGAAGCGCGTTCGTGATCGTCTTGTCCTCGGTGACCTCGGTCGCTTGCCAGGAGCCCACGGTCGTTGCCGATGGGAAGGTCGCGCCCCCCGCGAGCGCGAGCGGCAGCGGCGCACCGGGGTCGACCGACGCGGAGGCGACGGCCCCCTCCGCGTCGGCGAGCGGCGCTCGAGCGGCGGCCTCTGGGGCGTCGGCGGCTCCCCCGCCGAGCGCGAGCGCGAGCCCCCCCGCGCTCCCCCCCCTGCTCGACGCGGACGACGAGCCGCTGCCGCAGACCGACGACAAACCCACCACCGAGGATCCGGTGTTTCGCGATCGCCTCGAGCGGTTGTGGCAGGCCATCGTGACCGACGACCCGGAGAAGGCCCGAGACTTCTTCTTCCCGGTGGAGGCCTACCAACAGGTGAAGGCGATCGAGAAGCCGGAGCGCGACTGGAAGTATCGCCTCTGGAAGAACTTCGTGCGCGACGTACGCGGGTATCACAAGCGCCTGGGCAAGACCGCCGAGGAGCGCGCAGGCGCCAAATTCATCGAGCTCGAGCTGCGCAACGAGCCAGCGTGGATGAAGCCGGGGCGCGAGGGCAACCTCGTGGGATACTTCCGCGTCACGCGCTCGTTGCTGCACTACGAGACCGCCGACGGAAAGAAGCGACGGCTCGATCTCACGAGCATGATCTCGTGGCGTGGACACTGGTACGTGGTGCACCTCCACGGCTTCGAATAGTGCAGCACCAGCGCCTTGGTGCGGCGCCGCGACGGCCACGCCGGGCTCGTCAGGGGCAGCGGCGCGTGCGATGCTGCGATGGCCATGAAGGTGCTCCCCGCGCTCTGCCTCGGGACGATGCTCACCGCTTCGGCCCCGCCCGCCACCGCCGAAGCGCCCGGTGCGGCTCCACGAGCGGCGCCGGCTCCACGAGCGGCGCCGGCTCCACGAGAGGCGCCGCCGCGCCGGAGCATGCCGCTCGCGATCACCGGCGCGAGCGCGCTGTCGGCCGGCCTCACCATGCTGCTGGTGAGCGGCATCGTGGCCGCGGTGACGCCTTGCGTCACCCTCCCCGGCCTGCCGAGCGGCTGCGATCCGACCTTCGACAACACCTACGCGGCGCCGCTGCTCCTCGCCGGCGGCGTCGTCACCGTGCTGAGCTTGCCGCCGCTCTCCATCGGCCTCGAGCGCGACACCGGCCCGCTGAAGGCCGCCGAGCTCGAGCTCGACCTCGGCCTCGGGAGCACCGGCCTTCGCTGGCGCTTCTGAGCGGCAGCTCGCTCGGAGCGGGCGCACGCGAGCGCGGGCAGCTTGTGAAGGCGCCCGCGGGGTGACATGCTCACCCTCGAGAGGACGGGCACGGATGAAGACGGCGAGCAGTTCGCGAGCGCTGACGTTCGCGCGGAGTTTGGCACTTGGGGCGGGCGTCCTGGGGTTGGGCGTGTCGTTGATGTTCGCGGCCTGCGACGCGGGCGGCGGGTCGGTCTTGGACGACGAAGGCGGGGGCGGGAACGCGAACGGCTCCGGCGGCGGCAGCGGCGGTGTCGACTTCAGCGGCAGCGGGGGCGGCACCGGGCAAGGCGTCGGCTGCACGTCCGATCTGCAAGCCATCGTGGACGAGAACGGAGTGGTGGTCGCTCAGTGTCCGCCGGATCAAGGCTGCTTCGAAGGCATGTGCGTCCCCGCCTGTGAGGCCGCGGCTGGCTCCAAGGGCTCCATCGGCTGCGAGTATTGGACGCCAGACCCGCCGTTTTTGCAGAACGAGGCGGCCTCCTCGACGTTCCACGGCACCTGTTACGCGGTCTTCATCGCGAACACGTGGGGGCGCGCAGCTCAGCTCACGGTGCGCTACGGCGGCGCCGAGCTCGACGTGTCCTCCTTCGCCCGCATCCCCTCCGGCGTGGGCGCGAGCACGCAGTACAACCCGGTGCCCGCCGGCGGAGTCCCCCCTGGCGAGGTGGCGGTGCTCTTCCTCTCGCACTCCCCCGGCGCCAACCATCCGCTCGGCGGCCCGCTCACGTGTCCCGTGACGCCGGCCGTGCAGATCGACGCGGCAGTCCACAACTCCGGCCGCGGCGAGGCCTTCGAGGTGTCGAGCGACACGCCGATCACCGCGTACGACATCCTGCCGTACGGCGGCGCCACCAGCTTCTTGCCGAGCGCGTCGCTCCTGTTCCCCCGCACCGCCTGGGGCGACAACTACGTGGTCATGGCCCCGCACCCGCTCCAGAGCGGGCAGCTGTGGATGTCGATCGTGGGGAGCGTCGACGGGACCACGGTGACCGTGGCCCCGCCCGTCTCCCTCCCCGGCGGCACCAACGTGGCGCCCGCGCCCGCCGGCATGGTCACGTCCTACACGGTGAACGCAGGGGAGATCGTCCAGTGGCTCGGCGCCGATCCGACGGGGACGGTCGTGCAGTCCGACCAACCGATCGGCATGTACACCGGGAGCACGTACCTGCGGGTGACGAGCAGCACCTCGCCCTCGGGCGGCGGCCAAGACTCGGCGCACCAACAGCTCGCGCCGGTGGCCGCGCTGGGTCACGAGTACGTCGGCGGCAGCGTGGTGACGCGGCTCTCTTCGCTCGCGCCCGAGAGCACCGTGTACCGGATCATGGGCGTGGTGGACGGCACCCAGCTCACGTGGGATCCGATGCCCCCCGGTGCCCCCACCACCCTCAACCAAGGTCAGGTGGCACAGTTCGAGTCGAGCGTGCTGTTCACCGTGAGCTCGCAGGATGAGCAGCACCCGTTCGCGATGTCGCACTACATGGGCGGCGCCATCGGTCTGGATCGCAACGGCTGCAGCCCCACACCTCCCTACGCGGGTGCCACCTGTGGCCTCGGCGACGAGGAGTGGGTGGTGATGGTGCCTCCGCAGCAGTTCTTGCAGCGGTACGCGTTCTTCACCGATCCAACCTACGCGACCACCACCCTCGTCGTCACCCGCGTGAAGGGGCCGAACGGCTACTCCGACGTGAACATCGAGTGCTTGGGAACGATCACCGACTGGCAACCGGTGGGCCTGAACGACCAATACGAGGTGGCGCACGTGGATCTCATCCGCGCCACGGTGGGGATCACCTCGGAGTGCGCAACCAGCCAACACGAGGCGACGAGCGACGGCGCCTTCGGCGTCACCGTGTGGGGCACCGACTACTACGCGTCGTACGGGTACCCGGCCGGAGGCAACGTGGGATCCATCAACGACGTGGTGGTGATCCCCGTCCCGCAGTGAGGGTGCGAGCGATGCTCGCGCCGCGCTTTCGGGCTAGAGTGGGCCATGCCTCGTAGCTTGGCCACGGTCGCCCTCCTCGCGGCGCTCCCCGCGTGCGACACCCCTCCCGAAGGCACGTGGGTCGCGCGGCTGTCGGGCGCCGACGCGTGGGTTGGGATCACCGTGGAAGGAGAGCGCGCGGCCGCCTTCGTGTGCGGCGGGGAGACCGCGCTCGACACCCACACCCGCTGGATGCTCGCGTCCGCCGACGCCGATGAGGTCACGTTCGAGGAGGGGGGCTTTCGACTCGACGTGAGCCTGTCGGACGAGCGCGCGGAGGGCGCGCTGCTCGAGCCGGACGGCACGGCGTTGTCGTTCGACGCCCGCCGCGTGGACGAGGGCGGCGTCGCCGGGCTGTACTTCGGGTTCGACAGCGGCTGCGGCGACGGGCTCATCGTGCTCTCCGGCGCGAACCCCGACGCGCCCGAGGCGCTCGGCGCCTGGTGCGACAGCGATGGGCTGAGGGCTCAGGTGACGCCGGTGCTCCCGATCGAGCGCACCGCCGCTGGCGTGGCCGCCTTCGTCGAGCTCACCAGCGGACGCCGCGACTTCTTCATGACGCCCGTGGTGCCGGCCACGGTAACGCCGTAAGCGCGCGCCGTGGCCGAGCCGCCTGCCTCCTCCCGCCGCCCCGCGTTGCGGCTCCCGCTCGAGCCGACACCGCTGATCGGACGCGTCGAGGAGCTGAAGCGCGTCGAGGAGCTGCTCGACGAGGGCCCCCTCCTAACCCTCTGCGGCCCCCCGGGGGTGGGCAAGTCGCGGGTCGCGCTGCGGCTCGCGATCACGAGCGCGCTCCCGGCTTGGTTCTGCGATCTCTCGGCCGCCGACACGCCCTCGGCCCTCACCAGCGCGGTGGCGCGCAGCCTGGGCGTCTCGCTCGCCACCGACGAGGTACAGAGCCTCGGAGAACGGCTCGGGCGCCTCGAGCGAGGGCTGCTCGTCCTCGACAACTTCGAGCGCCTCGTGGAGTCGTCGAGCCCAACCGTGCGGGCGTGGCTCGAGATGGCGCCTCGCATCCGATGGTTGATCACGAGTCGGGAGCGGCTGCGACTGCGCGAGGAGCGCGCGTTCGAGCTCGGCCCGCTTCCCCTCCCCTCGACCGAGCAGGGCCTCGACGGCGAGTGTGTGGAGCTGTTCTTGGAGCGGGCGCGCGCCCACCAGCCGCTCTTCGCGCTGAGCGGCGAGGATGAGCGAGCGCTCGCCGGTTTGCTCCGCGCGCTCGAGGGCAACCCCCTCGCCATCGAGCTCGCCGCGGCGCGCGTGGACGCGCTGGGCGTGACCGGCCTCGCCCAGCGTATGGGCACCCAGCTCGAGCTGTTGAGTCGTGGCGCCCGCGGCGCCGATCGACAGGTGAGCCTCCGCCACGCCATCGACGTGTCGTGGCAGCTGCTCGACGCGAGGGGCAAGCGCGCCCTCCGTCGACTGGCGACGTTTCGTGGCGGCTTCACGCTCCCGGCGGCGGAGGCGGTGCTCGGCGAGGACGCGCTCGACCAGATTCAAGATCTGCGAGACCGCTCGCTCGTGCGCCCGCCCGAAGACGGTCGCTTCGCGCTCTATGAGCCCATCCGCGAGCTCGCCGCCGGAGAGCTCGCGGCCTCGCCGGAGCGGGCCGACGCCGAGGCTGCGCACCGCGGCTACTTCCTCGAGCTCGGCCGCGAGCACGCGACGCGCTTTCACCGTGAGGGGGCCAGCGCCGATGAGATCGCGCGCGAACGAGACAACCTGCTCGCAGTGTTCGAGCGGGCACTGCCAGACACGACGAAGGGGGCGAACGCGACGACGGCGACGCCCTCGGCGGCAGCCTTGGAGATCGCCACCGGGGCGCTGCTCGCGCTCGGCCCGGTGCTCGCCACGCGCGGACCGGCCCACTTTCACCTCGCGCTGTGCGAACGCCTCACCCGCCACCGCCCCGACGTCCCGGAGCTCTACCACGCCCGCGCCCTCGCCCGCCGCAGCACCGGCGATCTCGAGGGCGCCGAGCGCGACCTCCGCGCCGGCCTCGAGAGGGTGAGCGCAGGCTGGCTCTATGCGTCGATGCAGAAGGATCTCGGCGTGCTCTACCACCAGCTGCGCCGCATCGATCCGGCCCGGAGCTGCTACGAGCTGGCGCTCACCGAGGCGGCGAGCCTCGGCGACAAGCGCCTCTTGGGGATCATCACGGGCAACCTCGGCGCCCTCGACCACGACGTGGGTCGCTTCGAGGACGCCGACCGCCGCTACCGCGCCGCGCTCGATCGCCTCCGCGAGGTAGGAGACGCCCGCCTGGAGGGGATCTTCTGGACCAACCTCGGCGTGCTCGAGCAGGAGCAGGGGCGACACAGCCACGCGCGCAAGCACTACGGGCGGGCGCTCGTGCTGCTCGACGAAGCCGCCGACAGTCGCTTCCAAGCGATCGCCCTCGGCAACCTCGGGCTGCTCGAGCACGAGGCGGGGAACCTCGAGGCCGCCCGCGAGCGCCACGAGCTCGCGCTCGCGCTGCTGCTCGAGGTGGGTGACGCGCGCTCCGAAGCATGGTGCCGAGCACGGCTCGGTGCGGTGCTCGCACGGCTCGGCGAGCTCGACGCGGCGGAGGCTCAGCTCGACGACGCAGAGCGGCTGGTGGTAGGGCGCGACGCCCTCGGTCTCCGACTGGTGCGGCTGTTCCGCTGCTTCCTGGAGCTCGCGGCAGGCGACGAGGAGGCCGCCCTCGGGCGACTCGAGGCGGCTCAGTCTCGCGGCGATGACCGTGGGGGGGATGCCCCGAGCCTCGTCGAGGTGAACGACGACGCTCGCATGGTGGTGCGGATGTTGGTGAAGTCGCTGCCCGCCGAGCCCCGCGCGAGCCTGGAGGTGGGACCCGAGGCGAGCTGGTTCCGACCGCCGGGGGGTGCGGTGCAGTCGCTCGAGCGCTTCGCGGCGGCCCGCAACATCCTCGACCGACTCATCGCGGCGCGCCGCCTCGGCGAGCCACCGGTGAGCGCCGACGCGCTCTTCGAGGCCGGTTGGCCGGGGGTGAAGATCACGCCGCAGTCGGCGGCCAATCGCCTCTACGTCCAGCTGGCCAAGCTGCGCAAGATGGGCCTCAAGGCGGTGTTGCTGCGCACCGAAGAGGGCTACTACCTCGATCCGGACACCCCCGTCCTCCGCGCCGACACCTGACGTCGACCCTCGGTGGCGGCGGCCGTGGCTCACGCCCCGCGAGGCGCCGCGAACCTGCCCGTTCCCGCCGGGCAAGCTACAATCCGTAGCGATTCATGGCGTTCGACGTCTGGCTGGTGGGGTTCTCCGCCCACGTGGAGGATCCGGTGCCCGAGCTCATGAGCTTGTTCGGCATCGGGGAGGACCGCGCCCGCAAGCTCGTCCGCGCCGTGCCCGTGGCGGTGAAGAAGAACACCGAGCGCGACGTGGCGGACAAGTTTGCGCGCCGGCTCGAGCGGGTGGGGGCCCGGGTGGAGGTGCGCGCCGCGGGAGGCGGAGAGTCGTCCGACACCTGGTCGGAGCAGGCGCCCCGACGCTCCACCCGCGCGATCGAGCCCTCGCGCTCCCGCACCGGTCGCGGGATCGGCGGGAGGAGCCCGTCGTCGCCCGAGATGCCGGCCTACGACTCGGTCCCCCCCGAGGCGCTGCCGCGCCGCCGCACGTCGTCGTCCGAGGCCCTCCTCGACGCAGCGCGCATGCACCCCGAGAGCTCCCCGCCGCCGCGGCGCACCTCCTCGCCCGCGATGGAGGCGCTGGTCTCCCCGTCGCCGTCCCCTCGGCGCCAGTCGTCGCGCCCGACCTCCGCCTCCAACGCCGCGGCGCCTCCGTTGGGCGACGCGCCCGCGCGCCCCGCGAGCTTGTCGCTCGACGACGACCTCTCGGCGTTCGAGCCACGACAGGGGCGACCCACCCCTCCCGAGCCAGCGCCGCCGCGCACGCCGAGCCAGCGGCCGCCAGAGAGCCCCGCGCGGCTCCCCACCCCCCTCTCGAGCCGACCGCCGCCGCGCCCCTCGGAGCGACCCCGCGAGGGGGTCCCGCGCTCGGTGTTCCCTGCGCCCCTGCCGGGGGGGCCCGCCCGCTCCACGCCCCCGCCCCCACCGGCGGGCGGGTCGATGCCTCCCCCGCCCACCCCCGACCTCGCCCCCGCGCAGCCTGGCTTCGCCCCCTCTTCGACCGAGCTGGCGGTGGCGGGAGGGATCGCCGCCCTCGGCGTGTTCCTCGTCGCCTGGCGCATCGGGGTGGGCGGCTCGATCTTCCAGGGGCGGGCGAGCTGGACCTTCGGCGTCTGGGTGGAGGCGATCGGCTTGGTGCTCGTGGCGGGCGGGCTCCTGCGCGTCGTCGCGCTCCGCAGCGGCCACGGCGACGAGGGCATCACCGGCCATCACCTCCGGATCGTGGCCGCGATGGTGCCCCTCGCCGCGCTCATCAACTGGGCCACGGCCTCCACCGCCAAGGAGCCGGTGATCCTCGCCGGGAGCCTCGACGCGCGCCTCGAGACGTTGGGGACGATCGCCGACGCGTGCAAACGCACCGCCAAGGACGCCGCGAGCTGCTCGACGTGCTGCGAGGGGGAGATGGCCTTCACCACCGCGTGCGAGTGCCTGATCCCGTGGCGCTGTCGGGAGGGCGATCGGAACGCGAGCGCGTGCCAGGCCTGTTGCCAGGCCAAGAAGGGAAGAGGCGCTGGCTCGGACGGCGACTACCGCCTCATCCACGGTCAGGGCTGCGTGTGCAACCCCGACGACACGTTGTTCGAGTGAGCACCGCCCAGGGCCACGCCGACACGCACGAATCCGGCAGCGACGCTCCCCGTTGGCGCGCCCCGATTAATCCCGATTAAGTGGCTGGACGGGGCCGCGGTGAGCACCGTAGGCGGGTCTCCCAGCGACGACGCCCCAAGGCGGGCCCTCCCCGGGGCCACGGCCGCGGACGTTCGTCCTCCCTGGGAGATGCTCATCCTTTGCACAGAAGAGGTTTTCGATGGCATCGCGACCCACCCCCACTCGACGGCACGGAAGCGCGGCGACGGCGCTGCTCACAGGAACGCTCATGCTGGCCGCCGCGGCCGCCCACGGCGGCTGCGCAGACGACGACCCCACGAACCCGGCGGGCCCTGGCGGAGGCGAGCCCGGGGGAAGCGGCGGCGCTGGCGCCGGGGCCGGCGGCGATGGAGGGGAGGGCGGCCAAGGTCCGGTCGCCGTGCTCGCGCGCCCCTCGAAGTCGAGCACCATCAGCATCACCGACGACGACACGCTCGTGGCGATGGTCAACCCCGACGACGACTCTCTGAGCGTGTTCGCCACCGCGGACAACGGACGCACCGCGAAGCTCGACACCGGGGACGAGCCCAGCGCGGTGGTGATCCATCCCGATGGACGCACCGCCTTCGTCGCCAACCGCGGCGACGCCACCGTCGTGAAGGTGAGCGGGATCGACGGCGGCGCCCCCACCGTCTCCGAGCCCACCCCCGTAGGCTCCGAGCCCACCGGCCTCGCGCTCTCCCCCACCGGCGCCCGCCTCTTCGTCGCGGAGTGGGCGGAGAGCCGCGTCAGCGTCATCGACACCGAGACGATGGAGGTGGTGGACAGCGTGGCCGTGCTCAACCCGCGCGGGCTCGCGGTGACCAACGACGGCGACGAAGACGACGACGACGAGCAGCTCGTGGTGCCCGAGTTCTTCGGTGAGCCCAACGCCGCTGGCGAGGCCTCCGACAGCGGACGCACCGGACGGGTGCGGGTGTTCGCGGTGGGTGATCTCGGGGCTGCCCCCGACACCATCTCCTTGGCCCCGATCGATTCCACCTTCGGGAGCCCGTCGACGCTCACCGCTCCCAACCAGCTGTGGACGGTGGCGCTCGCTGGCGACCGCCTCTTCGTGCCCTCGATCTCCGCATCGCCGGCAGGGGTCCCCGTCTTCAACACCAACATCCAGCCCGTGGTCTACGTCGCCTCCCTCGCCTCGCTCGCCGAAGACCGAAGCAACATCGGCACCACCAACCTCGCCGCCCACGTCCGCGACGAGATCCCGGCCGGCAGCCCCCGCCACTTCCTGGCCGACATCGTCGACGTGGCCATGGTGGGGGACGGCATCGCCTACGTGCTGTCGCGTGGCGCCGATGTGGTGCAGCGCGTGGAGTACAACGAGGCCACCGGCATCTCCATCGGCTCCGCCTTCAACGAGCAAATCGACATCGGCCCCGCCCCCGCCGGCGCCCCCGATGGCTGCCGCGGCCCGAGCGGCATCGTCACCAGCCACGCCGGCCAACGCGCGTTCGTGAACTGCTGGGTGAGCCGTCGCCTCGGCGTCGTCGATCTCACCACCCAGAGCCAGGTCACCACGGTGGAGGCCTCGAACCCGCCGGCCACGCAGGACGACATCGCGTCGCAGCGCGGAAAGCGATTCTTCTTCACGGGTCGCGGCCGCTGGTCGAACGAGTCGTGGAGCGCTTGCTCCTCGTGTCACCCCGACGGCCTGACCGACAACATCACCTGGAGCTTCCCTGCCGGCCCCAGGCAGACCGTGTCGCTCGACGGCTCCTTCTCGCGGGGTCCCGGGCCGCGAGTGCAGCGCATCTTCAACTGGACCGCCATCTTCGAGGAGATCCATGACTTCGAGCGAAACACTCGCGCGGTGTCCGGCGGGCTGGGAGCGGTGACGCAGTCGACGAGCTGCGGCGTGCTCTCTTCGGAGACCGCCTCCGCCATCCCGGGCCCCCCCAACGGGCTGCTCGGGCAACCGGTTCGCGAGATCCAAGACACCCAAGCCGACAACTGCACCACCGACTGGGATGACATCGAGCTCTGGATCGAGCGGTCCGTGCGCCCACCGCGAGCGCTCGCGAGCCTCGACGCGAGCAGCGTGCAGAACGGCGCGGCGCTCTTCGTGGCCGGCGGCTGTGACAAGTGCCACAGCGGCGCGGGGTGGACCGTCTCGCGCCTGTTCTGGTCTCCCTCCAGCGCGAACAACACGGCGCTCTTGACCGCTCCGTTCCCCGCCGCCGCGCTCCCCGCAGGCTTCCCCGCCAGCTACAACGAGCACACGGTGGAGATCGCGCGCGAGCCGGGCACGAACATCGCGCCGCTGCAGGTGGCCTGCGCCATCCGCAACACCTTCACCTTCGGTGTGCCCGGCGACGCGACCGCCACCGACGCCCTCGAGCTCAAGCAAGACGGCACCACCGCCCAGGGCCTCAAGGGCTTCAACGTCCCCGCCCTCTACGGGCTCGCGGTGGGCGCACCGTACCTCCACCACGGCCAGGCCCGCACGCTGAACGAGCTCTTCGAGGACGCCAAGTGGAACGACCACCTGCGCGCCGGCAACCCCGTCTTCGTGCCGACCGCGGCGGAGGTGGACGATCTCGTCGCGTTCCTCCTCTCGATCGACGCCGATCGCGCCGAGATCCCCACCCCGGCGGGCTTCGACGTGTGTCGCGGCACGTTCCCGTGACGTGCACGCCACGCGAACAACTTTGCCACCCATCGTCCCTCAGACACGATCAGCGGAGCGCATCATGAAGACCACGCGAAGACACTTCCTCACCACCGCGAGCACCTCCATCCTCGGCGCCGGCCTCCTCGTCAACGCGGTCGCCTGCAGCGACGACGGCGAGACGAACACCGGCTCTGGCTCCGGCGGCGGGGGCACGCCGAGCGGCTGCAGCGACGAGGCGATCACGGCCAACCATGGTCACTCGCTCGCAGTCCCCCAGGCCGACGTGGATGCGGCCGCCGAGAAGACCTACAGCATCCAGGGCGACAGCCCCCACGACCACGAGATCACGCTCACCGCAGCCGACTTCACGCTCCTCGCCGGGGGTGGGTCGGTGACCATCGTCTCCACCAGCGACGGCACCCACACCCACGACGTGACCGTGAGCTGCGCCTGAGCGGCCCTCCAGACCCGCGTGAGAGGACGCCGATCCGGTGGGTCGGCGTCCTCGTCGTCGTGAGGCGCTTTCAGTTGCCCCGCATCGGCCCGAACGCACCGACCGATCGTGTAGAGTGGTGCCCGGTGGTCCGTTGACATGGCCGGGGTTCCGAGCTCGCGCGGCTTCGTCGATTCGGGCGCGTCGGTTCAGACGCGCTACGCCATGTATGGGGCCCTCATCGGCGCGCTCCTGCCCGTGGTCGCCACTCTCCTCCGCGTGTCTGGCGCCAGCGAGGGGAGCGCGTTCGAGGCCATCCGGGCCGCCCACGCCGACCCCGTGTTCTGGCTCCTCGACCTGCTGCCCGCCTGCACCACCACGGCGGGGTGGCTGGTCGGCGGCCTGCGCGACCGGCTGAGCCTCAGCGAGGCCACCATCACCGCCGCCCATCACGATCTGCGCATCGCCACCCGCGCGCTCGAGGAGAGCACCCAACGGGCCAAGGCACGCCAGGGCGAGCTCGCGCGCGCGCAGAGCGACCTCGATCGCTTCACCCAGGTGGCGTCCCGCGATCTCGCCGCGCCCCTCGCCGCCATCCAGAGCCTCGCCGAGTGGGTGCGCGAAGATCTCGGCCCGCACCTGACGCCCGCCGGCCACGAGCACCTCGAGCTCTTGAAGGCGCGCACACAGCGCCTGAGCACGCTGCTCCACAGCCTCCAGGCGTTCTCGATGGCAGGGAGGGAGACCGACGAGGTGGAGCGCGTCGACGTGAAGCTCCTCGCCCATCAGATGCTCCGGCAGGTGCCCGGTGGCAGTCGCTTCATCATGAGCTTCGATGGCGACGACGAGGCGCTCTTCACCTCGCGGACCGCGCTGTCGACGGTGCTCTACGTTCTCCTCGACAACTGTGTGCGGCACCACGACCAGCCTCCGGGGCGCATCTACGTGACGAAGCGCGACCTCGACAAGGCCGCCGAGCTCGTGATCGCCGATGATGGGCCAGGCATCCCGACCACGCACCACGAGCGGGTCTTCGGGTTGTTCGTTACGCTGAAGCGCGACGAGGCACAGACCGCCGGCGCTGGTCTCTCGGTGGCACGCCGGGTGGTGGAGACGGCGGGCGGAGAGATCGCGCTCCTCCCCCAGGACGGCCGCGGCACGCGCGTGCGCCTCTTGTGGCCCAAAGAGCGCACCGCCGAAGGGAACAGCACCGAAGCGCTCGCCCGCCTCTCGCTGAAGGCGCTGGCCATCAAGAAGGACGGCCCGCCGTCGCGCAGCTGACCTCACCGCCCACACGGTGTCCCTCGAGGAGCGCGTGGGCAACGAACCCGCGAGCGCCGCACCCCGCGAGGGCGCGGGGGGAGGCGTCGAGACCACACCTCGAGAGCGTCAACGCACGCGCACGATCACCTTGCCGCGCGCGTGTCCGCTCTCACTGCGCCGATGCGCGGCGACGATGTCGTCGAGCTCGTACACCTGATCGATCAGGGGCCGCACACCGCCATCATCGATGATACGTGCGAGCGCCGCGAGCGCGCGCCCGTCCGACGCGCGGAGCACCTGCGCGAGCCGGAGCCCGGCGCGCCGGTAAGTGAGCTTGTGCCCCACCACGCCGAGGAGCGCGCGGGCGATGCCCAGGTAGGGGCCGTGCCGCTCCACCATCGCGGGGACGTCGTTGACGATGGACGCGACGACGCCCCCGCGGCGCAACACCGCTGGGTAGCGCGCCTTGTGCTCCCCCCCGAGGGCGTCGAGCACCACGTCGTAGTCGGAGAGCACCTCGTCGTAAGCCTCCACCCCGTAGTCGATCACGCGGTCGGCGCCGAGCTCGCGCACGAGCTTCACGTTCGAGCCGCTGCAGGTGGCGGCCACTTCGCAGCCGTAGTGCTTCGCGAGCTGGACCGCGAGCGAGCCGACGCCCCCCGCGCCGGCCTGCACCAGCACGCGCTGGCCCGGCCCGATCCTCGCTACCTCCACCAGCGCTCGGTACGCCGTGAGGCCGGCCAAGGGGATCCCGGCCGCCTCCTCGTGGGTGAGGCGCTTCGGCTTGTGGGCGACGGCACGCTCGTCTACCGCGACGAACTCCGCGTAGGTTCCCGACCGGCGGTGCGTCGGCGAGCAGAACACCTCGTCGCCGATCGAGAAGCGCGTCACCGCCCGCCCGATCCGAACCACCACCCCCGACGCGTCGAGGCCGAGCACCTGGGGCAACCGGTAGGGAATCAGCGCCCGCTGGTAGCCGCGCCGGATCTTCCAGTCGATCGGGTTCACCGCGGCCGCGTGCACCTCGATGAGCACGTCGCGCCGACCCACGACCGGGAGCGGCGCGTCGTCGACCTGGAGCACCTCTGGCGCCCCGTACGCATGAATTCGCGCTGCTCTCATGATCCCCCACCGTCGCCCGCGACACACACCACGTCGACGCCCGCCTACCGCTTGAGGAGGGGCCCCTTGGGACGCCAGCTCGGGACGCCGCCCACGCCGACCACCTGGGCCGCCTTCTTGAAGTCTTCCGGCCGCACGTAGAGCAAGTAGCCGAACAAGCCGCCCTCGGTGAGGACGCCGTTGGAGGCGTAGACGTTGATGTCGGCGTCGGCCAGGGCACGATGAATCTCGACGAGCGCGCCGAGCTCGTTGTCGCCGGTGACGAGGAGCGCGTGCTGCGGTCCCACCAGATCGAGCGCCGCGCGCTTCGCGGTGGCGAGCAGCTGGTTCGCGCTCGCGGGGTAGAGCTGGAGCTGCGTGTGGGTGGGTCCGACGGGCACGATGCTGAACGCGAGCATGTCGACACCGCTGTCGGAGAGCAGGGACAAGAGCTCCGCCGCCTGTCCGGGGCGATCCTGGACCATGGTGTAGTAGTAGTCGACGGTGCGCACGTTCACGGCCATCTCCGAGGTGTACAGGCAAGGCGTGCGCGCCGCCAGTGCCTCCTCCCGCCAGGGCGTGGGCCTCCCCCCGCGCGCTCGCCCCCGCAGCGCGAACCTCCGACGCGTCAGTCGAGCACCGGCAACAGGGGCTGCACCGTGACGCGGAGGTGCCGCGCCACCGCTCGCAGGATGTCCGCGACGGTCTCGGGCTCGTCGGCGTGGGCGAAGACGAAGCCGAGGTAGCTCGCCCCGTCGGGCGCGGCGCGCACGATCGCGCCCGGGCCCACGCTCATCGACACCGCGTCGACGCCGGCGATGGCGCGCGCCTGCTCCACCCCAGCGATGGCGCGGACGACCCCGCTCGCCGGAACCGGCACCATCAGGACGCCGCTCGCCTTCGAGCTCTCGGGGCGTGCGGGGAGCGCCAGCCCCACCGCGTGGCAGAGGAGCCACTCCTCGAGCGACCCGATGACGTGGAGAAGCGCCCGCGAGCAGAGGCCACCGATGGAGCGCGCTGCGATCTCGATGACCCGAGGCCCCTCCGCGGTTAGCCGCAGCTCGGCGTGGACGGGTCCTTCGGTGAGACCCAGCGCTCGTGCGGCGCGCTCGGTGACCTCGCAGCAGGCGGCGACGACAGCCTCCCCGTGCACGCTGGGCGTCACGTAGGCGGTCTCCTCGAAGTAGGGCCCGGTGAGCGGCTCGGGTTTGTCGAACACGGCCAGGAGGAGGAGCTCGCCGCGCACCATCAGCCCCTCCACCGCCACCTCGGGACCGTCCACATACTCCTCCACGACCAGCTCGAAGAACGGCTCGTCGGCCGCCGTCGCCCGTGGGTGGCGATGGAGAATGCTCCGCACGTGGGCCACCGCGCGCCCCAACGAGCGGGCATCGTCGGCCCGAATGACCCCCTGGCTCCCCGTGAGCTGGGGCGGCTTCACCACACACGGAAACGACACGCGCGGCAGCGGGGCCCCGCGGGCGAGGCGCGCGACGACACGCGGGGCCGGCACGTGCTCCTCCGCGAGGCGACGCCGCATCTCTCCCTTGTCGAGCGCCGCCTGCACGCCAGCCAGGCTGTGATACGGCCGCCGCGAGCGGCCACGTGCGGCCACCTGGGCCGCCGCCACCGCGCTCCGCTCGTCGACCGCGATCACGCCGTCCACCTCGGGCAGATCGGCGGGGGGCACGGCGCCGCGCTCGAAGTCGACGGCCACCACCCGACAGCCGAAGCGGGCCGCCGCGGCGGGCAGATCGGTCAACGCGACGAGCTCGATGCCGAGTCGCGCCGCCGCGGCGAAGAACGCATCGGGCCGGTAGCTGGTGGCGGGAAACGCGAGCATCGCGCGCCAGCGCGGGGTGGGGGGTATCATTCGAGCGCCATGATCGCCTACCTGGCCGCGCTCGACGAGGCCGGCGTCACCGCCGCGGCCCTCGCCACCCACCGCCAGTGGGCCCGCGCGCGCACGCTCGAGGACCACGTGGCGCGTTCGCTCGAGACGGTTCGGCGCGCCGACGGATGGCTCACCTACGCCGGGCTCCGAGATGGCGCCGAGCTCGTGTGCACGCTGGCGCGGCACGAGCTCTCCCTCGCGACCCCGTCCGGGCACCTCGACGCGGTCGGGATCGGCGCGGTCTTCACCCCCGAGCCCCACCGCGGTCGCGGACACGCGCACACCCTCCTTCGTCGGGTGATGGCCGACGCGGCGCGGAGCGGACGGCGGGCGGTGCTCCTCTTCTCCGACATCGGCGCCGCCTTCTACGAGGGGCTCGGCTTTCGCGCGCTCTCGCACGTGACGTGGACGGCGCGCACGGCCTCGCTCAGTCAGCGGCCGGTGCGCCTCGAGCCGACCGACGACGCGGCGCGGCTCTGTGCGCTCTACGAGGCGAGCTGGCCCGAAGGCGAGTGGCTGCGCGTGCGACGCACCCCGGCGCGGTGGCGCTACTGGGCGTGGCGAAACGATGCGGGCGCGAGCTTCTTCACCGGCGACGACGGCTACGTCACCGCGCGTCGGCTCGGCGACGGCAGCCTGTGGGTCGACGACGCCGTCCACCTCGGCCCGCGACCCGAACCCCTGTGGGCGGCGTTCGCGACCCTCGCGCGGGAGCTCGGAGCCACGCGGGTGAGCGGCTGGCTGCGCCCCGAGCAGGCGGGCGGGCCCTTCGTCGCCGTCCAACGCGACCGCTGCGTGCCCATGCTCGCCGCCACCTCCCTCGACGACGCGCGCAGCCACTTCGCCTCGGTCGACCGCTTCTGACGAACGGCGCTCACCCCGCGAGGCGCGACTGTTCGGTGAGCAGCTCGTCGAAAAGACCGCACAGCGCCTCGTGATGGCGCCGGGCGTCGGCCCGCCCGAGGTCTACGAGCTCCGCCGCGAAGTCGCCGTCGAACAAGAGGTAGCTCAACAGATCCGCCTCCCGCGTCGCCTCTCCCTCCGCGAGTCGCTTCATGAGGCTCCCGAGCAATCCGGGCATGTGAAACCTTTCGCTGCGCACGTGCTCTGCAGCCATTCGGCCGATGTTCTCGCTGGCGTGGATGTGCACGGTGGTGAGCTTGCGCAGCCCTTTCTGGGGCGGGTAGCCGAGCGCCTCGTTGAGGTGACTGGGGAACGAGGAGCCAAAGCGACGCACGCCAGCGTCGAGGATGGTGTTGATCTTCTCGAGGCGGTCGATCTCGTTGTCGATGCGATCGAGGAGCAGCGCGTTGAGGGTCTTGCCGAGGAGGAACAGCGGGCTGGGGAACGACTCCTCGCGTTGCATACCGAGCTCGCGATCCACGTCTTCGCCGCGCTTGTGCTTGGGGTTGATGACCACCATGTGGGTCGCGCCGAGGCGGCGTGCGGGAGACAGCGGGATGTTCTGTCGCAGCCCGCCGTCGCAGTAGTAGCGGCCGTCGATGCGCACCGCCGGGAACATGAGCGGCACCGCCGCCGACGCCAGGGTGTGGGTCGAGCGCAGCCGCACCGGACGCGGCACCACCGCCTCCGTCGCCGACCATGGGGGGGGATGCGCTCGCTGCCGCTGAACGAACACCATGGTCCGCCCCGTCGCGATCTGGGTCGCCGACACCGTGACGGCGTTGATGCGTCCCTGCCGGAGGTGGCTGTCGATCCGCTCGAAGGGGATGGTGCGGCGCAACAGCTGGTCCAGCGGCTCGGCGTCGAAAAGAGCGCTCGTCTCGAGCTTGGTGCCGCGCCCGGCGAGGCTCCGCAACACGTCGACCACGCCTCCGGCCGTCGGCCGCAACACGTCCGCGATGCGGAGCCCGGTCCACACACTCGCGAGCCGCGCGCAGCGTGAGCGCGGTTCGTCGGCCCAGGCCGCGAGGCAACACACGTTGATGGCGCCCACCGAGGTGCCACACAAGATCTCGAAGGGGATGTCGCGCCCGAGCTCGCGGGCCACGTCCTCGACGATGTGCTCGAGCACGCCCACCTCGTAGGCGCCGCGGGCGGCCCCGCCGGCGAGCACGAGCCCGAGGCGGGGCACTTTGGGGATGCCCTCCTCGAGAGGGTCGTCGACCTCGCTGCCCACGATCACACTATGACCTCGCCGACCGGCGCCGGGCAAGCCGATGGGGACGCCGGCTCACACCCTGCCGCGCCACTGGCCGCCCTCGTCGACGAAGAAGCGCTGCGACGAGAAGCCCTCGCTGCCATCCTCGGGGCGCACCGCCACCCACGAGCCATCCGGGAGCAAGCGTCGGCTCTTGGACGTGTCGGCGAGGTGCGTGAACAGGATGTCCCGCACCGCGTCGCGCAGCCGCTCGTCCTCGATGGGCACCATCTGCTCCACCCGCCGGTCGAGGTTGCGGCCCATCAGATCGGCGCTGCCGATGATCACCTCCTCGGCTCCCCCATTGGCGAAGTAGTAGATGCGTGAGTGCTCGAGGAAGCGCCCCACGATCGAGGTCACGGTGATGTTCTCGCTGAGGCCGGGCACGCCAGGGCGGAGGCAGCAGATGCCGCGAATCTGCAGGTCGACGCGAACACCAGCTTGGGAGGCGCGATAGAGCGCCTCGATGCAGGTCTTGTCGGTGAGCGCGTTGCACTTGAACGCCAGGCGGCCGCCTCCTCGCTCGGTGTGCACTTGGATCTCGCGCTCGATGCGGTGCAGGAGCCCGTCGCGCATCGCGCCCGGGGCCACGAGCAGCTTGCGGTAGTCGCGCTTGCGCGAGATCCCGGTGAGCGCGTTGAACAGATCGGAGATGTCGTCGGCGATCTCGTCGTCGGTCGTGAAGTAGCCGACGTCGGTGTAGATCCGCGCGGTGATGGGGTTGTAGTTGCCGGTGGCGAGGTGCACGTAGCGCTTGATGCCATCGCGCTCGCGACGCACCACGAGGCACACCTTGCAGTGGGTCTTGAGGCCGACCACGCCGTAGACGACGTGCACCCCCGCCGCTTCGAGGGCCCGCGCCCAGGTCATGTTGTTCTCTTCGTCGAAGCGCGCCTTGAGCTCGACGAGCACCGCCACCTGCTTCCCATTCTCGCGCGCTCGCATCAGCGCCTCCACGATGGGGGAGTTGGGCCCCACGCGATAGAGCGTGGCCTTGATGGCGAGCACGTCGGGGTCGTGGGCCGCCTCACGCACGAAGCTCACCACCGGGTTGAAGCTGTCGAACGGGTGATAGAGCACCACGTTGCGCCGCCGGAGCGCCGCGAACACGTTCTCGTCGACCGCCAGCCGAGGCGCGGGGAGGAACGGCGGGTACTTGAGCTCGGCGCGCTCTACCTTCGTGAGCTCCCGTAGATCGGCCAGCCCCATCGGACCGGTGGTGCGGTACACCTGAAACGGGGCCAACCGGAGGTTCTGCACCAAGATCTCCTCCACCGAGCTCGGCATGCCCTCGTCCACCTCGAGCCGGATGGCGGTGCCGAAGCGGCGCTGCTCCACGTACTCCGACATCGCGAGCATCAGATCGGAGGCCTCGTCCTCCTCGATGTCCATGTCCGCGTCGCGCGTGATGCGGAAGGGGTAGACGGCGCGCACCTCGACGCCAGGGAACAACAGATCGAGGTTCGCGCTGATCACCTCCTCGAGCCAGACGAAATTCGGCGCGCTCACGTCGGCGAAACCGAGCTTCTCCAGCGACGCGGCGCCTTCCTCGTCGGGGATTCGCAACAGGCGCGGGAACGACTGCGGCACCTTCAGACGGGCGAAGCGCTCCTCGTCGCCATCCATCACCACCACCGCGAGGTTGATGCTGAGGTTGGAGATGTGAGGGAAGGGGTGTCCGGGATCGGAGGCGAGCGGTGTCAGCACCGGGAAGACCTCCGACTTGAAGTAGTTCCGCAAGAGCCGTCGCTGGATCGGCTTGAGCTCGTCGTAGCGCAACACGCGGATGCCGGCCTCCCCCAGCTTCACCCAGAGGTCGTTGACCCAACACTCGTGGGAGAGCGACAGCGAGGGCAGGAGCTGCTCGCGGATGGCCAGGAGCTGCTCGGCGGGGGTCATCCCGTCGGGCGGCGCCTCGAGCACCCCCGCCTGCATCTGACGCCGCAGCCCCGACACCCGGATCATGAAGAACTCGTCGAGATTGGAGCCGAAGATCGAGAGGAAGTTCACCCGCTCGAGCAGCGGCGTCGACTCGTCGAGGGCCTCCTCGAGCACTCGCTCGTTGAACTTGAGCCAGCTGAGCTCGCGATTGAAGAAGGCGCTCGCCCCATCGCGCAGCGAGCGCGGGGACTCGTCGGGCGGGCGCGTCGAGCCAGCAGCCGAGCCGCCGACGGGAAGGTGGGCCATCGGAGAGGTCATCGACGGCATTTTGCACGAAGTGCCGTCGAGGCGCGAATCGAGGACCTGCTATGCTCGGCGGATGTCGCGGCCGTCCCTCCCCTCGGCGCTCGTCCTCGGTGCGGCGGTGGGCGTGTTCGTCGGCGCGGGATGCGGGGGCGAGCCGGCGCCCCCCACCGTGCGCGTGATCGGTCAGGCGCCGCCCGCGCTCGTCGTGGGGGCCGACGCCGAGGACGACGTGAGCCTGCGCCTCGCCTTTGAAGACGGCGACGGCGATCTGGGCGGTGGAGTGATGACGGTGCACGACTGTCGCACCACGGACGGCCGCCTCGAGCTGCCCATCCCCGAGCTCGCGAGCGAGGCGGTCCGCGACCGCGGCCAGCCGATCTCCGGCGAGCTCATCGCCCTCGTCCCCGACGTCGCGGCGGCCGACGGGGGCCCCGCTCCGTTTTGCTCGCGGCTCGGGGCCGACGCGAGCGCATCGAGCCTCGTCTTGTGTGTGGAGCTCCGCGACAGCGCGGGGAACGCGAGCGACGGCGCCTGCTCCGAGCCCATCCCGGTGTCCGCCCCCTGACGTGTCTGCGCGCGACGTGTGCTCCCCTCGTGGCGCAGCGTGCGCACATAAACGTCACTCTTGAGTCACCCTGTGCCAGTTGTCGAACGCAGTTTCGGCGATTTGGAGCGGCACCACGCTTGCTCGCATCGAGACATGCTCCGGTCCTCTCCTCTCCGCCACGCCCTGCTCGCCCGCCTGCTCCGCGCCGCCTCCGTTCCAGCCGCGTTGGTCGCATCCGGCGCCGCCTTGGGCGGCTGTGCCTCGTCGGAGACACGCTGCTTCGAGCCTCAGGGCGACAGCTGCCCATCCCGGGAGGACGCGACCCCCCTCATCCCCCGAGCGTGCGACGAGTCGCTCCTGTCGGTGGACAGCGACGCGGAGCGCGAGGGCAGCGAGTGTTGTTACGAGGTGACGCTCGAGCAGCTCGACGGCTGCGCGGTGGAGGGTCGTCCCCTCCTCTGCGACGGCGAGGCCGTGCTCGCCTCGCCGCGCGAGCGCAGCGACTGGGTTGGAGAGCGGGCGAAGCCCTCGCTGGTGGGGCTCGACGCGGACGAACGGCACGCGCTCGCCCAAATGTGGACCCGCGCCGCGTTGTTCGAGCACGCCTCGGTGGCCTCGTTCTCGCGGTTCGCGCTGCAGCTCATGGCGGTGGGGGCGCCGCCTTCGCTGCTCGAGGAGGCCCACCGCGCGGCCCTCGACGAGGTGCGTCACGCGGCCGAGGCCTTCACCCTCGCCGCCGCCTACCGCGGGGCGCCGGTGGGGCCCTCGCGCCTGCCCCTCCCCGAGGCGCTGCCGGTGAAGGGCTCGCTCGAGCACCTCGCGGCCTCGACCGTGGTGGAGGCCTGCATCAACGAGACGCTCGCGGTGCTCGTGGCCATCGAACAGCTCACCCGCGCAGGAGACCCGGTCGTGCGGGACGTGCTCGAGCGCCTGATCGAAGACGAGTCGCGGCACGCCGCGCTCGCGTGGTGCACCGTGAAATGGGCTATCCGGAGTGGCGGTCCCCAGGTGCGCGCGGCCGTCGCGGCGGCCGTCGACGCGGCCCGATCCGAGCTCGAGGCCCCACACCCCGAGCTGTTCTCGACCGAGCGCGTGCGGTCCCTCGAGCGTCACGGCCTCCTCGACGCGGGCGCCCGCGCCGAGGCCATGCGGCGCGGCTACGACGAGATCATCACCCCCTGCATCCGCGCCCTGCTCGACGTGCGACCCGCCCCGCTCGAGCTGCTCTCGGTGTGAGCTCGAGGCCGTCGCGGCCCCCGCGCGCGGCCCACCCTTCGCGGCGGGGTCGCGCCGCGTGCTTCGCGCATCGCTACGCTTGCCCCTTCAGCCGCGCTGGCCAAAAGGGTAGCCTGCCGTCTCGTCTCGGGAGCGCCGCAGCTTGCACCAGCGACCCAAAGCCGATCCCGTCGCCCGCGAGATCATGCTCGGCATGAAGGCGGTCGCCGACACCGTGGAGGCGGCGACGATCACCGAAGCGATGGGGGGCATGTGCCACCGGAGCTACTTCTTCGCGCTCCGTGACGGAGAGGCCCTCACGCAAGTCGACATCGACGCCGCCGCGCACGCGTTCATCACCCTCACCGAGCGGCTCCTCCCTGCCCCTCTCGTGGCGCGCTTCATCACCCACGCCTGTGCGCGCGGCACCATGCCCCAGATCGATCAGGCCGAGCTCGTGCCTGGCTTCACCCATGACGAGTCGCTCGCCGGCGCCGAGCCGAGCCGCCGCCTCGCGCAACCACGAAAGAAGTTCGCGCGGAGCGAGGTGCTCGCGTGCCTCGCCGAGAACCGAGCGCGTCCGGCGCTCCCGGTGGCTATCGCCCACTTCGTGAGCCTGCTCTACGCCTTCACCCAGGGGCTCGAGGCGCTCGTCGGCCGACGCTCCCCCGAGGCGGCCGCGGCGCTCTCGCCGTTCCTCGACCAGTGGGCGCCGAAGAATGTGCTCAAATTCTTCAACGTAGCTATCTTCGTGAGCGCACGAGCCCACGAACGCCAGCGAGCGCAGCGCGCCCGGGGTAAGAAGGGCTCGCGGCAACGGCGGCAGGCACGCGGGCCGCTCCTCGTCGATCGCCCGGTGCTGGAGGAGGCCATGAACCTGCTCAACCGCTCGGGGGCCTTCACGTGGAGCGCGGACGACGACGCGGCGACGCTCGGGCGCCCCTTGCGCATCCACTGCCCGGCCCAGTCGTTCCTCCACAAGCTCGTGGTGCACGAGGGCGCGCTTGGTCACGTGATCGACTTCGTGGCCACCGAAGCCCGCCGGACGCCGCTGCACCCGGATCTCGCCGCGAGCTTCGCCTTCGTCCGAGCGGCGGCGGCCCGCGAGGCGGAACGCATCACCGAGGACCCCGGCGCCCCCCCGCTCCCCGCGGTGTGAGCAGCGACGGCGGTGCTCGGCCCCGGCGAGAGGGGCTGGCGTCGAGAGACGCGTCAGTCTTGCTTCTCGAAGTCTTGGCTGCCCCGGAGGCACGCGCCCCACGCGATCTCGCAGTCCACCTCGTCGGCGGTGTCGTTGAGCTTGCACTCCACGTCGGCGGTCCGATCGCCGGCGCACTCGCAGTTCTCGAAGTCGAGCTCGCCCTCGTAGGTGTCGTTCCCCTCGTCCTCGAGCGTCACCTCGAAGTCGCAGCGAGTGCAGTTGCCCCCCTGATCGAGGCCCCAGAGCGAGCCCTCGCCCTTCAGCTCGTCGTCGATCTCGAACTCGTCCCGCTCGTTGCAGGCGTTCCTGTCCTTCCCTTCCCAGCTGCCCACGATGGGATCGGTGCAACCGGTGCCCAGCACCGCGGCTACCAACACGAAGATCACTCGCATAACGCTCCTCCGCTCCTGTCTCGTCGTTACTCGGTCGCTCGGTCGCTCGGTAGCACTCCTCGGGGCCGACTTGAAGCCGCACACAAGGCGCTCGATACGGCTACGAACTTGCGCGAAGAGAGACTAGGGTGTCGTGGCTCCCACGCAGGTACCCCGTGAGCAAATTCACCAAGCTGACCAAGGACCCCGTCGCGTTCTTTCGCGACTCGAAGCTCTTCAAGCGCTACCTCGGCGCCGAAGAGGCCGCCGCCGCGCACAAGGCTCGGCCGAAGCAGCCGAAGGCTCACCCCCTCCCCACGCTCAACCTCGCCGCCGAACAAACCCTCGACGCCGACGAGCTGAAAGAGCTCGAACGAGCGCGGGAGTTCTTCGCGTTCCGAGCCTCACCGGCGGCCCGAGAGCGGGTGCTGGGTCGCGTCGCCGAGCAAATCGGCGCGTTCATGACGAGCGCCGGCTTCGCCGAGCGCGACTATCGCGCCGACGTCGCCGACTTCCTGGTATCGTTCGAGAACAACCCGGCGGCGGGGGCCCGCCGCACCACCGCCACCGGCAGCCTGCTCTGGCTCTTCGTGATCGCGCGGGCCATCGCGCCGAAGGTGATCGTCGAGAGCGGGGTCTACAAAGGCGCGTCGCTGTACACGTTCCACACCGCCGTGCCGAGCGCCAAGCTGTTCGGTTACGACATCGACCTGGCGAACTGCGTGGTGAGGGACGCGGGGATCGTGCTCCACGAGGGCGACTGGAGCGAGCTCCCCCCGCGCGTCGAGGGCGAGGGCGACCTCTGCTACTTCGACGACCACATCAACAACTGTCTGCGCGTGCGCGAGGCCTACGAGCTGGGCTTCCGACACCTGATCTTCGACGACTCGCCCGACATCGGAGAGCTGCACCAGTGGCGCTATCCCGGCGTCCCCACCATCCAGATGGTGGTCCACCAGACGCTCGAGCTCGGCGAGTGGGTGGAGTGGACGTGGAAGCAGCAGCGGCTCCGCTACACCTACCGCGCGGAGGACACGCACGGCGCCGAAGACCTCGTCGAGCTGGTGGCTCAGCTGCCGAGCCTCACCGCGCTCACTGGCCGTCGAACCGGCATCCAGACCTACGTCCGTCTGAAGCGACCAAGCTGAGCGGTCAGCGCTCGAAGGCGCACGGGTCGGGGAAGTAGGCGTGGAGGAACTCGACCACGTAGCGATCCCAATACGGCACCTGGCCGCTGCCCCCACCGTCGTTGAGGCACAACGTCATGGGGTTGTCGGCGCCCACGAGGATCTCGTGGAGCTTGAGCGGGTAGTTGGGGGTCTGAGGCTTGACGAGCCGCGCGTCGGTGCTCGCGTAGATCCCCTTGCCGGTGAGGAACGCGTAGTGGTGGTAGAGAAACGACACCGTCGAGATGTCGTCGATGGAGCGAAAACGGCTCCGCGACGTGCGGCCGATGGGCCCTGAGAAGCGCTCCTCCATCTCGAGCAAGACGTCGCGCCGCAGCGCGTAAGGCGTGTGCTTGTGCAGGGCGGTGACCGAGCGCGAGAACGTCTCCTCGATGAGCCGGCGCCCGTTGCGCGCCGCGTTCAGGTAGTCGGGGCTCTGAGGATCGGGGGCGCCGTTCACCGAGCCGTGACCTTCCATGAACGACCGCGACATACCCGTGCAGAGGAAGAAGTCGGAGGGAGACGTTGGGCGCGTGAGAAAGAAGTCGTCGTTGAAATACAAGAAGTGCTCGGCGAGTCCAGGCACGTGCTGGAGACGGCTCTCGATGGCGTGGGAGTTGAACACCGGGAGGCCCTCGACGGGGAGCACCTCGGTGTGGTCGATCCACGCGATCTTGGGATGGGACACGTCGAGCCACGGGGGCGGCGCGCAGTTGGTCACGACGAAGATCTTACGCACCCACGGGGCGAACTGGGCCACCGAACGCAGGGAGTACTTCAGCTCGTCGCGGTTGAGGTAGCGGTCGAGGCCGCGCGTGTCCCCCGCCTCCTGCTCCGGCTCGCTGCCCACGGTCTGGGTCCACAGCGCGCGCCACCCCGGGTCGCGATGGTTCACCCAGGTGTACACCACGTCGACGTCGAGCTCGACGTGGGTGGCCAGAGGATGGCTCAGGAGCTCCGACACGTGGTGCAGCGCGCCGGCCTGGAAGAAGCCCCGCTCGGCGGCCGGCGCGTGCTCGATCCGTCGGGCGATGGTGTTCTTCACCGGACCGACCACCTGCGCCCCTTCGCGCTCCCAGATTTGCACTCGCACCGACGTGCGCGCGTCGGCTACGGCGAACGTCACCGAGAAGCGGGTCAGGAGTCGGATGAGATCGTCCACCGCGAACAACGACGCGTCGGCGAGGTCGAGGGTCTCCCGCGTCCCCCGCCCCGTGCGGTTCACGGCGCCCTGGAGCACGACCCCCACCCCGCGGCCTGCGAGGTGGTGGAGCCAGCGGCTCAAGAGGTAGCCGTCCTCGCGCAAGACGGCGATGGTCTGCCGACCGTCGTCGGTCACGTCGAGGGCGGGGACGGCCCGGCCGAGCTCCTCGAGGAGGCGCGCGCGCAGCTCGCTCGGGGTGCCCGCGTCGACGCGGGCCGCTGGCTCGAGCGCGACGCGAGGCGTCTTCAGCGCGGCCAACAGGGCGCGGCGGTACGCCCTCGAATCCAGGAGGAAGCGCTTCGGGTCGAGAATCAGCTTCGTGAGCTTGCTCATGGGTCGGGCTACGCAGCGCACGTCGCGCCGGCGCACCGCGGCGACTCTACAACAACGGTGGCCCGCTCGTGAGCGGAGAGGGCGGGGTTTGAGATTTCGCCCTCTTTCAGGCTAACCTCCGCGATCGCGCTCCACAGACGCCATGTCCAAGCTCCAGAAGTTCCTCGCCCAGCCCGGGCTGTTCATCCAGGACGCGATCGACAACGCGCGGGTGCGCTCGGCGCTGCGCGGACGGCGCGAGCCGCCGGACACAGAGAGCGATCTCGAGGAGCGGGTGCCCCTCGCTCACGTCATCGCGCGCTCGCTCGCCGGCGTGGCCGAGGTGTTCACCTCGCCCGATCCCGACGGCCGCGACCCGCTCAACTGCTTCGTGCGCGATGTGCCGCTGGTGCTTCACCACGCCCTCGCGATCGCCGAGCGGCGCTCGTGCCAGCTGCTCGTGGGCGTCGGCCGCAAGCTGAGCGACGTGGACAAGCGCAACGTGGTCGCCACCGCTCGGGCGCTCTTCCACGTCACCGACTTCGAGCTGAGGTTCGCGTCACGCGGCCCCGACGAGGTGGTGGCGGTGATGATCTGGGAGCGCAGCGACGGGGTGTGTCGCCCGCGCGGAAACAACGCGTACACCGACGAGCTCTCGGTTGACACGTTCGAGTCGTTGTGGGACCGAGAGCGCCAGCGCCTCGATCTGAGCCGGCTCTACCCGCAGCCCATCGACTCGGAGTGCCGCTTCGACGTCGACATCGTGTACACGTGGGTGAACCACGACGATCCCGAGTGGCGGGCGCTGATCGCGCGATTTCGCAACCTCGACGAGGTCGACTGGGAGCGCTATCGAGACAATGACGAGCTGCGCTACTCGATGCGCTCGATCGACCGGTTTGCGCCGTGGGTGAGGACCATCTTCGTGGTGACCAACTGTGGGCGGCCAGCCTGGCTCGCCGAGCACCCGCGCGTGCGTTGGGTGCCCCACGAGGCGGTGTTTCCCGCGTCAGAGCACTACCTGCCCACGTTCAACTCCCACGCGATCGAGTCGTGCCTCATGCGCATCGACGGGCTCAGCGAGCACTTCGTCTACATGAACGACGACGTGTTCATGGGCATGCCCATCGCCAAAAGTGATCTGTTCGCCCCCAACGGCATGTCGCTGTCGCACCTCGAACGCTACGGCGTCGCCTTCGGCGCGGTCGATAGCCACAACCCCGACTACCTGAACGCGGCGATCAACGGGCGCCGTCTCATCGAGGAGACGTTCGGCGTCTCGCCGACGCAGCTGCACGCGCACACCGCCCACGCGCTGCGCAGGAGCGTGTTGTTCGAGATGGAGGCGCGGTATCCCGAGCGCTTCGACGCGGTGCGACGCGCACGGTTTCGCTCCTCGGACGACCTGTCGGTCGTCTCGTTCCTGTACCATCACTACGCGTTTCAGCGGCGCCGCGCCTTGCGCGTCCCCGCCGTCAACGCGCACCTCGTGCGGCCGGCGAACAGCGCCGAGTCGTATGTCGAGATGCTCGCTGGCAAGCCCCGCCCGTTCTTCTGCATCAACGACGGCGGCAGCTCCACCGACGACGGCTTCTTCGCGCGCACCGCCGAGTTCTTGAGCACCTACTACCCAACGCGCGCGCCGTGGGAGGCGTGAGCGCAGCCGTCAGAGGCGCAGAGGCTCGACCCCCGGGGGTGCGGCCACGCGCTCGTACAACGCGCGAGGGATGAAGAACAGCTCCCTGCCGCTCGAGGTCTCTGCGAGCACGTGGTCCGCCGCGTTCTTGTCGAGCCTCAGCCACAGGGTCTGATAGCGCCGGCGCCCATCGATCCGTTTCACATACCAGGCGCGCTTCACCGGGGTGCGTGTCCGCAACATCTTGAGGGCCGCCGGATCGATGACCAGCGGCGTGGGGCTCACCGTCACCCGCTGACCAGCGACTCGCTCGAGCTCCCAGGTGGCCGCGGCGAACGCGGGGGGCACGAGCAAGCGCGAGCCCGGGATCCGCTGCCGGAGGAAATAGAGGTGAGCGTAGCGCCCACGCACCTGAGCGTGGCGGTTCACGGAGGCCACCTTCTCGATGTCGCGCGGCGACACGTGGGGCCGCTCGTCTCGGGGTAGCCGCTCTTGGTTGCGCGCGGCGAGGACGACGTTGTGGACCGAGAGACCCCCGAGCAGCACCAGGCTCGCCCACAAGGCGCGGCGCCGTCCTGCGGCGGTTGGGCGCTCACTCATAGCCCGATGCGTAGCCGAGACCGGGCGCTCTGTCATGCGACGACGAGCGCGAGCGGGCGTTCGTGCGGCGACGAGCGCGAGCCCGCGTTCGTGCGACGACGCGCGTGAGCCGACGAATGAGCGGGCTGAAGGGCCTTGGGCAGGCGCGCCAGCGGATGATGCCATCGAGCGGCGGCGGTGCCGGCCGACGCGCGACACGCCTGTTTGAGATCTGGAGGTCTCGGCGCTAATCTCGCTGGCTGGTAACGCGCCCTCACGGTCGCGCGCAGCACGCCCACATGTCGCGGCTCCCCACGCTCCTGTCCGATCCGACGCGCCTCCTGCACGATGTCCTCGATCGGGCGAGCAGCCGCGTGTTCGCCAGCATCCAACCGCCCGCGCCGGACGAGCGCGTTCGTCGCCGGGCGCTCCCCGTGGAGGGTGGACATCCGGTGATGGACGCGCTCTTGCGCGCGATTGGCGGCACGACGAACGCGTTTACGACCCCCTCGCCGAGCGGCTACGACCAGCTCAACTGCTTCGCGGATGACATCCCTTGGGTGGTGTACCAAGCCGCGGTGCTCGCCGAGAAGCAGAAGGGCCGCCTCTTGCTCACTGCGCGGCGGCGCACCCACGAGGTGCCCAGCCGCAGCGCGGCGCTGGTGACCGGCCGCATCAAGTCGGTGGCGTGGTTCGAGCTCTCGTTCTGCAAGAAAGATCTCGAAGAGTCGGTGAGCGTGGCGGTGTGGGAGCGACGCGACGGTGAGGGGATCTGTTATTGCCGTGCGCAGAACAGTTACGCCAAGCGGCTCCCCATCGACGTCTTCGAGCGCCTCGCGCGCGAGAGCCCGGGCAGGCTCGATCTGAGCGGGCTGTACGAGCTCCCCGTGGATTCGATGTGCAACTTCGAGATCGACGCGGTGTGTCGGGCGGGACGAACCCTCCGCTACACGCTGCGCTCGATCGCCCTCTTCGCCCCATGGGTGCGGCGCGTCCACGTGATCGGCGCCGCGGAGCCACCCGACTGGCTCCGCGAGCACCCAAAGGTGCGCTGGCTGCGCGAGGCTCACGTCGCGCCGGCTGGGGGCCGTTACGCGCTCGAGTCGTGTCTCACACGCATCGATGACCTCACGGAGCAGTTCGTCTACTTCGACGTGGGCACGCTGTTGGGCACCCAGATCGCCAAGCAAGACCTCTTCGCTCCCAACGGGATGTCGATCGCGTACCTCGAACCGAGAGGCATGGCCGCCGGCGTGGAGGCCGCGCGCTCGCCCTCGGCGAAGGCGCTAATCCGTGCGCGTGAGCTGATCGAGACGACGTTCGGTGTCTCGCCGACGCAGGTGCACGCCCCCGCGCCGCAGGCCCTGCAGAAGTCCGTGCTCGACGCGATGGAGGCGCGGTTTGCGAGCACGTTCGCCGAAGTGCGCGAGTCGGGCGCGGAGCTGGCGATCGCCACTTTGTATCATCACTTCGCGTTTCAGACCTGCGAGGCCCTGCGCACCACCCAGCACAGCGCCGCTCTGGTTCACCGGGGCAACGGCGTCGAGCTCTTCGCCCAGATGCTCTCGGGCAAGCGAAAGCGCTTCTTCGCCATCCACGAAGACGACGGCGCCGACCACGCGGCACGCACCGACGCCTTCCTCGAGGCCTACTTGCCGGAGAGCGCGCCCTGGGAGGGCTGAGGCGCCTCGCTCGCGAGCGCGCGCACGAGCTTGAGCCCCAAGTAAAAGAAGATGAGGGGGAGCACGTGCATCATCATTCGGTTCGCCGAGTCGTTGACGCTGAACCGGTAGGGCACGCGACCGAAGGCGAGCAGCAACGTCACCACCAGGGTCACCGGCACCGCGTGCGCGAACGGCGACCTGAACCGCGGAGCGGGGAGCCAGAACGACAGGAACACGAGCGCGACGATGAAGTACCAGCTCAGGCCCCAGTAGGGGAGCTCGACGAGGTTTCGTGACCACGCCATCGCCGACTCGAGCATGTGAGCCCCCTTGAGGGCGAACACGAGGGCGACGAGGGCCGCACAGGCCGCCGCGGCGAGCTCGGGGATGCGGCGCCGCAGCCACACGAGGAGTGGGTGCTCGGCGAGAAGCCAGACGATCACGAACGCGATCACGCCGGCGGCGGTCATGCGACAGCGGGTGGGCGTGAGAAATCCGGCGTCCGCGGCGACGTGACGGGCGAGCACCTCGTACCAGCCGGCGACGAGCGCACCGTAGCCCACCAAGAGCGGCGTGATCGCGCGGCGCGGCAAGCGGCTCTGGAGCACCGTGAAGACCAAGAAGACCACCGCGAACACCGGCGTCTCGACCCGCTGGAAGGTGAAGGCCAGGAGCGACAGAAACGCGATCGGCAGCGGCGAGGGATCGCGGCTCACCTCGGCGATCCAGAAGAGCGCCACGAAGGCGAGCAGGTACACCCCGGCCGCGAAGTTCGTGTGGATGTAGAGCATGTGGCGCACGGTCATGTAGATCGTGCAGAGCGCCACGGTGACGAGCGCGACGACGAGGCGCGAGCGCCGCGCGTCGGCGCCGAGGAGGCTCGCCGCGTGCGACGACAGGGCAGCGAAGACGCCGACGAAGGCCACGCTGAAGACGATGGGCGCCGAGTAGAGGAAGTCTTGCCGCGTAAAGATGTGCAGCGACTGGACCACGGCCTGAAACACCCCCCACGGCTTGAACTCGGCGAGGGTCCCCGCGGCGAAGCCGTGATCGTGTCCGATCACCCGCCCCAACATCACGAACCAGTGCGAGTCGAAGGTCATGATGGACACGTTGTCGAGACACGCCACCACCGTGAGCCCGGCGAACGCGAGCGTGCCCACCGCCGCGATGGTGAGCTGTCGGCGCTCGAGGCCGCGCCGCCTGGCGCCGATCACGCCGGCGCCGGCCACGAGCGCCACCACCAAACCGAGCGACCACGCCTCGTAGGGGACCCCCGCCACCAACAGGATCATGGCGAGCACCACCGTGACCGCGAGCCCCGCCGGATAGGCCATGGCCGGCGCCAAGTAGGGCTGTCCTCGCGGCCCGAAGCCCAACATCAGCGCCAGCCCGATGAGGTGAATCACGATGAAGAGCGGCGCCTGGGACACAACGGGCGTGTTAGCTGAATCGGGGGTCGGATGTCGAGCGCCGCGGTCCGTCCCGTTCGACGGCTCCAACCTTCAACCCCGTGCAAGGACTAGGCGTAGGCGAGCGAGCCGACTATACGAACGCGATGGCAAGAGGACGACCGTGGGCAATCAGCTGACCGGGCTCTTGTCGCCGTTTCTGCGCCGGCGCCGCATCGCCGCCGTGACACCTCACCTCAGCGGGCGGGTGCTCGACTTCGGCTGTGGCATCGGGAGCCTCGCCGAGCTCGTACCGGCGGCGCGCTACTTCGGCGTCGATCGCGACGGCCCCTCGATCGAGCTCGCCCGCCAGGCGCACGAGCACCACCGCTTCGAGCGCGCCGACGACCTGTCCATCCTCGGCGACGAGCGCTTCGACACCATCGTCAGCCTCGCGGTGATCGAACATCTCCCCGAGCCCACCGCTTGGCTCACCGCGGCCGCCCGACACCTCGCGCCGCGGGGGCGCGTCGTGCTCACCACTCCCCATCCCCGCTACGAGTGGCTGCATCAGCTCGGCGCTCGCGTGCGGCTGTTCAGCGCCGAGGCCGAGGAAGAGCACGAGACGCTCCTCGACGAACGCACGCTCGGGCGCATGGGTCGCGACGCCGACCTCACCATGGTGCGCTACGAGCGATTCCTCTTCGGAGCCAACCAGCTCGCGGTCTTCGCGGCGCGTTGACGCGGCAGGAGCCGCCGCACCTTTCGCCGCGCGGTCTGGCGCCTCGAAGCGGCGACCGCGCTCCGGCGCGCGGAACTCCGTCCCCATCCTGTGCTAAGAGGAGGGCCGCCGTGCGGCTGTTCATCCAGATCCCGTGCCTCAACGAGGAGGAGCACCTCCCCGAGACCGTGGCCGACTTGCCGCGCGCGATCGACGGCATCGACAGCATCGAGGTGCTCGTCATCGACGACGGCAGCACCGATCGCACGAGCGAGGTGGCGCGCGAGCTCGGCGTCCACCACATCGTGCGGTTTCCAACCAACCGAGGGCTCGCGGCAGCCCACAGCGTCGGCCTCGACATCTGCATGCGGCTCGGGGCCGACATCATCGTCAACACCGACGCCGACAACCAATACAAGGGCGAAGACATCGCCAAGCTGGTCGAGCCCATCGTCTCGGGGCGCGCCGACTACGTGATCGGCGACCGCCAGACCGACACCATCGCCCATTTCTCACCGCTCAAGCGCTTTCTCCAGCGCTTCGGCTCGCGCGTCGTGCGCCGCTTCGCGGGTAGCAACGTCATCGACACCACGAGCGGCTTCCGCGCCATCAGCCGCAAAGCAGCCCGCCAGCTGTTCGTCCACAACCGCTTCTCGTACACGCTGGAGACGCTCATCCAAGCCGGACAAACCGGCCTCACCACCGCGAACGTGGCCATCCGCACCAACCCCAAGACGCGCGAGTCGCGCTTGTTCTCCTCGATCTTCGACTACCTGCGTCGCAACGGTCTGGTGATCCTGCGCTCGTACCTGATGTTCCAGCCGCTGCGCACCTTCTCGCGGCTGTCGCTGGTCATGTTGCTCGTGGGTGTCGTCTTGGTCGGACGGTTCCTCTACTTCTACTTCCGGTACCCCACCTACAGCGGCTACAACCAGTCGCTCCTCATCGGCGTGGGCTCGGTGGTGCTCGCCTTTCTCGTGGGGTTGATGGCCATGCTCGGGGATCTGTTGGCCGCGAATCGGCGGCTCCTGGAAGAGACCCTCCAGCGCGTCAAGCGGCTGGAGTACGAGAACACGAGCACGACCGAGATCGAGGGCCTGACGCGCACCCCCGCGGCCCCGTGGACCCCGGGAGACGAGCCATGAGCGGGCGCGCCCACGAGGCGGCCGACGGTGGCGTCATCGGCAACGTGTACGACAAGTACGGCACCAAGAACCCCATCGCGCGCTTGTTGATGAGCGGGTTCCTCGGCGCGGTGAGCGACCTCTATCGCCGCGTGGGGCCCAAGCGTGTGCTCGAGGTCGGCTGCGGCGAGGGTCGCCTCGCCACGCATCTCTTGGCCCAGGGCCCTGCCCCCGAGCGCTTCGTGGCCACCGACGTGGCGCTCGTAGAGCTCGCCCCCGACGCCGATCCGCGCATCGAGTTCGGCGTGGCCTCGGTGTACGAGCTCCCCTACGAGGACGACGCCTTCGACCTCGTCGTCTGCTGCGAGGTGCTCGAGCACCTCGAGCGACCGCGACAAGCCCTCTGTGAGATCGCCCGCGTCGCGCAGCGGGCGGTGCTCCTGAGCACGCCGCGGGAGCCGCTGTGGCGGGCCCTCAACATGGCGCGCGGCAAGTACTGGACCGAGCTCGGCAACACTCCGGGACACATCAACCACTGGAGCCGCCGCGAGTTGATCGCGCTCGCCGGCTCGCGTCTGTCCGATCTCGAGGTGCGGAGCCCCATCCCTTGGACCGTGATCCTCGGCAAGCCGTGAGCGCGCGGTGAGCGAGCCGACCCCCGACGTCGAGCCGGCCCCTCGGCACCGCCGGCGCTACCTTCGCCCGCTCCTCGCGGTGCTGGTTTCGAGCGCGGCCGTGGCGATCATCGTCTCGCGTCTCGACGGTGAGCGCGCGTGGGCGGCGGTGCGCGGCGCCGATCCAGGCTGGCTGCTCGCGGCGGGCGTCCTCACCGCGGTCACCGTGTTCGTGCGCGGGGTGAGGTTTCACTCGGTGTGCCGCACCCCTGGCCTCTGGGTCACGACCGCCGCCATCGCCGTCCAGACGTTGATCAACCGCGTCGCGCCGATGCGCCTCGGCGAGCTCAGCCTCCCCTACCTGCTGCAGCGACACGCGGGCGCGAGCGGCGCCGAGGTGCTCATGACCTTGGTGTTGATCCGCTTCGTCGAGCTCGCCGTCGTCATCCCCCTCCTGCTCCTGTCGGCGCTCGCCGGGGGTGGCGTGGGCTTCGGCGCGTGGAGCGGCCTCATCGCCCTCGTCCTCGTCGGTCTGCTGCTCGTGCTCATCTACTTCCGCGCCCTCGTGCGTTTCGCGGTGTCCACCCTCGAGCGCGTCGCGCAGCGGGTGGGCGTGGCCTCGACGACGCTGGCCGGCCGCGTGCTCCAGAGCCTCACGCGCGCCGCGGCCGGCTCCGAGCGGCTGAGCGGGGGTCAGCGGTTCGGCCTCTTCGCCCTCACGCTGGCGCAGCTCACGTTTCAGATCGGCGTGTTCGCCGCCATCCTCGCCGCGTTCGATCTGAGCGTGGGCCCGCTCGCGCTCGTCACCGCCTCGTGTGTCGCCTTCACCGGCGTGGCGCTCCCGGTGCCCAGCGTAGGCACCGTCGGCACCCTCGAGGCGAGCTGGGTCGCTGGCTTCACCTGGGTGGGCATGAACCTCGAGGACGCCATCCTCACCGGCCTCGCCACCCAAGTGCTCACGCTCGTGTTCAACGCCGCGCTCGGCGCCGGCGGCTGGCTCTTTCTCACCCGCCACCCACCCCCCACCCCGAGCTAGCTCCCTCCCCCCGTGGCTGCGCTGGGAGCGGGGCGTGGCTGGGTGGGGGATGCTCTCGGGACGGGTCCGGGCTAGGAGAGCCCGCATGAGCGAGCGAGGAGTGCGCGAGGCGAAGCGTCTCGAGGACCTGTGGGGCGGGGAGTTCGGCGATCGGTACGTGCAGCGCAACCTCGAGGCGGCCAAGCCGCGCGCCCCCTTCTGGGACGAGCTGCTCTCGGAGCTCTCGGTGAGCACGGACAGCCGGGTGCTCGAGGTGGGGTGCAACATCGGCGCGAACCTCGTGTGGATCGCAGCGCGCGTGGCCCACGAGGGGATCTACGGCGTCGACGTCAACCGCACGGCGCTGGCTCATCTGCGCTCGCTCCTTCCCAACATCAACGCCCTGTGGTCACCAGCGCGCACCCTACCGTTCCGCGACGGATGGTTCGATCTCACGTTCACGATGGGCGTCTTGATCCACCAGCCCCCCGAGACGCTCCCGCTCGTGATGAGCGAGCTCGTGCGCTGCTCACGACGCTACGTGCTCGCTGGTGAGTACAGCGCCGACGAACCCACCGAGGTCGCCTATCGCGGCCAGACCGGCGCGTTGTTCAAGCGCGACTTCGGTGCCTACTACCAAGAGCTCTTCCCGGCGCTGCGGCTGCTCAAGACCGGCTTCCTCGGCCGCGACCAAGGCTGGGACGACGTGACCTACTGGCTGTTCGAGAAGGGGTGAAAGGGCACACGGCCGCGCAGACGCACCGAAGCGTGGCGTGGCTTGGGGGAGGGCTGCGCCATAGGTGCCGAGATGCCTCCAATTCCCGGCGCGCGCCGGGCGACGGGGGTCAGACCACGCGCTCGATGATGAGGCCGCGATGGTCGAAGGTGAGGCCGAGCTCCTTGAGGAGCGCGGCGTGGCGCGAGCCCAGCGCCGGCTCGCCGTCGATGGTCTCGATGCGCACGAGCTTCTTGTCGTGGGTGGCGACCCGCAAGACGAGCGCGGTGAGGCCCCGCTCGAGCGCACCCCGTTCGACCCCCGCGAAGGTGGACAACACCTTCCCTCCCCGCTCCATGAAGAGCGTCGGCGCCCCGTCCACGAGCAACAGGAGCGCCCCCGCGCTCCGCTTTGGCTGACGCGACGCGCCCTCCGCGAGCTCCGGCCACGGGAGCACCCAACCGTAGGGGTTGGCAGGGTCGGCGGCGGACAAGATCACCACCTGCGGCCCCTGCGCGGCGTCACGCATGGCCCGGAGGCGGTCGACCGCCCCCACGTAGGCGAACTGCGCGCCGATCCCCTCGACGAAGTAGCCGCGCCGCACCTTGCCCGCCTCCTCCATCGAGCGCAGCACCGGATAGACCGCGCTGAACCCACCGCCCAGCGACTCCAACGACACCGCCTCGCGGCTCACGACGCCGTGCCGTTCGAGCAACATCAGGGCCCGGGCGTGAGCACGCTCGGTGGGCGTGATCGCGCCGGACGACAGCTGCTCCACGAGCGACCAGCGCCCGGCGGTGCGCAGGTCGGACCGCCCGCGCCGCCGGCTCTGTCCGCGGCGGAGCGCCAACGCCCGGAGCGGGGCGAACGTGTCGTTGGTGACGAGGCCAGCCCACACCAGATCCCAGAGGGCCTCCACCAGCGCATCGTGGGGAGCCGACTCGGCGTCCGAGCCGCAGAGCTCGCCGAAGAAACACGCGCCGCGCGCTCGCAACACCGCCAGCATGCCCTCCGCGAGCGGCGAGAGCGACACCGCCACCGGCGGCTCCAAGAGGCGACCCACCCGCTCGCGCCGAAAGAGCGCGACCCGCCCGTCCCGCGGTCCGAGCGCTCCCTGCCCCACCCACACGAGGTGGCCGCTGGCTCCGAGCTCGTCGAGCATGCGCGGCTGGAAGTCGCTCACCCGCGCCGGCAAGAACGAGCGCTCGAGCTCGGCGTAGGAGAGGGGCATCCCCTCGAGCTGGACGAGCGCCTCCTCGAGCCGGGCGAGGCCCTTTCGGGGGCTCACCAGGCCGTGCCACGCCGGCAAGAAGCGCGCGAAGGTGGCTTTGTCCACGGGCTCCACCTGACCGCGGAGCTTGGCGAGGGTGCGCTGCTTGATGCGCCGCAGCACCTCGACGTCGCACCACTCGCTGCCACCGCCGTGGGGGAGGAACGCCCCGCGCGTGAGCTTCCCCTCCCCTTCGAGCTGGCAGGCGACCGGCACCACCGCCGCCACCGAGAGGCCGTGCCGAGCGGCGAAGGCGGCGAGCGTGAACGGTCCGTGGGTGCGCGCGTAGCGCGTGAGCAGCCCCTCGAGGGGCGCCGTCGCCTCATCGAGGTAGGCCACCGGCACCCCGTGCGGGATCACGCTCCCGAGCGCGTCTCGGTAGAGCGCGGCGTCCTCCACCGCACAGAGACGCGGCTCGCCCCCCACCCCCATCATCACCGCCCGGCGGGCCGCGACGAGCTCGGCGATCCACGGGGCAGGATCGCTCGCCGAACGCTCCGAGAGCTCGCGCGGGCTCAGCGCGCCGAGCCGACGCAAGACATCGTGAGCGGCATCGACCCCGCGCGCCTGCCGCTCCTCGGTGAGGAGCTGTAGCTCCCGCTCGAGCTCGGCGATCACCTCGTCATCGAGCAGCTCGCGGAGCTCGTCGCTGCCGAGCAGCTCGCGGAGCAGGTTGCGATCCAGCGCGAGGGCCTGCGCGCGGCGCTCGGCGACCGGGGCGTCGCCTTCGTAGAGGAAGGCGGCCACGAAGGCGAACACGAGCGAGCTCGCGAAGGGGGAGGCCTGGCTCGTCGTCACCTCGTGCACCTTCACCGCGCGACTCCGAACCCTGGCGAGGAGCCCGCGCAGCGCGGGCAGATCGAACACGTCCTGCAGGCACTCACGGTAGGTCTCCACCACGATGGGAAACGCGGGGAACGCCTTCGCCACCGCGAGGAGCTGCTGCGACTTGAGCCGCTGCTGCCACAGCGGCGTCCGGGAGCCGGGCCGACGGCGCGGCAACAAGAGGGCCCGCGCCGCGTTCTCCCGAAAGTGGCTCGCGAAGAGCGGCGAGTCGCCGAGCTCGGCCACCACCATCTCCTCCACCTCGTCGGGCTCGGGAAACAGTGTGGACAGCGCGAGCTCCTCGTCGGCGTCGGCGATCCGCAGACAGATGCCGTCGTCGCTCCACATGCACTGCGCCTCGAAGCCGGTGGACGCGGCCAAGCGGTGCTGGAGCGCGAGCCCCCACGGCGCGTGCACGCGCGCTCCGAACGGGGAGAGGATGCAGACGCGGTGGTCGCCGAGCTCGTCGCGAAACCGCTCCACCACCAGCGTTTCGTCGGTGGGAAGCGCGAAGGTGGCGAGCTGCTGCTCCCGCAGGTAACGGAGCAGGTTCTCGGAGGCGAGGGGGGTGAGGTGATAGTCCGCCTCGAGCCGCGCCGCCGCGGCAGCTTCGGGGAGCTCGCCGATCACGCGGAGGAAGGCCCCCATCGCCACCCCGAGCTCGATCGGGCGGCCCGGACCCTCGCCCCGCCAGAACGGCATGCGCCCCACCTCCCCCGGGGCCGGAGCGACGATGACGCGGTCGCGGGTGATCTCCTCCACGCGCCAGCTGCTGGCGCCGAGCGTGATCACCTGCCCCGGTTGCGTCTCGTGAACCATCTCCTCGTCGAGCTCGCCGACGCGCTTGCCGTCGACGCCGAGGTACACCGCGTAGAGCCCGCGATCGGGGATGGTGCCCCCGCTCACCACCGCGAGCATCCGCGCGCCGGCCCGGGCCGAGAGCGTGTCGTCCTCGCGGTCCCACACGAGCCGCGGGCGGAGCTCGGAAAAATCGGTGGATGGATAGCGCCCGCTGAGCATGTCGAGCACCGCCACGAAGGCGTCATGGGGGAGCTCGGCGAAGCTCGCCGTGCGTCGCGCCAGACGCTCCACGTCCCCCACACGCCACGGCTCGACGCCCACCATCGCCACGATCTGCTGCGCGAGCACGTCGAGGGGATTGCGCGGCAAGCCGAGCGGCTCGAGCTCTCCCTTGCGCATGCGCTCGGCCACCACCGTCGCTTCGAGCAGATCGTGGCGATGTTTGGGGAAGACACGCCCCTTGCTCACCTCTCCCACCCCGTGGCCGGCCCGCCCCACCCGCTGCAGCCCGCGCGCCACCGAGCCCGGCGACTCCACGAGGACCACCAGATCGACGGCCCCCATGTCGATCCCGAGCTCGAGAGAGCTGGTGGCCACGATCCCCGCGATGCGCCCGCTCTTCAGCATGTCTTCCACCTCGCGTCGGTGCTGCTGGGCGAGGCTGCCGTGGTGGGCGCGCACCAGGGGTTCCTCCGCGAGCTCGTTGATGTGCTGCACCAGGCGCTCGCAGAGGCCGCGGCTGTTCACGAACACGATCGTGGTTCGATGCTCGCGGATGAGGCGCACGAGCTCGGGCACGATCACCGGCCAGATGCCGTGCTGCGGCGGCGCCCCCTCCGCGCCGAGCCCGAGCGTCGGCTCCTCGTCTTCGGGTCTGGGCTCGTCGGCGCGCGTGAGAGCGGGGTCGCCGTGCCGAGGGCCTGCGTCCTCGTCGTGCTCGTCGAGCGCGCTCGCGTCGGCGTCGTCCGCTTCGTCCTCGCCGTCGCCCGCGCTCCCCGCTCCGAGCGCCCCGGCTCGCGGTGGCGGCTCCGCGCGCAGCCGCTCCGGGTGGGTCATGTCGAGCACCGGCACCATCACCCGCAAATCGAGGAGCGGGGGATCGCTGCAGTCGACGACGTCCACCGGGCGGTCGCCGCCGAGGTAGCGGGCCACGAGCTCGAGCGGTCGCGCCGTGGCCGACAGGCCGATGCGCTGCGGCTCACGCTCGGAGAGGGTGGCGAGACGCTCGAGGGTGAGCGCGAGATGCGCCCCGCGCTTCGCGGGGGCGAGCGCGTGCACCTCGTCGACGATCACCGTCTCCACCGTGCGAAAGCCCTCCCGAGCCTGGGACCCCAACACCAGATACAGCGACTCGGGGGTGGTCACGAAGATCTCGGGCGGCTCCTTCGCGTGCAGACGCCGCTCCTTCTGCGTGGTGTCTCCGCTGCGGATGGCCACGCGTGGAGGCACCCGCCCCGCGTCGAGGCCGCGCGCCGCCTTGCCGATCCCGATGAGCGGCGCGCGCAGGTTGCGCTCCACGTCGTAGGCCAGCGCCTTCAGCGGCGACACGTAGAGCACGCGCACCCCTCCTCTTCGCTCTTCCAAGGGGCGGCGATAGAGGTTGTCGATGCACCACAGAAACGCAGCCAGCGTCTTTCCGCTCCCGGTGGGCGCGACGAGCAGGGCGTGGCGCCCCGACGCGATGCTCTCCCAGCCGCGCTCCTGCACCGGCGTGGGGGTCTCGAAGGCCCCCTCGAACCAGCGGCGGGTGCCCACATCGAAGCGCGCGAGGGCGTTGCTCATCCGCCCAGGATGAGCAAACCAAGGAGGCGGCGCAACCGGCTCGTGATGGTTCCATGACGTCGGTGTCGAGGCATGATGGAGACATGACGAAGATCGTCGCGACGCGAGCGTCGAATGAGGCATGGACAACACCCACCCTGCTCCCCGCCTCTGGCTCCGGCGTCGCACCCTGACGATCGCCTTGTCCGCGCTCGTCTTGGGCGGCTGCGCCGACAAGGAGGCCTCGGTGGCTGGCGAAGAACCCATGCTCGCGGCGTCTTCGTCCCCTCACGCGCCCCCTCCTCAGAGCGACACGTCGTTCGCCGAGGGCGACGCCCAGCGAGGGCTCGCCGAGGCGGAGGCTGCCCCCGTTCAGCGCAAGCTCATCCAGAACGCCGAGCTCCACGTCCGCGTGGAGTCGTACGCCAAGGCGCGCACGCACATCGAGGCGAGCCTGCGCGAGCTCGGCGGCTTCATCGAGAACGCGCGCGTCGAGCACGCCGACGGCCAGGTGTCGCACGCCGAGCTCACCGTCCGCATCCCCTCCACGCACATGACCGATTTTCTCGCCGGCACCGCCGGCCACGGCGATGTGCTCCACGAGAGCGTGGCCGCCGAGGACGTCACCGAGCGGTACTTCGATCTCCAAGCGCGCATGAAGAATCACAAGCGCATGGAGACGCGCCTGCTCGCGCTGCTCGACGACAAGGGCGACTCGGTGACGTCGCTGCTCGAGGTGGAGCGCGAGCTCGCGCGGGTGCGAGGCGAGATCGAGAGCTACGAGGGCAAGCTCCGCCTGTGGGACCAACAGGTCGCGATGAGCACCGTGAAGCTCCGCCTCGTCTCCGAGCGCGTCCACGCGGCCACCACGCCTCCCACCCTCGGCGACGAGCTCGGGAGCACGCTCAAGAGCTCGTTCGCCACGCTCGAGCGCGCGGGGGTGGCCCTCCTCGTGCTGCTCGTGGCCCTCGCCCCCTGGCTCTTGCCGCTGTTGCTCCTCTCGATCGCCCTGCGCACCGTCGCGCGGCGCGTGCTCCGTCGCAGGGCTCGCGGGGCGCTGTCCCCCTACGCCCCCGCTCCCGCGCGAGAAGGCGAACCACCGATCGCGGCGTGAGCGTAAGCTCGGGGCGTGACCCCGCGACGTACACTGTTGTCTTGGGCGCTCGCCCTCGCCGGCTGCACGCCAACGCCGGCCCGCGACGGCGGGGCCTGCACCTACGACGCCTTCGAGGGCACCTGCACGCTCACCGACGTGTGGGTCGCCGAAGACGAGGACGCGCAAGGCGTCGTGACCGTGGAGGCCCAATACCAGACCCCCCGAGGTGCCGAGACCTTGCGCCACCGGGTGGATGGATCGCGGGCCGAGAGGCTCCGCAAGCACCTCGCCGCGCACCCGAGCGTCCCGTGTCAGGGCCGCGTCATCACGAGCGGAACCTGCGAGCCGAGCAGCCTCCGCGTCGAGCTGCCGACGCTCGAAGCGCCCTACTAGGGTAGGCTATCCTTCCTCGGCACGCGGCGAGCGCTGAGATCGACATCGACTCCAACGATGACCTCTCGATCGGCTACAAGGGCCGGCCACGGGATAGCGGCCGCCGCTGCCAACGACGCCCCAAGCTCGAACGCCCAGCGACGCCCTTGGGCGGGTTGTCATCGTCGAGCTCGAGCACGCGCCGATCGCCGCCTCCGCTGCGCGGCGCGCTCAACGAGCGACGGCGCGCGCCCAGCGAGATGTCACGGCGTCTGCTCGGCGAGCGCGGCGAAGGACTTGGCCTTGTCGGCCTGGGCACTGACGCGCTCCCCCTCGCCGTACATCCGCGCTAGATCTCGGCACACCGCCCGCATCCCCAGCCGACACGCCTTCTCGTAGGCGCTCACGGCCGGCGCGGCGAGGGGGACACCGCTCCGGTCGAAGGGCTCGTTCGGATCCGGGGACTGGACGCGGATGACGCGCTCGTCGATGAGCCCCCCGAGGCTCTGGCACGCCGGGCCAGCATCGAGGTCGCACCCTTTCTGATACATCACCTCGGCAGCTGCGAGATCCTCGGGCTCGTCCCCGACGCCGTATCGGAGTCGGTGGCCGAGCGCCTCGCACGCGCGCCCGACGCCGGCCGCACACGCGCGCTCGTAGAGCGCCTGGGAGCGCTCGGAGTCCTGCTCCACGAGGTGCCCGACGAACTCGACGTGCACCCCGTAGGCCAACAACTCGCCGAGGAGGAAGCACGCCGCCATCCGGCCCCCATCGCAGCCCTCCTCGAGGGCGGCAGGGATTTCGTGCTTCAGCCGCTCGAGGGCACGGTCGCAGTAGGCTTCACACCCCTCCGCGCAGCGTCGCGCCACGCCGCAGCACGACGTCATCGACGTGGTGACCCCATTCGTCAGCGCCGGCGAGCCCAGGTGGCAGCCGCCCACGTCGAGGCCGTTGCCCATGGCGGCGCGCTCGAGAACGCGAGCCGCCGTGAGCGGCTCCCGCGGTGCGCCGTCCCCCGTCTCGAGCATGAGGCCGAGCGCGGTGCACGCCGCGCCCTGCCACGGGTGGGCGGCGTCGTCGCACATCGCCGTGAGCGCGGCGTGCGGCACACCAGCCACCGCCGCCGGCGGCGCCGAAAGCCAGGCGCGGAGGGCGCTCGCGAAGGCGGAGGGGGGCGCGTCCACATAAGCGCGCGACACCTTGCACACCTCCCCGGGCACGACCGGGACGGGCCCTTGCGCACTCGACGCGGAGGCGAGCGGCGCGACATGGCGCGCATCGCTCGTGTTCGGGCTCGCGCCGCAGCTCACCGCGGCCACGGCCGCCCCCACCCCGAGCCAGCCCCACAGAAACGCCGGTCGTGCTGTCATGTGCCACCCGAGCCTCGCCGGCTCGCCACCGCGGAGCAAGGCGCCAGCAGGTCTGCGCCGCTCGGCGCGAGCACCCTTCACCCGCGGAGACGTGTCGATGGGCACCGCGCGGTTTGCCGGTTAGAAGGTGGCGTCGACTTGCACGTGCACGGCGTGGTTGGCCCACGAAGTCCATGACGAAGGCGCTCGCCGGATGATCGACGATCTCGTCCGGCGTCCCCGTTGGTTCGAGGCGGCCCGAGCTCAAGATGGCGACACGGAGCGACGGATGCGGGTGCTGCCCACGGGAGCGTGGCGCCGCGGGCACGCCGTGCCCGGTTTCGGGACCATGGGTAGGTTGTTGCGAACCGTCGCGCCGTGAATGAGACGGCGAGCGGGCTCCCTCCCTCGGTCCCGCGGGCCACAAGGTGGCGTCACCGGGTGCTTGTTGATAAACATGAGCGCGATGGCGAACGACGGCGGCCCCGGAAAGGTCAAGAAGGCGCAGCGGACGATCCTGGGCCTGCCCAAGCGCGATCTCGGCCCCGAGCTCGCCGCCAAGCTCGAGGAGGCCGAGGCCGCGGACGCCGCGCTCAAGGCGGCCAAGGCCGCGAAGCGCCAGGCCCTCCGGGACGACGAGGCCAGCGACGACCTGCTCGGGATCGGCGAGCCCGTGCCGAGCGAGCCCGAGCCCCCCACCGTGCGCAAGCGGCCGCCCCCGCCCAGGACGGTGAAGACCATCACGAAAGACTTCGGCACCCCGCATGGCCCAGGCGCCCCGAGCCCGGCGGCGTCCGCCGACACCGCAGCGAGCGCGAAGAGCGACACGGAGACGTCCGACATCATCCCCGCCATGCCGGTGCTCGACATCGCGGGGAGCGACGCCGTGGCGTCCTCGCGTCCTGGCACCGACGACGCCGTCCCCGATGTCGACTCCGATCCGCTCGCCGCCGCTCCGGCCCCCGCGCTCGACCCGGGCGACAGCGTCCCCCCTCCCGAGAGCGCGTCGAAGTCCCCCATCGCCAAGCTCTTTCCCGAGGAGCTGGGCGACGTCGACGACGACAAGCCGCTGGTGCCCGCTTCGCTCCTCGACGAAGAGCTCAAGAAGCCCGAGGAGTGGATCGCCCCCACCGCCGCCGGAGAGCCGACCAAGTCGACGCGCCCCCCCGCCAAGGACGACGAGGGGCTCTCCACGGGCTGGCTGTTTGGTGCCGCGCTGGCCGTCGGCATCGGCGTCGGCGTCGCCTACTTCGCCACGCGGTCGACCGACACCAACGAGCCGAAGAGCACGTCCGCGACCACGGCCAAGACGAGCAAGCCCGTCGACACGAGCGCTGCCCCCGAGCCTTCGCCGGCCGCCACCCTCGTGCCCGACGCGCCCACCGAACCCTCCGCCGAGCCCTCGGCGACCGCGTCCGCGTCGGCCAGCGCCTCCGCGTCGGCCAGCGCCTCCGCCGCGGCGTCGGCGTCGGCCGCGTCGCCTCCCCCGCGACCGCGACCGGTGCCGGTGTACCGGCCACGACCGGTGCCGCCGGGCGGCAACCTGCCCGACATCTACGAGTGACGCGGCCGACCGTGGGTTGCGCCGCGGCGGGAAC
>CAYOAL010000045.1:0-61660 GCA_964401935.1 uncultured Polyangiaceae bacterium
GCGAAGAGGTGCGCTTCCTCTACGACGCGGCCGGCAACCTCTCCACGCTCGCCCAACCCGGCTCTCCTGCCGGCTTCACGCCGGAGGACGTCCCCGATCCGCGCTTCGACATGCTCGCGCCGCTTCGCACCGCGCTCGTCCGCGAGACGGGCGGCCACGTCTTCGAGATGCTCTCGTCGCGCGAGGTCACCCTCGGCAACCCTTTCGATCCGCTGAGCGTCCGGACGCTCACCGAGACGAGCACCGTGAACGGCCGCACCTTCACCACCACGCTCGACAAGACGGGCATAGTGCCGACGGGCACCCCACGACGGCCGCGGGCGCACCCGGGTGACGGAGCTCGACGCGGCGCCGGCGCGAGATCCGACGGACGTGCGGCACCGAGATTGTCGGGGAGTCTTGACGGAAAGATGCGACGTGCATATATGTATGAAGCATCTAAGTGGGGCCGAGGTCACCGGATACATCGTGGGGAGCAAGAAGAAGAGTGCCCAGAAGGGTAGTGCCAAGGCGAGCAGCGCCGATAAGGGCCGCGCGAGGAGGCGCGGCGGCGCGGCGAGACGCGGCGCTGCGAGGCTCGGGGCTGAGGCGCGCGGCGGCGAGGAGGGCCGGACGCTGACGAGCACGGTGGCGGGCAAGACGTTGCCGATCGGGGCCGTGGATCCGATGGCGGTGGCCGTCGATGTGGCGCTCTTGGCGGTGAAGGACGGAGCGCTCTACACGGTGCTGTCGCGGCGACGGTTCCCCCCTCACGAGGGGGGGTGGGCGCTGCCGGGCGGATTCGTGCGCGCCGAAGAGTCGCTCGACGCGGCCGCCGCGCGCATTCTCCGCGACAAGGCCGGGATCGAGGGGCTCTTCCTCGAGCAGCTCTACACGTTTGGAGCGCCAGGACGCGATCCGCGCATGCGGGTGGTGGCCGTGGCGTACTACGCGCTCGTCGACCGCGAGCGCTTCGAGGCGCTCGCGCCGCGGGACGTCGACGCGTGTTTCGCCCGTCTCCTCGTGCCCTGGGAGGGGGAGACGGGAGGGGAGGTCGACCTCGCCGACGAGCGCGGCGCGCCGATCGTCGTCGCGTTCGATCACGCGGACATGCTCGGCATGGTGGTCAAGCGCATCCGCGGCAAGCTCAACTACTCGCCCATCGGGTTTCAGCTCTTGCCCGCGGCGTTCACCTTGCGCCAGCTGCAGGACGTGCATGAGACCGTCCTCGGCACGGAGCTCAACAAGGACTCGTTCCGCCGCCGCATGCTCGCGTCGGGGGTGCTCGAGGCCACGGGGGAGCGCCAAGACGACGTGGGCCACCGCCCGGCGGAGCTCTACCGATTCATTCGACGCTCGGCGATCTGAGCGAGCGTCGCCAACCAAGAAGCAGCAAGGAGGCCTGTCATGGCCGAGATTCGTGCGTATCCATGGGTCCGCCACGTGCGTGCGGAGCAGAGCGTCCATCTCTTGAAGTTTCGCCGCGGAAAGCTCGAGCGGAGCGGGCGTGGCCTCGCGTTCTGGTTCATGCCCATGTCGACGTCGATCGCCGAGGTGCCGGTGGACGACCGCGAGCTGAGCTTCTTGTTTCACGCGCGCTCCAACGACTTCCAGGACGTCAACGTGCAGGGGATCATCACCTACCGACTCGCTTCCCCTGAGACGGTGAGCGAGCGCATCGATTTCAGCATCGATCTTGGGAGCGGCCATTATCGGAAGCAGCCGCTCGATCAGATCGCGACCCTGCTCACCGAGCTCGCCCAGCAGCTCGCCATCGACTACCTGGGTCGGGCGTCGGTGCGCGAGATCCTCACCACTGGCACCGAGCCCATCCGTGCTCGCATCGAAGACGGTCTCCGGGACGACACCGCGCTCACCGCGATGGGTCTCGAGATCGTGAGCGTGCGGGTGTCGGCCGTGAAACCGGACGCCGATCTCGAGCGCTCGCTGGAGGTGCCCACGCGCGAGTCGATCCGCCAGATGGCCGACGAGGCCGGCTTCCGGCGCCGGGCGCTCGCCGTGGAGAAGGAGCGCGCCATCGCCGAGAACGAGCTCGAGAGTCGGATCGAGCTCTGCCGCCGTGAGGAGCACCTCATCGAGCAGCAAGGAGCGAACGGCCGCCGGCGCCAGACCGAGGAGGCGGCGGCGGCGCGGATCGAGGCGGAGGCGAAGGCCGAGCGGGTGCGGATTGAGGCGGAGGCGCGGGCGGAGAGCGTGCGCCTCACCGAGCAGGCGAAGAACGAGGCCGAGAGCGCGCGGATGGAAATCTATCGGGGTATGCCGGCGCCGGTGATGGCGGGCCTCGCGGCGCGTGAGCTCGCGGGCAAGCTGCAGAAGATCGACCATCTCAACATCTCGCCGGAGCTCCTCGGTCCGTCGCTCTTGCGTCTGTTGTCGGCGGGCACCAGCAAGCTCGAGGGGGAGTCGTGACTCCGCGCCTGTGCGTGGTGACGCGCAAGACCGAGCTCGAGCTCCTGCTGATGGAGCACGCGACCTTCGAGCAGGCGCGCTTTTATCTCTCGACCCGGGGACAGGACATCGACGAGGTGAAGGCCCGGGACGAGCGGTTTCGTCGGGTGCTCGAGCGCGTGACCGGCGCGGTCCCGCGCAGCTGGCGTCAGGCGCGGCTCGATCGCGCGGACATCGATCGGTTCTTGTTCGAGCCCGACGACGTCATCGTGGTGGTGGGTCAGGATGGCCTGGTCGCGAACGTGGCCAAGTATCTGAGGGGCCAGCCGGTGATCGGCATCAACCCCGAGCCGGAGCGCTACGACGGGGTGCTGGTTCCGCTCGCGGTGGAGGCGGCGAGCGCTCGGCTCTACGAGGCCGCGGCCGAGCGACGGGTACACTGCGAGCTCCGCACCATGGTGGAGGCGCGGCTCGACGATGGCCAGCGTCTGCTCGCGCTCAACGAGGTGTTCGTGGGCTGCCGCACCCACCAGTCTGCGCGCTACGAGATCGCGCACGGCGGCGAGGAAGAGACGCAGTCATCGTCTGGCATCGTGGTCTCCACCGGCACCGGCGCCACGGGCTGGGCGCGCTCGATCCACCGCGGGCGCACGACCAAGGTGGCGTTGCCGTCCCCGGAGGAGCGGCGGCTCACGTTCTTCGTTCGGGAGGCCTTCCCGAGCGTGGCCACGGGGACGGCGGTCACCGATGGGGTCCTGGGCGAGACCGAGACCCTGTGCGTGACCTCCCGCATGAGCGGCGACGGCGTCATCTTCGGCGATGGCATCGAGGCGGATCGGCTGCCCTTTGGCTGGGGCAGCCGCGCGACGCTTCGGGTGGCCGAGGAACGCCTGGTCCTGGTCCGAGCCTGAGGCCAGCGGATCCCGCACAAACGAGCGCTCCGGCGGCTCGCCGTGGTAATCGACCGCATGGTCGCGCGCTGGTTCGTGGGCTGTCTTTTTGCGACCGCCCTCGCGAGTTGTCGCGCCGGCCTGGCGCCCGCGCCCGGCCCCACCTCCACCACGGCGGCGCTCCCGAGGAGCGCGCCCGCGCGCGATCCGGTCGCTGACCGTGCAGCGGCCCTGGTGGCTCACGCGGCGCAGGTGGAGCCTGGGGTCACGCCCCTGCTCGTCGAGCTCGCGGCGCTTCACGGGGGGGAGATGGTCAAGCTAGAGTTTCGGCTCAAGACAGCGGCGTCGACCGCGCGCAAGCTCGCCGCCGCGATGGCCGCCGACGGTGTCGGGCTGAGCGAGGTGCGCATCGAGGACGCCCTGCGCTACACCCTGCGTGTAGACGACGAGCCGCCCGGGCGCTACGTGGCGACGGCCAAGGCCACGCTCGCGGCCCTCGAGCAGCGTGGATACCGTGTGGAGTACGTGAAGAACTACTGGCCTGCGAACGACAACTATTCGGGCCTTCACTGCGTGCTCCGCGATCCGAGCGGCTTGTTCTGGGAGCTCCAACTCCACACGAGCGCGTCGCTCGATGCGCAGCGCGACACCCGCGAACACTACGAGGAGCTTCGCCGCGTCGACACCCCCGAGGACCGCCAGAGGGAGCTCTTCGACGCGATGACCGCGCGCTGGAGCGCGGTCCCCATTCCCGTCGGCGTGCTCGATGAAGGCGCGGTCCACCCACGGGCGCAGCTGCGCGAGCGGGCGCGACCGTGAGGGGCGCGCGGTGAGCACGTGGCTCGGCACCGCGTGGGGGCTCGGCAGCGCCATCAGCTGGGCGTGCGCGAACGCTTCCATCCAGGTCGCGTCGCGGCGCGTGGGCACCTGGAGCGCGCTCGTCTGGGCTCAGCTGTTCGGGGGTGCGCTGGCCGCGGGCGCCGCGCTGTGGCAGGAGCCAACGCCGACCTACGCGGTGCTCGTGGCGGCTGCGCCCTTCGTTGTCGGGGCAGGGGTCGCGGGGGCGGTGGCCTACGGTGGTTTGTTCGAGGCGCTGCGCCGGGGGCAGGTCGCGATCGTGTCTCCCATCATCTCGGCGTGGTCGGTGGTGAGCGTGGTCATCGCGGCGCTCGCTGGACAGCCCCCGAGCGCGGTGGTGGCGCTTGGGGTGGCGATGGTGGTTTGCGGCAACGTGGTGGTGGCGCGGAGCGCGGCACCACCGGCGGAGGGCACCGGCGAGGAGGAGACGCCCCCACCGGGGAAGGGGAGCGCCGTCGTCTGGGCGGTGGCGGCGGCGTGCGGGTTTGGCGTGATGGTGCCGCTCCTCGCCCGCGCCGGCGAGCACATCGGGCGCCTCTGGGCGGTGCCGTGGGTGTGGGCGGTGGAGTTGTTGGTGCTCGCGCCGGTGCTCCTCCGGCTGCGCCTCCTCGCTTGGCCCGAGGACGCGGCCGACGTGTTCGCGCTTGGGAGGGCCGCCGTGTTCGAAGTGGGAGGCTTCATCGCCCTGAGCCTCGGTCTGGGCGTCGCCGCCGTGAGCGTGGTGAGCCCGGTGTCGAGCCTCTCCACCATGGGCTCGGTGCTGATAGGCGTGCTCCTCCTGCGCGAGCGCGTCGCGCGCGCGGCCCTCGGGGGCGCGGTGCTCGCGAGCGCGGGCGTGGTCGTTGTGAACCTCTAAGGCGTGGCTGGCCACTCGGGGGCGCTCCTGGTGGATGGCTCCTCCGGGCGCAAAGACCACGCGCGCGCGAGAGAGGGTGTGCCTCGACGCGGGGCGGACGGTAGCATGGTCGCCTTGTCCGACTCTGAACGCCCCGATGCGAAGGCGCCCAACGCGCCACGCGCCAAGAAGAAACCACCGCAGCGTGGTCGTCGTCGTCAGCGTGCATCGCCGCCCGACAAGGCCGCTCCGCCGGTGGAGCCAGCGCCCCCCGCCTCGCGCGAAGAGACCCCGCGGTCGCGGCGTTGGGTGTGGCCGCTGCTGCTCGGGCTCGGCCTCTTCGAGCTGTGGCTCTTTGGACGGCGTGGCCACCTCGATGTGTGCGTCGCGCAGGAGGGGGTGCACGACTTCGCCCTCTTGGGACAGGACCGCACCGACGAGAACACGCGGCGCTATCCCACCTGCGAGAAGCGACTCAACCTCGGCATCACCAGCAAGTACGACGAAGCCGTTCAAGAAGCGATGCTGCGCGCATGCCACCGCGCCAACGTCTTGCGAGGGCGCGAAGCGACGTTGCTCTGCGCGATCCAGGAGGACGGCTGGCAACATCGCGTGACCGAGACCCACTGCCCCCCGTGGCACGATCACTACCGTCAGCGGTTGTTCTGGTTCCTCGAGTGAGTTGAGTTGTCGGTGACGAGTTGGCTCCACCGCGCGGAATGAACCGCTCGACCGGTCTGTTGCTCGGGGGCGAACGGCGCTACAAGCGTCGCACGCGACCAACGCGGTTGGTGACTGCATGGCCATCGTCGACTCTCTGCTCAGGCTCGTGACCGTGCGCGGCGCCCAGGCCCTCGTGCTGCGCGCCGGGCAGGTGCCGTTCCTCGACTTCGGCGACCGTGAGGCCAAGCTGTCGATGCCGGTGCCCGGGGCCGACATCGTTCAGGGGATTCTCCGCGACGTGGCCTCGGACGCGGATCGCGAGCTGCTCGAGCAGTCGGGCGCGCTCGCCTCGAGCTATCGCTGCGACGAGACCACGTTCGCCGTGCGCGTCGACAAGACCGATGGGGGATACCACTTCGCGTTTCGGCTGAGCGGCGACGCGTCGTCGCTCGAGCCGGCTCCGGTCGCGGCTCCGCTCGCGGCTGGGCATACGGCTCCGCTCGCGGTGGGGCACGCGGCTCCGGTCGCGGCTGGGCTCGCGCCTCCGGTCGCGGCTGGGCTCGCGCCCCCGCTCGTGTCCGCGGCCCCCAACGCGTCTCCGAGCGCCGCGTTGGCGCCTCGAGAGCGGGCGAGAGGCGCTCGCGTGCCCTATCGCGAGGCGGCTGGGGAGCTCAGCGTCGTGCAGGTGCTCGAGCGCGGCGCGGCGCTCGACGCCTCCGACATCTTGGTGTCGACGGGGGCGCCGCCGCGGCTCCGCGTGGGGGGCGCCATGCGCGCGCTCGGCGACACCGCGACCGGTGCCGAGGCCCTGCAGAGCTTCTTCGGCGCGGTCCTCGGCGAAGAGCAGCAGCAGGAGCTCGACACCCACGGGAGCGCCGACGTGGCGGTGAACCTCGACGGACGTCGCTACCGGGTGAACGTGTTCCAGCAGCTCAACGGCCTCGCGGCGGCGTTTCGCCCCATCAACCGCGCCGTGCCCACCCTCGAGAGTCTGCACCTCCCCGAAGACTTCGTGCAGCTCACCCGCTTCCGCTCGGGCCTCGTGCTCATGGTGGGGACGGCTGGCTCGGGCAAGTCCACCACGTTGGTCGCGCTCATCGAGCACATCAACCGCACCCAGCCCAAGCACGTCATCACGCTCGAGGACCCCATCGAGTACACCTACGAGCCGCGTGAAGCGCTCATCCACCAGCGCGAGGTGGGGCGCCACGTCACCTCCTTCGCCTCGGGCTTGCGGGCCGCCCTCCGGGAGTCGCCCGACGTCATCCTCGTGGGCGAAATGCGCGACCACGCCACCATCTCGGCTGCGCTCACCGCCGCCGAGACCGGCCATCTCGTGCTCTCCACGCTCCACAGCGGCAGCGCCGACATGGCCATCCACCGCATCGTCGACGTGTTCCCGCAGCATCAGCAAGAGCAGGTGCGCCACCAGCTCGCCGACGTCTTGCGGGCCGTCGTCACCCAGCACCTCTTGCCGTCGACGCGCCCCCCGCAGCGGGTGCCCGCCATCGAGCGCTTGATGGTGACGTCGGCGGTGGCCACGAAGGTGCGCGAGAACCGCTGCCACCAGATCGGTACCGAGCTCCAGCGCGGGCGCGAGGATGGCATGATCCCCCTCGAGCTCAGCCTCGCGCGGCTGGTGAAAGATGGCCTCGTCACCATGCGGGTGGCCCACGACCTCGCCGACGACCCCACCCTCCTCGAACAGCTCGCGCGCTAGCGCCAGCCGAACGAGCACCTCTCTCGCTAGCGGAGCTTGCGGCGGATGGTGGGTCCGTCGCTGTCGATCACCACATCGGCGGCGGGGAGGGTCTCCTCGAGCGGATCCGGTCTGCGCCGCCGTCGGGTGGGGTCGTCGCCGTCGCTCGCGTCGCTCGGCTCCTTGCAACGGGCTACCACCACCGTGATGTTGTCGCTGCCTCCGCCGTCGAGCGCGAGCCGCATCAGCTGGTCGCAGCTGGCGGACGCGCGCAGGCCACCGAGCAGAGTTGCGGTGATCGCCGCGTCGGACACGTGCTTGGTGAGGCCGTCCGAACAGAAGAGGAGCGTGTCGCCGAGCGCGAGCTCCTCGCGGTGGATCTCGGGCTCGATGGCGGAGTGTTCGCCGCCGCCGAGGGCGTTCCACAGGATGTGATGCCAGGGAGAGGAGTCGTCGATCTCGAGCTGCTCGGAGTGGGCCCGCAGCTTCTCGGCCAGCGTGTGATCGGTGGTCAGCTGCGAGAGGCGGGTGCCCCGCAGGAGATAGCAACGGCTGTCGCCGGCGTGGGCCACGTAGAGCTGTGGCCACTGGACGTAGCCGAGCGTGAGGGTGGTGCCCATGCTCTTGGTGCCACGGGCGGTGGCCTCCCGCCGCACCTTGGCGTCGCCCTCCACGAGGGCGTTCGACAGGCCGGTGCGAACCCCGGGCAGCGTGGGCGCGCGGTTGCGCCGCCGCGGGGCCCCGGTGACCGCCTCCGGCGTCGTGTCGCGAGGCCCGCCGCTCGGACGCTCCTCCGACGCCGCCTCGCGGTCGCGAGCGTCGGCCCACGGCATCACGTTGCACACGTAGTCGGCGATGGCGCGCACCGCGACCGCGCTCGCGACGTCGCCCCCCACCGCCCCGCCCATGCCGTCGGCGACGAGCATGAGGGTGCCCTCGGTGCTGCCTGGCAGGAGGCCGGCCGCGCCCTCGACGCTCGTGGCCTCGACGAAGAGGTTCCGCTCGAGGCGCGCGATGAGAAACTGATCCTCGTTGCGCCTCCGCTCGCGGCCGACGTGCGTGAGGCCAGCGACATCCACGGAGACACGCGAGGCCAGGCGAATCGACTTCGGCGGAGTGTGCACGGTCGCAATATGCGCGGAGCGGATGGAGGGCTCAAGCGCTCATGGGGGAGCGCGCGTCATCGAGAGCTCGCCGGCGACCTCGAGAGAGGGGCTTGGAAGCTTGGCGTGTAGGCCAGGGTGCGCGCTTGTCCTGCCGCCGCCGGTCGCATTGTGCGGCAAGGTGGCCCACGAAGGGCCGGGTGTTACGCTTGGGGGGCGATGGAGCTCGGGCCGGGGACCTTGATCAACCCCAACGTGCGCCTCGTGGAGCTGTTGGGCACCGGGGGCATGGGGACCGTCTGGCTCGCCCATCACCTCGGGCTCGAAGCGCGAGTGGCGGTGAAGTTCCTCTCGCCGGATCTGGTGGCGCTCGAGCCGAACCTCAGGGAGCGCTTTCGCCGCGAGGCCGGCATCTGCGCGCGCTTGCGCTCCATCCACGTGGTGCAGTCGTTCGATCACGGGGAGATGGAGGACGGCGCCCCCTACATCGTGATGGAGCTCCTCGAGGGCGCCACGCTCACGCAGCTCGTGGAGAGCAAAGGGCCCATGTCGCCCCGGCTCGTGGCCATGATGGTGGGGCAGGTGACGAAGGTGCTGCACCGCGCACACGTGCTCGGCATCATCCATCGCGACATCAAGCCCGACAACCTCTTCATCGTGGACGACTCCGACTACGAGCTCTTCGTGAAGGTGCTCGACTTCGGCATCGCCAAGCAGAACCGCGTGGGCAGCGAGTCGGTCACGGCGACCGGCGCGGTCGTCGGCACCCCAGAGTTCATGAGCCCCGAGCAAGCCATCAGCTCCAAGAACATCGACTATCGCTCCGACCTCTTCTCGCTGGCGGTGGTGACGTTCTATGCCCTCACCGGGCAGCTCCCTTACGACGTGAACGCCGAGGAGCCGCTCTGGCTGCAGATGTCGCGCGGCATGAACCGCTCGGCCTGCGCCTTCCTCCCCGGCCTCCCCCCCGAGCTCGACCGCTGGTTCGATCACGCCCTCGCCCCCAAGCCCGAAGACCGCTTTCAGTCGGCGCGCACCATGGCCGATGCCTTCGCCGTCATCGTGCGCCCGGACGACGCCGCGCAGATCGTCGACGAGCTGAGCTGCTCGGACGCTCCGATCGACGCCGGGCCCCCGTCGTCGGAAGACAGCCAACCCGCGATGTACGAGCTGATCGGCCCCGACTCCCAGGAGTATGGCGCGGAGCCGACGGTGCTGATGAACGACGCCGACCACCAGGAGGCGGAGTTCTTGGGGGACGGTCCGCCCACGCGGCGCCGCCCCCAGCGGCCGGTGCTCCCCAACGCTCCACCGTCGCAGGGCGCGCGGCGTGCCGTGGCGGCGGGGGCCTACAACGGCGGGGTCGAGGGCGCCTACAACCGCCTCGTCACCCCAACCCTCGTCGACGCCCTCCTCGCCTCGGAGCCCTATCGGAGCGACGCCTCGGAGCTCACCGGCGAGGTCGTGGGCCGCGGCTCGCTCGCCGTCGGCGCGGCCACGTGGCCAACCTCCGTGGCGCGGCCACGGAGCCGGGTGCCGGCGGTGCTCGCCGTCGTCGGTGCGCTCGCCGTCGTCGTCGCGATGGTCGTCATCGCGTGGCTCCACCTCGCCTGACGCTCAGCGCGCCGCGCTCGGGCCGCAGGAGTCGGCGAAGGTGTCGTCGTCGGCGAGATCGGCCTCGCACTTCACGAGGCACTGCTGGCCCACCTCGTCGGGCTTGCCGTCGGTGGTGGCCTCGCAGCTCTGGCGACACTGGCCGACGAAGGCGTTCTCGTAGCTCTCGCAGAAGACCTGGCCGCGAGGCTCCTCTTGCGCGGCGCCGCACCCCGCCGTGGCGAGGCCGAGGAGCGCGGCGACCGCCACCCTCACGCCACCCGCCAAGCGGCGGCCGGAGTGGCGCGATGGGGAGCTGGGGCGTGCGGGGTGACGAGGTGCAGGACGACGCATCAAAATCTTCCCATCAACGTGAAGCCCACGTGGCTCGGGGAGAGGACGGGCGCGCCCATCATCTCCATGTCCGAGGGCTCGGGGGGAGGGCGCTCGTCGGAGGGCTGATCGGCGCCCTTCATCGGCGAGGCGACGACAGGCTCATCGAAGAGGTAGAGGAACAGGCCGGTGAGGGTGACGGTGGCCCCCGCTCCCGCCGCGACCACCGCCGCGAGGCGGAGGTCATCCCGGGCTTCGATGGCGTCGTTGTGGGCGATGCGCTCCTCGGGGGTGATACTGCCCGCGGTCTGGGCGTCACCGATGTCTCTCGCGTTGGCTTGCTCGACGAACGCGAGCCCCGCCAACACGCCGGCGGCCACCAGGCCCGCGCCGCCGGTGGCGAGCACCCCCCACGCGACGCGGCGCTGCTCGGTGGCCGGCATGTCGATCACCACCTGCGTCGTGGCGCCGTAGCCGAGCTCGAGCTCCGCCGCGTAGGGCTTGTGGCCGTTCTTGGTCACGGAAACGAAATATGTGCCGGGTTCGACCTCCACCGCATCGCTGAAGGGAGCCTCACCGAGCGATCTGCCATCGACGCTGATCTCCGCCCCGTCTGCGCCCTCGATCACGAGCCGTGGCGTGACCCCGCGGAGCGGCACGTCGATCGGCGCCACGCGGCCCTTCTCGGCCAAGAAATCGCGGCTCGCCTCGTGGTAGCCCGCGGCCCGCAGCACCACCTTGTGGGGTCCCGGCGCGATGTCGCTGTTGAAGGGCACCGCGACCCAAGGGCCGCCATCGATGGATGCCACCGCGCCCTTGACGGAGGTGGTGACGCTCACGCGGGTGGGGAAGCTCATCTCCCCGGCGCTCTCGCCGTCCTGCAAGAGCGGCCTCAGCTCGCCGAGGGCGCGGGCGGCGTCGACGCGGCGGCCCCCCTCGGGGACCGCGTCGAGGTAGGCCTTGTAGTACTTGATCGCCAGCCCCAGGTGCTGCTGAGTGCCGTCGGCGTCGAACTGGCGTCGGAAGGCCTGGGCGGTCGAGAACAAGAGCTGGGGCTTGCCGAGGAGCTTGTGCGACTCGATGAACGCCTGCGCGGCGTGGAGGAACTTGCCGTCCTCGTAGGCGGCGACCCCCGCGTTGAAGAGGTCGCGGGCTTTGGCCTGGTCGTCTGCCCACGCGCCGCCTCCCGCGGTGAGCGCCGCCGCGGTCACGAGCGCGGCGACGACTCGGCGATTGCGAGCTCTCATCGGACGGGCACCCCTCTGAGCACGGTGTAGAAGTCGTAGCCGGAGAGCGCCAGATCGTGCACTCCGTCGCCGTTGAAATCGCCCGCCGCCATGCTGATGGCCCCGTAGAGGGCGCTCTCGTCGAGCGTCGGCAGCAGGACGCCCTCCTCGAAGGAGAGCTCCGCCTGGTCGGGGACGACGTGGAACACGCGCAGCTCACCCTCGGCGAGATCGAAGCCGCTCCGGGTGAGCCCCACGACGAGCTCGAGGGCAGGATCGACGTCGAGCTCGAGCGCGACCACGCCGGGCGGAATCCCCGACTCGATCTCCCCGAGCAACACCCGCGTCGTTCGCGCGAGCGCGAGGCTCCCCGAGCCGTCGTTCCAGAACACGATCACCTCGAAGCCCGTGAGCACCTCGTCGCCCGAGCCCTCGATGCGCGCCGCGAGCAGCGCCACGTCGTCACGCCCGTCGCCGTCGAAATCGCGCACGAGGGGGCGGGTAAAGAGCGAGGAGAAGAACACCAGACCGCTCAGACCGTCGACGTCGCCGATCGCCTCGAAGGGGGCGTTCGCGCCGCTCCGGCGGGTGTAAATGCGCGCCGCCTCGGTGCCGAAGACCACCAGCTCGTGTTGGCCGTCGTCGTCGAGATCGAGCGGCGCGAGCGCGCACGCGTCGCAGAACTCCACCAAGGTGCCGCTCTTTTCGTCGCCACCGAGCTCCGCCTCGTCGTCGACGTGCAACGCCCACAAGACGCCGATGGGGAACAGATCCGGCCCGAAGGAGGTCATCGCCGCGAGCCCTTGGGGCGTGTCGAGGGAGAAGCGTCCAGCCGCGAGCGCGGTGGTGTCGGCGAAGCCGAGGGGCGGAGCGAGCCGACGCTGCAACAGGAACGGCGACACGATCTGGCGGGCGCCGTCTCCGGAGAAGAGCGCCACGGACAGATCACCCTTCTTGTTCTGGGCCCCGACGAGGATGTCGGACGTGGCGTCGCCCCCCTCGAAGCGACCGGTCACCAGGCCCCGCGCCCGCCGCAACGTTCCGAGCGACACGGGGGCGTCGAACCCACCCGAGGTGCGGCCGAACGCCACCGAGAGGGTGTCGGTGGGCTCGCCAGGATCGGCCTCCACGTCGAGCTCGAGGTACGACAGATCGGTGACGAAGTCGCCGTCGTAGTCGCCCGCGCTCACGAAGTACACCGCTCGCCGTGTGCCGATCACGTTCCAGGTGAAGCTCCCGTCGCCAGCGCTGGTGACCACGTCGATGCCGGCGTCGAAGGTGCGCGCGGCGGCGATGTCCGGCTCACCGTTGCGATCGAAGTCGCCGATGACCACCCGGCCCCACTCGAGGCACGACCCGACGAGGTCGTAGGTGACCTCCGTGCTGCCGGGGAACGTCTCGCGGCTTATCCACACGGAGTCGTCGGTGACGAAGTCGACGACCCCATCTCGATTGAGATCGCGGATGGCGAGCGGGATCCCGAGCGACACCAGCTCGCCGGGGTCGGGCGGGTCATCGGAGTAGTCGTCGCAGCTCGCGAGCACCACCTTCACGCCGGCGTCGTCGACGCCCCGGTTGAGCGCGACGTCGGTCATCTGGATCCACGGGCCGTTGTTGCTCCAGTCTCCGTCGCCGTCGTTGGGGAGGTAGAAGACGGGCTTCTCGATACCGTCGCCGTCGAGCAGGACGGCCACGATGTCGTCGAGGCCGTCGTCGTCCACGTCGGTGACGAACACATTGGTGTAGTAGTTGGGGAGCTCGCCGAGCGCGGCGAAGCCCTTGTAGTCGAAGAGGGGAGAGGGGGTGTCGATGGCTTGGATGGCGCCGTCGGCGTCGCTCCATTCGGCGGAGGGCGGGCCGCTCGGGCTCTTGCACGGCTCGTACAGGAAGATCTTGCGGTCGGCGCCGCCGACCCTCGCCGCGGTCCAGATCAGCTCGTCGCACGGGGAGTCGAGACCGGTGACGAGGTTGCCGGTGGCGGCGCCGGTGAGGCTCTCCGGGTTCACCGGTGTGGTGCCGGTCTTGATGATCGAGGGAGCGGGGTTATCGTTTCTGATGCCGACCAGCATGCCCGTGCCGGCGGTGGCCACGAACGTGAGCACCTGATCTTGGTTGAAGGGGGGGAACGCCCGAACCGCCACGCCGAACGCGTACGTGCCGTTGAGGGCGAGCGTGGCGTAGGCGGTCGGCGCGAACGAACGGTCGGCCTGGCTGCGGTAGATGCTCAAGCCCGAGGCGTTCTCGCCGAGCTCGACGGCGAGCCCCACATCGACGCGTCCGTCGCCCGCCCCCTCGTCGTCGAAGGTCAGCTCGGCCAACAGGGGAGCCACGTCGCCGGGGGCGCGGCTGATGGTGGTGGACGTCGTCACTCTGAAGTCGGCGTCGAAGAACTGCGAGACGGTGGCGTCGCTGCCGGTGCGAAACAGATCGTCGCGGCCGTCGCCATCGAGGTCGGCCGCTTGGAGAACGAGGGCGGAGGCGCCCACCTCTGCCACCACCTCGAGCCGTCCGGTGGGCTGGCGACAAACGCCGTCGAGCCCGCAGCCGAAGCCTGCCGGGCAGGCCACGGGGGCGTCGACGTCGCGGCTGCAGGCGAACAGGCACGCCCCCTCGCCGCTCCCGGGAAGGCCGCAGTTGTCGGTGCCGTCGCAGTCCTCGCCGTTCTCGGGCTCGACGACGCGGTTGCCGCAGACATTCTCGTCGATGGGATCGAGTCGCGCGCACGCGGTCGAGGCGGCGGCGAGCGCGAGGAGGGTGAAGCTAAAAAGGGCTTTCGAGGTCACTGGGGGGTGGCTTCGGGGTGGGGGAGGGCTGCGCAGGCGCTGGCGGGGGAGCCGGGGGCTGAACCGCGGGCGGCTGGACGAGCGGCGGCGTTCGGGACGGAGGTTGGGGGGGCGGGGGCTGCGCCGCGAGCGACGGCTCGGGGGCCGGGTCGGGAGGAGCGTTCGACCCCGTGCTCTTGGGCGCCCGGGCGCTCGCAGCCGGCGCGCCGAGCTCGGAGCCGGGGTTCGAGGGGGCCACCGCGCGGTCGCCTTGCGTGGCCGCCGGCTGGCCGGTGGCGGGAGCTGTCGACGCGTCGCTCGCGGGCGCTGGCTCGTCGGGGCGGGTGAGCGCGAAGGTGATCCCCACGCCGAGCACGACCGCGACGGCGGCGATCGCCCACGTCGCCTTGCTGCCGCCCGTCGCCGGCAGCGTCTCCAGCGTCTGGAGCGTGTTGGCGTCTCCGGTCTGAGCCGCCGGCGCCGCGGCGACCGTGGCCAGCGTCGGGTCTGTGGCGTCGCTCGGGAGACCACGCCGCTCGTTGCCGCTCACGCCGGTCAACGTGCTCGATTTCCTGATCGCGACCTCGAGGCCTGCTTCGCGCGCGGCTTGCACCAGCGCATCGACCGCTTCGCCGAGGTTCGCTGGCCGCGCTTCGGGAGCCTTGGCGAGGAGCGCGAGGACAGGTGCGTCGAGGGTGGGTGGGAGCGCCGGGTTCACCGACGACATCGCCGGGGGCGGCTCCTGCGCATGCTTGAACATGAGGTCCATCATGCTGTCCCCGTCGAAGGGGAGCTTGCCGGTGAGGATCTCGTGCACCATCACCCCGAACGAGTACAAGTCGGTGCGATGGTCGACGCCCTTGCCACGACACTGCTCGGGCGACATGTAGAGCGGCGTGCCCATCGCCGCGCCGGTGCGCGTCTTGTGGTTCACGTTCGTGTCCCCCATCAGCTTCGCGATACCGAAGTCGAGCAGCTTGGGGTACACGCCGCCTTCGTCATCGAAGCAGAGGAAGACGTTCTCGGGCTTGAGATCGCGATGCGCGATGCCCGCCGCGTGGGCGGCGTCGATGGCCTTCGCGATGCGCATCAGGATCGGGAGGGCTTCGGAGGGGGCGACGTGGCCGTGCTTGGTGAGGTAGGCGTCGAGCGTCTCGCCCTCGAGCAGCTCCATCACCAGGTACTGCAGACCGCTCGGCAGCGCGCCGAACGAGAAGATGTCGATGATGTTGCGGTGGCGGATCTGGTTGACGGCCCGCGCCTCCGACACGAAGCGAGAGAGCACCGCGGTGTTGGACGAGTACTCACGGTTGAGCACTTTGATGGCCGCGCGCTTTCCGATCACGGGGTGCACGGCGGCGTACACCTTGCCGAAGCCGCCCTCGCCGATCTTCTTCTCGATGCGATACTCGCCGACGAGGTCGCCTTCGCGGAGCTCGCCGTCGAGCTGCGCGACGGCGGAGTCGGGGAGGAGCGCCTCGCCGTCCACCTCGCAGACCGTTCGGTCATCGGCATACCGCGCGCGGCACTTCGGACAGCTGGCCATCGAGTCAGAGCTCCACCGGCAGCATATCAGGGCCCTCGCCGCTTGGGAGGCTCACCTGTCGCACGCCAGCGCCCCCGTGTCGGCACCCGCTCGACGGACGACGTGAACCTCGACTCGGGGCCCGCCGTCGGCGCAGCGGCCGCCGTAGCCGCGGCCGCGCAGGCGCTCTTCGTCCACACCAGCGGCCACCAGCGCGCGGACCACTTTCTTGGCGCGTTGAGCGCTCTTGTCGTCCGCGTCCTTGCCCGTCCCGGTGACGAACACGGCCACCTCGACGAGCTCGAGCTCGGCGTGCTTCGCGAGCAGGCCGGCGAGGCCGTCGACGATCGCTTGGCTCTCCGGTTTCAGCTCACCGAGCAGACCGAACTCGAAGGTGCCGGCGAAGCGCAGCGTGTCGTTCGCGAGGAAGAAGTCGGGGGCCTCGTCGGGGCAGCCGTCGTCGTCCTCGAAGCCGTTCACCGTCTCCGCGGCGTTGGGGCAGCGATCCTTGGCGACACCGTCGCCGTCGCCGTCTGGGGTCGCGGCGACGCCTTCGGGCGCCGGCGGGGGGCTGTTCGCGGCCGGTGGCGCGGCGGCAGGGGGGGTCATCGTCACCGTCGCGGTGACCTCGCTCGCGCAGCCCCCCGCTCCGAGCGCGGTCGTCGCCAAGAGGGCGAGCGCCACGAGCGCCGCGGCGTGACCAACGCGCGCGACCGAACCCCAACCCCTCGCCGTGTCGCTCCCGCTCCGACCGTGACCGTCCATGCTCGGCGGACATCGTCGCATGGATCGGGAGAGGCCAGCCACCGCCGCCGCGACAGCCTGGATGGACAATCGCAGGTGGATCGGATTCGACCGGTTGGCCGGTGTGTCGGTGTGTGATGCGTGGTTGTAATCATGCGAAAATATTCGCAATGGCGTGCTGCCAGAGCAGGCCTGCTTGTTGCAATCCCGCCTCGTGTGGCTGGACGGTTGGAGCTGGCGAGGGCGGTCGAGCGCGAGCGGGGGGGCCCGGTGGGGCGCCTCTGGGCGGCCCTGCGACAGCTCGCCGACGACGTGTCGCCACCTGGTGGGGGCGACGCGGGGCCGAGCGCGGCGCTCACCATCGCGCGGGCCGCGGATCTGCAGCGGAGCCAGTTCGCGATCGCGGTGGCGGCGGTGTGCCAGCTGCTCGTCGCGCTGCTCTTGCAGGTGGTCGCCCACAAGACGGCGTTGCACTGGCTCGCGACGGCTGCCCTCGTGCTGTCGACCGGGGTGTGCGCCTGGCTGCATACCCACCAGGCGGCCTTCGGTCGGGGGACGCACGTGGCCCAGCTCCTCGTGGGCGTGTGGATCGTCGCGGTGTCGCTGTTGGTGTTGGCCTATGTCGGTCCGTTCACGGCGGGCGCGATCGTGCTGAGCCCGATGTGTTTCGTGTTTGGCGCGGCGCGGCCCGCGGCGAAGGGGTGGGCCGTGCTCGGCGCTGCCACGCTCGGCTTCCTGCTCATCACGTGCCTCGCCCTCGGTGGTGTGCTCGATCCGTCCGCGGGGCCGATCGGCATCGCAGCGCGGAGCGCGAACACGGCGGTGTTGGGCCTCGCGGCGGTGACCGAGATCGTGATGGTCGCCTCGTTCCTGGTCGCGCGCCGCGGGCGGGAGCTCGTCGAGCGCTGTTTCGACCAAATCCGCGAGGCGCGGGAGGCCCTCGATCGTCGCGATCACGAGCTCGAGCAGGCGCGCTGGGATCTCGACCGCGTCATCGAGGTGGCGCAGGTGGGGAGGCTCACCGGGACCCGCATGGGACCCTATCGGATCGGCGAGCTGATCGGTCGGGGAGGGATGGGCGAGGTGTATCGCGCGTGGCGAGCGCACGGCGAGCGGCCGGTCGCGCTGAAGGTGCTGACCCCGCAGATGTGCGACAACCCGACCATCGTGGAGCGCTTCTTCCGGGAGGCGCGCGTGTCGAGCTCGCTCCGCTCGCCACACATCGTCCGTGTGCTCGACAGTGGCTGGGCCGAAGACGGGTACCCCTTCTTGGCCATGGAGCTGTTGCGGGGACGCGACCTCGCCGTGCATCTCGAGGAGTTGGGGCGCATGGATCCGGACGAGGTGGTCGAGCTCGTCGCGCAGGTGGCGACCGCGCTCGGTGAGGCCCACGCGGTGGGGATCGTCCACCGCGACATCAAGCCCGAGAACCTGTTCTGTGCGCGCGCGGAGGGGCGGCCGCGGTGGGTTGTGCTCGACTTCGGCGTGGCGACCGTGAAGGGCGGCACCGGCACCCTCACCCAGGGGGGCTTGATCGGGACGCCGCGCTACATGGCCCCCGAGCAGGCGCGTGGTTTCGGCGTCGACCCACGGGCCGACGTGTTCGCGCTCGGGGCGATCGCCTACCGCTGTCTGACCGGGCACGCGGCCTTCGGCGCCGAGGATCCCCTCGCCGCGCTCATCCAGGTGCTGGGGGAGCAACCGCCCAAGCCCGGAGCGTGGGTGGCGCTGCACGAGGATCTCGAGCTCGTGCTCGCGCTCGCGCTCGCCAAGGAGCCGAGCCAACGTCTCGGGAGCGTGGCCCTGTTCGCGCAGGCGCTCGCGGACGCGCGCCGCGGTGAGCTCGCGGAGTGGCTGCGTCGCGACGCGCGGGCGCTGTTGGCGGCGGCGCCGTGGACCGCTCCGCGCGACGACGGTGACGAGGCCACGCTGCGTCCCGGCGCGTGGCAACTCGACGACAGCGACCCGAGGGCCCACACCTCGCTCTTGCCGAGCGACAGAGGGGCCGGCGACTTCGTGCCGCCGCCCCCCTTCTTCGAGTCGGAGGAGTCGGTGACCGCGCTCGCCGCGTCCTGAGCGCCTGCCGCGACCTGGTCGCGGAGGTCGGGCGTCGCCGGACACCGACTGTGGTAGCGTCGGACCTCATGAGGCGCATGGTTCTGGCGATGGGGGTTGCCATCGCGCTGACGGCCACCTCCGCAGAGGCACAGCCTCCGGAGCCACCTCCGACGCCGGAGGACGCCGAGCCGTCCGACCCGCCCCCGCCCGCGGAGCCCGAGCCGAGCGAGACGCCGTCGCCAGCCCCGCCGCCGCCAGCCCCGCCGCCGCCAGCCCAGCCGCTCCCCACCCCGCCGCCCGCGCCACCCGCGTGGGGCCCCCCCGCCGACGGGACGTCTCCCGATTGGGGCCCGCCGGCGCGCCCCCTCTCGCCGCCACCGCTCTCCGAGCCCGGGCCTTACTACGCCGACGTCGCCGGCTGGAGCTCGGTGCTGTCCGCCCTCCTCCCCACGGCCGCGGGCCTCACCCTCATCGCCACCGCGCAGCGCGGCGACACCAGCTTCGGGGCCGACGACGCGGAGACCGGGATGGTCGCGGCTGGCTTCGTGGTCATGGGCACCGGGCTCGTCGTCGGGCCGAGCGTCGGCCACCTCTACGCGGGAGATGTCACGTGGGGCCTGGTCGGGATGGGCCTGCGCCTGCTCATGCTCGGCGGCTCGGCGGGGATGCTCGCGGGCGGGATGCTCTTGCTCGAGGACAACGACGAGGAGGTGGCTGGAGGCATCCTCGTGGCCTTGGGCGTCGGCGCTGGCTCGGCCGGGCTCGGCTTGGCCATCCTCGACATGATCGACGCCCCCGAGGCTGCCCGTCGCAAGAACCGCGAGCTCGGTGGGCAGGTGAGTCTGCTCCCCGAGGTGGACGTGGGTCTCGGCACGCTCGGGTTGAGGTGGAGGCGATGATGCGGCGCAGGTTGCCGTCCCTCGCGCTCGGCGCGCTCGCCGCCTCGTTGGCGTGGACGAGCCTCGCAGAGCCGCCTCCCGCGCCGGCGCCGAGCCCGAGCGCAGCGCCGCCGTCCGCGCCCGAGGAGCCCACGCCGCCGGCCGAGCCGCCGCCGCCGGTTCCGCCGAGCGAGCCCGCGACTCCGACGCCGCCGCCATCGCCGAGCCCGCCGCCATCGCCGAGCCCGCCGCCGTCGTGGTGCGACCCCGCGTCGTGTCAGGGGCTTGGGGTCTGCCCCGACGGTGGAGGGGGCTGCGTCGCGACGCCGGAGAGCTGCCAGCGCTCGCTGCGCTGCCGCGATCTCGGCTTCTGCACCCATCATCAAGGGCAGTGCGTCATCGGTCACGACGAAGACTGTCGCCGCTCGCTCGCGTGCAATGTGGACGGCCTCTGCTCCGCGCTCGGACAGCGCTGCGTCGCCGCGCAGGCCGTCGATTGTCTGCGGTCGCGGGTCTGCGCCGACACCGGCGCGTGCACCGCGAGCGGCGGCGTGTGCGTGCTCGACGTGCCCGGGCCGCCGGGAGGGCAGAAGCCACGGAGCCTCGGCCTGCGCAACACCGGCATCGGCTTCACCATCGCCGGTCCGGTGATCGGCCTGCTCGGCACCGGCTTCCTCTTCGAGGGCGAGCTGGCGGTGGCGGGCGTGGTGATGGCGCCGCTCGGCGCCACGCTGTTGCTCATGGGCGTGCCGATGTGGGTCATCGGTGGGCAAGACATCCCCGCCGACTCGGAGCCGGCGAGCCTAGGGGCCCTCGCGACCGGCATCGTGCTCGGTGGGGTCGGGATGGGAGGCCTGGTGCTCGGCACGAGCTTCTTCATGGTCACCGAGAGCAACAGCCTCCCTGCCATTCCGCTCGTCCTCGGCGGCGGCATGCTCGCGGGCGGGATCGCCGCCGGCGTCTACGGCATCCGCACGGTGCCCATCGATCGCATGTCGCTGGTGATCACGCCGGGAGCCATCGACGTGACGTATCGGTTCTGAGCTGGACCGGGAGCCGCGCTGTGAAGCTCGATCTCGAAGCGAAGACGCTCCGCGTGAGCGTGCGCGAGCTCTGCGCTCCCCGGCAGCGCGCGCCGATCGGCCTCGGGGCCGCGTGGCGGGTGCGTCTCGGTCAGCGCGTGCACGCCGCCTACGAGGCGGAGGCGACCGCGAGCGCCGAGCGCGGGGTGTCGGTGGCGACCGAGGTGCCCGTCACCATCGTCCGCGAGGTGATGGGGTTCACCGCGATCGCGCACGGACGCGCCGACGTGGTGCGTCGCGCCCCCGACGCGGTGCTGGTGGAAGAGGTGAAGTCGGTGCTCTCGCGGCCAGGGGAGGCGACGCTCGCGCGCGCTCTGTTTCAGGTGCAGCTCTATGCGCTCGGCCTGCACGAGGAGGGGGCGGCGCCTCCGAGCGCGCACGTGGTGCTCGTGTCGCTCGTGGATGGCAGCCGCGAGGTGCTCGACGCGGCCTACACGCCGTCCGACGCGCGCGCAGCGCTCGACGACGCGCTCGGCGTGCTGCTCGAGGAGGCCCTCGCCGGCAGCGAGCGACGGGCCCGGCGCGCGGCGAGCGCCGACGCGCTGAGGTTCCCTTATCGCGAGGCCCGCGCCCATCAGCTCGAGCTCATCGAGATCCTCGAGCGAGCGCTCGAAGAGGGCAGGCCCGCCCTCGCGGCGGCCCCCACCGGCATCGGCAAGACGGTGACCACGCTCCTGCCTGCGCTCCGCTTCGCGCTGCGGCACGACGCGGCAGTGTTTTACCTCACCGCCAAGACCACCCAGAGAAAGCTCGTCGGCGAGACCTTCGAGCACATTGCGAAACAAGCGGAAGGGGCGCTCCATCCGTTGCGGGCGCTCACGCTGCGGTCGCGCGCGGAGATGTGTCCGCCGGGGCATCTTCGTTGTCATCCGTCGCTCTGCCCGTTGCTCGCAAACTTCGAGCAGCGGGCGGGGGAGACGCGCGCGGTAGAAGGGTTGCTCGAGCGCGTGCACCTCGATCCGGACGACATCTTCGAGCGAGGGAGCGCGCTCTCGCTCTGCCCCTACGAGCTGTCGATGCGCGCCGCCGAGGTGGTGGACGTGGTGATCGGCGACTACAACCACCTCTTCGACGAGCGGAGCGCGGCCTCCGGCCTCCTCGGGGTGGGCGCGCGGGTGGTGGTCCTCGACGAGGCGCACAACCTCTTCGATCGGGCGCGGAGCTACTTCTCCCCGTTCGTGGGTCGTCGTGGCGTGCGCGCTGCTCGCGAGGCCACGTACGCGGCCGAGCCGCCGGCGCTGGCGGCCGCGATCGCGCGGTGGTGCGACGCCGTCGACGAGGCGGTGATCGACGGGGCGCGGTGGCGGGGCGAGGGGGAGCGCCCCGACGTGGACGGCTGCGCCCCGGCCGCCCTCGAGCTGCCCGCGTGGGAGGCGCTCGCCGCCGAAGGAGAGCTCCTCGGCGCCCGCTACGCGCAGGAGCGCTACCTCAGAGCCAGCGTCACCGGCCACGACGCGATCCTCGAGCTGGTGGCCGTGGTGTCGCAGCTCGCCGACCTCGGCGCGAGCGGCGACGCGGAGCTCGTGGCCTACGCCTCCGAGGAGGTGGGCGAGCAGGGCCTCGGGCTCGGGATCGTGTGCGTCGATCCGGCGCGCCGCCTCGAGCGCGTCCACAAGAAGATGCTGGGCACGCTCGCGGTGAGCGCCACCCTGTCTCCCATCGGCTACTACGCCGAGGTGCTCGGCCTCTCGCGCCTCAACCCGGTGTTGACGAGCGCCCCCTCACCGTTTCCGGCGGAGAACCGGCAGGTGCTCATCTGCCCCGAGGTGTCGACCACGTTCCGTGAGCGCGACGAGCACGCGCCCCGCATCGCGCAGCTCATCGAGGCGACCTATCGCGCGCGCCGGGGGCGCTACATCGCGTTCTTCTCGAGCTTCGCCTTCCTGAACACCGTGCGGCAGCACCTCTCGCTCCCTCCCCGCGAGGTGTTGGTGCAGCTCCCGGTGGGAGGGCACGCAGCCCGCACGCTCCTGCTCAAGCAGCTCGAGCGGAGCCCGAGCGCGCTCCTCTGCGCGGTGATGGGCGGCGTGTTCGGGGAGGGCATCGATCTGCCCGGCGACGCGCTCATCGGGGCGATCGTGGTGGGCCCGGGGCTCCCCCGCGTGAGCTTCGAGCGGCTCGCCATGCAGCACTACTTCGGCGAGCGACATGAGAGCGGGTTCGCCTACGCGATGGTGTACCCCGGGATCCAGCGCGTCATCCAGGCGGCGGGGCGGGTGATCCGCACGATGGAAGATGCGGGGGTCGTCGTGCTGCTCGGCAGGCGCTTCGCCGAGTCGGACTACCTCGACTGTCTCCCCGAGCATTGGTACCGGCACCGCCCCGAGGAGCTCATCACCGACGACCTCGCGGGCGAGCTCGCCCGCTTCTGGGAGAGCCTCTGAGCTCGCGCTCCGAGGTCGGGTGGGTCGCGGGCGGGCCCTGCGACAGGCATGTCAGGGTTGGGAGCGCGCGGTCGCAAAGAGCGCCGCGCAACTCGTCGGAACAACGAACATGGAGACCGCCGGCACGCCGGTTGCTCTCGAGGCTCTTGCCCTGGGCACGGCCCAGGTGCTCGACCGGCCCTCTGCTGCCGCTCATCGCCGCGGCTCGCGCCCGCTTCGCGCTCCCCGCCCCCTCGGGGGAGTGGCCATGACTTGGGAGAACCTCATGACACGACGACATCTCACAGGCTCGCTGGCCGTCGCGCTCGGCGTCTCGCTGGCGGGCTGCAGCAACGGCGAGCTGGGACAAGGGACCTTCACCTACGTGTGCACCGGCGATCACGACGACTACTGTGGCCGTCCCATCCCCGTCGCCTTCACCGAGGCGGTGGCGGTGGGCGCCACCTTCGACCTCGCGTACGAACCGGTGTCCACGAGCGGCGCGAGGTTTCTTTCCGCGGCGACGGGGGTGCGCCCGGCCTCGCCTCACGTGGCGCAGGAGATCAGCACCGCGACCCAGCGGGGCATGAAGTTTCTCGTGCCCGGCGAGGGGGCGTTCCTCGCCCATGGCGCGCATGGCACCGTGCTCGACTTCATCCACTTGGTCGCCGAGGAGCCGGCGGCGGCGACGATCGATGCGTGGGAGGGCTACTGGACGAACGCGGGCCTCTGGCTGAGCCGCGGCCAGACGACCACGCTCATCGCCGCTCCAGTCGGCCAGGACGGCCGTCGCCTGTTGGGGACCATGACCTGCACCTGGTTTGCCGACGACGGTGACCTCGTGGCCTTGTCCGACGTGGACGTGGATGGGGCGTGCACCGTGTCGCTGCGCGCCCTCGAGAGTGGGACCACCATGGTGAACGTGACGATGGGCGGGACCACGACCGGGCAGGTTCTCGTCAACATTCCGGAGGCGCCATGAGACGCGAACCGCAACGCATCGTGCATCACTCTCCCCTGGCGCTCGCTGCGCTGGCCCTGGGCGTGCTCGCCGGCTGCGCGCCCGAGTATACGCTCGAGCTCACCACCGAGGCCCACGGGGCCACGCTGCAGGCGCAGCAGGTCACCATCCCCGTGGGGAACGCCATCGGCGTGACGCCCCTCGAGGACGATGAGCCGCTCGATGCAGACGTGGAGGTGGAGCTCGTCTCGAGCGCGCCCCACGTGATGAACGTGGCGTCCTCCGGGGCTGGGCAACAGTTCGTCCTCTGGGGCGTCGCGCCCGGCGACGCCGACCTCGAGGTGTTCGTCGACGGCGAGCTCGGCGGCGTCATCGCGGTCGACGTGCTCCCCCGCTGAGCTCCGGCCAAGCACTGCGCTCGCCGTGAGCGCTGGCTCCGGCGGGCGCGCTGTCGAGCGGCGGCGCCGGGTCAGACCTCCAGCTCGGTGATGGGGCTGTCGGTGAAGCCCTCCTCGTGGCCGAAGCTCGACAGCTCGAGGCCTGCGCCGCGCAGCGCGGTGAGGAGCGCGCGCGAGGTGTTCCCGCCCACGTCGCGGTAGTGAACGTTGCCACGGAGGCGCCCTCCACCCTTGCCGCACACGAGGATGGGCATGTCGTCTTGGGAGTGCGTCCAGCCTTCGGTGTGCTCGGTGCAGACGAGGATGGAGCTGTGGTCGAGCACGTTGCCGTCTCCCTCGGGCGTGTCGCGCAGCTTGCGGAGGAAGTAGGCGAGCTGGGTCATCGTGAACTGGGTGGCGAGGTGCTGCTTCTCGTAGGGCGCAGGCTCGGTGTGGTTCATGTAGTGCTGGCCGTCGGTCGCGCCGACGTTCCACATGACCACGCCGGAGCCACAGGTGGAGAACATGATGGAGAAGGAGCGGGTGAGACCGCAGGCGAGGGCCACCGTCATGAGATCACTCATGGCCGCGTTCTTCTCCTGCATCTGCTCGTTGCCCACCACGTCGGGGAAGTCGCCCGGGCCGTCGGGCACGGTGCACTCCGCCGCCGGGGCTTTCAGCCGCCGCTCGAGATCGGCCACGCTGTCGCTGTGCTGCTCGAGCCGCTGCCGATCTTTCTGGCCGAGCTTGGGCTGGAGGGCCCTGATCTGGTCGCCCACCGCGGTGAGCACGCTGGCCCGCGCTTGGCGCACCACCGGCTCCACCGTCCCCTGGCCGAACAGCCGATCGAAGAACGCCTGGGGCGACTCCTCGGAGGGGTTGACGTTCGTCTCGCCGCTCGTCGAGCCGTTGTGGCTCAGGTACTGAAACGAGGTGCCTTCGTCGGTGCCGCGAAAGCGGGTGACCGCCGCCTCGAGAGAGCGGTAGGGCGTGGGATCGGCGGCCATGAAGTGATCGGCGGCGACCTGATCCACCGAGGGGTACTTGAAGGTGGAGACGATCGTGTCTCGAATGTCGTCGACCTTGAGGTGCGGGCCGCCGGAGCACACCGCCGCGATCCCCGAGTGATGCGGATGACGTGGCGTCTTCACCGAGAGGCCACTCACCACGCTCACATACTCACCGAGGTCGGCGAAGGCCTCGAGCGCCCCGCCGGCCGGCGCCGTCCAGTTGGGTCCCACGTTGGGCGGGGTCCAGCTGTTGAGCCGCACGCCGTTGCCGAAGAACCACAGACCGAAGCGGGTGGGGATCTCCGCGCCGTGCGCGAGGCGGTCGCCGTTGTCGTTGAGCATGCACTCCAAGATGGGCAGCGAGAAGACGACGGTGGCTCCGCCGAGCACGCCGCGCAGCACATGGCGTCGACCGAGCTTCATCACTGCACCTCCTTGCGCGCGTAGCGGAACCCATCGTTCACCACGAGGTCGATCACCAGCTGCTTGAAGTTGTAGTCGTTCGCCACGAACTGCTCGGCGAGTCGATCGACGGCCGGTCGCTCCGATCGGCCGTCGAGCCGACCGCTCGCGTGCTGGTAGAAGCGGCGCGCCACGCAGGCGGCCACGTTGGGCATGGCGGCCACGAGGGCGCCCATCTCGGCGCCTCCCTGCACCGGCTCGCCGTCGATCTCGGTGCTCGCGTCGACGGGGAGGCCGTTGTCCTCGGTGCGCCACATGCCGATCGCGTCGAAGTGTTCGAAGGCGAAGCCGATGGGGTCCATCATCGCGTGGCACGCCTGGCACGCGGGATCGACGCGGTGCTTCTCGAGGCGCTCGCGCAGCGTCTGAGGACCGCCCTCGGGATCGGGATCGAGGGTCGTGTCGACGCCGGGGGGTGGGGGCGGCACATCTTGGCAGAGGAGGTTGATGCGCACGAAGCGGCCCCGATGGGTGGGTGAGGTCGCCGTCTTGTGGGCGTTCATGGCGAGGAAGCCGGCGGTCGTGAGGAGGCCTGCGCGCTCACCGTCGTCGGGGAGCGTCACCGGTACGAAGGCGTCGCCGCTGACCCCCGAGATGCCGTAGATGGCGGCGAGCTCCTCGTTGACGAAGGTGTCGCGGGTGGTGAACAGCTCGCGGAAGTCGCCGCCTCCGTCGAAGACCTTGCTCTCGAACATGCGCTCGATCTCTTGCTGCATCGAGACGCCGAGGGTGGCGCTGAACATGGGGAACACCTCCGGGCTTTTGTCGAGCTCCCCGAGGCGTCCGATGTTCATGAAGTCGCGGAAGAAGCGCACGAGCGCGGGGCGCGCGGTGGGGCTGTCGACGAGGCGCTCGGCCTGCGCGCGCACGCCGTCCACGCTCTCGAGGAGGCCTGCCTCGGCCGCGTCGAGGAGCGCGTCGTCGGGGGGGCGGTCGGTGATGATGAACGAGAGCCGGCTGGCCATCTCCCAGCCCGTGAACTTGCGAAAGCCGGTGTCCGCGTCGACCACGCCGAGCTCGACGCGGAAGAGGAAGTGCGGCGACTGCAGCATCGTGGCCACGACGTAGCGGAGCGCGTCCCAGGTGTCTCCGGTGGCGCTCTCCACCCCGGCGCCGACGGCGATCAGCGCGTCCGCCTCGCTCGGGTCGAGGGGGCGTCGCCACATGCGGCGTCCTTGCGTCAGCACGAAGTCGCGAACGCAGGCGTCGCTCACCGACGCGGGCGTGCAACCGATGAGGGCTTCGCGCCGCGCCGTGTCCTGCCAGACCGCGTCGATGACGACGTAGGCGGCCGTCTCCAGCTTCTCCGCCTCGACGGGCGAGATGGTGCGGTTGGCGGCCGCGATCGAGGTGAAGCCGTAGAGCTGGTCGTCGGAGGGGAGATCGAGCGTGACGCTCAGCGGCCCGCCCATGGCGCGCTCGTAGGCGTTCGCGAGCTGCACCGAGCTGAGGAGGTGGAGCGTGGCGTCACCGGGCTCGAAGTCTTCGCCCAGCGGGTCGTCGGGGTTGGGACCTTGGCCGGACGCCCGGTCGCCGATCTCACCGACACAGCCGGCCAACGCGGCCGCGCTCCAAACCGACGCGGCGAGCACGAGCGTGCTCCATCCCCGCGCCCTCTCATGACGCCTCGGAAACATACAGCCTGACCCCAATCACACCGACCCCCACGAACCCAACGCAACGCTGTGTCGCGAGGATACTCGAGGAGCAAGGTTCGAGCCAGCATCGCGTCGCGCGAATCCAATGGCTTGCACCTCGAGAGGTCGTGCCGATGGACCACCGAGGTCGCCCCTTGAACGATCCAGCTTCGTCGGTGCCGTGGCTCTGCGGCGCCAGCTCGCAGGTCGCGCGCTTCAGAACGAGCCGAGGGCGCCGGCGTGATTCGGGGGCAGCGAGGTGGGGAGCTCGAGGTGCACGTACTGCACGAGGTCGCGGGCAGGGTCGCCGGGGCCTGCCGTCGCGGCGGGGAGCATGTTGTAGAGGTAGCCGTCGCCGCTCGCTCCGGCGTAGTCCACCGTGTAGGTGGTGATGAGCACGTCAGTGACGTTGGCGCCGAGCTCGCTGAGGGCGATGCTCGCCTCGAGGTAGCCGTCGGCGCGGTACGACGACTTGCCGGCGGTCCCCCAGTCGGTGTCCCAGTCGGTGCCGTCGGCGACGCGGTACTCGCTGAACGAGCCGCCCGCGATGCGCTCCTTGTAGTGGAACATCATCTTGGACGCGGTGCCGAACACGGCCAAGCCGTCGCTCGAGCCGGCGGTGCCGGTGGCCAGCGTGGGATCGGTCGACAACAAGAAGTACACCCACTTGTTGCCGCCGCCGCTCACCGCGATGTCCACGTGCTCGAGCCCGAGGTAGAGGTGCGTTTCGTCGAAGCTCACGAACAGGCGCGCGCCGATGGTGGACGACTCGAGCTCGTCGGTCGTGGCGAAGTCGTTGATGCCATCGATGACGATGGTGTGGCCGTAGCGCACGGTGAAGCCGGCCGACTCGAACGGCGCGGCGAGCGGGCTGCCGCTCGCGCCGGTGAGATCGGTGGTGGCACGGAGCTGGAACGTGCCTGCGCTCCCGAGCTCCGAGGCAGGGGTGAGCGTGAACGTGACGTCGTCGCTGGTGGTGGGGTTGCCCGCCATGGGCACGCAGGTGCCGAAGCCGTCGAGGGACAGCTGAAGGCTCCCGCTGCAAGCGGTGGTGGTGCTCGCGGTCGCGGTGTCGGGAGCCATCGGTCCGCTGAACGTCACCGTCACCGCGGTGTCGGCGGGAACCGCCGTGGTGCCATCGGCTGGGCTCACGCTCGCGACCGTGGGGCCTCCCCCCGAGCCTGCCCCACCCTGGCCCCCAGCGCCGGGGCCGGCGGGACCCGCCGCGCCGCCGCCGAGGCCACCGTTCGACGAGGTGGACCAGGTGATGCCGCCGGAGCCGCCGACGGCCGCGTCGGCGTCGTCGTCGCTGCAGCCCGACGTGACCGCAGAGGCGGCAGCGAGCGGAACCGCGAACGTGGCCAACACGACGAGCGAGCGCACCGCCACAGCGTAGCGCAGCTCTCGCTCACGGGCGACCGTCTCGAGGACGGGTCGGGTCGTCGGGTCGGTGTCCCGTCGCGGCGCCCCAGCCCGGCGCCCCGTCAGCCCGGCGACCACGTGCCGTGGAAGCCGTGCGGCACGCGCTGAGGGAGCCGTACGCGCGCGACGGGGCCGGCCTCGATGTCGCTCGCGTCGATCACGAGCAGGGCGCTGGTCTTCGCCGCCAAATCGTAGGCGAACGCGACGAGCCACCCCGCGTCCTCGCCGGCGCCGTCGGGCACGAAGGTGGCCTCGTCGATCTCCAGCCCGGCGAGCAGCAGCTCGGTCCGGGCGCCGCTCTGGTTGTCGTACTTCACGAGAGTGTCGAAGCCGATGAGCTCCGTCTCGTCGTGGCTGATCCCCAACGCGTAGGTGATGCGGTTCGCGGTGCCCTGGAGGCGCGGATCGATCTTGGGGAACTCGATGCGCTTGTCGTCGAGCTTCTCCGCCGTCACCTGGCCGGTGCCGAGCGTCATCGTGTACCGCCACAGCTCGCCCTTGGGGAACAGGTCGGTGTTGCTGGTCGCCCACATCTCCGGGTAGCGCACCGCCTCGAGGACCACTTTGTTGGGCTCCGTCGGATGGTTGTAGGCGTTCACGGTGTGGAAGATGAAGCAGAGATCGATCTCGAACCACTCGACGTCGGCGCTCGCGCCGTCGCGCGGCATCACGCCGATCCGGGCGCCGTTGTTCGGCTTCCAAGAGAACGGCAAGGCTTCGCCGCCGATGGCGAGATCCAGATCGAAGAGGATGGGGAGATCCATCCACACCACGTGGGTGGCCGTCATCTGGAAGTCGTGCATCATGATCGGCTCGGGGAGCTCGATGGTCGCCTCGTGGGTGAACGTGCCGTCCGTGCCCACCACGTAGTAGCGGCACGAAGGGGTGAGGAAGTCGTAGCCGAAAAAGACGAGCTCGCCGGTCGCGGGATCCACCTTCGGATGCGCGGTCATCGATGCCTCGAGCTGCCCGCCGAAGTCGTGAACGCCGATGGTCGACAGATCGGTGCGCGTGATCGCGTAGGGGATCCCCACCTCGGAGATGCAGAGGAGGCGATCGTCGCGCGAGAGGAGGCTGGTGTTCGCCTGGTGACGCGTCACCGACGGCGGGCCGCCGGTCGGTCCGGCGTCGCCGTCGAGCAGCTCGGTCTGCACGTAGCGCGCGCGGTACCACTCGGCCTTGCCGCCGGCGAGCCGCACCGCGTGCACCATCCCGTCACCGAGAAACCAGTGCCCGCTCGTGCCCGAGACCGGGTTGGGCCCGTTGCGCGCGTACACCCCTTCGAGCGAGCCGGGGAGGCTGCCCACCACCTCGAGCGAGGTGCTCTCGATCTCCTCCACCGGCGCGAAGTTGTCGCAGAGCCACCAGTCGGCGTCGCAGCTCTCGGGTTCGATCGGCGGCGTGGGGGTCGTCGTGGAGTCGCAGCCGATGAGGTGAGCGGTAGACAGCCAGCCGCCGCTGGCGCCGAGGAGGTGGAGCAATTCTCGCCGTCGAATCTGCATGGCAGCTCCTTCCATACCACAACCGCACACCCCGCACCGCTGCCGGCGAGGGCACGTCGCGGGGGCTCTCGCTAGGACCTCGCTGGGAGCTCGCTGGCGAGGTGCTCGGGTTGTCGCGAGGCGGTCGCGAGCACTCGGGGGCGACACCTCGGGACACCTCGGGGGACGCGGTGGCGGAAGATTGCTCCGCTTGTCCCGCGGCCTCGGCACCGAGTATCCTGAGCTTCTTTCGCCTGCTGCTTTCTTTCACATCTACACGGGGAAAAATCATGACGATGCGTTTGCTCTCTACAATGGTGGCCGCTTGTGCCCTCACCTTCGTTGCGTCGCCGGCCTTGGCGCAGACCTCGGGTGAGGATGAGCCCTGCGGCAAGTTTGACTTCTCGGGCGGCCTCGACTGCCGCATCGAGGTGGAGGGAGGCTGCACCGCGCAGTGCACGCCATTGAGCTTCAAGGCGGGCTGCACCGGTGGCTGCACCGCGTCCGCCACCACCGACTGCACCGGCTCCTGTGGCACGCAGTGCATCGCGGAGTGCAACCCGGAGCTGCTCGACTGCTTCGCCGGCTGCCACGCCGAGTGCGACGCCGACGTGGAGGCCCAGTGCGAGGCCAAGGGCGGCAACATGGACTGCAAGGAGCAAGCGGTGGCCCAGTGCGACATGCACTGCGAGACCGCGTGCGAGGTACCGCCGAGCAACTGCCAAGACCACTGCGTCACCTGCTGCAACGGCGGCTGTCGCACCCAGGCCAACTTCGACTGCGACTTCGCCTGTTTCGCCGAGCTCAAGGGCGGCTGCGACGTGCAGTGCAGCAAGCCGGAGGGGGCGCTGTTCTGCAACGGTCAATACGTCTACGCGTCCGACATCACCGAGTGCATCGCCTGGCTCGCGCAGCAGGGCATCAACGTCGACGCGTCGGCTTCGGGCTCGCTCAGCTGCTCTGGCGGAAACTGTGATCTCGACGGCGCGCTCGACGCGGGCGTCTGCACCGTGGCCTCCGTCATCGGTCACGACACCCCCGACGCCGAGGGCTTGCTCGCCACGATGCTCATCGGGCTCGGCATCGCCGTTCGTCGGCGCCGGCGTCGCTGAGGGCCGCGTGGAGCTCTGGCGACACGGCCCGTGTCTCGCGGCGCTGCTCGGCGCGTTGGCCGGGTGCGCGGCGGAGACCGAGCCGGTCGCCGGCGTGTGGCTCGAGGTCGGTCACGGCCTGAGCCGCTACCAGCGCCTCGAGACGGGGGACGGCGTCGAGCTGGTCCTCGGCTCGCAGGGCGGCTGGCACATCGATCTCGCCGCCCTGTTCGGAGGCACCAACCCCGAAGGTCACTTCATCGTCTATCGGGTGTGGGATCCCGAGCGGCGCGCGCAGATCTCCTATCCCATCAAGGCCTTCGTCGAGCCGGATCGGGTGACCGCGAAGGGGGATGGTAGCTTCGAGCAGGTGGGGATCCGCACCGTCTTCGCCATCGACGAGCCGAGCGAGGTGCTCGGCAAGACCTGGCTCGCGGAGGCCGAGCTCATCGTGGGACCGGACGTCTTCGTCGACGCCTGTGCGTTTACGGTCGTCGACGAGGTCGTCCCCTGAGCGAGGCCCGGCCGGCCTCGAACCTCAGCCCGGGCCCTTGAGGTGCGTGGCGAGGAAGCGTCGCGTCTCGGCCCAGGCCTTCTCCGCCGCCGCAAAATCGTAGCGCGCGCTCGACGGGTTGGCGAAGGCGTGCTCCGCGTCGTAGGAGAGGATCTTCGCCTCCTTCTTGCCTGCTTGCTCGAGCCCGAACGCGAAGGTCTCCACAAACTTGGGATCGACGCCGGTGTCGCGGTCGCCGAAGATGGCGAGGAGCGGGGCCTCGAGCTTGGCGAGTCGCTCGGGGCTGGTCTCGACGTGACCGTAGTACACCACGGCGGCGCTGAGGGTCGGGGCGGCGAGGGCGAGCTCGAGCGACCACTTGCCACCGAAGCACCAGCCGATGGCCGCCCGCTTGTCGGCCTTCACGCGCGCGTCACTGCCGAGCCGCTCGAAGGCCTCGAGGAGGATCGTACGGGCCTGCGCTTCGTCAACCGCTTTCATCAGCGCCGCGGCGTCGTCGGGGTTCTCTGCCACCTTGCCGCCATAGAGGTCCACCGCGAGGGCCGCGTAGCCCTCGTCGGTGAGGCGATCCGACCAGTGCTTGATGTGCCCGTTGAGGCCCCACCACTCGTGGATCACCACCACCGCGGCGAGTGGCGTCTTCGCCTCGCGGGGGAGGCTCAGGTACGCCTTCGACGACGGCAGCTCGATCATGACCCCCCGCGGGGGGGGGGCCGCGGCGCCCTTGAGCTCGTGCAGCTTCTTGAAGTCTTCTTCCGAGATCAGGTTCTCGAGCTTCTGCGGTCCCTCGGTGGGGGTTCCGCTCGGAGCCGTCGCGCTGGTCGACGTGGTGGTGCTCGCGGTGGGGGGCGCCGCGCTCGTCGTCGGCTTGGGCTCGTCGTCGGGACAGCCAGCCGTGGCGAGCACCAGCGCCAGCGTCGCGCTCCGCCACGTCGTCGTGAGAGTGTGCATAGCGGGTGACTACGGCGCATCGGCCGCGCGGTCCACTCACACGAGCACCCCGCGCAGCGCACGCCGGCTCGACCCATGGGGTGGCGGCGGGCGGCGCGCGGTTACTCGCAGTCTGCCGGGCAGCTCTCCTTGGTCTCCGCGCAGGGGCAGCCGACGGCCATACACACCACCTCTTCACAGGTGCCGTTGCCGCACTCGTCCTTGCAGGTCGCCTCGGGAGCGGGGCCGCTCGCGGGAGGGGGAGCCGTGGAGTCCGGGCAGGGCGCGAACTCGCAGCTCGGGCCAACGCGACCGACGGAGCTGCCGTCGGGGCATATCTTCGCCTCCTCCGTGCAGCCTTGGGGCGGGGGACCGTCGGGTGCGGCCGGGCCGCCGTTCTTGTCCGAGGAGCAGCCGAGCGTCGCGAGGGCGAGAGCGAGCGCGAGAGGGAGGGGGCGTCCGAACATCGGAAGATCGTGGCGGTGCACGGGCGCGACGGCAAGGGCCCTCGGGGGAGCGACGGGCGGCGCCATGGTGCGAGCGCCGCCGCCCCACGGGCAGCGCCGTGCTTGCTCCACGCGGCAAGCGCCTCCGAGAGTGAGCCAACGTCGACTTGCCAACGCGTCCGCTCCATCGAGCGTCCCCGGAGGCGTCGCGAGCTGCACGGGGTCACGTTCCACGCCGCGCGCGCCTGGCGAGCTCCTCAGAACGTCCCCGTGACCCAGATGCCGTCGAAGGACGGCGTCACGGACACGTCTCCTTCGGCGGCGCCTTCGGAGTCGTCCGCGCCGGGATCGATGATGAAGAGGATGAGCGTGGTGATCGCGGCGGCGCTCGTGACGCCGATCATGACGTCGGTCGCGGTGGCGAGGCGTTGGGTGCGGCGCTTGGCGGCGTCGATGTCCTGGCGGTTGCCGGGGAAGGCGTCGAGCGCGTCGTCGCGATCGCTCTTGGCGTTCAAGGCCAGCGCGCCGAGCACACCGGTGGCGATGCCGCAGGCCGCCGTGATCGAGAGGGCGATGATGCCAGGGACCGGGACGTGGCTCTCTTCGTCTCCCGAGATCGGTTCGGGACTGGACGTGGGATCGTCGGAGTCGTCACGCTTGCGCAGATCGGCGAGCTCGAGCTTCACCTCGAGGTCGTCTCGTCCGGCCACTTCGATCAGCCGACTCGCGGGGGCGTAGCCGGTGAACGTCGCGGACACGCGTCGCTTGCCGATGTTCACCACGACGCCGTCGGCGAGCGGCGACTCGCCGACGACCTCGTCATCGACCTGGATCTCCGCCCCCTTCACGTTGGTGGTGATGCGCAGCGTGCCCACGCGATCGGTGAGGTCTTTGAGGACCTCCTCCACCTCGCTCTTGCGCGTGGGCGCCACTTCTTTCCCGCCCTCGTCGAGGTAGCGGCGATAGGAGACGAGCGCCGACGCATAGTCCTTCAGCTCACGCGACGTCTGGCCCAGGTTGTAGAGCACACGGTAGTTCGGCTCGAGCTCGTAGGCGCGTTTGAACTCCACGAGCGCGGCGACGTAGTCGCGGTCCTTGTAGAGCTTGACGCCGCGGCGAAAGCGCTCGCTCGCCTCGGCCCGCGCATCTTTGCCCGCGCCATCGTCGGCGTGGGCGGGCGCAGCGACGAGGACGGAGAGGGCGGCCAAGACCACGAAGAGAGCAGCGAAGCGGAGGGGCGAGAACATGCGCGTCACTTCTTCTTGTAGGGGTCGTCTTCGTCGATCGAGAGAGGCGTCTTGCCGGTGCCGCCGGGGGGCGGCGGCGGAGGCGGCGGCGCCGGGTCGTCCGCCTTCGGGGCGGGGCGAACGCCGGGGCGGATCGCGGGGGGAGGCGCGGTGGGGCTGCTCGCGCTCGACGGCGTGCTCGCAACGAGCTCGACGCTGAGATCGATGTCGTGCTCGTAGGTCAGCATCTGCGTCTGCGAGACGAAACCGGGCGCGGCCACCTCGAGTCGATGTGCGGTGCCGTCGCGCGGCATCTGAGCCACGAAAGGGTTGCCCACCAACGCGGCGCCGTCGAGGGTGGCGGTGGCGGTGGCGGGCGCGAACGAGATCTGAACCTGCACGGTGTCGGCGGAGGCGGCCGGAGTTGGAGGTGCACCGCGCACGCCCCCGTCGTCCACCGTTGGCTTCTCTCCGCTGCCCACGAACGTGAAGATCAGGATGGCGCCGACGATCGAGACGGCAGCCGCGACGCTCGCGACGATGAGCGTGGTGCTGCGTCCTCGCGGCGCCGGCGGCGCGCTCACGTTGGCGGCGACGAAGGTGCTCAGGTGGCCGGCGCCCGTGCTCGGTGCGCTGTCGCGTCCGTGCATGAGCTCTTGCTGCGCGGCGAGTGCGGCGGCGCGACCTTTGCCGCTCACCGCCGTGGGCGTGTGATCGACGGTCTGCCACAGCTCGAGCGAGGGCACGGGCAGTCCCTGCGTGGTCTCGCGGAGCATCTGCTTCATCTGCTCGTCGATGACGGCGCGAATGCGGTCGCGCTCTTCGACGAAGAGCCTCGCCATCAGGTCGCTGACCTCGCGCGTGCCGCTGCGACGACTGAAACGCTGGAGGAACCCCTCGAGGTCGTCGCGCATGGCTTCGGCGGTCGGGTAGCGGTGGGCGGGATCGTGCGCCAAGGCGCGATCGCAGATGTCGGCGAGCTCGGGATCGATCTCGGGCACGACGTCGCGGATCCTCGGCTCCACGCCGGACATGCGGTGGGCGAGCACCTCGGTTTGGGTAAGACCTTGGGTGAGGCGCCGGCCCGCGATCGCCTCCCAGAGCATGACGCCCACGCTGAACACGTCGGAGCGGCCGTCGATGGCGGCCCCCTTGGCTTGCTCGGGCGCCATGTAGGAGACCTTGCCCTTGAACACGCCGCTCTCGGTCACGGCGGCCGCGCCGGCCGCTTTGGCCACGCCGAAGTCGACGACCTTGACCTGCCCGTCGTACGTGACGAAGACGTTCTGCGGGCTCACGTCGCGGTGCACGACGTTGAGCGGCGTGCCGTCGAAGTCGGCGAGGTTATGCGCGTAGTGCAGGCCGGCGAGGGTCTCGGCGAGGATGTGAACGTGCGCCTCGAGGGGCATGCCCGTCGTCCTCGCTTTTCGCAGCACCGCGTGGAGCGGCTGCCCGTCGAGGAAGTCCATCGCGATGAAGTGGTGGCCATCCTCGAAGCCCACCTCGTAGGTGTGCACCACGTTCGCGTGATTCAAGCGCGCGGCCAGACGCGCCTCGTCGATGAACATCGTGAGGAAGTCTTGATCGTGGGCGAGCTCTTCCTTGAGCAGCTTGAGCACGAGCAGCTTGTTGAAGCCCACCGGCCCCGCGGCGGCGCAGAGCAGCACCTTCGCCATGCCGCCCTGTCCGAGGCTGGCGATGATGCGGTACTTGCCTATCCGCTGCGTCTTCATGGCTACCGCGGCGCAGGCGTCACCAGCACGTAGGAAATCGTGTTGGCGAGGATCTGGAAGCTCGACTCGCCGACGAACACTTCGTCTTCTGCGCGATACGCGCGGACGACCGAGGACTTCGCCGGAAGGTTGAAGAACCCGCCAAAGCCGTCCTTGTCGGTCGCGGTGGCCGTCGGTGCCGGGTTCGGGGCCTGATTGATGAGGTAGAACTCGATGGTCTCGTCGTCCGCGGTGGGCGTCTCGAAGCGCACCCCACCGCCGCCATCACCTTTGCAGTCGACGACCAGCACGATGGCGGAGCCACGCATGGGGTCCGGCTCCTCACCCACCAGGGCGAGGGCGAGCGCCGAGAGGTCGTTGGGCCGGAGCATCTGCACCGCCTTGACGGGAGGCGGATCGACGATGGGACGCCCCACGTAGACCCGTGAGTCGACGATCTCGGGGCCGGTGACCTTCACGAAGCCGTCGAAGCCCTGGGGCACGACGACGTCGACGTTGCCCTCCGCGTCGGGGTGAAGCCCCTTCGGGTAGTTCGGGTCGTCGTCCGTGCAGCCGACGTCGAGCTTGTCGCAGATGTCGATGACGGTCTCCTCGCTGACCGCTGCCCCGCCCACGGCGAACACGAGCGCCACGGGGAACTCCACCTTCTTGGTGGGATCCGGCACGGGCTCTTCGACCTTGCCGAGGCAGCCCCACACCGGATCGGCGTTGACGACGCACACCTGGTCCACGCAGGACGCGTCCACGAAGCCGCGGGCCGCGCAGTCCGCGTCGAGGTTGCACTGCTGATCGTCTCCTTCCACCACGACGGTGCACGCTTGCCCGAGCAAGAGGCCGCCGGTGAACAGGAAGAGCCGAAGCACCTTGGAAGGGTAGCCTTCGCTGCCGGGGTTTTGAAGTGTTCTGCAGCGCGCCGCGGCCTCGAACGGCTCGAGAGACGCCTCATCTTCGCGTGCTGCGTGCGTTGATCGTGTCCCGGCGCGCGAAGGTGGTTCATGGGCCCTCGAGACCGCACGCCTCGAGGGCCATCGCAGCGCCGCCACGGCTCTGCCAGAGCGATCCGCAACCGCGCGCGGGTCAGAAGGCTTCGTAGCCGACCGTGAGCATGGGCTCGATGAGCACCATGCTCGTGTCGACCGTGCTCGGCGCGCTGAGCTGGCTCACGAAGCTCACCATGAGATCCGCGCCGATCATCAGGCCCTTGCGGCGCACGCCATCCTCACCGAATCCCATCACCGGGTAGCCCCCGGCGCGCACGTGAAGGACGCCGCCGCCGAGGGCCTGACAGTTGGTACACGTCGGACCGGTGAAGGTGCCACCGCCGCCGACGCCCACGAAGATGCGGTCGATGAACGTGAAGTCCACCACCGCCGTGCCGGTGAGCACGAGCCAGCCCGAGTCCTGCTCCAACGCTGGCGGGGCCGTCAGGCTCACCTGGCCGAAGGCGAGGTGTGGGACGGCGTAGATGGCCATGAGGTCGAAGAGCTGTACCCCGATGTGCCCGTTCACACCGCCGGTGAAGCCGGTGTAGTCGAGCGCATCCCTGGACCCAAAGAGCCCACCGAAAGCGCCGCTGACACCACCGCGGAAGCGCGCTCCATCCTTGTCCTCCGGTTCCGGAGGCGCCTCCGGCGGTGGCTCGGGCTGCGCCGATGCGGTGGTGGAGACACCCGCCGTACCCAGAGCGGACGCCATGAAGATGACCGTTTTCAAGCTAGCTTGCACTGCATGCTCCTCCGTGAGGTCGGACGCGCTCGGTCGGCCTTTGGCGCGGCGGCGCCTACCCAAAGATCCACCGGCTGCGCGCTCCACGCCCTAGTGCGCGGCGCCGACGTCGGCGTGTCCCTCACTCCCTCAGTAAGTCGCGATGGAAGAGTGCAGCTTGCGTGCCGTGGACCAACCGCACGAAACCTCGAGCTGGAGGGCCACGAGCGCGACATCGATGTCATGTCGCGCCGTCAACGTCACTTCACAACGGACACGTCCCGTCGGCGGCATCGGGACCGCGCGCACGGTCGTTCATGCGCTCAGTTCGTCTTCGGGGGGAGCGCGCGGGCCGCGCTCCTGAGCTGCTCTTTGGCGCGACGGACCGCGCGGGCGAGCGCCTCGTTGTCCTCGAACACGTCCCACGCGTCGTCTTCGTAGCCTGAGGGCGAGGCCGAGCAGTAGCCGTCCCACTCGCAGCTCGCGCCCTCGCCGCAGTCGTCGCTTTGGTGGCACGGGGCCCTGAGCGTGGCGTAGGCGGGACAGCCAGGGAAGTCGGGGGGGCAGTCGGACACGTCGTGGCAGCGCGGGGGCGGGGTGTCCCCAGAGAGCCCCTGGGCCCCGTCGGGCAGGCTCCCCACCACCGTCGCCACGTGGGGCCAGTTGGGGGAGCCGCTCCCCGCGACCACCTCGCCGTTGTGGTCGAGGGCGAGGAAGAAGTAGCGCGTGTCGCCGGTGACGGTGCTCACCTGCCGACAAGACACCTCCCCGCTCCAGGTCTGACCGTGGCGATCGAGCTCCACCACCTGCCAGTCTCGCGAGCCCCAGGTGAGCACGAGCACCAGCACGTGCTCCGCGTTGAAGCTCGCGGGGAGGCTCACCCGCAGCGGGAGGGGGGTGAGGATCTCCTGGCGCGCCACGTGCTCGATGACCGGCTCGGGCGGGCCCGGATCGATCGGCGCCGGGGTGACCGGCGCACAAGACGCTGCGAAGAGAGCGAGCCCCAACGACCTACCGACGCGCATCCGAAGCTCTAGCACGCGCCGCCGGGGACGCAATCCTGCGCGCGCGCGGCGACCTGGCGCTTGAGGGAGCAAAGCTTACCGTGTAAGCTTACTGCGTAATCGGGGGGCGCTCGTGCACTGGGCTCCGGCGTCCCCCCGTGCTGTCGCAGCAGGCGTCACGATGTTGAAGCTCTCTCGCGAAAGAATCCTCCGCGCCGCGGTTCAGCTCGTGGACGAGCACGGGCTGCCTGCCCTCAGCATGCGTCGCCTCGGCGTGGCCCTCGGGGTGGAGGCGATGTCGCTCTACCGGCACGTGGCCAACAAGGCCGATCTGCTCGACGGTGTCCACGAGGCGATCCTCGGCGAGATGAAGCTCCCTCCGCAGCGGGGTGGGTGGATGACGCGGGCGCGGGCGCTGGCGCTCGCCTTCCACGAGGTGCTCGCCGCGCACCCCAACGCGCTGCCCGTCTTCGCCACGCGCCCGGCCGTGACTCCCGCGTCGCTCGCCTACGTGGAGCGCGGCCTCGCCATCCTCGGGGAGTCGGGTCTGCCCGAGCGGGAGGTGGTGGCCGCGTTCCAAGCCATTGTCGCCTTCGTGATCGGCCACACCTCGCTGAGCCTCGCGCCGGTCGACGCACCCTCGCCGCCCGCCGCCGTCGATCCGAAGGCGTTCCCTCACCTCGCCCGTCACCTCGCCCACCTCCGCGCCCCCAGCGTCGCCGACGAGCTCCGCCTTGGCGTCGAGCTCCTCCTCGCCGGCATCGCCCAGCGCGCCGCGTGAGGCGTGATCCTCGGCGCCTCCCCTCGTCGCGCCGGGCCAGACGGTCGCGCCGGGCCAGCCGGTCGCGCCAGGGCAGGTGGCGCCGCGGTCTGCCTCGCCCGAGGGGCGGTGAGCTCGTTCCGACCCCCGGCCGCGCGCTCAGCCCTTCATGGTGACCAGCTTGCCGTTGCTCTGGACGAAGAGCTGACAGGTGTCGTCGACGCGCACGAAGCTCCCCCGATCGTTTTCCATCTTGGCCCCGTCGTGGTTGAGGCAAATCCACGGCGGCCCGTTCTTCCTGGCGATCCTCGTGTCGCTGGCATGCACCCGGAAGTGGGGCGAGGCCTCAAGGAACGACGCGCGTCCACAGGTCGGGGCGCCGCTGAACTTGCCGATCAGGGCCTCGACGCCGGAGAGCTGCATGCCCCAGTTCCCTCCGAGGACGAAGGTGTCACCGCTCGGGGCGAAGAGCGCCACCTCCTTCGGCGACGTGAGGTGCACCTCGGTCCCTTCGATGTTCACGCCTCTCCGAGAGGTGATCTGCACCTCTTTCTTCGCGTAGCCCTCGACCACCTTCTTGCCGACGACGGCGCATTTGCCGATGGCGGCGAGCGAGGCGTCTTTGCCGCCCACGATGCCCGCGAAGAGGAACCCCTTCACGTCGGCGCAGGCACCGAAGAGCCCGGCCACCAGCCCTGAGACGATGCCCGCCGAGGCGTTGCCCCAGAGGCTCGCGTGCCGCCCGGCGCCGATGGTAGCGTCGCCGCGGCCGTGGATGGTGATCCCGTTCCACGAGATCGAGCAGAGGGCCCCGAGCACCGCGAGCGTGCCGCCGAACGCGTCGCTCGGCATCGTGCTCGAGCCGGTGCCGGTGGTCATGGGCTTGGCTACCTTGACGGGCGGTACCGTGGCGAGCACCGCACCCGCGAACGAGCCGATGAAGCCCATGATGGCGCCGCCGATCTCGGTGGCGTAGGCGCTGCTGGAGGCGAACGCGCTGGTGGTCCAGGAGGCCGCCCGCGCGGGCGACGTGGGCGTGAAGCCGCCTGCCGAGATCCGGAGGTTGTGCGTGGCGGTGATGGCCACGTCGTTGCCGGCCACCACCTCCACCGGACCGGCCTTGGCGTTGAGCACCGCCGAGCGGCCGCTCGCGGCGCGGACGATCACGTCGCCCTCCTTGGTGACCACGTAGTGCTGGCCGCCCGCCTCGTGGTACGCGATGTCGGCGGTGGCCATCCCGTAGCCGGTGACGGTGCGGGGCACCGCGTCGCGCTCGATCGAGGACGGCGCGGTCATGGGGATCCCGAGGTTTTCGGTGGTGGCGGCCTCGCCGGTCGCTTGGAAGTCGACGTGGAGCGCGGTGCGCCCGCCGATCCCGGTGTCGATGCCGAGCAGGCAGTGGGTCTTGGTCTGCGGCGTCACCGACTGGCCGAGGTTGACCACGGTGCTGTCGAACGGCACGAGGAAGGTGAGGCGCTGCGGGCCGCTCGTCATGGGGCCGGGGGGCACCACCTCCGCGTCCGACTCGAACGCGTCCACGTAGGCCGGATCGACGGGGCCGATGCGGTCGGCGAGCTCCCCCACGCGATCCGCGAGGCTGATGCACTGGTTCTCTTCGCCCATCGTCCCTCCAGTCAGCGCGGTTTGAGCTCCACGACGCCCTTGCCCACCATGGTGACGCCGCTGAAGCCGAGGCTCACCTCGCGATCCTTGTAGACGAGCCGCGCGTTGCTCAGATCGATCTTGAAGAAGCTGGTGGACGCGAAGGTGGCCGTGACGCTCGTGCCGTCGAGCTTGACCACGCCCTCCTTGGCGGGGGCGGCCGACGCGAAGCTCTCCGGGGAGGTCACCTTGCCCCACGCGACATCATGATCGCCGGCCACCATGCCGTGGGCCCCGGCCGCTCCGACGTAGATCCGCCGTCCGTATGCGGCGACCTTGCTACAGTGAGAGTTCATCTGCGCGCTCTTCTCGCCGGTGAGGCTCACGTTCTTCCCCGTGATCGAGGTGCCTTGAAGCGACTGCACCGTCGTGTCGCCGTGGCGGGACGAGAGGATGACCTTCTTGCTCGACAGCTCCGACATGAGGCCGCCCCACACCGCGGCGTAGCCAAGCCCGACCACCGTCGCGCACGAGCCGACCATCGAGCCGACGAAGCCGCCGGTGGCGCAGGCGGTGATGGGGGCGCCGAGCACGCCGCCGATGGAGGCGCCGAGCCCGACGTCGTTCGTGGCGTTGAGCTTCGCGGTGTTCAGCCCATCGAGCACCTCCGCGTTCTGGAGCACGCCGATGCCGCTGCCGACGATCTTGGCCGACGAGAGCACCACCGCCGCCCAGTCGGTCTCCGTCGCCTTCTCGCCCACGTTGAGCGCGTTTCCCTGAAACAGAGGGCCCTTGAACGCGAGGCTGAGATCGAGGCACGACTGGGCGAGCTCCAACATCGCGTGGACCTTCTCCCCATCGGAGGTGGAGGGGACCGTCTGGAACGAGAAGGCGCCGTCGTAGGCGACCTGACACGGAGTGAGCGCCTGGGCGGTGATGGCCGCGTCGCCGGTGGCCTTGAGCGAGACGCTGTCCCCGGCGTTGATCTCGGCGCGACCGGCGTCGCTCTGAAGCACCGCGGCCTTCTCTTCGGCGTGCACGATCATGTCGCCGCCGGTGGTGGTGAAGTAGAGCTGCTTGTCGGCGTGTCGGAAGGCGTTGCCGTCGGTGCGCAGCATGTAGCCGGTGATGCCCTGGCCGATGAAGTCGGAGCCCTTGCCGCTCGTGCCGAGCGAGACGGCGGTCTTGGGGGCGGCGGTGGTCTCGAAGTACACGTTGGGCTCGGTGACGCCGACGATGCCGCGCGTTACGCCCCAGGTCGCGCTCTCTTGCCCCAGGCTCCACACCGTCTCGTATTGGGGGACGAAGAACGTGAGGCGGTTCGGCCCCTCGGTGGGGAAGGCGGGCTCGGGGTTGTTGACCGCCACCGACGCCGCGACGCCGGGATCGACGGCGGGGATGCGGTCCTCGAGGGCGCGGATGCGATCGCGGAGGGTCATCAGGCGTCGATGTGGATGTTTTTGGCCGTGGCGGTGAGGCCACCGTCGTGCAGCTTGATGCCCGCCTTCTTGAAGCGGAGCATCGCGTGGTCCTTGGCGGCCGCGATCTTGGCGTCTTTCCACACCATCAAGATCCGGTTGGCGTCGAGGTAGATGCCGTGGTTTCTCGCTACCGTGGCGGCGCCGAAGGGGGTGCTGGTGGCGAGCTTGCCGATGTCGATCTGCGAGCCGTCGGCGACCATGCCGTACCCATCACCGCCGCGGCGGCTCCCCACGAACACCTTGGTGCCGCTGTACACCGCGGCCGCGCGCCCGCCTCGGAGCGTGGCGTCGCCGAGGTCGGACGTGATGACGAGCGCCTCGTCGGCGACGAAGGACGCCGAGTCCTTGGCGCTGACCACCGCTTTGTGGGCGTGGGACGCGACCACGCACGTGCCGGTGTCGGCCGAGATGGCCGCCTGTTTGCCGCCCCACATCCCCGTGGTGGCGTAGCCCTTCACGTCGGCGGTGACCGCCCCGAGCAGCGAGTGACCGAGGCTGCCGATGCCGCCCGAGATGGCGCCGTAGAGGGTGGCGTTGCGGTTGCCCCACACCCCGAGGCCGCCGTCGGAGCTGCCCTTGATCGACTCGCTGGCCTTGAAGAACCCGCTCACCGCGGCCGCGATCTTGCCCGCGTTGAGCGCCGCCTTGCCCCACGACGCGGCCACCTCGGTCACGGTGCCGAGCGATCCGTCGATGGCGCTCACCATGCCGCCGCCGAGGGCGCCGAGCAGCGCGATGGACGTCTTGGCGATGCTCCCCGCCTTGGCCACTTTGGCCGCGTAGGCGGTCATGCCCGCGTCCACGCTGGTGGTGGGCCACGGCGTGCCGTTGTCGAGGCTGTAGGTGTTGGTGGCCGCGGTGTAGCCGGCGTAGGAGGTGAGCCACACGTTGTTGCCGCCGTTGACGCGCAGCTGACCGCCGCTGTTCACCTCGGTGATGCCGCTGTCCGACTGGAGCACCGCCGCCTTGTCGGCCTTGGTGCGGACGATCATGTCGCCGGTCTTGGCGAACAGGAGGTGCTGCTTGTCGGCGTGGTGGTAGGCGTCGTGCTTGGTGACGAGGGCGTAGCCCTGGGAGCTCCCCGGCACCGTGTCTTCGCCCCACGCGATCGTGCTGCTCGGCCCCCCCAGCATGATGTACGAGTGGTCCATCTCCCAGTGGATGTGCTCGCGCGTGCGAAAGAAGAGGCCCCAGCCGAAGTCGCGGGTGGCGTGCTCGGCGCCGAAGCTCGCGATGGTCCAGAGCGGCGAGACGGGGACGTAGATCGTGAGCCGGTGGGGCGGGCCCGAGGTGGGCCCGACCGGCGTCGCGTCGGTGCTGAGCGAGTTGGCGAGCGCCGGATCCACCCAGGGGAGGTGCTCCATCACATGCACGCGCCGCGCGAGTCGTCCCATGTCGAGTGAGTAGACCACCACCCAAAGCGACGGTCGAGCTATTCTCTGCCACGTGCGACGCGTGGTGAGCCAGGGAGTCGACCTGTACGAGATCGTGGTGGACGACGAAGGAGAAGACTTTGGCGATCTCGCGCCGCCCCACCTCCGCGGCTTCCGGGCGCGGCGCCTGAGCTTCCCCGATCCCGTCGACGCGAGGCTCTTCCTCGAGCGGGTCGCCGACGACTACAGCGAGCTCTTGGCGCTCCGCGAGGTGTTCGCGCACTACACCGGGCACGACGACATCTGGCGCGTCCACGACGCCGAGCTCACCGCGCGCCTCGCGGAGCTCATCGTGGCCGGTCGCCTCACCGTCAACCAGCTCTCGCGCTGAGGTTGGGCCACCGCCCGACCGCGGCGGCGCCGGTCGCCGCGTCAGGCCTGGTCTTCCATCTCCATGCGGATCCCCGACGCGGTCTGGATGACCGACTGGGTGGCGTTGGCGGAGGTGGACGGGCTCGGGGTGTGGGCGCACGGCGCGGCGCCCATGATGATCGGGCGATCGGGGTTGCCGTCGACGTGGGCGATGAGCACCTCGGCGCCCTTGTGGAGCGGGAAGTGGCTGCCGTAACCGGCGCCGCTGTAGGGTTGCGACATGCGGATCCAGCGCGAGGCGCCGCTGCCGCGGTTGTCGCCGATGGAGTCGAAGGGCATGCGCACCTTGTAGCGGCCCTTGTCGTCGAGCTGGGCGTGCTCACCGGCCCCGTCGGCGTCGATGTGGGCGTGCATGACCCCGGTGATGCGGGGCCACGGGGTGAGCCGCGCCGGCCGGAACGGCACGTCGATCGGGATACACTCGAAGTAGGCGTTGTGTTGGCCCTCTTGGGACAACACCGAGTCGTCGCCCACGCCGCCGACGTGGTCGATGGCGGTCACGAGGTAGGTGCCGTCGTTGCCCGGCTGAAAGTGCCCGCCGAGCTCGAAGGTGTGGCCCACGCGGAAGCGCCCACAGTCGGTCTTGCCGCGGAACGTGCGCTGAGAGCAGAGGATGCGCTCGGCGCGGAGCTTGGCCAGCTTCTTCCCTGCGTCGACGTCTTTGAAGTGCTCGCCGTAGATGAGCACGCTGCCGAAGCCGGCTCTGGTGTCCGTCTCCGCGCTCGCCACCATCGGCACGTGCGGGGTGCGGTAGTTGTGATCGACCAGCGCCACGCGGGCGGGGATGCGGCGCTGATCGAAGGTCCAGTCCCAGATCGTCGACTCGCCGCCGGTGATGAGGTTGTTGCGGTCGCGGTAGGCGATCGCGTGGGGATCGGCGATGGCGGACGCGTCGGCGTTCTCGTCGGCGACGATGAGGCGCTCGCCGTCGGCGTGGTGCTCGAACCAGTAGAACATGCCCTCGAACTCCAACCAGCGCTGGATGAAGTCCCAGTCCGACTCCTCGTACTGGACCACGTATTCGTGCTTGGTGCCGCCCTCGACGAGCACCGAGAAGTGGGTGCCGGCGGAGAAGCCGTAGAGCTTGAGGATGGCCTCCACCATCTGTCGCACCGTCATGTTCTGAAACACGCGGTTGGTGCGCGACTGGGTGAGCAGCCACATGTTGGGCACCACCCGCGCGCGATAGATCGCCGCCGAGCTCGCCATCGCGTCGAGGAGCGTGAGGCGCTCGAGGATGCCGTGCACGATGTCGTGGTCGCCGAAGCCGACCGAGAGGGCGCAGGGGGCGCGGAGCATGGCCGCCACCTCGTCTTCGCTGAGGGGGCCTGCCTGACGCTTGAGCACCAGATCGAAGTGGTAGAGCCGCGACAGCTCTTCGCGGCCGCGGAGCTGCCGCACCTCGAGGCCAGCCTCGGGGGCGCCGCCGGAGAGGAACTCGAGGGGGAACAGGTTCTCGTCAGCCATGATCGCTCCGGCGTGGGCTCAGTTGATGAGGATCTTCACTTGCGAGGGCACGATCACCTTGCCCATCGGCTGGTTGTCGTTGCCCCCCCCGTTGTGGGACGTGGACGCGAGCATGGGGACGATGCCTTTGTTCTCCGCCTTCACCTTGCTGCTGTGCGACTTGAACTCGATCTCGTCCATGTTCTTCTGGCTCATCAGGCCCTTGGGGGTGGGGAGGTTCGAGCAGCCGGCTTCGTCGCCCGAGCTTCGCGCCATCTTCGAGTTCTGCACGCACACGCCCTTCTTGTTGAAGAGCACCTTCTCCGTCGCCTTGTCGGTGCTCGAGATGGAGCCCTTGTTCGGATACGGCGTGGGGATCCCGCCCGGCCCGGCCGGGGGTGGAGGGGCTGGGAGATGGCAGGTGTCGGGGAACGCGAGACACTCGCCGCCTTCTTTGGTCACCGCGGGCTTGGTCATGAGGGCCTCATCCGAGCAGCACGCGCTCGCCGTCGATGGTGGTGTCCTTCTTGCTCACGATCACCGTCCGCCGCGCGTGCACGCTCATGGTGTCGCTCACCACCGTGCGCTGTCGCCCCACCTCGTGCTGATCGAGGCCGAGCACGGTGCGGAACGCGTCGCGCGTCTTCTCCACCAGCTTCTTGGCGGTGAGCTCGTAGCGCTCCACCTGCGTCGCCACGCGTTCGGCGGTGGTGCTGATGGTGCGGGCCACCAGCACCGCCTTCGACGTACAGAGGCGCGTGTCGCGCGCTGCCACCTCGAGCCGTGAGGCCTCGAGGTGCGTGCGCTGGCCGTTCATCGAGAGCTCCTGCTGGCCAGCTGCGCCCAAGGTGACGCTCCGTCCCCCGTGGTGCACGACGTCGCGGCTGGCCTCGAAGGTGATGTCGGAGCCGGCCACCACGCGCACCCTCCCGTTGGGCGCCGCGAGCTCGAGATCGCGGGAGGAGAAGATGGTGGCGACGCCATCGACGTAGCGCACCATGATGCGATCTTCGGCGTCACGGAGCTCGACGCCACCCGCCACCGCGATCGCCCGCGCGCCGTCGTCGAGCTCGAGCACGCGGCTCGGGTCGAGGGGCTCCTCGCTGCGCGCGATGCGCAGCGTGGGTGCGGTGCCCCCGGTCGGGGTCGTCGTCATCGCTTGGCTCATCGCTCGGCTCCCGTCTTGAAGTCTTCCGCCTTGGCGCGGTCGCTGTCGTCTCGGCTCATGCGCGTGGTGTTGGCGCCTGACAGGTTAACATCAGTCGTGTCCGCGCGGTGGAGGTCGGCTTGCTCGAGGTCGCAATCGCGCAGATCGGCGAGGGCGAGGTTTGCGTGGGTGAGCACCGCGTAGGTGAGCTTGGCGCCCCGCAGCTTCCCTCCGGAGAGGTTGGCGCGGCGGAACCGCCCCGCGGTGAAGTCGGCGCGCTCCGCGTTCACCTCCATCATCGCGGCGCCGTCGAAGGAGCTATCGGTCAGGCGCGCCTCGCGCAGATCGGCCCGGGTGAGCTTGGCCTTGTTGCAGTCGAGCGAGGCGCCCGCCGCGCGCTGTAGCTTGGCTCCCGACAGATCCGCGCGCACGAAGCTCACGCCGTCGAGCTTGGTGTTGGCGAAGCTCGCGCCGCGCAAGTCTGCCTCCCCGAACGAGCTGTGGGTGAGATCGCAGCCGCCGAAGTCCACCCCGTCGGCGAGGGCGTTGCTGAGGAGCGTCTGGGTGATGCTCGCCCCAGCCAGCCTCGTCTTCCGCAGATCGAGGCTGCGGAGGTTCTGCTTGTGGATCTTGGCGCCGCGCAGATCCGCGCCGGCGAGGTTCGCCATGTCGAGCCGGCACGCGCGGAGGTCGGCGCCTTGGAGCGAGGCTCCCGTGAGGTCGGCCTCCTCGAGGAGACAGTCGCCAAAGGTGACGCCTTCGAGCACGGCCCCGTTGAGGCGTGCGCGGGAGAGGTTGGCGCCGGCGAGGTTGGCCCCCGACAAGTCACAGGTGGAGAGATCGGCGCGCTCCAGATCGGCGCCCGAGAGATCGAAGCCGGCGAGAAGTTGACCGGGGAGGCGCGCGCCGGCGAAGGCGCCGTTGACGAAGGAGGTGGGCGACCAGGCGATGTCGGTGAGGTCGGCGCGCTCCCAGCGCGCGCCGGCGAGCTCGGCACCGACGAGGTCGGCGGCTTGGAGCGACGCATCCGAAAGATCGGCGCCGGTGAGGTTCGCGTCGCGGAGGCTCGCCGCCCCGAGGGTGGCTGCGGCGAGCTCGGCGTCGGTGAGATCGGCGCCGTCGAGGCGGGCACCGTCGAGCCTCGCGCCGAGGAGCACGGCCCCGCGGAGGTCGCTGCCGCGGAGATCGGCGCGCGACAGATCGGCGCCGCGGAGATCGGCCTTGCGGAGGCGGATGCCGCGTAGATCGCAGTCGACCGCCTGCGTGAAGGGGAGCACCGCTTCGGACAGCTCGCTCGGCGCTCCCAGCGCGCTCAGATCGAGGTTCGAGGCGGTCACGCGGCGCAGCTCGGCCCCCGTGAGGCGCGCCCCATCGAGTCGGCAACGCTCGAGCGCCACCTCGTGGAGCGTGGCCTCTTCGAGCACCGCGCCGCGGAGGTCGGCCTCGCCGAAGATCACCTCGTCGAGCTTGGCGCGGGTGAGGTCGGCCCCGCGAAGGTCGGCCCCGGTGAGGAGCGCGCCGATGAAGATGGCGCGTCGGGCCGCCGCCCCGGCGAGCACGACGTCGTTCATGGTGGCGAGCGCGAAGCTCGCGTCATCGAGGCAGGCGCGGCGAAAGTTGGCGCCGTTCAGCACCGCGTCGTCGAAGCGGGCGGCGGTGAAGTCGCACCCCGGTTGCCCTTCGGGCGCGGCGGCGTCGAGACGCGTCATCACGCTCGCCGCGAAGTCGGAGAAGCGCATGTCGACGAGGCGGAAGGTAGCGCCGCTGAAGATGCAGGTGGAGAAGCGCGCGCCGCGGCACCGCACGTTCACCCAGGTGCTCCGTGACAGATCCACCTCGTCGAGCTCCACGCCGTCGAGGTTGACGCCCTCGATGGTCTGCCCGGTCAAGCGGTTGTCGCGCGCGTGCGCTTCGAAGGCTTCGCGGGTGCGGATCATGACGTCAGCGCGGACCTCTCTTCTCGAGGGAGGAGCGGGCGATGAACACGCCGTCGAGCTTGGCGCCGTCGAGCTTGGCCTTCCAGAACCCGGTGCCGAAGAGGTTGGCGTCGCGCAGATCGGCGATGGTGAGGTCGGCGGCCTCGAGCACCGCGTTCATCAGGTTCGCGCGCGCGAGCTTGCAGCCGCCCAGCTCGGCGCGGGTGAGGTTGGCCTCGACGAGCGTGGCGCAGGTGAAGTCGGTCTTGCGGCACTTGCTGCGGAGGAAGCTCGTGTCGGTGAGATCGGCGCCGCGCAGATCCGCCTCGTCGAGCACGGCGTTGTCGAAGACGGCGGTGCGCGCGTCGACGTTCTTGAACGAGCAGCGGGAGAAGGTCGCCTCCTCGAAATAGGCCGCGTTCATCACCGCAAGATCGAACACCACCTGCTTGCCCTGCGACTGGCGGAGCCCGACGTTGGGGATGTCGGCCTTGGTGAAGCGCGCGCGATGAAGGACGCAGCGGTTGAGATCGATGTTGGGGGCAGACATCCCGTCGAACACCGCGTGCGACCAGTCGCTGTCGTCGAGCTCGGCGTTGTCGGCCCGCGCGTGGGCAAACGACGCGCGCTCGCCTTGAACGTTGCGGAGCTCGGCCTCCACCAGGGTGGCGTTCTCGAAGCTCACCCCGCGGAGGTTGGCCCGCGTCATGTCGATCCCGGTGAGATCGGCCCCCACGAAGTGGGCCCCCTCGAAGTCGGCCTCTCCAGCCTGGGCCTCCACCAGGATCGCCGCGTCGAAGTTGCAACGCTGGTAGTGGCCGCCACGGAGCACGGCGCGCGTGAGATCCCTGCCCGCGAAATCGAGATCGCTGAGATCTTCCCCCTCGAAATCGAAGCCTGCGAAGGAGTCGCCGTCGGCGAGCATACGCTCGACGAGGTCGCGCAGTCGCAGCGCCGGAGGCTCCACGACGTCCTCCGAGGGGGGCGGCGGCGCCAGCGCCTCGAGGAGCTGCTCGATCTCGCCGGCGGTCGCGCCGCTCTCGCGCAGCGACGCTGCGAGCGCAGCAGGGTCCGGCTTCGCGAGCTCGTCGAGGTGAACGCCGTCGAGCCCGGCGTCCGCGAGCTCCTGCTGGAGCGAGGCCTCGAGCTCGGCTTCGAAGGCGGCGGCCTCCTCGTCCTCCGGCGTCGGCGTCGGCTCGGGCGGAGGGGGCAGCGGCGCTGGGTCGGGCGTCGCGACGAGGGGCGCCTCGGGGGTGATGACCTGGAGGTATGCGGCCTGTATCTCATCGCGAGAGAGCGGGGTCTCACCCTTCGCTTCTCGCACGATGAAGAGCGCGAGCACCTCGGGGGCGTCGCTGTCGCTCACGTCCGCAAACCCACGCCACACGAGGTTCACTGTCATCGCTGCGAAGTCGAAGCCCACCGTGTCGAGGCGCAGGTCCACCTCCACGAGCCCGCCTCCGGCGTCGGGCCGCTTCACGAGGAAACAGCGCGGGCGCTCACCGGGGAGCCGGCCGCGGAGCGCGCCGTGCTCTGGGTGAACCCCCTCTACCGCGAACGGCTCGTCGCCCACGAGGTGGCTCAGCTGTTGATCGCGTGGCGCGGCTTGGAAGTGCTCCCAGTCGAAGTCTTCGGGGAAGTAAGGCCAACGCTTGTCGAGCCAGCGCTTGTCGTAGGTGCCGAGCTTGGCCCAGCGGTCGCTCCAGGTGTCGGAGCGCGGCGCGAAGCACGCTGGCGCGAGGGCGTCGCGGGGTGAGGTGACGTGCTGATCGACGAGCTCGAGGTTGGGGAGCGCGTCGCCGGCGCGGCCTCGCCCCACCGGGTTAGGGGGGTGATCGGGCCCGCCGAAGGCGCGGGCGTAGGCGAGCGGCACCGCGGTGATCGACGCGGGAGAGGAAGCCGTGGCCCCCACCAGCGAGCGCTTCCACGCGCGATCCCCGAGCACGTGGATGCTCTTGTCGAAGCGACGGTCGCGCTCCTTGCCGAACTGGAAGCGCACCTTCATCTGCGTCGCGTGGCGGGTCGGCGCGTGGGCGTAGCCGAACAGGGTCACGTCGGCGCGGGGCTTGAACAGGGCGACGTCGGAGGGGAGGATGGGGCCTCCGCTCGGGTCGTCCTCGAAGTAGCTCTCGCCGGTGCAAAAGTCGGAGCGCTCGCGCGCGGCGAGGGTTACCGCCGCTCCGCCGTCCAAAGGCTCTCCGGGCACGATGTCGTAGGTGCCCTTGGCGACCACGATGAGCGCGTCCTGGGGGGGGCGGATCTGCCAGCTCAGCGTCGCGCTCTCGAAGTGAGCGGTGGTGACCACCGGGATGTCGTCGCTCGTGCGCACCGGGGGCTCCGGCTCCGGCGGTGGCGCGTCGGGCGGGGGCGGCGAGGGAGGCTCCCAGGGGGTCGACGGAAGGCGGGGCGCTGCGGGGGGCGTGTCGCCGCCGGTGGGGGTGGGCGCGACGCCGGTCGGCGACGCGAGCGGGGTGGCGCTCGGCGCATGGACGCGCGCGGCGGGGGCGGCGGCGCTCGCGGGGAGCGCGGGCATCGCGGCGAAGATCGGGGGCTGTCGCTGGCTCCCGCCCACCGTCGCCTTGGCCGTGGCGAACTGCGCCGCGAGCCCACCGAGCTCGCCCGCGCTGGGCCAGGGGGGCTCGTCGTCGCTCTTTGCGAGGCCGACGAAGAAGCCGAGGCGGGGGAGGTCGCCTTCATCGAGGGTGAGGCTGGCGTTGCCGCGCCAGAGCACGGACAAGCGCCGTGCGTCGGCGTCGACGATGAGCGTATCGCAGGCCATGGCGAGCGTCTCCGGCCTCGAGGCCCCCGACGGCATGAGCAGGATCGCGCGCGCGTGGGCGCGCAGTTCGGGCAGCGTGAGCCGGAGGACTGCCACCGTGGGATCGAGGCCCTCGAGCTCGAGCCAGTCGCCGGCCCGGAGCTCATGACCGCACTGCTGGTCGTCGGGCGCGCCGTGGAAGAAGCCCCAGGGGAACGCGTCGGCGAGATCCGGGATGCGCGCCGTCAGCGCGCGCGCCTCGAAGCCCGCGAGGCGTCGTTTGCGCGCCGGCCAGCTCCACCCCAAGGGACCGAAGCCGGCCACGGCGCGAGGATCGGTGGGATGTACGATGTTCGGCAGCCGGGCGGCCCCGTCGCAGCCCACCGGGTTGTCGGGCAGAGCACGGCCGCCGAGGGCGCGCTCGTAGGTGAGCGGCATGGTCTTGAACGGCGCGGGCTGGTCGGGGGCCTCGGGGCGGCGGTCGCCGACGACCCGGAGCGTCTTGTCGAGGAACGTGCGCGCCTCGCGCCCGAGGGCGAGCCGCACCGTGGTGGCGGTGCTCGGGGGGCCGAGGACGTGGGCGTGTCCGAGCGCCACCACCGCCGCTCCCGGCAGGTAGGGGGCGAGCTCACTCGCGCGCTCGAGGCTCCGCTCGGGCGAGCGGTCGACGTGGCGATCCCGCACGACGATCTCCTCAGGCTCGATGAGCTCGAGCGTGGCGTCGGCGAGGATCGCGTACGTGGCCTTGACCACGACGGTGACGCCGAGGCATCCGCGCTGCTGCCACAAGAGCGCCGCGCCGTGGCAGCGGTTCACGGGTGCGATGGCAATGGGGGCAGCGACGAACAAGCGCCTGTGTCCTCGTTGGTGGTCTCGGGCCTTTAGGGGGGCGAGCTCGGGCTCTTGCGGAACCACTCGCGATAGTGCGCCACGAGCTCGTCGAACTTGTTGCGCTGGGCCGGCTCCGCGTCGAAGCGGGCTGCGAAGCTCTTGTCGAGCTGCGCCCGCGCGGCCAGATCCACGAGCCCGAACTCTCGATGGATGCGGTAGGTGTCGCGCGGCATCTCCGCGCACTGAGCGCAGAGCGACGCATACTGCTCGAGGGTGAGCGACGGCGCGGGGGGCGGCGACGCGCTCTCGCGGGTGTTGCTCTTGGCGAAGGGCAGCAGGCCGGCGAGAGGGCTGATCTGGTCGACGCCCACGGTCGCGCCGAGGTTGGGGTTGTCCGCGTTGGCCTCGTCGGACAGCGCGCGCGCGGCATCCGAGGAGAGCTGCGCCGGGCCTTGTTGGAACGGCAGGGGGTTGCGCGCCGAAGCGGGCACCACCTCGTCCATCGTCTCGACCTTCCCGACCGGGAGGTGGGGAGCCGCGCTCGGTACCAACGCTGGCGCCGCGGGTGGTGGCGCGAATGGGGGCGCGGTCGCACCCTCTGGCGGAGCGGCTGGCGCGGTTGGCGCCGACGGCGCCACCCCTCGCGCCGGCGGGCCGCTCACCCACGCCGACTGCACCGGGCCGCTCTCTATGTGGGGCGCGGCCGGTTGCGTGGGGGATGTCACCGATGGCGGCGCCACGTGGCGGGGAGAGGCAGCGGGCGGGTGGGGGAGCGCTGCCGGCGCGCTCGGCGGCGCCGTCGCCTCCGCGACCGAAGGACCGCGGCCCGTCGCGAGCAGGTCGCGCGCCTTCGACACCTTCTGCCAGGCCGCCTCCTCTACCGAGGAGAGCGCCGCTCCGAGCGACACCAGCGCGTCGCGCGCCGCTCTGAGGTGCTCGAGGGGGACGTCGCTGTCCTTGCCGAGCATCCGCTGTCGAAACCCGGCGAGGTCGTCCTCGGGGGTGATGAGCAGCACGCTGAGGAGCCGCGCCGCTTTGGCTGGCGATGGGGCGGCACCGCCCTCGTCCAGCGCGTCCGCCGCTCCCCCGGGAGCCGTCGTCCCGTCGCTCATGGGAGGCGCGCCGAGCAGGTCGTGGGTTCAGCCATGCGGCGGCGATTATAGAGCAGAACGCTCGCGTGGAGCCGCGAAAGGTCCGGCCTCGAGGCGTTCGGAGCCCGCGCCCGCTCCCCCCCTTCCCAGCGGCCGGATCGCGGGTTCTGCTACAAGGAGGTGACGCGCACCACGCGACGGCCGGCGTCGGCGGTCTCGAGGGTGAGCAGGGTCACGCCGAGCTCGTCGGCGGCGATGACCTTGCCGTGGGGAGAGGGGGCGCGTTCTGCGGTGATGATCTTGCCGTCGACCCAGACGTCGTCGTGGCCGTCGTAGCTGTCGGCGGTGATGATCTTGCCGTCGACCCAGACGTCGTCGTGGCCGTCGTAGCTCTCGGCGGTGATGATCTTGCCGTCCACGTACACGTCGTCGCCGCTGTCGTCGTAGATCCCGCCGGCGAGGACGCGACCCGTGCGCGCGACGTGCTGCTCGGCGCCGAGATCCGCCGCGGTGAGGAACTTGCCGTCGAAGTAGGCGACGGAGGCCGCGTCGTAGTTCTCGGCGGTGAGGATCTTGCCGTCGACGACGACGTCGTCCTCGACGACTTGGACCGGGGCGTTCACAAGGAGCAGGTCGACGTCGCGAGCCGCGGCGGAGAGGGCGAAGGTGTGGCGCACCTCGAGCTCCGCGAAGTCGTCCCAGAGCAGCACGTCGTGGCCCGGGCCGCCGATGAGCTCTGCGTGCAGACCGGTGGTGTCGATCAACACGTCGTTGCCCGCGCCGCCGTCGACCGCGACGCGACAGGTGTTGCCCGTCGTGGCGCGCCCACCGGCGACGAGGACGTGGCCTTCGTTGACGAGGATGGTGCCGCGGCTGTCGACGGTGAGGCGGATGACGTCGTGGGTCTCGTCACCGTCGACCCAGAGCGTGCAGCTCGAGCGATCGTAGAACGCGCTGACCGAGGCCGAGGCGTAGTCCACCTCGATCTTCGCGAAGTTGAGCGTGAACGAGTCGGTCTGCGCGGTTGCGTTGGCGGCGAAGGCGGCGACGCCGAGCGCGATCAGGGCGGCGATGGGGCGCTTGCGGAGTGGGTTCATGGGGTACCTCGTGGGAGCAGGGCTCGTCGGGTGGTTTCGGTGGGGAGGGCGTTTGGATCGGTTCCGCGGGCCGCCCTCGTGGCATGCCCGCGTCGTGGCCCATCGGTAGAGCAACGCCCGGGCCATCGCTCGCAGGCTTGTACTCCGCGTGGTTGGCGCCGTGGACGGCGAGCCCCTGAGGGCTGTCGGTCTCAACCCGTGGTGACGAAACCCTCAGGTCGGCGCGGCCTCGGCTAGCCCTTGACGCCGTGCTTGGCCATGAGCTTTCGCATGTAGCTGCGGTCGAGGCCGGCGATGCGCGCCGCCTCCGACTGGTTGCCGTCTGCGACCTCCAAGAGCTTCTCGAAGAACACGCGCGCGAACACGTCGTTGACCCAGTCGCGCTGAGCCTGGAACGGCGCCCGCGGATCCACCGCCTGACGCAGCGCCGCCTCGAGTCGCCGCGCCTCGGCGGGGAGGCTCTCCGGCATCATGCCGATGGCGAGGAAGGCCTGCACCGCGTTCTTGAGCTCGCGCACGTTGCCGCGGAACGGGCGCCTGCACAGATCCTGCACGAACGCGTCTGGCAGCAGGCCACCGCCGGCGCTCGTCGACAGGTGTTGCGCCAGGAGGCCCACGTCCTCGGGGCGCTCCGCGAGGGAGGGGACCCGCAGCTTCACCACCGCGAGCCGATAGTAGAGATCTTCGCGGAAGGTGCCGGCGCCCACCGCTGCCCAGAGATCGCGGTTGGTGGCCGCCACCACGCGCGTGCGGACGTGGCGGGTGGCCACATCGCCGAGCCGCTTCACCTCCCCCGACTCGAGGGCACGGAGGAGCGCGGGTTGCATCTCGAGCGGGAGCTCGCCCACCTCATCGAGGAACAGGGTGCCACCGTCGGCGGCCTCGAAGGCCCCGACGCGGTCGTCGGTGGCGCCGGTGAACGCGCCTCTTCGGTGGCCGAACAGCTCGCTGAGGACGAGCTCGCGGCTCAGCGCGCCGCAGTTCACGATCACGTGCGGGCCGTCGGCGAGCACCGAGCCCTCGTGGATGGCGCGGGCCACCAGCTCCTTGCCCACGCCCGACTCGCCCTCGATGAGCACGTTCACCAGGGCCCCCTCGAGGCGTCGCAGCTTCGCGAAGAGGCCGCGCATCGCCGCCGACTCCCCCACCAGGCCGCGGTAGCCGGTGTCGTCGCCTTCGACGCCCTCGAGCGCCTCGTGATCGAGGGCCACGAAGATCTCCGCGCTCCCGAGCCGCACGCGTCCGCCGATGTGGAGCACCATCTGCTGCACCTGGTGGCCGAGGTGCCAGGTGCCGTTGCTGCTGCCGAGATCGCGGATCGCGACGCCGGCGGGGGCGAGGCGGACCTCGAGGTGTTGACGGGAGACGGCCGGATCGTGGAGGACGACGTCGGCCTCGGGGCCCGCTCCGAAGACGACCTTGCCCTGGCTGAGGCGGATCTGGTGGGTGGACGCGTGGGCGCCCCCCACGTGGAGGATCACCGGCAACGGCGCCTGCGGTCGCTCCAGCGTCTTCTCGGTAGCTCGTTGCCTCCCCGTCATCGGTTCGCCCGCTGCGCTCGTACCACGGGACGGTGTGGATGCAAGCGGCGTGCTCGTCGGCGCTGAGACCGCCGAGTCCCAGCCCTCGGGCATCCACACGCTCGGGGGAGGCCCGCTCGTGGTCGCAACGACGCGATCGCGCACGCTCCGATGGTTGGCGCACGTGTTGCCGTAGCAGCCACCGCGCGGCCGAGCCGCGCGTCACAACACCCAACACGAGGTGCGCCATGACCCGAGCCCACTCCTTTGTCGTCGCCACCACCCTCTCTTTGCTCCCCGTTGCTTGTGTCGGGGAGGCTCAGCGCTCGGCAACGCGTTGGCCGTCGAGGCCGAACCGCAGCGCCCGTCCGTCGGCGGCGGCGGCCACCCACAACACGCGATCGGCGAGCCACAAGAGGCTGATGGAGTGGAGCTGACCGTCGCCGAAGTGAGCGCGCGCCTCGCGGGCGATCTCGGCGACGACGGTGAGATCGAGCTGGCTGAGGCGAATGCGCTCGCCCACGCGAGCGCCGCTCTCGGCGGTCATCGGGCGCGGCGCGGACAGCTCCCCGCGCGCATAGTCGCGGCGCACCGTGGCGCCGGCCGCGCCCAAGACCACCGCCGCCCGCTCGGGAAACAAGAGGACGTCGCGGACGAGGGCGTCCTCGCCGTGCGAGCGCGCCACCAGCCCTCCGATGGCGTCCGCGATGTCGAACGGGGAGCGGCTCGCGAGCGTCGGCTCGAGTCGCTCCAGCGGAGCCGGGCTCTCCGCCGCGCGCTTGCTCTTGTCTGCGCGCGTGGGGGCCGGAAGCGGCTGAGCGCGTTGGCTCGAGGCCCGTTCGCTGTCGTCGTCGTCGGCGCGGGCTCCGGTGGTGGCGCCGCCGCCGCGCGCGAGCACGGTGACGGTGGCGATGCCGGCGAGTCCCACGGCGGCGGCGACCGCGAGCCACGTCTTCTGACGGCGCGGGCTCGGGCTCGGGCCGAGGGGCGCCGTCGGCGCGGGTGCGGTGGCCCCGACCACGCGCCCTGCGCCGACCGCGTCGGCGGCCGGCCCGTGGGGCGCGGCGGGCATCGAGGCGTTGGTGGCGGGCGTGGGGAGAGTGGTGGTGTGCGCCGCTCCGAGCGCCATGGTGTGCGGGATCGGCGCGATGGCGATGCGCAGCACGGCGGTGTGGGCGCTCCTGCCCCCGTGTTCGGGCGTGCGCGTCACCTGCGGCCGGGAGCGTCCATCGAGCGCTGCGGCCCGCGCCCGCGCCGCCTCGAAGGTGGCGGCTACGCGTTGCCCAGCCTGGGGCCCGCTCGAGACGAGAGGGGCGAGGGCCTCGGCGAGGGCAACGACCGACGGGTAGCGGTCGTCGGGCTGGCGCGCGAGGCAGCGACGCACCACCGCGTCGAGGGTCGCGCCACGGAGCGGATCGAGGTGCGCGATCGACGGCGGCTCCGCCTCGAGGATGTTGAAGATGAGCGTGCCGAGATCGTCGGCCTTGAACGGGGTGCGCCCGCTCACGAGCTCGGCGAGGGTGATCCCCAGCGACCACACGTCGGCGCGCACGTCGGTGTCGCGGGTGGCGTGGAGCTGCTCGGGGGGCATGTACTCGGGGGAGCCGAACACGTCGTCGGCCGCGGTGAGGCCGGTCTTGCCCGCCTTGGCGCTGGCGTTCACCTTGGCGATGCCGAAGTCGAGCACCTTCACCAGCTGGCGTCCGTCGGGGAGCTCGGCGCGGTAGAGGTTGGGAGGCTTGAGATCGCGGTGCACGATACCGAGGCCGTGGGCTTCGGCGAGACCCACGCAGGCTTGCAAGACGTAGTCGACGGCCATGTCGACGGTGAGGGCGCCGCGCTGCTTCTTCACCACTCCGAGATCGGCGCCCACGAGCAGCTCCATCACGATGTAGGGGCGGCCGCTCGCGAGCACCCCTACGTCGTAGACGCGGATCACGTGCTCGCTCTCTAGCTGCGCGAGGGCGCGCCCCTCACGCTCGAAGCGTTCCACCACGGTGTCGCTCGCCTCCTCGCGGAGGAGCTTGATGGCGACGGTGCTCCCGCTCTCGAGGTGCACCGCCTCGAACACCTCCCCCATGCCACCGATGCCGAGCCGCCCGCCCACCCGGTAGCTGTCGGCGAGGACGGTGCCCGGCGACACCGAGGGCGGCGGCGGTCGCCTCATCGGTCAGAGGCTCGGCTTGGCGCCGCTCGCGCCGTACGCGATGAGCTCGTAGGTGGCGTCGTCGGTGTGGCTCACGAGCTTCACCATCGACGGCGGGGGCACGGCAGGGTGGGTCCAGATCGTCGACTCGGTGGTGATGTTCATGATCGTCTCTTTCGAGGTCCACTTGTAACACCCACGGAAGGTGCCCGCGGCGACCGTCACGTCTTCCTGCGGCATCCCCTCGAACTTGGGCGGCAAGAACCCCTTGATGATGCGGTCGTAGAGCTGAGCGTGTCCCTTCAGTGCGCTGCCCTGCAGCGTCTGCACCGCGCCGCCACCGAGCCGGTACTTCAGCTCTCGGATCGACGAGGTGCGGGTGTCCCCCGCGTCGGGTACCGACACCCAGCTCTGCACCGCGAGGTTCATGCGGCCCTCCATGAGGGCGTCGATCAGGATCTCGTCGCCGCGCTTGTCGAGCACGCTCCAGATCGCGGTGCCGGTCGTCAGCTTGTACTTCGACCACGCACCGACGGTGAACTTGGGCACCTCGCCCGGGAGCGGCGCGGGCACCGAGCCGTCGGAGGGCTGGGACGTCGGAGCGGCCTCGCCGTCGCCCTTCGCCTCGTCGTCCTTCGCCTCGTCGTCCTTGCCCTTCTTGCTCTTGCTCTTGCCGTCGCCCTTGCCCTTGGCCTTGCCCTTCTTCTTGCTGCTCGTCTTCTTCGCTCCATCGGCGGCGTCACCGTCTTGGTTCGATGCGTCCTCGTCGGGGCAGCCGGTGAGCACGAGCGCGGTGCCGAGGCACAAGACGGAGAGCCAAGGAACAGACATGGTCTACCAGCATAATGGAACCGGGCAGGATCCCAAGGACGCGGTCGCACCGCGCGACGCCCCCGTCTACGCTGCAGACATGGCGACCTTGCCACCGCCACGCCTCCGCTTGCTCGGGTCCCGACGAGCTCGTGGTGGGATGAGGCGCCCTGTGGTACGTTTTGTTCGACGGCACCACGCGAGCTTCCCCATGCCTCGTTCGACGCGTCGTGCTGGTTCCCTTGGCTCTCTCCGCGCACGCGGAGCGCGGCCCGGCGGCTTCGCGGGTCTCCTCGCCGCGGCGGTCACGGTGAGCGCGGCGTGCTCGTACGACTGGACGGTCCCGCCGACGCTCGGCGCGGGAGGGACGGACGCCGGCGGCGCGACCACGACGGCAGCGGGCGGCGGGGACGGCGGCGCGGCGACCGTCGGCGGCGGCGGGGGTGCGGGGGCGGCGGCGGGGGCGGGTGGCCTCGGCGGCAGCGGTGGTGCGGAGGACGTGTGCGCTCCGCACGCGACGGACAACGCCTGCCAGACTTGCATGAAGGCCGGCTGCTGTGACGAGCTCGAGGCTTGCGTCGGCGATCCGCAGTGCAACTGCTATCGCCTCTGCTACGCGAACCCGGTCGCCGGGTGCTTCCTCGGCTGCGGCGTCGCGAGCACGCAGCCCACCTTCGACCTGTTGGACTGTGGACAGCTCAACAGCTGCGCGGCGTGCCTCCCCTGACGCGTGAGCGCAGCCATGGAGCGGCGCACGGCCGCGACGGCGCTGCCGCCACGCACCTTGGTGGCACCTCGCGCGCTCGTCAGCCGCTCATCATCTTCGCGGGGCAGACCGCTCGGAGGTCACCGCGCGCCGCGGCGGCACGCTGCGGAGGCGAGGGAGGGGGCGAGGCTCCAGCTCGAGTGTCGTGAAGAGATCGTCGAGGAGGCGGTCGGCGTCGAGCGCTCCGTGGTGGCTCACGAGGGTGAAGGAGAGGGCGTCGTGGTCGAGATGGGTGAACAGGCCGACGTGGGCCGCGGCCACTGGCGAGGCGAGCATCCGGAGGTGGGTGCTCTGCACGGGTCCGAACGCGAGGGGGGCGCTGCGCGGCGCGTCGTCGGTGAGGTCGCTCGCGACCACGCGGAGCGCGGCGACGGGGCCTGGCACGGTGAAGGCGCGATCGAGGCGGCCGGTGAGCCGGCGCTCGACGCGCTCGATCCGCCGACGCAGCAAGAGCGTGGCGAGGCCGAGGTCGTCGTGGCGGGCGCGCCCTTCGCGGAGCTGCGCCGCGACCGACCCCGCGAGCGCCCGAAGGTCACCGCCGGCGAGGAGGCCGGTCGGCGCCTCGACGACCTGGGTGTCGGCGTCGAAGCCGCTCGGCGCGAGCCGCGCGCGTCCCTGCAAGCGCCGGCGCCGGGTGGTCACGAGGCCGAGTCGGCGCGGCAGCTCGACGAGCGCGACGCGGCTGCGGTTGTAGCGGTGCATCGCGACGAGCAGCGAGCCAAAGAGCAGGGAAGAGAAGCCGTGGCCTCGGGCCGAAGCCACACGGCGGAGGCGCTCGTGGTTCACCCGCGGCACCCGTCGCTCGGTGACGCTGACGGCGAGCTCGGCGAGCGGTTGCTGCGGGGTCCAACGCGTGACGAGGCTCACCGCTGGAGTGGGGCCTTGGGCTCGCTGCGCGGCCGCCCAGCGCTGGGCGCTCGCTGTGCGCTCGAGGAGCGGCAGCGTCGGCGCAGGCGTCGGGGGAGGGAGGCGCTCACCCTGGCAGAGGACGGCGAGCTCCTCGAGGAGGAGCCCGGCGGCGTGGACGTCGGCGATCGCGTGGTGCAAGCGCATCACGACGTGGGTCCCGCCGTGCGCCAGCCACACGCGGAACGGATGAAAGCGCTCGACGTCGAGGAAGGTGCCGAGCTCGTCGGGCACGGACACGTCGCCGAGCACCGCGCCCCCGGCCGCCTCCCAAACGCTCGGAGCGTCGGGCACGAACGTGAGCCACGGGTGGCGATGCAGGCGCGCGCGGAGGAGCGGGTGGCGGGTCACGAGCTCGCGCGCGGCCGCGAGGAACACCGTGTCGGGGAGGCATCCGTCGAGCTCGGCGCTCAGCACCACGTAGGCTGGCTTGTCGAAGCCGTCGATGAAGGCGCGGGCGGAGAGCGAAACGGGGAGGGAGGCAGGCATGGGCGTGGGCTCGTGGCAGGGCGTCGTGATCGGCGCGGCGTCGTGATCGGCGCGGCGTCGTGATCGGCGCGGCGTCGTGATCGGCGCGGCG
>CAYOAL010000045.1:61760-62294 GCA_964401935.1 uncultured Polyangiaceae bacterium
TCGTGATCGGCGCGGTGGATGAACCGGCGGGAAGCTCCCGGCGCGCGCCGGGAGACGGATCGGTGCGGTGGACCCAAAGGGGGAGTAGCTACCGCGCGCCGAGAGATTGCAAGCTGGGTGCCACCGCCCTCGCGGGCTGGCGCGGAGCGGCCGGGTCGCCGGTGGCGCGGCGACGCGCGGTGCTTTCGGCTGCTTGCGCCACACTCCGCTCGCGCACGGTGCGCGCCCGCGGCGGCGGCCGGAGCGCGCTGCGCAGGCCTCGGCGCGCCGCCGTGTACGCCGCTACGCGTCGGCCGCAGCGACCGTGAAGACGGCACCGATCGGGGCGACCGTTCGGACGGCATCCACCCCATCGGCCGAGCCGACGCGCCGGCCGCACCTCGCCGTGCGTGAGACGGCCGGCGCTCTCTTCGCGCCGGCCGCACCTCGCCGCGCGTGAGACGGCCGGCGCTCTCTTCGCGCCGGCCGCACCTCGCCATGCGTGAGACGGCCGGCGCTCTCTTCGCGCCGGCCGCACCTCGCCGCGCGTGAAAC
>CAYOAL010000045.1:62394-63818 GCA_964401935.1 uncultured Polyangiaceae bacterium
CGCGCGTGAGACGGCCGGCGCTCTCTTCGCGCCGGCCGCACCTCGCCGCGCGTGAAACGGCCGGCGCTCTTTTCGCGCCGCCGAAACCCCGGCACCCTGCGGGACATGTTCTGCACGCGCTGTCACCGCGAGTACCCCGAGGGGTACCGTTTCTGCCCCCTCGACGGCGAGGCCACCTCCGAGCAGCCCGATCTTTCGCGGGTGCCGGCGCGGCTCTCGCAGATCAGCGATCAGGTGCTCGGTCGGCGGTATCGCATCCGCGGCTTCATCGGCAAGGGCAGCTACGCGCGCGTCTACCTCGCGGAGGACGAGGAGACGGGGAACCCGGTGGCGGTGAAGGTGATGGAGAAGCCCTTCCGCGACGACGCCAACGCGCGCCGGCGGTTCTTGCAGGAGGCGCAGGCGATCACCAAGGTGGGCCACCCCAACATCGTGCGCGTGTTCGAGGCCGGGATCCGGGCCGACGACATGGCCCCCTACCTCATCATGGAGTTCCTCTTCGGCGAGCCGGTGGGGACACACCTGCGGCGCGACGGGGCGCTCCCGCTCGAGATCGCGCTGCCCGCCTTGCGTCAGGCGGCCGCGGGCCTCGCCGCCGCTCACGAACGCGGCATCATCCATCGCGACGTCAAGCCCGACAACCTGTTCTTCATCGGTGAGCCCGGCGATCCGTACGACCTCAAAGTGCTCGACTTCGGCTTCTCCAAGCTCCAGACGAGCAAGCTCACCGCGGCTGGCATCGTCCTCGGTACGCCGGCCTACATGGCGCCCGAACAGGTGCTCGCCGAAGAGGTGGACGCTCGCGCCGACGTCTATGGGCTCGGCATGGTGATGTATCACATGCTCACCGGTCGACCCCCGTTCAACACTGGCGACGACGTGAAGACCCTCGCGCGGCAGCTCTCGTCGCACCCGCCGCCAGCCTCGGCCCGCGTCTCCACCATCGATCCACGAAGCGAGCAAGTGATGGCCATGGCCACGCAGAAGAACCCCGAGAATCGCTATCCCACCATGCAGCACTTCTTCGACGACCTCGGTCGCCTCGCCCACCCCAACATGGAGCTCTTCGCCTCCCCAGCCGGCGACGAGACCTACGAGCCCCGCAGCAAGATGGGCAAGCTCGTCGCCGAGGCCCTCGCCAAGAACATCCGCGGCGCCGCCATCGAAGACGAAGACGAGTCCTGAAAGAAGCGCGGCCGCAAGGCGCGGGAAAGTCGCCTCGCCCGGTCGCAGCCGAGGGCTTGCGGAGCGGGCACGATGTGCGGAGCGACCCCGACCACGCCACATCGGGCTCGCGCCAGCCATGCCGCCGCCTCGGCACCACGGACCGATGCCGCGAGAACTGCCGGGGACCGGAAGCCAGGAACCGTGATGTCGATTCTCACGAGGATGGGACCCCTTGTTTCCCACGAGGTTTCCCCCTC
>CAYOAL010000046.1:0-23230 GCA_964401935.1 uncultured Polyangiaceae bacterium
GGACCCTCGCGTGGCGAGGGGGAAAAAGACCAGCGTCTCGGCCAAGCAGGGGGGGACGCTCCGCCGAGACGCCGTTCAGGTTGTTGCCCTCACGTGGCGAGGGGGAAAAAGACCAGCGTCAAGGCGAAGCAGGGGGGGGACGCTCCACCCTGACGCTGTTCAGATTGTTGCCCTCGCGTGGCGAGGGGGAAGAGACCAGCGTCTCGGCAAAGCTGGGGGGGATTACTCCACCGAGACGCTGACCGAGGATAGTGCACGGAGCGTGCCAGTAGGGCGATCGACGGTTTCCATGCGCTTAGATCCCCTCGCTGGTCCCAGCCTTGCAATGTCGCCATTTCAGCGTTGCAGTTGTGAACACGCAACCGTCGCGCGGAGCGGTTCGGCGGGGCGTACGGGGGCTGGGCGAGCTACGGCGTGTCGGTCGCGTCGTCTTCGAGCGCGATGGAGGCGACTCTTTCTGCGCGCTGGTACCGATCGCCGTTCAGCGTAAAGGAGGTCCCGTCGGGCGCGAACACGAGCTCGCGCTCCACGTCGTCGTCGGCCCCCCCATCGAACGAGCGCTCTTCGAGGCGCAAGATCAAACGCTGACCGTTGGCTTGCACCACCTTGGCGACGCCCGCTTCGTGCCACGCCGGGTGTCCCGTCGCGGTGTAGGTGCCGTCGGAGCGAAACTCGTAGGTGAGCCGCCACGTGCCGTCCGCGTTGGTCGCTTGCCAACGGTAGCCCACGAGCGAGGCCAGGCTCACGTTCGGCTGGGCCGGGGCGGCCACCAGTTGCTGCGGACGCGCCGGCTCGGGCACCTCGGGAGCAGGCTCTCTCACCGAGCTCGTCCCCACGCAAGCCAACAGCCCCACCGTGGCCAACGTGCCCTGGGCGAGCTCGAGCGCTCGTCTGCGTGGCTGCAGCGGGCGCTGCATCGCCGGACCGAGCATCCGCCACGACAACCACAGCGCGGGGAGCGCGAGGAGATCCGTCGCGTCGGGCCAGAGGCGCCACGGCACGCCCAGCTGCGCCATCGCCGCCTCGACGAGGGCGGCGAAGCTCGGCGAGAGCTGGATCACGGCGAAGACCGCCCCGGTCGCCACGTGACACCCCGCGAGGCCGCGCTCCGTGCGCACCGCCAGGAGCGCCGCCAAGAGCGTTGGTGCGACGATCATGCCGCTGAAATCACTGAGTTTTCCTGTGGCCACGGCGTGCAGGATGCCGGCCCCCTTGAAGACATGGTCGTTGGCCACGAGCAGCGCCAACGAGGCGATCCAGAGCGGGTGAAGCAGGGCGCGCTCGGGACGGAGAAGACCGGAGCTTCGGCGCGGAGAGGTCATGCACCGGAGAACGGGCGCTCCGGAGCGCGCTTACAGGGCGGGTGCAGCCTCGTCGCGGCGGAAGAGCCACCACGTGCCCTCGTGGGCGACGAGCACGATGCCAGGGTCGGCAGCGAAGAGTCCCGCCGGCGAACGGCGCGAGCGCACGAGAAACCAGTCGAAGAACGCCCCGTGCTCGTGGAGGCGGAAGCGGTGCGGCGTCCACTCCCAGCGCAATGGGGGGCGCGGCGGCACCACCGCGCCCTCCTCGCTCGGCTCGCGAAATACGAGCGGCGAGTGCCCGAGCCACGCGAACGAGAAGCTGCTCCAGCCTCCACGCTCGGCCTGTACGTACCCAGGCAGGTGCAAGAACGGCGACTGCGACGACGGAGCCCCGTGGTGATCGAACACCAGGTGGAGCAGCTTGGGGGCGTGGGGGAGCCGGGCGGTGATCGCGGCGAAGTCCTCGGTGGCGGCGTGAAACTGGCGGTGGCTCTCGAGCGCGACCGTCCCGAGGGGCGCGAGCGCGAGCGCGAGCCACGCCATCGCCGCGCACCGGGCCAGCGGGTGCCGTGGCAGATCTGGCAGCAGCGCGAGGGACATGAAGAGCGCGGCGGTGACCTCGCGTGGGTAGATGAACCACCAGGTGCCCATCTGCATCGGCAGCGTGAGGAACAAGACCAGCGAGCCCAGGACACAGCCGCCGACGGTGGCGTGGGCCACCACGTCGCGCCGCGTGACGGGTCGCCCTCGGCGCCACCGCGACACCGCGAGGGCCACCGCGAGGGCCCCGAGCATCAGGGCTGCGCGATGAAACGCAGCGCGGTCGGCGCCGCCGCGCAAGGTGGCGTAGGGATGCTCACCCAATCCACCGAGCGCCAGGCGTTCCCAGTGGACGCGGATGTCCTCGAGCTCGACGACGACGGCGGCGGGGCGGGCGAGCCACCACACCGCGAACGCGGCCGCCGCCCCCGCCGCGACTGGGATCAGCGCGCGATGGCGGCGCTCTCGATCGGACAGACCGATCACCAGCGCCAACGACCCGAGCGCCATCGGGAAGCGAAAGGGGTGGGTGAAGAAGAGTACGAGGCACGTAGCGCCGACCATGAGCGCGGCCCGTCGCGGCGACCGCTCCACCGCGCGGAGGGCGAGGCCCACCGCGAGCGCCCACAGGCCGAGCGCGGCCACGAAGTTGAGGAAGCCCCAGCTCGCGAGCGTTCCCCAAGAGAACGCCACACCGGTGACCCCGAGCCACGGCGACTTGCGCATCCCCCAACAAAGAACCGCGAGGCCGGTGGGGAGGAGGGCGAGCATCACGAACACCGCGGCCTTCACCGCAGCGAGCGTGGGGAGCACCAGCATGAACGCGGCCGCGACCACGTAGAAGAGCATGTAGGGCACCGACAGGGGCGCGAGGGTGAGCTGCTCGCGGAAGTGCCAGGCGGGATCTGCGTAGTGGCGCAGCACCGAGGCGTTGGCGGCGTGCAGCGGCAGATCCGTCATCAGCGGGTACCGCGCCGCCGCGAGCGGCAGCGCGATCACGTAGACCGTCACCACCACCGCCAGCGCCGCCGCGAAGCTCTCGGCGGGGAGCCTGCGCGCCCGACGTATCCAGCGCCGCACCACGGTCGCCACCATAGTCGGCTCGGAGGTCGGCGACGGCGCAAACCTGCGCCTTGAACCCCCTCCGCCTTCAGGTGCTAGACTGCACCGTAGTGTCAGACGCGCTCGACATTCTGGTGGGCATCCTCGGCCTCGCGCTCCTCATGGTGGTTCACGAGGCGGGTCATCTGGCCGCAGCGCGTGCCTTCGGGATGCGCGTGACGACGTTCTCGATCGGCTTTGGCCCCACCTTCTTCAAGGTGGAGCCAGCCGACGGCTACTTCTGGTTTACCACCCTCGGCGGCAAGGTTCGCCTGCGCCTCGGCAAACACGACGAGAAGAAGCACGGCCCCACCGTGTACCAGGTGGCGATGATCCCCTTCCTCGCCTACGTGCAGATCGCGGGGATGAACCCGTTCGAGGAGCACGACGCGGAAGACAAGGGGAGCTACGCGAACGCGAGCCTGTTCGGTCGCATCACGACCATCTTCGGCGGCCCGCTCGCCAACTACCTCTTCGCCTCGGTGTTGTTCTTCTTCAGCTTCTACTACGGCGGCATCGTCGTGCATCAGGAGCCGAGCGAGCGCGACACGGTGGTGCACGTGATCGACAGCGACCCGGCCGCCGAAGCAGGGATAAAAGACGGCGACCGCATCGTGCAAGTGGATGGCGTGGCCGTGTCCAACTGGGAGGAGATGGCGAAGGCGATCTCGAGCCACCCCGAGGAGAAGATCGAGATCGTGGTCGATCGCGCCGGGGAGCGCATCCCGGTGGCCGTCACCCCGAAGAAGAAGGCCGATCGGGGCATCATCGGAGTGCAGACGGTGCCCATCAAGCGCGATGTGACGGTGGGAGAGGCGGCCGAGCTCGCGGTGACGAAGCCGCCCCTCGTCGTGCAGAGCCTCATCCGTGGCCTCGGCGAGTGGATCAGCGGGAAGGTGGAGGCGGAGCTCGGCGGGCCGGTGATGATCGTGAAAGAGAGCGCGCGTGCGGTGAGCCGCGGCATCACCGACTGGCTCTATCTCCTCGGGGCCCTCTCGGCCTATCTCGGCGCGTTCAACCTCATCCCGTTCCCGGCCCTCGACGGCGGGCGCCTCATGTTTCTCGGCTACGAGCTCGCCACGCGGCGCCGCCCGAACGCCCGCGTCGAGGCCCACATCCATGTCGTGGGCCTGATGATGCTGCTGGGTTTGATGCTCTACGTCACCATCTTCGGTCCGAACGACTTCAACCTCGGCGGCAGCAAGTAACCCGCCGTCGTCATGCGCCAGGCAATCGGGGTCGCGGTGGCGTCGGGAGCGCTCGCGACCAGCGCCGTCGCGCGCGCCCAGGAGCTCGAGCTCGATCCGGAGCCGGCGGAGGTGGAGATCGCAGCGGAGCGCCGCCTCGGCACTCTGCTCGATCGCCAGGCCCAACCCGATCAGCCGGGCCTCTCGCACCGCGGCGTGGCCTTCAACTTCGAGTACCTCGTGGCGAGCGCGGAGCCCACCGACGTCACCTCGGTGCGACCCATCCAGGACGCGCGCGCCTACGCCTACGCGGTGCGCTGGCTCGTCGACGTGCCGCTGTCCCCACGCCGCTGGTTCGTAGGGCTCTCGAGCGACGTCGCGGCGGCGAGCGTGCCGTCGGGAGAGACGGCCGAGAGCGGCGGGAGCACCCTCGTCTTCGGCAACCCGGTGCTCTGGGGGCGTGGGCTCTGGTCGAGCGAGTCGGGCCTCTCCGCGGGCGGCGGCATCGAGACGGTGATCCCCATCCCGCGCACCTATTCGCTGCTCGAGTCGGAGGTGGTGCGCGTGGTGCGTGTGGTGCGCCCGCTGAGCTACGCCAACTTCCTCGATCAGACCATCACCGCGCGCCCGTTCTTCGATCTGCGGCACGTCACCGGCCCAGTGACCCTGCAGATGCGCCAGGGCATCGACTTCTCGCTGCTCCTTCGCGATCGAGGCGACAACGAGAACCGCTACGACCTCACCGCCTATCTCAGCGCCTACGCCGGCGTCGAAGCCCTGCGCGCTCTCGACATCGGCCTCGAGCTCTCCGAGGTGTATCAGATCACCAGCGACGTCTCCTCGCCCGACTGCGTCGCCCCCTGCGACCAGCATCGCGCGCAGCTCACCCTCTCGCCGGTGTTGCGCTTTCGTCTCCCTCCACTGTTCCCCACGCTCAGCGCGCTCTTCCCGGTGTCGACACCGCTGAGGAGCGAGGTGGCCTCCTACTGGGCGGTGAGGTTGCACATGAACGTTCTGTTCGGCGACCTCTGACCGCCCAGCGGTTCCGCGTGGCTCACTCCGCGACGGTGATGCGGATGCACTGCACGGGGGTGCGCGGGCGATCCCCCGAGTCGGTGGGCGTGGTCTCGATCTTCTTCACCACGTCCATGCCGCTCACCACCCGGCCGAAGACCGGATGTTTGCTCTGACCCGGCGAGAACCAGTCGAGGTAGTGGTTGTGGACGGTGTTGATGAAGAACTGAGAGCCGCCGCTGTTGGGCGCGCCGGTGTTGGCCATCGACAGGGTGCCAGGCTCGTTGGAGAGCTTGTGCTCCGGGGGATGCTCGTCGCGGATGTTGCCATGGGGCGGTCCGCCGGTGCCGGCCCGGGGGCTGCTCGGATCGCGGCTGTGCGGGCAGCCGAACTGGAGCATGAAGTTTTCGATCACGCGGTGGAAATGGAGCCCGTCGTAGAAGCCGCTCTTGGCGAGATCCAAGAAGTTTTTCGCGGTGAGCGGCATCTTGTCCAAGTAGATCTCGGCCTGGAAGCTGCCGAGGGACGTCTCGAAGGTGGCGATGGGATTGGCCATGGCAGAGGTCCTATCGCCGCCTCCCTGCGGTTTCAACCCAGCTCGCCCACCCGCGCCCGACATTCGTCGCGAGCGGCTCTTGCCCGAGGCGTGGAGGGTGGCTACCCCTCTGCCGTGCCCACCGACCTCTACATCGACCATCGCGTCACCATCCCAGGCAGCGAGCTGTCGTGGACGGCGGTGCGTTCCTCCGGTCCCGGTGGACAGAACGTGAACAAGGTGTCCTCCAAGGTGGATCTACGCTTCGATCTGCCGGGCAGCCAAGCCCTCTCCGGCGCACAGAAGGCGCGGCTCCGCGCCTTCGCGCGCCTCGACGCCGACGGTCAGGTGATCGTGACGAGCCAGGTCACGCGCAACCGCGTGCGGAACCTCGCCGACGCCCGCGAGCGCCTCGCCGAGCTCATCCGACGAGCTCTCGTGGAGCCCACCCAGCGCAAGGCCACCAAGCCTTCTCGAGCCGTGAAGCGGCGCCGCGTCGACGCCAAGCGCCGGCAGGCGGAGAAGAAGCGCCAGCGACGCGCCCCCTCCGAGTGAAGCCCGGCGTCTGCGAGCCGCTCCTTTTTCGACACGGGGCGCGCGGTGTGGCCTAGGCTGCGGCATGCGTTGGGCGCGAGTGGGGGCGGCGATGTTTGTCGGTGCTGGCAGCGCCGTCGTCGTGGCGACGGCCGTCGCCGTGGTGACGTCGACCGTCGCCGGCTGCAAGGCGAAGGCTCAGAGCAACACCCTTCCCGACGCGTCTGATGCGGCCCCGGCGTCGACGAACACAGAGGCGTCGACGGGAGCGGCGGCGAGCGTTGCCCCCAGCGCGCCCGCCAACAACGGAGTCACCATGTCCAATGAGATCGCAGTGGGCGCACCGGCGCCCGACGTTTCGATGACCGTCCAGAACGGCGAGACCGTGTCGCTCGCCTCGCTGAAGGGTCACAAGGTGCTCTTGTGGTTTTACCCCAAAGACGACACCCCTGGGTGAACGGTGCAAGGCAAGGGGTTGCGTGACAACTTCGAAAAACTCACCGCGCTGGGCCTGAAGATCTACGGCGTGTCGCTCCAGGACGCCGCCTCGCACCAGGCCTTCATCGAGAAGTATGGGTTCCAGTTCCCTCTCGTCGTGGACGACGGCACCTTGGCCAAGGCCTTCGGCGTGCCCGTCAAAGGCGAGTTCGCCTCGCGACAGTCGTTCCTCATTGGCGACGACGGGAACGTCGCCGCGGTGTGGCGCAACGTGAACCCGGCCGAGCACGCCGACGAGGTGTTGCGCGCCCTCGAGCGGTGAACGGGCGCAACGGCGCGCGCGTCCACGGAGCTCAGCTCGCGTGTTGGGTGGGCTCGAGCAGGCAGTCGGGGACGGCGTATTGGGGCCGCGGCTCGCTCGCGAAGAGGTCGCGGCACTCGAGCTCGCGTCCGCGCACCACGCGCCGGCCCTCGTCGGGGCCGCGGTGCTCGGTGACCACCGTGTGCTGGCCGCGGTAGCCGCTCTCGCGCTCGAAGATGAGCACCACCCAGTCGTGCGTTTTACCGAGCCGGTGGGCGGTGGCGGTGTTGGAGAACATGGCGGTGAACGACCAACCATCACGCACGAGGTGCATCACCGGCAGCCACGCCACGTGGCGGGGGTTGAAGCGGGTGGGGGCGATGCGCTTGATGGCGTGGTGCTCGCTCGGAGCGCGCACCGCCTCTCGATAGGCGCGGTCGACGGCGAGCAGCGTGGCCACCGAGGGGGCGTCGTCGAGCTCGCGCTCCACGGGGCGTCGCAGGCGCTCCCCGAGCACCGCGCGCAGCAGCGCGACCCGCTCGCGACCGAAGCCCTCCACCGCGAGGAGGCGCCCGTCGTGGGCGGCGAGCTCGAGGTCTTCGAGCGTGAGCACGCCGAGCTTCGTCACGATGCGCGCAGCGAGCTTGGGGCCAACCCCGGGAAGGCTCGCGAAGAGCTCCACCGGCGCGTGTTTGCCGCGCAGCCTCGTGAGAAGCCGGAGCTCGCCGGTGAGGAGATACTCCTCGATGGCCGCCGCGAGCCCGCGCCCGATGTGGCGAAGTGCCACGAGCGCGCGGGCGCCGCCGCGGGCGAGGACCTCGCGCGCGGGTCGTCGCAGAGCGCGCAAGGTCTGCGCACCCTCCCGATAGGCGTGCACCCGATGCGCGTCCGCCCCGTCGAGCTCGAGCAGATCCGCCACCTCTTCGAATAAGGCGGCAATCCTCAGGTTCTCGTCGGAGATCGCGTCGTGCGGCGCCAAGGAGCGGGGCGGCCGCGAGCTCGGCGGCCCGAGAGAGCGCGGCGCGGGCGGGATCGTCGTCGTGGCCATGCTGTACATCCGTGCAGCCTTCGTGCCATTCGACCCGCGGGCGAGGAACGACCCCTTTTTGGCAACGGCGTTGCTACGCTCGCGTGTCGCCGCGAAGGCGAACCGAGGAGGAAGCATGTTCGAGACCGCGGAGCTGGGACGCACGCTGAGCAAAGAGGAATACACCGCCGCGGAGCCCGAGCTGAGGACGGAGCTGCTCGATCTTCAGCGCCAGCTGCATCGCGCCGACTTCCCTGTGATCGTGCTCGTCAATGGGGTGGACGGCGCGGGCAAGGGCGCCGTCATCAACATGCTCAACGAGTGGATGGACACCCGAAACATCCAGACCACCGCGTTCGACGCGCCCACCGAGGAGGAGCGTCATCGGCCCCCCTATTGGCGCTACTGGATGGCCCTGCCCCCCAAAGGCCGCATCGGCATCTTCACCGGCGCCTGGTACACCCAGCCGATCATCCAACGGGCCTACGGCTTCACCGACGACGCGGCGATGGTGAGCGCGTTGCTTCGCATCAACCGCTTCGAGCGGATGCTCGCGGACGACGGCGCGCTCTTCGTGAAGCTCTGGCTGCACATCAGCAAGGAGCACCAGGCCACGCTCTTCCGCAAGCTCGCCAAGAAGGAGGAGACGCGCTGGCGCGTCACCAAGCAAGACCGCAAGCACGCGAAGCTGTACGACACGTTCATGCGGGTGAGCGAGCGCGCCCTGCGCGAGACGAGCACCGGGGAGGCACCTTGGTGCGTCGTGGAGGGCACCGATCCACGCTACCGGGCGGTCACCGTCGCCCGCCAGCTCGCGCGCAGCATCTCCCGTCGTCTCGGGCACGAGCGCCCCCGTCCGCTCGCGCCCCAGCCTCCCATCGCCGATCCGTTCACCATCCTCGATCGCATCGATCTCACCCAGTCGCTGTCGAAGGAAGACTATCGCCGGCAGCTCGAGCGCCTCCAGGGCCGGCTCAATGGCCTCGCCCGGCGTGCCCGCAAGCGCAACGTCAGCGTCATCCTCGTGCTCGAGGGGCTCGACGCGGCCGGCAAGGGCGGCGCCATCCGGCGCATCATCGAGGCTCTCGACGCGCGCCAGTTTCGCGTGATCCAGGTGGCCGCGCCCACCGAAGAGGAGAGACAGCACCACTACCTGTGGCGCTTCTGGCGTCACCTCCCACGGCTCGGCCGCTTCACCATCTACGACCGCTCCTGGTACGGGCGCGTGCTCGTGGAGCGCGTGGAGGGCTTCGCCACCGAGGCGGAGTGGATGCGCTCGTACAAAGAGATCAACGACTTCGAGGAGCAGCTGGTGGAGTTCGGGATCGTGCTCTGCAAGTTCTGGGTGCACATCTCGAGCGAGGAGCAGCTCCGGCGCTTCGAGGATCGCGAGCGCATCCCCTGGAAGCAGTACAAGATCACCGACGAGGACTACCGCAACCGCGACAAGGCCAACCAGTACGAGGCGGCGGCGAGCGAGATGATCGAGCGCACGAGCACCGAGTACGCGCGCTGGAACCTGGTCGCGTCCGAGGACAAGCGCTTCGGACGCATTCAGATCCTCGAGACCGTGTGTCAACAGCTCGAGGCCGCGCTCGCGCGGGCTGGCGACACGTGATCGTTCCCCGCATTTCGTAGAAATATCGGCGAGGGTGATACCCTCGTGAGGGCATGAGCGCTGGCCACATCAGCCCGCTGCGGCGGATCGGACGGTGTGAGCTCTTCTCCGAGATCGGCAGCGGTGGCATGGCCACCGTGCATCTCGGTCGCATCGTGGCCGCGGGCGGCTTCTCGAACCTCGTCGCCGTCAAGCGCATGCACGAGCAGCTCGCCAAGGATCCGCAGTTCGTGGCCATGTTCGTCGACGAGGCGCGCCTCGTGTCGCGCATTCGGCACCCCAACGTGCGGCCCACCCTCGACCTCATCGACGAGGACGGCGAGCTGTTCATCGTGATGGAGTACGTGGCCGGTCTCTCCTTGCGGCGCGTCTTTTTCGAGATGGACGCCAAGGGGGAGCGCGTGCCTCCGGAGATCGCCGCCGCGGTGATCTGCGGCGTCTTGCACGGGCTCCACGCCGCGCACAACGCGACCGATGCGGAGGGCCAGACGCTCGAGCTCGTGCACCGTGACGTGTCTCCGGAGAACATCCTCGTGGGGGTCGACGGCATGGCTCGGCTGCTCGACTTCGGCATGGCCAAGGCGCTGGGCCGCCTGCACCTCACCCAGCCGGGGCTCGTGAAGGGGAAGCTGACGGTGATGGCACCCGAGCAGGTGCAGGGCAAGCCGGTGACGCCACGCACCGACGTGTTCGCCACCGGCGTGGTGCTCTGGCAGGCGCTCACCGGCAGACGCCTCATCGATGGCGAGCACATCGCGGAGGTGGCCCACAACGTCATCCATCAGCGCTTCGAGCCGCCGAGCAGCATCGTCGATTGGCTGCCCCCGCGCCTCGACGCCATCGTGATGCGGGCCATCGCGCGCGACCCTGCCGAGCGCTGGGAGTCGGCGGAGGCGATGGCGGTGGCGCTCGAGGGGGCGGTCTCCTTGGCCTCTCGGCGTGAGGTGGCGACATGGGTGCAGACGATCGGGGCGGCGGAGCTCGAGGCCCACAACCGCCTGGTGGCGGAGATCGAGCGCACGCCGGTGGGGCTCACGCCGCACGCGCGGGTGTCTCGTCCCGACGGCAGCCCCGAGCCCAGCGCCGAGGGCCGCTACACGTGGCTCACCACCACGTTTGGCAACGCCAGACGCGCCATCGATGACGCGCGCGCTCGTATCGCCGCATCGGTGACGCGCGACGCCGCTGGTCGCCTCGGCGTGAAGGCGACGGCGCGCAAGCTGTGGCGCACCACGCCGCGCTGGGTCACGGTGGGCGCGGGGGTGGGGATCTTCGCGGTGGTGGGCGTCTTGATCGCGGCGAGCGGTGAAGACGACGTGCGCTCGGACGAGGACGACGCGGATGGCGTCGCGCGCGGCGAGGAGCGCCCACGCCGCACCTCCCCCGCTCAAGCGTCGTCACCCGCAGCGAGCGCGACCGCGAGCGCAGCGGCGTCGGTTCCGACCGAGCCCTGGGTGCTCGTGCCTGCGGGCGAGCACCTCTTGGGCTGCAACACCTGGGCGGATCGACTGTGCGCTCCGGACGAGATGCCCCCCACGCGCGTGCACGTGGACGCCTTTCTCATCGAGCGCACCGAGGTGACGGTGGGGGCCTATCAGGCCTGCGTCGACGCTGGAGCCTGCGACGCGGAGGGGCTCGACAGCCACGGCATCGCCGACGTGAAGCTCGAGCCGCTCGACAAATGCAACTACGGCCGCGAGGGGCGCGAGAGCCACCCGATCAACTGCGTTCGCCACGAGCAGGCCGCGCGCTACTGCGAGCACGTAGGGGGGCGCCTGCCCACCGAGGCCGAGTGGGAGAAGGCTGCCGCTGGCGCCGACGCCTGGCCATTCCCCAACGGCGAAGCGAGCATGACCTGCGAGACGGCGATCCTGAACGAGAACGGCGACGGCTGTGGCCGCGGGACCACCTGGCCGGTGGGCTCCAAGCCGAGCGGCGCGACCCCCGTCGGCCTGCTCGACATGGCGGGCAACGTGCGCGAGTGGGTGGCCGACTTCTACGAGCCGTCGCATCGCGGGGTGGCCACGACAAACCCCCGCGGGCCACAGGAGGGAGCCCTCCGTGTCACCAAAGGCGGGAGCTGGCGCGACGCCGCCGCACGTCAGCTCCGTACCTCGGCGCGCACCAAGCAGGCTCCCGCCACGCACGCCATCGAGGTGGGCTTTCGCTGCGTGAAGCCAGCCAGGTGAGCGTCGAGCGCCGGCGGGGCGAGCCCCACGGTCTGCGTCGTGCTCGGTGGCTCAGAGGCCGAGCCACTGCGACGCTTCGAGCAGCTCTTTGTTGCGCCGCACCTCGAACAGGAGCGTTGGCTTGTTGGAGCCGAAGCGGAGCACCCAGCCGAGCCGTGCCCGCTCGGTGACCATCTCGCCCTGCTTCACCTCCACGTGATGGAGGTTGCCGTAGACCGTGTAGTAGCTCTCACCGTGATCGAGCACCACCGTCTGCCCGTGGTGGGTGTTGCCCACGAACACGACCTTGCCGGGGTACACCGAGCGGACCGCGGTGTCTCGGCTCGCCACGATGCGGAGCGTCTTGTGCTCGCCGGGCGTGGTCGGGGTGAGGATCTCGGAGCGCCCGGTGAGGGGCAGGCTGAGGCGGCCCTTCATCTCGGAGAAGCGCGCGGCGAGGGCCGTCGGCGCGGCGTCGGCGCCGTAGATGGCCACGTGCGGCATGGTGGAGGGCTGACCGAATGCACGCATGAAGGCGTCGCGACGCTCGTCGGCCTGCTGCAGCACGTTCTTGGCGCGGCTCATCGCCTCTTGTTGAATCGTGAGCGGGGCCCGCTCCGCGCGCACCTTGCGGAGCTCCTCCTTCGCGTCGACAAGGCGTGCCTTGAGCTTGCGCTCGAGCTCCACGTCGCGGGAGAGCGCGGCGCGCAGGCGCTCCACCGTGGCCGCATGATCGACGAGCGCGTCGAAGCCGCCTCCCACCGGGAGCAGCCCGGCCCGCACCATGCGGTAATACGCGCGCCCGCGCGCGATGGTGCGCTTGTGAACCACGTCGATGCGCGGTCCAAGCTCCGCGATCTCCTTCTCGAGGTGCGCTTGCCGGGCGTCGAGGTCACGCAACAGCCGCGCGAAGTCTTGCTCGCCATGCGAGGGCGCGGGCGTCGGGTCTTTCTGCGGCACGTAGGCGGTGGCCGTCGCGGCAACGAACATCCCGCAGCCAGTGAGCCACAGGATCGCGGAGCGGTGACCTCTTCGCATGGTGGTCCTCATGTCAGATGTTCACGGCTCAGATTTTCACGGCCTTGCGGAGGCTCATGAACGCCGTCATCGAGCCGAGCGCTCCCCCCACCGCGAGCATGCCGAGGATGACCTGCCAAGGGAGGAAGGTGGGATGGATGCCGAGGAGGGTGGCGAGCTGCGCGTCGAAGCGACCGGCGACGATGGTGTAGAGGACGCCGAGCACACCGATGGCCACGCCTGCGCCAGCTGCCCCCTGGAGGGCGCCTTCGACCACGAACGGTCGGCACACGAAGCGGGTGGTGGCTCCCACGAGGCGCAGCACCTCCACCTCGAGCCGTCGCTTCTCCAGCAACAGCCGCATCGTGGAGGCGACGACGCTCACGACCGCACCGAACACCACGAGGGCGAGGAACAAGCTCGCGGTCACCCCTCCGCGGAGCAGTGAGCTCAGACGCTCTGTCCAGCGGTGATAGGTCTCCACCATCTCCACCGAGGGAAGCGAGCGCAGCTTGAGGGCGAGCACGCTGAGCTGCATGTCGTCGACGTTGTCGGCGAAGCTCAGCTCGACCGAGTTGGGGAACGCCTCCTCCGGGAGCGAGGTGAGCTCGCCATCACCAGTCTCGGTGAGCACCTCCTTGCGGGCGTCACCACGCGACACGAACCGCACCTTGGCCACGCCTTCGGTGCCCTCGAGCGCTCTCACCAGCGCCTCCACGTCGTCGCTCTCGGTTCCGTCGCGCAGGTACACCGTGGCCCGTCCGGCGCGCGACCAGCGATCACGCACCGCGGCGAGGTTGGTCACCACGAGCAGCGCCGAGGCGAGGCAGATGAAGGCGACGGCGAGCGAAAATATCGAGAGGGCCTGCAGCTTCCAGTTGCTGCGACCCGCCCGCCAAGTGCCCAGGAAACGATAGGGTTTGCTCACACCGCCACCTTGATGTCTTCCCGAATCCCGCTCTCTTCTTCGTCGTCGAAGACGTCGATGCCATCGAGGCCCTGCATCGCGTCGGTCGCCTTGCCGTCGTCGAGCACCACCACGCGGCGGGGGCGCACGTCGAGCAAGGTGCGATCGTGCGTGGCGAAGAGCACCGTCGTGCCTGCGTTGTGGATGTCCTCGAACAGACCGAGGATGTCGATGGCGAGGTGAGGATCGAGGTTGCCGGTTGGTTCGTCGGCGAGCACGAGCGCCGGCTCGGCCACGATGGCGCGCGCTACGGCGACGCGCTGCTGCTCGCCACCCGAGAGCCGCTCCACCTTCTCTCCGCCGCGACCTCCGAGGCCCACCCGTTCGAGCGACTCGGCGACACGCGAGCGAATGATGCGCGTCGGCATGCCAATCACTTCGAGGGCGATGGCGACGTTCTCGAAGGCGGTCCATCCCGGCACGAGCTTGAAATCTTGGAACACGACCCCGAGGTTGCGACGCAGCGCGGGCACCGACTCGGGCTTCAGACGAGCCACGTCGCGGCCCATGAACAGCAGGCGACCGTCGTCGGGGAGCTCGGAGCGATAGATGAGGCGCAGGAGCGTGCTCTTCCCCGCCCCCGAGGGACCCGTGATGAACACGAACTCGCCGCGCTCGATGGTGAGGTCGAGCTGTCGGAGCACGGGCTGATCTTCGCGGTAGCACTTGTAGACCGACTCGAAGACCACGATGGGCTTGTCTTGCGCGGACGCGTCGAAGCGGCGCCCCGGACGAAGCACGGAGCCAAACTTTCGGTCAACCAATCCCACGGCTTGTGCACTACCAAGGGCCGTGAAGCTGGGAAACTTTTCGGCCGTCCAAAACACCGCGCGGCGGGGGGCCGTTCGGGGTGAGAGCGGCGCGAGGATTTTGCTAGGCTCTCCTGGTTGAGCGGGGCACTGTCGCCCGTGGCACCTTCAGATGGCAGATCCCAAAGAGCTTGCACAGAAGGCACGAACCACCTTGGCGCAGGCGCTCCAGGCGCTGCAGTCCGATCCTGCGCTTCCCGAGGAGCTGTTGGAGGTGGCGGCCCCGATCGCGAGCGCGATGGGGAAGCTCCACCGCATCGAGAAGGCGGGGATCCTCGATCCGGAGCTCGCCACCGCGGCCCTCGCGTCGGTGCGCGAGACGCTCGAGGCGTTGCAGCAGTTCGACGCCAGCGTCCCCGCCGTCGACGCCGCGATGGAAGCGGTGGCGGGCTCGCTGAGCAAGCTCTTCGCGCTCTCCAAGGCGCTCGAGGCCACGCCGTCGAATCCCCCCCCGCAGCCGCGGGACAAGCAACCGACCGTTCCTCCGCCCCCGCCGAAGAAGGGCTCCATCCCGCCGTCGGCCAGCCCTGCGTCGCGCCCGCCACCGCCCCCGAAGTACAAGTCCCAGCCTCCCGCCGCCCAGCCTCCCGCCGCCCAGCCTCCCGCCGCCCAGCCCCCGGCCGCCCAACCTCCCGCCGCCCAACCTCCCGCCGCCCAGCCTCCCGCCGCCCAGCCTCCCGCCGCCCAGCCGGTCACGCGAACCGTGCGCATGGACGACAACGAAGCGGTCGCGGCTGCGCCGCCCGCGGGGGTGGGAGCGTTCGGCACCCAGGCGCTGCCGGGCGCTCAGGCGACCGTGCCGCAGGAGCCCGCGGCCCCCGCTGCGTTCCCCCAAGCCCACGCCGTGCCCGCCCCAGCTGCGCCCACGTCGGAGCCGCGGGAGCGCGTGCCTGGCGCCACCGACGCGCCTCTCCCGCCCCCCGACGCCTCCATGATCAGCGTCGAGCTCGGGGCGCACAGCGAGTCGAACTTCTACAAGGGTCTCAGCGGCAACGACGTGATCGATCATGGCGGGATCTTCGTGGCCACGTACAAGATCCCCAAGATCGACGCTGCCGTAGCCTTGCGCGTGTTGTTGCCCGGTGACCTCGAGTTCCACGCCGACGCGGTGGTGCAGTGGATCCGCGAGACGCGCAGCGGCGACTCGGAGCCGGGCTTCGGGGCCAAGCTCACGCGGATCTCCGCCGAAGGACGTCAGCTCGTCTACCGCTACGTGAAAAACCGCGAGCCGATGTTCTACGACGATCTGTGATGGGCCGGCGGCGACGGTCGGCGGGCGCGAGACTCGGGAGGACGCTCCCCGCGTCGCTCGTGGCGCTCTTGTCCGTTCTCGCCAGCCTCCTCCTCGCAGCCACCAGCCACGCGGCGGGCGATCCGGAGCTCGAGTGGTGGACGCTCGAGACGGAGCACTTCCGTATCCACTTCGAGAAGCGGCTCGAGCCGGTAGCGGAGCGGTTGGCCCGCGTCAGTGAGGAGATCCACGAGCGCATCGCCGGTCCGATGGGGTATCGGCCCGACGTGCGCACCGAGGTGCTCATCACCGACGTCACCGACGGCTCCAACGGCTCGGCCACCTCGCTCCCCACCAACACCATCCGCTTGTTCGTCACCTCCCCGAGCGATCTGTCGTCGCTGGGTGACTACGACGACTGGCAGCTGGGGCTCCAGACGCACGAGTACACCCACATCCTGCACACCGACAACGTCTCCGGGGTGCCTGCGATCATCAACACCGTCCTCGGCAAGACGCTGGTGCCCAACCAGATCCAGCCGCGCTGGATCCTCGAGGGGCTCGCGGTGGTGTACGAGTCGGAGTTCTCGAGCGGGGGGCGCATTCGCTCCTCGCTGTTCGACATGTTCCTGCGCGCCGACTACCTCGAGGACAACTTCGCCACCCTCGCCCAGATGTCGTCGGCCCCCCGCCGCTTCCCCGAGGGCACCATCTATTACCTCTACGGCGGCCGCTTCATGCGCTGGATCGCCGACGTGTACGGCCTCGATGTGTTTCGCGCGGTGGCCACCGACTACGGGGCTGGCATCGTCCCCTTCGGGATCAACCGCGCCATCCAGCGGCAGACGGGTCGCACCTACGTGGAGCTCTACGAAGGCTTCAAGGCACACCTGAAGCGTCGCTACGACAAGCAGATGCGAGCGGTGAAGAAGCGCGGGCTTCGCGAGGGCCAGCGCATCACCTGGCATGGGCGCGACGTGCTCTACCCGGAGTTCGTCCCCGCCCCCGCGCGGCGGCCGGGTACACCCTATCAGCTCGTGTACTACCGCGGCGACGACCACAACCGCCAGGGGCACTACTGGCTCGATCTCGGCGAGAACAAGGCGGCGGGAGCGCGGTTCGAGGAGACCTTCCTCGTGCGCACCAACGGCGGCGGGCCGCCCGCCTTCACCCCCGAGGGCGACCTGATGTTCTCCAGCACCGCCCCTTACAAGCGCATCTACAGCCGGCCCGATCTGTTCGTCTTGCCGAAGGGCACCACCGCCACCTACGGCACCGAGCGCCACCGCAAGCGTCTCACCGTGGGCCTTCGGGCCAAGCAGCCCACCGTCTCTCCCGACGGGCGCCACGTGGTCTTCGCGCGCAACGATCAGGGCACGACCACGCTGCTATTCGCCGAGCGCACCGGGGAGGGCAAGCTCGAGAACCTGAAGCATCTGGTGAAGGCCCAGACCTTCGATCAGATCTTCACCCCGACGTTCTCGCCAGACGGCACGCTCGTCGCCTACAGCATCTGGCAACGGGGGGGCTATCGCGACATCCAGATCGTCGACACCCGCACCGGCAAGATCCGCCACGTCACCCACGATCGCGCGCTCGACACCAACCCCGAGTGGTCGGGCGACGGGGCGAAGCTCTACTTCTCCTCCGATCGTGGCGGCATCTTCAACGTGTACGAGTATCGGCTCGCCGACAGCCAACTGCGCCAGGTGACGAACGTGCGCACCGGCGCCCTCATGCCAGCAGTCTCCGAAGACGGAAAGTGGCTGGTGTACAGCGGCTATCACACGAACGGCTACGACCTGTTCGCGATGAAGCTCGACGAGTCGCGCTTCCTCGCCCCGCTCCCACCGCCGAACGACCGCGCCGACGCCTACCCGGAGGCGCCGGCGGTGAAGATGGTGAAGCGCCGTTACAACCCGCTCCAGACTTTGCGCCCGTTCGCCTACTCGTTCGAGTACGCGCCCGGAAATTTCGACGCCAACGCCCTCACCCTCAGCGTCACCGGCGCCGACATCGTTGGAAACCACTCGTTTGGCGCGAGCCTCGTCGCCGATCCGAACGCGCCAGCGCCGATGGTGTCGCTCAACTATGGCTATGGCCGTCTGCCGGTGGATCTCGGTCTCGGCTTCACGTCGCGCCTTGTTCCGCGCAACGACTATCGCATCAGCGATCGGCAGGTGGACTACATCGAAGAGAGCTACAACTTTCGCGCCGGCGCCAACTACACCCACCCCGGCGAGTTCTCGGATCAGAGCGTCGGCATCTCGTACACCGCGAGCATCCTCGACGCAGACTTGCCGGTGGCGTCGGTTCCGCTCGATCCCTACGCGACACCCACCGCCGAGCCGCTCCGTGGGTTCCTCTCGACGGTGTCTCTCAGCTACTCGTTCAGCAACGTCGAGGGCTCTTATTACACGCTCGGCAACGTGCGGGGCTCGAGCTTGCGACTCACGCTCGACGTCGCGGACGAGTTCACCGGCAGTGAGGAGTCGCTCTACCTGGCTCGTTTCAACGCCGCCACCTACGTGCCGATGCCCTGGGGCTACCAGACGCTGGCGTTGAGGGCGGGGGGGGGCGTCTCCGGGGGCTCCTTCTCCCGGAGGGGGACGTTCTTCGTCGGTGGTTACAACCTCGAGAACACGGATCTGTTGCAGCAGGTGACCGACGGCGTGCTCACCGGCGCGTTCGCCCTGCGCGGCTACGACCCCGGCGTCTACCGCGGGCGCACGTTCTTCCTCAACAGCGCCGAGTACAGGGTGCCCATCTATGACCCCGACTTCGGGGTGCAGACGGTGCCGATCTTCCTCCGCCGCATCGCCGCCAACTTCTTCCTCGACCACGGCGGCGCGTTCGACACGTTCGACTTCGACGCCCTCGAGTTCTTCACGAAGGGCGCGATTATCCATTCCCCCCAGCTCGCCACCGGCTTCGGCGCCGAGCTGTGGGCCTCGGTGACCTTCGGCTATGGGATCACCACGCTGCTCCGGTTGGGCTACGCCTACGGCACCAGCGCCACCGCGGTGCCTGGCGGTCAGCCGTACTTCATCGCCGCCGGCGCGTTCTGAGCGCCACGAACTTGGCCCCGCGGGGAGGTGACGGCTACGGCGTGCACATGCGAGGTATCTTCGCCGCACTGCTCCTCCTCGTGAGCGCCTGCGTCCCGCCGCCCGGTCCGATGGAGCGGCTCACCAACGCCGCCTACGATCTCAACACCGCGACCCGATTCGGGCGCATGGATGTGGCGGTCGAGCATGTGGCCTCTCACGCGCAGGCCGACTTCATGGCGCGCCATCGGGAGTGGGGGAGCGACGTGCGCATCGTCGACGTGGATCTCAGCGGTCTGCGTATGCTCACGCCGGAGACGGCGCAGGTGACGCTGTCGGTGAGCTGGCACAACCTCAGCTCGTCGACCATCCAGACCAGCCTCATCGCCCAGAAATGGACCAGCACCGGCGACGGTTGGAAGATGGCGAGCGAGATCCGTGCCGGCGGGGCCCCCGGTTTGTTCGCGGCTCCCATCGAGGATCGGAACGCCCCCACCGAGGGCGACGGCCCCAACGCGCTCACCGGTCAGCTGTAGTGCGCGCGCGCACCTGATTGCCCTTCGCCGCAGGCCAGCCTTGACTGGCCACCCGGTCTCTAGTGCGATCGGGCCATGGTCGGCCGGGCGAGCTCGCGTGTGGCGGTGTGGCTGATGTTGCCGCCGTGCCTCTTCGGTGCCTGCCACCTCGTCGGCGGCGCCGACGGTCTGTACATCGACGACAACTTCCACAAGCAGGGCAGCGGTGGCTCGAGCGTGAGCGGCGGCGGAGCGGGAGACGGAGGAGGGCCCGCCGCGACGACGACGACCGCCGGCGGCGTCGCCGGGCAGGGGGGCGGCCCCGCCTGCAACTCCGACAACTGCCCGGCGATGGCCACCGACTGCCTCAGCAACGCCTGCGTCGACGACGTGTGCACGGCGCTCTACACCCAGCGCGGCACGCCTTGCGACGAGGACGGCGGCCTCTACTGCGATGGAGGGGGCCGCTGCGTGGCGTGCACCGTAGCGGAGCACTGTCCGAGCAACGTTTGCCAGAGCGACGTGTGTTACGAGCCGAGCTGCGCCAACCAGATGCCCGACGTCAACGAGACCGACGTCGACTGCGGTGGCGAGTGCGGCCCGTGCAACAACGGTCAAGACTGCCTCATCGCTTCCGACTGCAAGAGCGGGATCTGTCGCGCCCTCGTGTGTGACGCCTGCGCCAATCACGCGGAGTGCGGGACCGACCGTTGGTGCGACGAGTTCAACAACGGGGGCACCTGTCGGCCCAAGCGCAACCTGTTCGACTCGTGTTACACCGACGAGGCCTGCAAATCGGGCTGTTGTTTCGGCGTCGTGTGCAGCCCGTCGGGTTCGTGCGACTGACGTCTCAGAAGCGCAGCTCGAGCGTCGCCCCCAGCGGGCCCAGGTGGAGCGTCGCGGCCGGGTCCTGATCGTCGTCGTCTGCGCTGAGCGCGAGCGCGAGAGCGGTGATCCCGAGCACCGCGGCCACCCCGCCCACCACCAACGTCGCGGTGGACACGTGGGCGAGGGTCTGTGACCGGTCGAGCTGCTCCCTCGCTTCTGGGGGGCACCGCTCCCCGTCGCACTGATCTTTCACCGCGCTCGCGTCGCTCAACGACAAGCCGCCGGTGACCGCTCCGGCGATGAGGCTCGCGCCTCCGATGGGGAGGCTCACCGCGGCCACCGTCCACCACGGGTTGCTCTCCTCGTCTCTCGGAGGCACGTTGAGGGGGATGAGCTCGAGCACGAGGGTTCGCGTCTCGCCCTCCTGTAGCACCACCTCGCGGCTCACCGGCTTGTAGCCCACGGCCACCGCGCGCACGTCGTGCATGCCCGGATCGACGCGCTGGGTGCTGGCCCAGGCGTCTACCGGATCTTCGTCGATGAGCACCTCGATGTCGACGTCTGGCTCCGCGCCTTGCACCTCGATCTTCAGCCGCGGGATGCGGGGTCGCAGCGCTTGGACGTTCTTGCGCGCGTCGGCTCGGGCCGCCGTGAACGGCTCCGGCTCGCCCTTCTTCTTGGGGTAGGCGGCGGCGCGCTCGAACGCTTCGAGCGCGAGCACCAGCTTGCCGAGCGCCATCGCCGCCCGACCCACCTCGATGCTCGTGGTGGGCACGCCCATGATGTCGTCGGCCCGCCGGTAGGCCTGGAGCGCGGCCGCGTAGTCCTTCCGCTTCATGCGCTCGTCGCCTTGCTCGAGGCTGAGCCGGGCCGCGTCCTTGTCGATCTCGCTGGGGCCTTCGGCCCGTGCCGCGCCGCTCCACGACAGGCCGCACCACAAAAGAGCGGTCATCGCAGTCGTGAGGAGGGCGCGCCGACCCCAGGCCATGGTGCTCATCAGAAGCCGGTGTTGGCTTTGGTGCGGTTGCGGCCGGCGTCGTTGGGCGCGGGGCTGGGGCTGGGCGACGGGTTGGGCGACGGGTTGGGCGACGGGCTGGGCACCGACAGAGGAGCGGGCTCGGGGGGGGCGGCGGTGGGGCCTTTGCCCCTGGCCACCGGCGTGGTGCGCGGCGGGAGCGGCCCGCCGGGATTGGGCGAGGGGGTCGGGCGCTGCTGGTCGTCGAGATCGATCACCTCGGTCTCGCTCGTCCCGGAGGCGCTGGCCTCGGTCGCGCGGTCTGCCACCCGGCTCACCATCGGTCCGAGCGCGTGCTGCGCGAGGATGGTGGGCTCTCGGTTCGACTGCGTGGCGAGCCAGCTCCCGCCGCCGAGGATGGCCACCGCGGCGGCTACACCGGCCGCGGTCAGCACCGCGCTCTGCTTGTGTTTGCGCTGAAGCGTGTGGCTCGAGCTCAGGTGGCGCTCGGTGTTCTCGGTGACCTCGGCGGTGTGAAACGCCAAGTCGTCGTCGAGCGCGGCGAAGCTCTCCGCCATCTGGAGGGCCGAGGTGAAGCGCATCTTTGCGTCGCGGTTGAGCGCGCGCGAAAACCAGGCGTCCACCCGCGGCGGGAGATCGGGCCGGAACAGGGTTGGCCGCTGTGGGCTTTTTCCCACCAGGTTGAGGCACAGCTGTCCGAGGGTGGCGCCCTGGAACGGGAGGTGGCCAGTCAGCGCTTGATAGGTCACCACGGCGAGCGCCCACAGATCCGCGCGAAAGTCGACCGCGCGATCTTCCAGCACCTGCTCGGGGCTCATGTACTCGGGGGTTCCAACGAGCTTGCCGTCGGTGGTGAGCCCGCCCATGGCCGGGAGGCGCGTCTGCTTGGCGATGCCGAAATCGAGCAACTTGCAGAAGAAGCCGGTCGCGGTCTGGCAGAGGAAGATGTTGTCGGGCTTGATGTCGCGGTGCACGATGCCGATGGCGTGGGCTTCGCTCAAACCGAGCGCGGTGTGCTGCAACACCGTGGTCACCTCATGCAAGCTCACGTGCCCTTGACGACGCAGCCGCTGACCGAAGCTCTCGCCGTGAAGGAGCTCCATCACGATGAACGGCACGCCCTCGGGGGTGACGCCGCTGTCGAACGTCTGCACCACGTGAGGGCTCTTGATCTGTGAGGCGACCGTGGCCTCGTGCTCGAACCGCGCGAGCGCCTCCTCGCGGTCGTCGGCGAGCTTGTCGGAGACGAACTTCACCGCCACCTGGGTTCGAAGCCGGTGATGGTGAGCTACCCAGACACGACCCATCGCTCCCTCGGCGATGGGCTGCTTGAGCTCGATGCTGTCGGTGATCCACGCTCCGCGCTGCACGTGCCGTTTCCAGTGTAACAGCCGCTCACCGGCTCACAACTCTACCGACGATTCGGCGTGACGGGATCGCCACAGGCGCGGCCCGATCGGTCTCGGCGTCCGGCGATCACTCGGAGGCGATCACTCGGAGTCGTCGGCTGCGTCAGACTCGGGCGGCGGGGGCGCAGCGCGAAGCTCACGCGGGGGCACCGGTGCGCGCGCTGGCAGCTTCGGGCGCGCGTTGCGTCCTCTGAAGCGGTTGCGCGAACGGCGCTGAAGCATCTTGTTCGAGTTGCGGCGGTCTCCCTTTCCCACGGTCGTCTCCTGAGCTTTGAGTGATCGAGTCTGGTGTTCGAACCAGGGTCCCCGAGGCTCGGCCTCGAGGGCGGGCCGCGGTCCGCGAGGCAACATTCGCCTGCCGCGGCCGCCGTGGCCCTGTCGTGCCGCAGGTTTATGTATCCATCCTCCCGAAGAACGCAACTCCAACCTTCGACGCGACTCCCCCGTCGCCCCGAGGGGGCTCGCCGCGGGCGCGCGTGCTCGCGCGGTCGGGTGCTGCGCGGTCGGGTGCTGCGCGGTCGGGTGCTGCGCGGTCGGGTGCTGCGCGCTCGGCGCGCGCGCTTTGGATGGGTGAGAGCTCCCGCGCTCTCAGGTGCTCCCTCTCAGGTGCTCCCGCGCTCTCAGGTGCTCCCTCTCAGGTGCTCCCGCGCTCTCAGGTGCTCCC
>CAYOAL010000046.1:23330-31231 GCA_964401935.1 uncultured Polyangiaceae bacterium
CTCTCAGGTGCTCCCGCGCTCTCAGGTGCTCCCGCGCTCTCAGGTGCTCCCGCGCTCTCAGGTGCTCCCGCGCTCTCAGGTGCTCGAGCCGCCCATCACGTCGTCGAGCGCGAGCTCGCGGGTGCGCACCTCGAGCCGGTAGCGAGAGTTCATCGTTTCGATGTAGAACACTTCGCCGCCGGCGAGCTTCAGCACCCGACGCACGGGCGTCGTCACGTACTCGTGCATGCCGTCCGAGAACTCGATGACGATGACAGAACCCTTGCGAGGTGCTCTCACCAGGCGTCCTGTGATGGTTCGCCCACCTCGCCCGATCTTTCGGAGAACGACCTGCACAAAAACATCCTAGCACGTGGGAATAGCCCAGGCACAGCTCGCAATGCGATGACCGCCGCATCCATCCTCGGCTCCCATCATTATTCAATGATTATCGTTATTTGATGGAGCGGGGAGGCGCGCCGCAGGCGCCCTCGAGCGGGAAGGGATTGGGGGAGGCCGGGCCTTCTGGTACATGAGCCGGATGCCAGGGGTTCCCGAGCATCCCTCGCGTCGCGAGCTCTCGCGCGAGGTTGGGCGCGTCGAGGTCATCGCTGGCTCCATGTTCAGCGGGAAAACCGAGGAGCTCATCCGTCGCGTCAAGCGCGCCCTCTTCGCGCGCCAGATCGTGCAAGCCTTCAAGCCCCGCATCGACGATCGTTACGATCGCACGCGCATCGTGAGCCACGGCTCGATCGCCATCGATGCGGTCGCCGTGGCCTCGAGCGAGAGCCTGCTGCGGCGCGTAGACGACGCAACGCAAGTGGTGGCCATCGACGAGGCCCAGTTCTTCGACCGCGGCATCGTCGAAGCCGCCGACAAGCTGGCCGACTCGGGCCGACGTGTCATCCTCGCTGGGCTCGATCAAGACTACCTTGGTCGGCCGTTCCCGCCGATGCCCGAGTTGATGGCGATCGCGGAGGAGGTGCTCAAGGTGCGTGCCGTCTGCTCGGTGTGCGGTCGCGACGCGGCTCGCTCGCAGCGCCTCTTTCCGTCTGGCGGCACCGTGCTCGTCGGCGGCTCCGACAGCTACGAGGCGCGTTGCCGGGCGTGTTTTCGCCCACGCGACGTTCAGGCCGCTCCCTCGGCTCCTGAAGACGTCCCCGAGTGACGGCCTCGTGCACCCCGAGCGCGCGTTCGCGTCGCCGGGCAGCTCGACCGGCGGCTCGCTTCACTCGTCGCGCTCGAGCAGCTTGCGCAACATCTCGAGCGGGTGAAAGCCGAGCAGATCCTCCACGGTCTTGTCGCTCAGCGTCGCGTTGATCGTCTGGCCGAGCGGTGAGTCGCGCAGCAGGCCGAGGGCGTGAGGGATCACGCCGCGGCTGTCGAAGCGCGCCGCCACGTCACGCAGGGCAGTAAACGCCGCCCTCCCTGCGTCGAGGCCGAGCGGCAGGGCCATCGCGGGCGGAACCGGCGAGAGCACCACGTCGCGAACGGCGACCGCCATCGCCCACGCGCCGGGGGTGGGGTCTACCTCGAGCGCGCGAAACGTGCCGCGCTCGGCGAAACAGCCCAGCGACAGAGGTCCCATCACGTCGCTCACGCAGCGCGCGAGGTGTCGGTGATCGCGCCGAAAGTCTCCCGACAACAGACCGAGCTCGGAGCGCACTTCGTCGGGACCCATCACCAGATCGATCCCCAGAGGACCACGACGGAGCGCGATCGACGTCCACAGATCGTCGCCCTCGAAGAGACCGACCAACATCGTCTTCCCTGGTGGGCACATCATGTCGAGCGATCGATCGACCATGGCCGTGGTGGGCATCGGCAGGCCTTGGAGGCGCTGCGGCCACAGCTCCAGCCGGCCGAGCTCCATCTGATGCTGGAGCGCGTCGACGAAGAGGAGCCACTGCGCCGTCATGTCGTCGCTCGGGTGCAGGCGTCGACCGAGCTCGTCCATCACCGCGTCGAGCGCGCCGTGCTCGATGGAGAGCGCCCAGCTCGCGTCGTGGCGCTCGGCGAGCTCTTGCGCGGTGAGCGGCCAGTTGTCGGCCAGGTCGTCGAGGCGGAGGCGCCCCACCTTCGAGTGCAAAAGCTTCAGCGCGCGCCCCTTGTGATGCACCACCACCACCAGGCCGCGGGGGCGATTGGGGTCTCGCGGTACGTTGGCCCGCCGCAAGGGGCGGAAGAGCTCGAGCACCCGCACCCAGTCGTCGTACGTGAAGCCTTCGAAGCGAACGTTCGGATCGAACATGGTCAGACCGATGGCCCCCACCAGAGCATCTCGTGGCGCTCGGCTCGACCGAGCACGTGAACGGTCACTGCGATGGTGTCGCCCTCCGCGGTCACCTCGTGCTCGGGGACGGCGTCGGCGGGGAAGAACGCCGAGGCGCAAAACCCCGCCGCGTCGAGCCAGAACAGGTGAACCCCCCGCTCGCTCGGTCCGTGGATCAACAGCATGCGACCCTCACCGAGGAGGGCGAAGTCGAGCCAGGCGAAGCCGAGCTCCGCGAACCGCTCGGCGTCGGGGAAGTGATCGCCCACGCTGCGGAGCTCGGGCACGTGGGCCCGCAGATACTTGTAGAGCGTGTCGTAGCGCACCTTCGTCAGACGCGGCAGGCGTCGCGTGGCCGGCGCGATCACGGGCAGCGTCTCGGGGGTTCGCGTCGGCACCTCCACGTTGAGGAAGTAGCGGTCGCCGAGGCGTGGCTCGTCGATCTCGTCATCGGCGAGCGACTTCAGCCACCACTGGAACACGGCCAGGTCACCCACGCCAGCGCGTGACTCGAGGCGCACCAACGACTCCCACAGGGGATTGCGCACTTGCCAGGTGCCGCCGTGGTTTCGCACGATGCACGCGCCCACGTACACCGCGCCGTGGGTGACCAGCAACACGATGGGGGGCACCTCACCCACGCGACGGATCGGGGTCACGAGGCGGTCGCAGGCGTCTCGCGTGAGGGCCGCCGACAGCCGGTGCACCGACGCGTCGCTGAAGTCGAGCACGAGGTCCGGCGCGTTCAGCGCCTGTGGCGCGAGCTTCGCGAAGGTGTCGGCGATGACGTCGAGCTCTCCGAGGATAGCGCGGTTGCCAGCTGGGTTCGCGTCTTCGGTGCGCGCGCGCTGGAGGTTTTCGCGCACCTCGGGTGGGTAGAGCGGCAGGAAGAACCGCTTGAAGATCTGCGCTGCGTCGCGTGGCATGTCGGCACTCGACGGCCGAGCGCCGACTCGTCCGCGCCGTGGAGCGCGCCCGCCAACCGGGGGCTCTTCGCGCGGCCTGCGAGCCGACGGGCCGAGGGAGCTCAGAAGAGCTTCTTGCGCTTGGCGGAAGACAGGATGCCGAGCATCTCGCGATACTTGGCGACGGTACGACGCGCGATCTTGATGCCGCGCTCGTCCTTGAGCTTCTTGACGATGGCCTGGTCGCTCATCGGCTTGGCCTTGTCCTCGTCGGTGATGATCGCGCGGATGGCCTGCTTGACGCTCTCCGACGCGATGTCTTCGTCACCCACCCGCGAGATCGACGAGTTGAAGAAGTACTTCAGCTCGAAGAGCCCTTGCGGGGTGTGCACGTACTTGTTCGACGTGACGCGGGAGATGGTCGACTCGTGCATCCCCACCGCCTCCGCCACGTCGCGCAGGATCATGGGCTTGAGATAGGCGACTCCCTTCTCGAGGAACTCGCGCTGCTTCTCCACGATGCACTCGGTCACTTTGATGATGGTGCGACGGCGCTGCTCGATCGCCCGGATGAGCCACTGCGCGCTCCTGAGCTTGTCGTTGATGAAGTCTTTCGCCTTCGGATCGCGGAGCATCTTCTTCACCAACGACTCGTTGATGTAGAGCCGCTGCATGCCGCGGTCGTTGTCGGTGACCACGAACTTGTCGCCGTCCTTGATGACGAACACGTCGGGGGTGATGGCGATCGTGCGCTCGTCGAAGTCGGCGAAGTTGCGGGCGGGGATGCTCTCCAGCTTCTGGATCTCCTGCACCGACTCGATCACGTCCTCGAGCTCGATCTCGAGCGCCTTGGCGATGGCGTTGAGGTTCCGTCGCTCCACGTCCCTCAGGTGGTGGATGATGATCGCCTTGTCGATCTCGTCGAAGCCCATCACCTCGGCCTGAATCATCAGGCACTCTTGCAGGTTGCGGGCGGCCACACCCACCGGGTCGAAGCGCTGGATCAGCGACAGCACCTCGCTCGCGTCGTCGGGGTCGAGGCCCGCTTCGAGCGCGAGATCCTCGATGGTGAGATCGGGCAGCGGCTCGCCGTCAGGACCCGTGCCGCCCTGGAGATCGAGGTAGCCCCGCTCATCGAGGTTGCCGATCACCAAGAGCGCGAAGTGGCGCTCGGTGTCGACGAAGTCGCTCATCTGGAGCTGCCACAGGAGGTGATCGCGCAGGTTCGCCGGCTTGGTGAGGTTCTGCTCGATGGGGGGGAGGTCTTCGTAACCAGCGCGTGAGGCGCCGGTCGGCTGGCGGAGCTGCTGGTTCTCGAGGTAGCGATCCCAGTCGATCTCCTGGTTTCGATCGCCCTCCCGGCCGTCCTGACCCATCTCGCCGCCGTCGGCAGCCTGGGATGAAGCGGCCGTGTCGCCACCGCCCTCGTTGCCGCCGCCTTCGTCGCCGCCACCTTCACGCTTCGAGGCCTCGCTCCCTTCGCGCGCCTTGGGCTCGACGATCTCGTCTGCCAACACCGGGTTCGAGTCGAGCTCTTTGCGAACCTCCTCCACCAACTCCGGTCGCGACAGCTGCAGGAGGCGAATCGCCTGGACGAGCTGCGGTGTCATCACAAGCTGCTGCGACAGCTTGACCTGCAGCTTCATCTCCATTCCGATAGGCATCGAATGTGCTCCCTTGTATCCAAACCGCACGAGACCATGCGGCTTTGCGCAATGTAGCACCATCCGCGGCGCCCTCGGCCCGAGTTTTGCAGCGATTCGACTCGCGTGCTCGAAAGCCGAACCTTGTCAACCAGCTAGGCGCCTCGGCGCCCACGCCAGCCACCCCCCGCCCGCCAGTCGTCGGCCAGCTCGGCCTGGCCGCGCGCCCGCGGCGCCTTGGGGTGGGGCATCGACCGGCGCCGCCTCGACGCGGCGGCGGAGGCCGGGGTGGCCTCCGAGGCCGAGCTCTCGGAGGCCTCAGAGGCTGATGTCTTGGAGGCGAATCTTCTTCTCGTCGAACACGCCGAGGCCCAGCTCGCCGGCGGTCTTGAGGTAGGTGGGCTCGCGCCCGGCGGCCTTCAGCGTCGACAGGCCGTTCTCCTTGCGGAGCTTCTCCACCACTTTCCAGCCGATCACGTCGAGCGCGACCGGATCCGTGGAGACGTACACCGACTCGTGCTTCACGCGTGTCTTCGGGTTGTTGTCGATGGGGCCCTTGTCGTAGATCACCTGATACGCGTCGGCGACGTGGAGCGCGACCCGCGTCTTGACGACGTCCTGGGCGTAGAGGTGAGCGATCTGGGGGCTCGCGTTGTGATCGTGGAAGTCGTGCGGGTTGACGTTGCAGCCGTGGGTGATGTTCTTCAGCGCCCCGGTGAAGCCGCAGATCGAGTGATCTTTCACCTGCGTCATGTTGATGACCACCGAGGCCTCGGTGAACGGCGTGACGTATTTCGTCGCCACCTTGCCCACCTGGATCGCGTCCATCTTCGCGTCGCTGTTGGAGTGCACCTTCATCACGATGCCCTCGGGGAAGCCCGGGGCCGGCGTGAGCTTGGCCTTGTCGGTGATGCAGCGCGTGGCGAACAAAAAGTCGCGGTATTGCTCGAAGATGGTGATCTTCGAGGCCGGCACGCCGAGCTCGACGAGCGCGTTCACCATCACGAGCACCAGCTCCTTGTTGGTAGCCATCTTCATCGACTTGCGGCCCGCGATGCCGTTCGGTTTGATGGCGACGGTGTCGCTCGGGTGCACGAAGAGCGCCAGCGCCTCTTTGAGCGAGCTCTTGCCGGTGAGCTCTTTCATGGCGCGGGTGAGCATCGCCTCGGCGGCCTCCGGCTTCGGGAACACGCCGTTCGACTGCAGGCTCCCCGCCTGGTGAACGCGCACCACCTTCCCCGGGATCGACATGCGCACGAAGCCCGCGGGCGGTTTGGCGGCCCACTTGCTCGGCGCCGCCGCGGCCGACTCGGGGAGGGCGAGCGTCGCCCCGAGCGCGGCGGTGGACTGCATGAGACGGCGGCGGCTGATGGCTGAATCGGGCATCGGGTCCTCGACGGCCCGCATCGGGGGGCGGGGAGGCCACTCCCCACCCGTGCGAGCTGACGTATCGTAGCGCAACCCTCAACCCCCGGCACCCACCCATCCCACCTGCCCCCGGTGCCGCCGCGAGCCGGCGCGTCTCGGCCAGGGGGACCCGGGCTGCTCCATCGAGCGACGCGTCGAGGCGCCCACCGCGGCGCGAGGGACGGCCCGCGCCACCAGGTCGTAGCCGCCGGCTGCGTTTCGGGTCAGCATCGCGCGATGGTGGGGAATGGACCCAAGCGACACGGCGCGCACCGCTGGACGACCTCGATGGGCGCTCTGCGCCGCTGGACGACCTCGATGGGCGCTCTGCGCCGCTGGACGACCTCGCTGGGCGCTCTGCGCCGCTGGACGACCTCGCTGGGCGCTCTGCGCCGCTGGGGCGCGTTGGTGGTGCTCGGTGTTGGTTCATGGGCATGCAGCGACCCGTGGTTGGTGGTGAAGCAGGGCGACGAGGCAGCCTTCAAGGGCAAGAAGAGCTTCATGTTCGACGCGCCGAGCCTCGGCGACATGGTGGTGGATGGCGGCAGCGAGGAGCAGTACGTGGCCACGGGCGACGATCTCGTGGAGCTGTGGCAGCGCGGCAAGGCGACCTTCCTCGAGCGGTTCCCCGCCGCGCTCACCGCGCGCCTCGGCGAGAAGGGGCTCAGCATCGGACCCGGGCCCACCATCGTGGCGCGCGTGGAAGACGTGGTGGTTGGCGAGCTCTACACCGTCGACGACAACCCCAACTTCCTCCAGACCAAGATCACGATGGTGGTGTCGCTCTCGGAGGGCGGCACGACCAGCGACCAAGTGCGGGTGGAGGGGGCGGCGCACGGGTTCGCCACCAAGCCCGTCGAGCTGCGCTTTGGGGCGGTTGGGGATCATCTCGGGCGTCTCGCCGCGGACTTCGTGGCGAGCCGCGTGGAGTGAGGTTCGCGGGGAGCCCCCGCGCCGTGGGCTCGACAGCGGACGACCTCTGGCAAGCTCGCGTCACGGGGCGTCGTCGGTAGCCGCTCCGCGCCACGCTACGAGCTCTCCTTCGAGTCGCGCTGCGTCGGGGGAGGGGGATCGAGGACCAGCCGCGGTTCGAGCTTGGTGAGCACGCGCGGGCCGATGCCCCGAATGCGTAAGAGGTCGCGCAGGTGTCGAAAGCGACCGAGCTTGCCGCGCAGGGCCACGATCGCTTGTGCGCGCTTGAGGCCGATCTGGGGGAGCTTCACGAGGTCGCCTTCGCCGGCCAGGTTGAGGATGAGGCGCCCGTCGCTGGTCCAGGCCGCGTCGTTCGTGGGAGGCTTGGCCGTGCCCGACCGACACGGCGCTGCGCTCGCCGCCGAGCTCACCGGTCGCGCGCTGGCGGCCGCCGAAGCGGTCGCCGTCGGCGCCGCGCTCGACGTCGCGGTCGGAGTGAGCTCCGCGGCTGGATCCCGATCGAGGCGTGAGATCGTGCCGGCTCCCACATGCGCGAGCGCGACGAAGGTGGCCATCGCGACGGCCGCCTTGGCAGCGACCGGCCACCACACCGAACGAGCCACCCATCGCGCGGCCCAACCCAAGAGCTTCGGAAAGTTCTTCATGCCCCGGGCCATCGCGAAGATCGTGCCGTCGCCACAGCTCGCCAAGTGTCCGAAGTGTCATGCACGCGACAACGCCCGCGGTGGCGGGTGGCGGGCGGCCGCCGGCGGACCGCCACCT
>CAYOAL010000046.1:31331-63807 GCA_964401935.1 uncultured Polyangiaceae bacterium
CGCTCGCCACCTCGCTCGCCACCTCGCTCGCCACCTCGCTCGCCACCTCGCTCGCCACCTCGCTCGCGCGGCCTCGGCCTCGAAGGCGGCCGAGCGCCTCGTCAGGGGCGGACCGCCTCGGCGTCTGGCACCGCGGCGTCGGTCACGTCGGGCACGCCGGCGTCGGGGGGGCGCTTCACCTGCATCTCCACGTCGAGGAGCACGGTCTGCCCGGCGATGACTTCCACCTCGCGGGTGATCGGGTCCGCGTTGGGGTGCTTGAGCTCCACCACGTGGCGCCCGGGCGTGACCTCGATGGCGCGTCCGACCGGGGTGACGTCGACGAGCTCGCCGTCCACGTAGATCTCGGCCCAGGGCCGGGCCAGCACCCGCAGCTGGGCGGGCCGCTTCACGATCCCTTGAGGCCCGCTCGGCGTGTTGCGGTCGTCGCCGGCGAGGAGCGTCCACCCCACCGCCACGAGGACGATCGCGCCGAGCCCGACCGCTCCCCAGCGCATCGCGCCCTGTACCCACAGCGGCATGCTGATGGCACCTCGGGCTACGCCGCGCTCGCGAGGCCGCGGCAGCTCGGCCGCGAGCCCCGCGTCGGCGAGGGCGAGGGCCACGAGGTGCTCGCGCGACAGGGACGTGCTCGACCGCATCACGCGCAAGAGCTCGCTCTCGAGCGAGGCCATGTCGGGGTAGCGGTCACGCCCACGCTTGCGCAAGCAGCGGCTCACGATGCGCTGGAGCTCGCGCGGCGCATCGGGGGCGAGCGTGGACAGCTGAGGAGCCTCCGCGTGGCGGATCTGCTGGGTGATCCCGCCCACGCTCGTTCCGAAGGGCAACGCACCGGCCACGAGCTGAAACATGAGCCGACCGAGCAAGTAGACGTCGGTCTCCGGGCCGGGCGTCTGACCGAGCACCTGCTCGGGGGCCATGTTCTCTGGCGCGTCCAGATCGGGATCGCCGCCGCCGCCACGGGCCCCGACGCCGGCCGGATCGTGCAGGATCAACAGGCCCTGCTCGGTGAGCTCGATCGACTCTGCCCGGAGGCGGCCGTGCACGAAGCCCGCGCGGTGGAGCGCCGCGAGGACGCTGGCGATCGCCTCCGCGATCGCGAGGGCTGACGCGGGAGCGACGCGCGGGGTGCGGTCGAAGATGTCGGTCAGACGGTGCCCGCCCGCGTCGGCATAGACGAGCGCCAGTCGCTTGGGTGCCCGCACCGTCTCGAGGAGGATCGGCAGCGACGGGTGGAGCGTGCTCGAGACCACGTCGAGCTCGCGGCCGAGGAGCGTCAGCGCGTCGTCGGGTTGACGCAGGCCGGGCTTCATCGTCCTCACCAACACGCGTCGTCGATCGGTCCGTCGCAGCGCGCGAAACGTGGCCGTGAACGCGTTCGCTTCGAGCTGCTCACCGAGCTCGAAGCCAGCGAGCCAGTCGCGTGAGTCAGACGAAGCCGACGAGGCCATGGCGTTCCGTGGGTCAGCCGCGGAGCGAGCGGCCGGTCATCACGTCGGGGACGTCGAGCCCCATCACGTCGAGCACGGTGGGGGCGATGTCGGCGAGCGTTCCCTCGCTCCGGAGGGGAAACGCCTCGTCGTTGGAGCCTCTCGCGAGCACGAGCGGAACCGAGGCGTCGGTGTGAGCGCCGTTCGGCTCGCCTCGAGCGTCGGTCATCCGCTCGCAGTTGCCGTGGTCGGAGGTGAGCAGCAGTGTGCCCCTTCGAGGCTCGAGCGCGGCACAGATCCGCTCGAGGGCGGCGTCGACCGCCTCCGCAGCCTTCTTGGTGGCCGCGAGATCTCCGGAGTGGGCCACCGCGTCGAGGTTGGCAAAGTGCACCAGGATGAAGTCGGCCTCGCCACCCTCGATGCCCGCCACCACCGCCTCCGCGATCTTCGCGGCCGCCATCTCCGGCTTCTGATCGTAGGTCTCCACGAGCTTGGGCGAGCGGACGATCTTGCGGCTCTCGCCCTCGAACGGCGCTTCGCGACCGCCGCTGAAGAAGCTGGTCACGTGCGGGGTCTTTTCGCTCTCGGCGCAGCGCAGCTGGCGGAGGCCGCGCGCCGCGAGCACCTCCCCGAGCGTGGCCTCCACCGGCGCCACCGGGAACGCGACCGGCACCGCGATGTCCGCGCCGGCGTGGGCGAAGACGGTGAGGCACTTGTCGCGGAACCCTCGCACTGGGAAGCGCCGATCCATCAGCAGGTCGTCGGTGACGTATTCGGGGACGCCTTGGCGGGTGAGCATACCGGTGAGCTGCCGCGTGCGATCGCCACGGAAGTTGAACACCAAGCCGGCGTCGAGCCCCGTCCACTCCCAGATCTGGTGGTCGGACTTCGTGGCGAAGTCGCAGAGATAGTCGCCGTTGAGCCCCTGGTAGCTCCCGATGCGCGTTGGCTCGACGAGCTCGTCGTCGATCTCCTTCGAGTAGGCGGTGGTCATCAGCTCGTAGGGCGTCTCTTGGTGGGGAGCCACCGGTCCGAGCTCGCGGTCGCGCACGATGGCGTGGAACGCGCGATACACCCGGTCCCAGCGCTCGTCGCGGTCCATCGCCCAGTAGCGCCCGCCGATCGTGCCGATGGTCACGCGCTCCTTGTCTTCGATGTAGCCTTCGAGCGCGTTCAGGTAGCTCATGGCCGAGCGCCGGGGGGTGTCGCGCCCATCGAGGATGGCGTGGACCACCACCTTCACGTCGTTGAAGTTGAACATGTCGATCAGCTCGAAGAGGTGATCGATGTGGGAGTGCACGCCCGCGTCGGACAAGAGGCCGATGAGGTGCACCGGGCACTCGTCGTACATGCAGATGCGCACGGTCTGATCGAGCATCGGCACGCGCGAGAGCTTGCGGTTCCGCACCGCCTCGTCGATGAGCGCTCGCGCCGAGGGCACCACGCGCCCGGCGCCCATCACCGCGAGGCCCACGTCACCGCTCCCCACCTGCTCGAACGGCAGGCCCACCGCCTCGCCGCTGGCCGTGAGCAGGGCACGCGGGTGCCGAGCGAGCAGCCTGTCGAGCGTGGGGGTTTCGGCGAGTTGTTGCGCGTTGTCCTCCCCGCCGTCGCGATGCCCCCAGCCTGAGAGCACGCAGAGCACCACGGGGCCCTTGTCCTTGACCATGGGGAGAGCTTAGTCGCGTAGCCATCGCGCCTGAAGCGGCATGCGCGCCGATCGTGGGCGCGGTCCGGGCAGGTCTTCTGCCGCGCGCGGGACCCAGGATGCGTCGATGGACCCGCCGCGCGACCGACTCGACGCGCCTAGTCGGTCGGTGCGCCCTCGGCGCTCTGAGCGTCTTCGGGGGTCACGGTCTCGACGAGCGGATCCACCATGGGCTCGGTCGTCGCGTCGGCGCTGGCGCCGGTCGCTTCCTCGCCCTCGGCTGGTGCGCCCTCGGCTGGTGCGCTCTCGCCCTCGCCCTCGCCCTCGTCCTCGCCCTCGTCCTTCTCCTCCTTCGGACCTTCGTTGTAGCCGCGCGGGCGATACTGCGGATCGACGCCGTTGTTCTTCTCGTGGTTGTCGAGGGTGTCGTAGGCGAGAAAACGCAGCCAGCTGCCCACGTGCTCGTCGGCCAGCGCGCGGAGCTCGTCTTCGTAGGTGAGGAGGATGCCCTCGTCGTGCATGCACTGGAGCGCGAGCGCGATGAGGCTCCGCTCGTTGGGACCGATGGCGAAGCCCTGACGATAGTAGGGCCAGGCCTCGTGGGCGCGCTTCATGCGGCAGAGGGTGTCGCCGGTGTAGATGGTGGCCATCGGCCACTCGGGCGCCAGCGACATCGCGATCTGGCTCGCGGACAGCCGCGTCTCGAGGTCACCGCGCGCGCCCACCATCACCGAGTAGTTGAGGTGCGCCTTCGCGCTCCGCGGCACGTTGTTCTTGGTGGCCCTCCAGAACGCGAGGTCGTCCTGGTAGTCCATCGAGTGCGAGTAGGCGAAGAACGCCTGAACACCGATGAACACGCCAGGGAACAGCACCGAGACCGGCATCCGAAAGAGCTCGACGCCGCGGAGCTTCTCGGCGAGCCAGGCGAAGAAGGCGGCGAGCACGAGCGACGTGCCGATGACCGGGAAGTACCAGAAGCGTTCGGCCCGCACCGTGGGGAGCACGGCGGGGATGTTGGAGTGCGGGAAGTAGCTCACCGCCATCCACAGGAGGCCGAGCGCGACCAGCGTCGGCATCACGTGGCGCCAAGGCCACGCCCCGGCCGCCGCCATGGGCCGTCGCTGCCCGCGCCACCCCTCGACCAAGAGCCCCAGGCCGACGATCCCCAGGCCGAGAGCGAAAGGCCAGGTCTTCACCCAGGTGGGCCCTCCGCGGCGCACCAGCTCGTACTCGGTGCCGAGCGCGACGAGCGCGGCCACCGTGGCGAGGAGACCGAGCGCGAGCTTGTTCGTGTGCCAGGGCCGCCGCGGCGTCATCAAGAGCGCGGCCGTGAGGGGGCGGGAGGGGTGCGCGCTCGGAGGCCCGGTCATGAGCTCGGCGAGTGCGTCGGAGAGCGCGCCCGGCTCCACCAAGTGGCGCTTGTCGCGAAGCTCACGGCTCCAAGCGTACACGAGCAATACGAGGCCGACGAGGAGCGGGCCGACGAGGAGTACCCCACCGGCCACGCTCTCCCACGCATAGAGCGACGTGGGGATCGGCTCTTGCGGGAACGAGTAGTCGCCGCTGAGCCGCATCGGCCAGAGCACCTGGGTGAACCCACGCCAGTACACCCGCAGCGCGCCCGACACGCGGTGGGGGAAGTCGGCCTCGGCGAGCGGGTTGTTGAGCGGATCTTTGGGCAACGGCGCCTGCCGAAACCACACCAGGAACTCGCGATGCAACACCTGCAGGGTGGACGCGTCGTCGGGGAGGGGGAGCGACAGCTCGGATGGGAGCGGCGACGGAAACCACTCGCGCCGGAGCTCGACGTACAGCACGAAGGCACCCGCCGCGGCCACGAAGGAGATGAGGGTACGCGCCCAACGGGCCGGACGCGCAGGGTGGAGGTAGGGAGCCGTGAGCAGCGCCGCGACCGGGACGAGCGGCACGCACACGAGCGCGCTCTCCTTGCTGAAGAGGCCCACGAGCACCCCCCCGAACACCGCCGCGGCCATCCACGGCGCGGACAGGCGGAGCCCGGCGAGCGCGAGCACCGCGCCGAGGCCGCCAAGCACGTCGGCGAGGCCCACGATGCCGCTGACCGCCTCGGTGATGACCGCCGCGCAAACGAAGATGACGCCGGTGAGCCACCCCACCGCGTGGCGCTTGGTGACCGCAAACGCCACCCCCGCGAGGAGCGCGCCGTTGAGGGCGTGGAACAGCAGGTTGTACAGGTGGTGGAAGAAGGGGTGCTTGCTCACCACCCAGGTCGCGCGCCAGATGAAGTTGGGGAGCGGACGATAGCTCCCGATGCTCGCGTCGGGGGGCAGGCCCCAGAAGTCGCGATAGATGGCATCCCAGTAGCCGAGATCCTTCATCGCGTTGACGTACGGGTTGGCGAGGAGCGCCTCCTGCTCGTCGAAGATGTAGTTGGTGGCCGGGTGGCGGATGTAGAGCACCACCGACAGCAGCAGGAGGGGCCAGAGCGTGTGCTTGAGGGTTGGCGGGTGCCGCGTGAAGTAGCCCACGAGCCAGCGCTCGAGGCGCACGTACCAACGAAACACGCGCACACGGATCGGAGGCCTCAGCGGCGGCGTGCAGGGATGCGAGGGGGGCGCGTTCACGGATCCGTGTCTGGTAACCGGTCGGGGAGCGGGTCGGGGATCTGCCAGATGTCGCCCCACAGCGCCTGCCCGCCGTCGACCCGGTAGATGCTCCCCGTCACGAAGTCGTTCTGCTCGCTGGCGAGAAAGACGATGACCCGGGCGACGTCGTCGACCGAGCCGAGCCGCCGGAGGGGCGTCGCGCGCCGGGTCATCTCCAGGGCCTGCTCACCGTATTGCTTCGTGCCGCTCGAGCGGATGTTGTTGCCGGGCGCGACGCAGTTGACGCGCACACCGTGCTGGGCCCACTCGATGGCGAGCGATTGTGTGAGGTTCTCAACGCCTGCACGTGCCGCGCCGGTGTGGGACATGCCCGGAAACCCCCGCGCGACCATCGCCGTCACCATCACCACACGACCCTTGCGGGCGGGGATCATCGCGCGTGTGCCCACCTCACGGGTCATGAAGAACGTGCCGTTGAGGTTGTTGCGAACCACCGCTTCCCAGCCGCGTGGCGAGAGGTGCTCGGCGGCGCTCGGAAACTGTCCCCCCGCGTTGTTGATGAGCACGTCGACCGTGCCCCAAGCGGCGAGCACGTCGTCGACGAAGCGCGTGATCTGCTCCGGCTCGCGGATGTCGCAGGGCGCCGCGAGCACTCCGTCCACCGGCCCCGGTGTCTGCTCGAGCACCGCCTTGGCGTCGGCCAGCTTCTCGGAGTTTCTCCCGCATATCGCGACCTTGGCCCCGAGCAGGCGCAGCTCTTGGGCGGTGCGGAGCCCGATGCCGCTCCCCCCTCCGGTGACGATGCAACGCTGCCCGGCGAACAGATTTGCGGCGAAGATGGACGTGATGGTCTCTGCCATGGGGGCCGTCTTTCGGGCGTTTAGTTACAACGTCCCCTGGGTCGGGGGAAGGGAGGGACGTCGGACGCGCGGTCCTTGGGTCTGGCGCTGCCTCCTGCCTCTCGGAGCGGTCCGCGTCCCGCCGCGCGGGGGACGGGGAGGGAAGACATCGGCACGTCGGGTCGTAAGAAGCACCGAAACACACACGCAGCGACTCTTTTCACGTTGCAAAGAGAGAGGGACTCGAAATGCGACGAGCACATTGGCTTTTGGGCGTCTTGGTGGCCGGCCTCTCGGCAACCGCTTGTGACACGGTGGAACCTGGCGACTACGTCGTGTACCGGGTGGCCTCGACGAGCGCAAAGCTCTCCGACGGTTGTTACTGGCAATATCAAGGCGCCGACGCCAACGTCCGCAACGACAAGACCACGTTGCTGTCGAGCCGCACTTTGGTGCTCTATGCGGGCGTCGACGACGACCGCTACCTCGACGCCGGTGAGGTCACCCTGGAGGGCACCTACACGGGCAACTTCAGCGAGGGTGACGTCTACGAGTTCGAAGGCAAGACCGTCGACATCAACTTCGACAACGCCAACGGCAACGGCTCCGGAGCCAAGCGCACCACCACCGTGGAGACCAGCGTCGAGATGACGGTCGACGGCGCGCTCACGTTCGGCGAGGTGAAGGTGAAGACCTCGTGGAGCTGCAGCGGCGACGGCTGCGGCGAGCTGCCGCCTCCCTGCACCGAGACCACCGAGTTCGTCGGCACCGAGGTGGAGGACGTGAACTTGGAGCATGACGTGCCGAGCGGCTTCAGCGTCGGCTCCGGGCCGAGCACGGGCAGCACCCTCCCCGGGGTGGGCGGCGCGGGCGGCGCGGGCGGCGCGGGCGGCGCGGGCGGCGCGGGCGGCGGTCCCACCTGCAGCGGCTGCGGCGACGTGGTCTTCAGCGGGGGCACGCTCACCACCGAGGACCTCTGCGAGACCGCCTACCAGCCCTACGGTGACCTCCTCAGCTGCGCGTGCAGCGGCAGCTGCTACGAGTACTGCGCCGACAGCGCCTGCACCGATCCGGCCTTCGTGGACAGCTATTGCCAGAGCTGCGTCAGCACCTACTGCCCCGATCAGCTCAACGCCTGCATGGCCACCGACGCCCAGTAGGCGTCCGTTCCCGCCGCCGTTCGCGACGAGGAGCGGCGGCGGCACCCCCGCGCCTCGGAGGTTGCGGCGAAGAGCGATCCTGGTGTACTCGCGGTCATGGCCAGCATCCTCAACGAGCTCCGCACGGCCCTGCAAACCGGTATCGCCGACGCGACCTCGATCGACGTGTCGGGAGATGGGCGGCATTTCAACATCGCCATCGTGGCGCCCTCGTTCGAAGGACAGAGCACCCTCGAGCGCCACCGACGTGTGCTCGGCGCCATCCGCGAGCTGATGGCCGGCGACGACGCGCCGGTGCACGCCATCGACTCCATCAAGGCTTCGCCGCGCTGATGCCCTGGGTGCGCGCGAAACTGCGAGGTCAGCTCGTGTTCGCTCGAGCCACCGAGCAGGGACAGCTCCTGTCGAACGGGGGCCGGGTGGAGATCCGCTACAAGCAAAACGACGGCAAGCTGTACCGAGCCGCCGCGGCCAACCTCGAGGTCGCGAGCCCCGAGGTGCTGCCCGACGAGGCCTGCGGGGAGGCCGAGGAGGTGGAGCGCGGCAAGAAGAAGCGAGCGGCCAGCGCGGCGACCGCGGCGGCGAGCTCGATCGCCCCGCCCCCGGGGAGCGTGGTGGCCTACACCGACGGCGCTTGCTCGGGCAACCCGGGGCCGGCGGGGCTCGGGCTCGTGGTGTTGAACGGCGAGCAGCGGGTGGAGCGGTTCGAGTACCTCGGCAAGGCCACCAACAACATCGCCGAGCTCACCGCCATCCTGCGCGCGCTCGACGAGATCGCCCCCGATGTTCCCGCTGTCATCCACACCGACAGCCAGTACGCGATCGGGGTGCTGCAGAAGGGCTGGAAGGCCAAGGCGAACAAGGAGCTCATCGCCGAGCTCCGCGGCGCGCTCTCCGGTCGCCCCGTGCGGCTCGTGTACGTGCCCGGCCACGCCGGCGTGCCGCTCAACGAACGCGCCGACGCGCTCGCCCGCCGAGCCATCGAAGAGCGTGGCGACGGCCGCGCGGTGGGCCCCGAGCCGACGAGCTGACGGCGACCGGCAGATCCACCCCCACTCGGGCGAGGAGCAGCCACGCCGCCCACGAGCGCGCCCGTGCGCGGTTGGGCGGGCGACAAAAAAAAGAGCCACGACGGGCGCGGTGCCAGCCGTGGCTCGTTCGTCCTGGGGTCCTGCTGGGAGGTCAGGGGCTCGAGCGTTGTTTTGAGCTCAGCCGACCTTGATGTTGCCCTGCAGGAAGAACGCGATGACCCATGCGAACAGCACGAGCGACTCGATGAGGGCCAGACCGAGAATCATCGGGGTCTGGATGCGAGGCGCGGCGTTCGGCTGACGTGCAATGCCCTCGAGGGCCGCCGCCGCCGTCTTGCCCTGCGCCGTGGTGCCACCGAGGGCGGCGACGGCGATGGCGATGGCTGCGCCGAGCGCGAGGTATGCGTTGGAGTCGTGCTGGTTCGACGCAGCAGCGGGCGCACCACCTTGGGCGAGCGCGATCGCGGGGGCGATCACGGTACCGGTGATGATGGCAGCATAGAGCGAGAGCTTCTTCTTGAGTGTCATCTGAGTGTGGCTCCTTTTGCCTCCCAGGCGGGGTAAGAAATCGGCCTCCGTTTAGACCGAACGGGAAGGGTTGGCTAGGCCTTGCGACGACTTTTTTGAATCGCCGCACGCAAGGCGGAATCGTTTCAGTGATGCTCCGCGTGTTCGGTCGCGAGACCGATGTAGATCGCGGTGAGAAGGCAGAACACCAGCGTCTGCACGCACACGACGATGATGCCGAGGAACATGATGGGCAGCGGCACGAGGATCGCGAACAGGCCCGCGAACAAGCTCAGCAAGAGGTGGTCGACGGCCATGTTCATCATGAGCCGAATCGCCAGCGTGATCGGTCGCACACAGAGCGAGATGAGCTCGATCGGGATCATCAGCACCGCGAGCGCGAGGTTGGGCGCGGTGCCTTTGAAGCTGCCCCAGCCCGCCATGTGCTTGATGTAGTCGAGGCCGTTGTCGCGCAGGCCGTAGTAGTTGAAGGCCAGGAACACGAGCGCGGCGCTCCCCCAGGTGATGTTGAGGTTCGAGGTGGGAGGCAGCATGCCCGGGATGAACCCGATGGCATTGGAGATGAAGATGAAGATGGCGGACGCGCCGATGAGCGGGAAGTAACGCTTGGCGTTCTTCGCCCCCATCACGTCCTTGGCCATGTTGTAGAAGAACTCGAAGAACACCTCGAAGAAGGTCTGGAGGGTGAGCTCTTCTTCCGGCGCGAGCTCGCTCGCCTTCCTGGCGCCGGCCATGCGCTTGTAGATGCCGCGAACCTCGGTGGTCAGGTACACGATGACCAGCATGAGGAGGAACGCCATGAAGACGGGCTCGTAGTCTTTGTAACCGAGGTGTCGGTGAAAGAGGAACGAGTGCTTGATGTCGCTGCTGGTTCGCAGAAACTCCAGCCGATACAGGAGGTAGTGCAGAAGGGATATGTGCTCGGGCATGGTGACCTCGGTTCGGCTCGATGGCCTAGCTCGGTTGCCTAGCTCGTCGACGTCGCGGCCCAACGGGCGGGCGAGTCGAGGGGGGACCTACCAGGTCCATGTGCAAGAAACCAGCCTCTGACGTTTTCGCCGCGGTTCTTTTTCGAGGTGCCTGGAATCTGGCGAGAGGGGCCTCTCAGGCGCTCCTCCGCGGGCCCTTCTTTTGGGTGCCTGCGGCGAGGATGCCGAGGGTGACACCCACGGGGAGCGAGGCGAAGCCGGCCACCAGCGTGATGCCCGAGACGAGGCCGGCCTGGAGGAGCACAAAGGCGAGCGCGAGCAGGGCGAAGAACTTCAACCCGCCGGCCACCCCCCACAGGCGCCGGTGGCGATCGTCGCTCAGCACACCGCGCGAGATCAGGGCGAGGAGGTAGAGGTTCACCGTCGCCATCAGCCCGCCGGTGGCCACCCCCATGGCCGCGCTCCAGCCGAACGCGGCGAGGGCCCCGAGCGAGAGCGTCACCGCCACGCCGGCCACCGCGGTGAGCGAGATCATCATCGCCCCGTCGAGCTCGATCCGCTTAGGGCTCACCCTCGTCCTCTTCTCGTTTGCGGTCCATCTTGAACCGAGCGTCGCGGCCCGCGTCGGCCTCGCGGAACCCGTCGCCCTCGGTGCGTGCCTTCATGCGGCGGGCGGCGCGCCAGAGGAACCGCCCTGCGGTGGCGAGGCCCAGCGCGAAGCCCAACACCGTGAGGTAGGGGTGGGTGTCGAGCTTGCCATCGAGCCAGCGGCCGCCGAGGAACCCGAACAACACGGAGAGCACGATGTCGAGGCCCACCGTGCCCAGTCGGTCGTTCCGTGCCTTGAGGTAGCTCACACCCCTCCTCGCGCCGAGGGCGGGGGGGAGAACGAGCCGCGGAGGATGCTCTCGGCCTGGCTCAGACGTCCTCGGATGATGTGCTCGAGCTTGGGCTGGAGCTCGCGGAGGGCTCGGCCTCGGTGGCTGATCTCGTTCTTGTCGGCCTCGTCGAGCTCCGCCATCGTGCGGGCGGTGCCCTCCACGATGAACAGCGGATCGTAGCCGAAGCCGCCGGTGCCGCTCGGCTTGCGGGCGATGAGGCCTTCGCAGCTCCCGGCCACCACCGTCTCCTCGCCGTCGGCCCACGGATCCACCACCGCGATGGCTGCCCGGAAGCGCGCGGTGCGGTCGGCGTCCTCCACCTCGTCCATGCGCCGGAGGAGCTCGGCGTTGTTCTCGGCGTCGGTCGCTCCCTCGCCCGCGAAGCGCCGGGAGCGAACCCCCGGCCGGCCGCCGAGGGCGTCGACCTCGAGGCCGCTGTCGTCGGCGAGGGTGAGCATCATCGAGGCCGTCGCCACCGCCCGGGCCTTGATGAGCGCGTTCGCCTCGAAGGTGTCGCCATCCTCGTTGATGTTGGGCAGCGCCTCTCCGAGCGCCTCGGCGGCGGAGAGCACCTCCACGGGGAGATTGGCGAGGATCGCACGGATCTCGGCCAGCTTCCCTCGGTTGCCAGTGGCAACCACGATGCTCATCACCGCCTGCGTCACCGCTCTTGTCTCATGAGGATCTTGAGGTCCGCGCCGGCCGCCTGCAAGGCTTGCTCTTGCAGCGTGCAGAGACCGGCGATCGCGCGGAGGGCGGCGTCGAGCATCGCGTCGAACGCGGCGCGATCGATGGCCTTGTCTTCGGCCGTGGCCTGCACCTCGATGAGGCGGCCCCCCCGCGTGGCCACCACATTCATGTCGACGCGCGCCGCGCTGTCTTCTTTGTAGTCGAGATCTACGAGCACCTCTCCGCCCACGTAGCCGACGCTGATCGCGGCCACCTGATCGACCAGGAGGCCGGCGAGACCCATGTTGTGCAGCGCGAGCGCGGTGGCCACGAAGCCGGCGGTCACCGATGCGGTGCGGGTGCCCCCATCGGCCTCGAGCACGTCGCAGTCGACCGTCATGTTGCGGGGGCCGAGCGCCTTCAGATCCACGGCCGCTCGCAGGCCGCGGCCCACCAGCCGCTGAATCTCCATGGTGCGCCCCTTGGGGGGGCGCCCACGGCCGTCGCGGCTTTCGCGTCGCTTGGGATTCGCGCGGGGGTGCATCTGATACTCGGCGGTCAGCCAGCCCCCGTCGTCCTCATCCATCCACTTCGGGAGATCGTCGTCCACCGAGGTGGTCACCAACACCACGGTGCCGCCCGCTCGATAGAGCACCGAGCCCTCCGCGTTGTGGTGAAACCCGGGTTGGATCTCGATCGCGCGCGGCTCGTCGTTCTTGCGTCCGTTACGGTTGTGCATCGGTGGGTCTCAGGGGGTAGGGGCGGAGGGGTGGCGGGCGACGGCGAGGCGGTGGGCCTCGACGCGCGGTCGGAGGAGCACGATCGCTTCTGCGACGGTGTCGACGCAGATGGGCAGCTCGAAGTCTTCGGCGCTGGCGAAGGGAGGCTCGTGGTCGAGCATGTGGCGCCGGGCCCAGCCCACGAGCTCGGTCCACATCGGACCCACGAGGATGAGGGGCACGTCGGCGATGTGCCGCACCTGCAGGAGCTGCCACACCATCGCGAGCTCCAGCGTGGTGCCGAGACCTCCGCCCACCACCACGAAGGCGTTGGAGAGTCGCACGAACTGGTGCAGCCGCGTGTAGAAGGTCTGGTGGGTGTACACCTCCTCCACGAAGGGGTTGGGGTGCTTCTCGAAGTCGAGGGCGATGCGAATGCCGATCGACCGCGTCTGGTCGTGGGGATCGCCGGCCTGCGACCCTTCGTTCGCGGCCTGCATCAGGCCCGGTCCGCCACCGGTCACGATGTCGCAGCCGAGCGCGGAGAGCTCGGTGGTGAGCTCCTTCACGTCGCGGTAGAGCTGGTGCTCCGGTCGCATGCGCGCCGAGCCGAACACGGTGACGGTGTAGCGCGAGGCGTGGGCGGAGCGGATCCGCGAGAGCTTGTTGGCGACGCTCCACAGGCTCCCGAGGGCGTCTTCCACCACGTGAAGGGTGGCCTCGTCGCCGGTGACGATGGGGTCGTTGCTCAGGTCGGACACAGGATGCTCGCTCCGATCGCGCCGTCTCAGCCGGTGTGTTTGGGGGTAGCCTTGGCGAGCTTCTCTTCCACCATCAGATCGGCCACCCGATAGGTGGGCGTGAGCGACTGCATGCTCCGCTCGCCGATCTCGTAGATCGTGTCGTACACACGCATCGTCTGCTCACGGGCCTTGGTGGCGTCGTAGCTCTGGAGCTCGAGGGCCACGTTGATGAGCCCGCCCGCGTTGATGGCGTAGTCGGGCGCGTAGAGGATGCCGCGCGCGTTGAGGTCGTCGCCGTGGCGGGGCTCGGCGAGCTGATTGTTGGCGGCCCCGGCCACCACCAGGGCCCGCAGCCGGGGGATGGTCTCGTCGTTGAGGGCGGAGCCGAGGGCACAGGGCGCGAGCACGTCGCACTCCACGTCGAAGATGCGGTCGATGGGGACCACGTTGGCGCCGAACTCGCGCTGGGCGCGCTCCGCCTTGAGCTTGTCGATGTCGGCCACCGTGAGCTTGGCGCCTTGCGCGTGTAGCTCCTTGCAGAGGTGGTAACCCACGTGGCCGACGCCCTGGACGGCGACGCGGATGTCTTCGAGGGAAGAGCGCCCGAGCTTGAGCATCACGCAGGCCTCGATGCCGCGACGGACACCCAGCGCGGTGAACGGGGACGGGTCGCCGGAGCCGCCGCCAGTGCCGGTGCCCACCACCTGTTGGGTGACGGTGCGCACCACCTCCATGTCTTCGATGCCGGTGCCGGAGTCTTCGGCGGTGAAGTAGCGACCACCGAGTCCGTCGATGAAGCGGCCGAAGGCGCGGAAGATGGCGGCGCGGTCGAACATCCGCTTGGGTCGCAGGAGCACCGTCTTGCCGCCGCCGTGAGGCAGGTTGGCGAGCGCCGCCTTGTAGGTCATCCCTCGGGCGAGGCGCAGGGCGTCGATGATGGCCTCTTGCTCCGACTCGTATTCGAGGAACCGGCAGCCTCCGATCGCGGGGCCGAGGCGCGTGTCGTGGAGGGCGACGATGCACTGCATGCCGGTCGCCGAGTCGCGGCCGATGTGCAACCCACCATAGTCGTACTGATCGAGCAGGGAGAACAGGTCCATCGCCTGGGGCCTTTCCCCCTTTTCCCGCTCAGCCGCAAGGGCCAAGGCGCCCGCCCGTCGTGCGCCGCCCGCTCGCGCGCCCTCGCTGCCACCGCCGCTTGGATGAGGTTCCCTGCGTGTTCGATGCCCAGTAATGTGGACGCCGTGGACGAGCCGGGTGACGTCATCGATGGCAAGTACGAGCTCGTGGACGTGGCCGGCGCGGGGGGCATGGCGATCGTGTGGCGCGCGATTCAGCGCGGCCCGGCCGGCTTCCAGCGCCCCGTCGCCATCAAGCGCATCAAGGAAGACGTGGCGCTGGAGGCGAAGTTTCGCGAGATGTTCGTGGAGGAGGCGCGCGTCTCGGCTCAGCTCCATCACCCCAACATCGTTCAGATCTTCGACTTTGGAGACGACGGCGGTCACTACTACCTGGTGATGGAGTGGGTGGAGGGGCTCTCCCTCTCCCGGTTCACGAGCACCCTCGCGGAGCTCGGCAACCTGCCGCCTTGGCACCTGGTGGCGGGCGTCGCCATCGAGGCCGCGAAGGGGTTGTCGGCGGCCCACGAGCGCCTCGACGACTGGGGGAACCCGGCGCCGATCTTCCATCGCGACGTCACCCCTCAGAACATCCTGCTCGGGAGCAACGGCACCGTGAAGCTCACCGACTTCGGGCTCGCGCGCGCCACCGACCGGGCGCGTATGACGGCGCCCGACATCATCAAGGGCAAGGTGGGCTACCTCGCCCCCGAGCTCACGCAGGCCAAGCAAGCCACCGCCCGCACCGACATCTACGCGCTCGGCGTGGTGATGTGGCAGGCCTTGGCCGGTCGCAAGCTCTTCGAGGGGGCCGACGACATCGAGATCTTCATCGCCGCCTCTCGCGGTGACATCCCTCCCATCGGAGAGATCCGTCCCGACGTCCCGCAGCGCTTCGCGGCCATCGTGGAGCGGGCGCTGGCCCGCGATCCAGCCGACCGCTTTCAGAGCGCGCTCCAGCTTCAGCGGGTGACCGCCCGCCTCCTGCGCGACACCCCCGAGCCCCCCGACACCAAGCTCCTCGCGCGGGCAGTGAGGAACGTGCTCGACTTCATCGTGGGCGGCCGTGAGCCCAGCCTCATCCCGGCCCCCCGCGCGTCCCAGATCCCGCCCTCCACCCGGGGCGATTTCTGAGACGCGCTGCGCGTGCGCCTCAGCGCTTCTTGGCGTAGAGGCCCACCTGGTAGGAGCCAGCGCCGCCGTTCACCTGCGCGCGGAAGTGGTACATGCCGGACTCGTCCGGGCAGTGGCCCACGGTGACCTCGTTGGTCTCGGCCTTGCTGGCCTTCACGCGCTTGTCGCTCGGATCCCAGAGGTAGAGCGCGAGCTTCTCGACGCCCTCGTCGCCGGCGCCGACGAACCAGTAGCACTTGCCCTTGTCGAGCGCGACGTACCAGTCGGTGGAGTCGGCGTCGCCCTTGAACGGCTCGCCCACGAGGTCGGCCCCCGCCGCCGAGCTCTTCGCGAGCGCACCGACGCGGCTGTCCAGATCTGGCGCGTTCGCCTTCGGGGCCGTCTCCTTGGGGGTCTTGTGCGCATCCGCGGGCTCGTGTTTGGCCGCCGCCGGGGCCGCCTCGGCGTCGGCGTAGAGGCCCACCGCGAAGTGCCCGTGGCCCTCGGTGACCTTGGCTTCGAACTTGTATTCCCCGCGCGCCTGGGGCGGAGCGCAGTGGCGCAGCATGGTGCGCGCGGTTTTTCCGCGCACGGTCTCGAGGCGCTTGCCGTCGGGACCCCAGAGATACAGCGCGAGCTCCTCGACCGTCTGATCGCCGGCGGCGCTCAGGTGGATGCAGCCCCCGCCGTCGAGGGTGACCCGCCACTCTTGACGGTCGCCCTCCTTGAAGGCGACGCCCTTGAACAGATCCCCAACTCGGACGGCGCTGGGGGCGGCTTGCAAGGCCTGCTCGTCGACGGCGCCCTCCAACCAGTCGGGTGGCGTCGGGGTCATCGGCGCCTTCGAGCGATTGCAGGCGACGGCGGGGACGAGGAGCGAGAGAGTCAGAAGCGTGGCGATGGTCCTGTGCATGGCGTTTCCCTTGATGGCTGCCCAACGACAAAGCAAGGGCCATGCCTCGAGAGAATCTTCCCAACTCACCGAAATGCCGTGGCCAACCTGTTACCCGCGTGAACCACCGTTATCCACCCGACTGTGTACCTGACTTCATCGTCATGGCTGCCCCGGACGGTGACGTCGCTCGCTGGTGCGAGTAAAACAACTCCCGATGACGCTACCTCGATGGCGACACGTTTGGGTTCTGGTGCTGGCGGCCTTTTTCACGCTCCACGTGCCGAGCAGCGCCTTCGCCCAGGGCGGCGCGTCGCAAGCCCTGATCGACGGGGACCGTGCCGCCGCGGCGGGCAAGTGGGAGGAGGCCCTCGCCGCCTACGAGAAGGCGCATCAGGTCGACCCCACCGCCACCACCGCTCGCAAGCGCGCCGACGCGCTCTACCGGCTCGAACGCACCGTCGCCGCGTTCGAGGCCTACGAGCAGCTGCTGAAGGACCACGGCTCCACCCTCGCCCGCGGCGACAAGGACACCGCCCTCAAGCGGCGCGACGAGCTGCGCGACAAGACCGGCACCATCAAGGTGAACGTGAGCGAGACCGGCGCCCAGGTGACCGTCGACGAGCAAGTGGTGGGGACGTCGCCCCTCCCGGCGCCGGTGCGCCGTCTGGTGGGCAAACACAGCGTGAAGGTCGAGAAGCCAGGCTTCGAGCCTTTCGCCACCGAGGTGACGCTCGGGCCGAACGGCGCGGTGAGCGTCGACGCGACCCTGAAGGTGATCTCCAACGCGGGGACGGTGAGCGTGAAGGTGAAGGGCGGGGAGCCGCTCACCGTCGTCATCGACGGCCAAGAGGTGGGACCGGCGCCGTTCACGGGGCCGCTCAGCCCCGGCAAACACGTGGTCGGCGGTCGCTCGCAGACGCTCTTCGCGCCCAACGTCGACGTGGAGATCACCACCGGTGAGACCAGCGAGGTGGAGCTCACGGCGGAGCGCGGGGGCGGCACGCTCGAGGTGCGCGTCGACGGCAACGAGGGCGACATCTACATCGACGGCGCGAAGGTGGCCGAGGGCACCTTCAAGGGGCAGCTCTCGGAGGGGGAGCACGCGCTCGCGGTGAAGCGCGCGGGCTACGACGACTTCGAGAAGAAGGTGACGATCGTGGCCGGTGAGGTGCGCTCCGAGACCGTGACGCTGCGCAAGGCGACCGACGGCGGCACCGGGCCTGTGGGCGAGGAGAAGCCGTTCGAGGAGGGGAGCTTCACCTTCGACGGCCTGTACGGCGGGCTCCAGATCATCGGCATGTTCTCACCCACGGGCAGCGGCAACACGCTCCAGCGCTCTTGTGACGTGGTGGGGGCGACGAGCTGCGAGGGCGGCACGCCGATGGGGGGAGGCCTCGGGTTCTACATCGGCTACGCGTTTCGCCCGGTGGGGCTCGAGCTGTTCGCGGTGGGCGCAGCCGACGTGTTCGAGCCGACGGCGCGCTTCGACGGCGAGACGGGGAGCGAGATCAACCCGCTGGTCGCGGCTCCGGCGCGCAACGAAGACTTCATCGTCGGTCGCTTCGGCGGTGGCGGGGCGGTGCGGCTGCGCCTCCTCTTCCCCATCGATCGCTTCCGTGTCACCGCCGCCATCGGCGCCGGTCTCGCCTACCGCCGGCTCCTGATGGGGCGCGACAGCACCGCCGACGACGGCGCGACGAGCTCCATCGCGCCTGACGGCGTCGACTACCTCTCGGGGGTGTTGTCGATGGAGCTCGCCGGTCAGGTGCGGCTCGGCGGCACGACATCGCTCGCGCTCGGCGCCAACCTCTGGCTCGAGCACGCCGGCGATGGCGTCGCCACCGCCGCCGACGACAACGTCGTGCTCGCGAAAGAGGGCTCGATCCCACAGCCTCAGGCCACGCCAGCCTACGAGCTCGCGGCGGGCACCCAGCTCTTCATCGGTCCGTTCATCGGCCTCCAGTTCGGGCCCTGAGTCTCCTGGGAAGGTGCTGCTGCACCCTCCAGGAAAACTCACGAGCTGCCCGGAAAGAGGCGGGGCTCTCGCCGGTGGGCGCTTGGGTGTTGGGGCCCCAAGCGCAACGTGGGACGGGCGCAGCGCGGGGGGAGGGTGCGGAGCACCCTCCAACGACTGTGCTCACGGTCGTGCGTTGGGATCGAGCAGGTACTGCTCTTTCTCGCTGCACTTCATGCCCGGCATGACGGGCACCGCCGGCGCGGTCACCCCGAGCGCGGCGAAGTAAGCCGCCGTCTGCGTGAGCGTCTCGCGCAGCGTGTCGCAGGGCTGACCGCAGATCACGACCTGCTGGTTCGAGTCGATGTTGAACCCATCCACCGGCGAGTCGGGAGCGTCGCAGCCCGCCACCCGGGGGATGAGCGTCTGCACCTGCGTCACCGGGTTCACGAACGAGAGGTGCTGCACGCGCTCCTGGAGCTGGGGGTTGAGCGACATCGGGTCGTAGAGGCAGCTCCCGAGATCGTTGAGCACCTTCTGCACTGCGAGCGCCCCCTCTGCCTCGTCGGCGACGGCGTCGAACACCTCCGTGCCGCCGGCGGTGGCGATGGCGGCGGCGCTCGCTTGCGGGCTCGGGTCGTTGAACTGCGCTGCGCCAGAGGGCGCCTCGAGCACCGCGACGTAGGTGTAGATGGGATCGGCATCGCCGAGGGCTGCGCTCGCGAGGCTCACCGCCCCATCGAACGGCGCACCTCCACACTCGCCCACCAAGTCGCGGTTGCCGATCACCACCACCGCCTTGCGGTTGAACGTGGCCGAGACGCTGTCGTTGATGGCGTGGAGCGCGTCGTAGGCCCCGGCCATTGCGCCGTCGAGGTTGAGGATGGGATCGTCGGCGAGCAGCGTGGCCGTGTCGCCGAGGGCGGCCGCGAGCGGGTCGCGCAGCGCCTCCACGTCGTCGAAGCCAAACTCGGGGGTGAGGTAACCTGCCCCGCTCGGGCACTCGCCGGCGGCGGCGGGGAGCCAGGAGAGGGCGAGCCGGGTGCGCGCCGCGACAGGGTTCTGGAGGGGGATGTCCACCGCGAACTGGAGCCCCTCGGGCCCGAACAAGTCAGCCATCGACGCCGAACGATCGAGCAACACGTAGAGCAGGCTCTCGGTGGCCTGCAAGGGGCTGCCCACGGTGCACACGAACTCGCTCTCGATTTGGATGAGCGGGCTCCGTTCGCCGGCCTGGATGCCCGCGAGCTCAGCCTCGCAGATGGGCTGGAGCGGGGTCTTCGCGGGGCACAGCGGGGCGGCGTACACGCCGAGGATCTTCGGTGTCTCGGGTTCGAGGAACTGCGACTCGCACAGGTTCTGGGCCAGGCGGAAGGTGAGCGGATCGTTCGGATCGGGGAAGGTGAAGCCCTCGCGATCGTCGAGATCGAGGATCTCGGTGCCGCCCGAGGCGTAGAGCACCTCCACGTTGAGCGCCCCGGGGCTGGTCGGGGGCGGGTCTTGGCCTGGCGGCACGGGGAAGCGATAGGTGCAGGTGGCGGCGTCGGTGAGCACCGCCAGCGGGGTGGCCGCCGCAGGCAAGCAGCGCTCGGGGCTGAAGCAGGTGTTGCTGCGCCCGAAGATGAGCTCGTCGCGATAATCGACGACGGTGGCTCCATCGAGGGCGCTGTCGACGCACTTGCCACCCACGCAGGACTCGCTCAGGGGGCAGCGGACGTCGGTACAGCTCTCCTTCAGCGGCACCGGCATGTAGAGGATGCGGTCTTCCGTGTACTGGAGCGCAGCGCGCCGCACCACCATCACGTCGCTGACGTCGCCGTTCTCGATCCGGTCCGTCTGCACGTCGGGGGGGCTCACGAAGCAGTCGACGTCGAACGTGTCGGGGAGAGGGATCCGCAGGCCGATGACGCTGACGTTCACCGGCTCGGGCGGCACCCCGTCGCGATCCTCGGAGGGGGCGACGCCGAGGGTGGCGGGCAGCTTCACCACCCCTTCGTTGACCGCGTAGCCACGGCAGAAGATGTTGCGACCGCCCGAGGTGACGATGACCGCGACCGACTTCAGCTCGTCGGGGACACGGATCTGCGTGGTGAGCCCGGCCACGATCTCGGTGGTGGGCGTGGTGCACGACGCGAGGCCGAAGGAGCCGGCAAAGCCCGCGCCGAGCGTGAGCGCGCCGAGCACGCGATGAACGATACGAGACGATCCGGGGGTGGAGCGAAGGCGCATAATGAAGCTCGATTTGGGGGAGAGATGCCCGCGTGGAGGCTCTCTCCGAGGTGACGTCGTGTGGAGAAGCGTGGCCTACGGAGGAGGCGCTAGAAGGAGAAGATGGTGATGCCCACGTTGGTGGGGACGACGCCGGGAGCGAGGGTGCCCGTGACCTGTGGCTCCTCCGAGGGGCGTAGCACGAAGTAGGAAGCCACACCCGCGCCGGCCGCGATCACGACGCCCGTCACCGCCCAGTAGATCCAGTGCGCGGTCATGTCCTCCTCGAGCTCGACGTCGAACACCCGCTCCTGATCGGTAGCCACGGCGATGTCGGCCTTGTAGGTCTGGTAGCCCGCTTTCTCGATGACGAGCGCGTGGCCACCTTCGGGCAGCAGCCCCTCCCAGCTGCCGGTGCCCACCGTCTGACCCTCGATCTTGATCACCGCGTCGGCGTGATCGACGGTGACGCGCACCTTGCCCTCGTTGAGCGACTTCACCATCGACAGCGTGATGCGCATCGACTCACCGAACACGAGCTCACTGGTCTGGGTGGCCGTCACGTAGCCCTTCTGTCGCGCCTCGAAGGTGTGCTTGCCGACGGGGAGCTCGCCGGTGTAGGGCGCCGGTCCGAGCTCGGTGCCGTCCATGAAGAGCACCGCCTTGTCGGCGCCCGCCACCGAGATCGTCACCTTGGCCGTCTTGTCGGCGGGCACCATGTCGAGGGTGAGCTTCAGGGGCTTGCCCTTCTGCACCTCGACGGTGCGGGTCACCGTGAGAAAGCCCGGCTTCTCGAGCCGGAGCTCGTTCTTGCCCACGTCGATGGGGATGGTGCCGAGGAACGGCGTCTGCCCGATCTCGATGCCCTTGATGTGCAGCGCGGCGCCGGTCTGGTTCGACTCGAGCTCGAGGGTGCTCACGAACGGGCGCACCACCTCGATGGCCTGCTCGGCGCGCTTGGCCTCCTCGGGAGGGAGCTTCTCACGGCTCGCGAGCTGCTTCTCCCAGGCCCCGAGCGCTTGGGCGAAGAACCCGAGCTCCTTCCAACAGATCCCGACGTTGTAGAGGACGCGCACGTTCTTCGACTGGCGATGGATCGCTTCGTACTGCACCCGGGCGGCATCCCACGAGCCGTCGTCACGCAGCTCCTTGGCGCTGTCCCACGCCTCTTTCAGCTTTTCGCTGGGAAGCTCGTCGCGGATGGCGGGCCACTTCTTGTCGCCTTGGGCGGCAGCAGGTGCGGCGAAGGCTAGCGTCGTGAGGCATGCGAGCGCGATCGCGAGGGCTCGAAGCAGGCGGCGGTTCATACCCATCGTCCGTCTTGTCGTTCAGTCGTCGGGGTTGAGGCCGGAGAGGCCATTCGGTTTCGATGTCGGCGCCGGGCCTGCCGGCGGCTGGGGTGGCACTCTAGACGAAGGGGCCACGGGAATCGACGTGGACGAAGGCGCGCTCGAGGCGGAGGTCGAGAGGGAAGGGCTGGCGGTGGGCACCGGCGGAGGCGCCGGCGCCGGGACGGGGACGGGCGTCTCGCTCACCGGGCGCTCCTCCCCCGAGGAGCTGCTGCTCGCGGTTACCTGGCCGAGGGCCCAGGCCGCGACGGCGACCGCGCCCACGGCCACCACCGCGATCGCGAAGGCCACTGGCGTGCCGCGTTTGTGCTCGACCACGGTGACGCTCGCGTCGCGCACCGTGCCTTGGGCGGTGGTCGCGGCCGCTGCGTGAATCCCCCCCGGCCCCTCCTCGAGGGTGGGGGTGAGGGCCGCCGCCATCGGCGTCACGGCGGGGGCGGCCTGGCCTCCCGGTCCCATCATCACCGTGCCGGTGCCGGCGGTGGTGGCCACGCCCGCGCTCTTCACGGTCATCGGGGGCGGGAAGCGGCTGCGCATGCCCGTCGCGGTGGCCCGCAGCATCATGGAGATAACGAAATCACTCCGCTCGTCCGAGAACGGGGCGAGCGCCTCCGCCATCTCGCTCGCCGACTGGAAGCGCTTGTTGGGGTCTTTGGCGAGGCCCTTGGCGATTACTTCCCACAGGCCCTCGGGCAGGTCGTCACGCAGCTCCGTCAAGGGGCGGGGGTCCTCGATCGCGAGCATCGTGAACAGCTCGCTCAGCGTGCCCGACTTGGGCACGAACGGCGGCACGCCCCCGAGCAGCTCGTAGAGGATGACCGCCGTCGAATAGAGATCGGTGCGCGCGTCGACGTCCTTGGGGCTGCGCGCCTGCTCGAGCGACATGTAGAGCGGCGTGCCGAGGGCGGCCCCCGCGTGGGTGAGGCCTACCCCCTCGTCGCCCTCTTGCCGCACTTTGCTGATCCCGAAGTCGACGATCTTGATGAAGTCGCGGTCGCCCTCCTTCCCCGTGACGAAGCAGTTCGCGGGCTTCATGTCGCGGTGCACGATGTGCGCTCGATGGGCCACCTGCAGACCGCGGAGGATCTGCAGGATGAGGTGGACGGCGCGGGGCACGTCTTGCAGGTACGGCGTGCCCTCGCGTCGCAACAACGCACTGAGATCCTCGCCCTCGAGGAACTCCATCACCATGTACGGCACGCCGCTCGGGAGCTTGCTCACGTCGTACACCTTCACGACGTGCTCGCTGTCGATCTTGGACGCGGCCACTCCCTCGTTGAGGAAGCGCTCCACGACGTCGCGTTGCCCGATGATGTCGGGGCTCATGAACTTGAGAGCTACCGGCGCCTTGCGCAACAGGTGGTACGCCCGCACCACCGAGCCCATGGCTCCGGTGCCGAGCACCTGTTGGATCTCGTACTTGTCTTCGAGGATCTCCCCGGGGTTCGGGTAGAGATTCTGGGTGTCGGAGATGTTCACCATGCAGATCGACCCGTCGTGCTCGAGGGGCTCCCCGAGGCCGAACGTTCGCCCAGAGTAGCATGTGGCGCACACGGGCGGCGTGGGCGGATGCGCCCCGTGCGCGGGGACGGCGCGAGGACGTGGCCCTCGGCCACGCCGGCGCCAGGCGGGTGCCACGCCGGCGCCGACATCGGCGGCTCGGGTCTCGACGCTTGGGCGTGGCGTCCGGACGAAAGTGCGTAGTCAGCGGCGCGCGACTTGATAGATTCATGCGGTGAAGCTGCGCCTCCTTACTGGATTGACCTTCTGCTCCATCGGCCTCCTCCTCGGTCTCGCGTGCGGAGACGACAGCACCGTCGTCACCCCACCGCCGACCGGGGGGGCAGGAGGGATGGGGGGCGGCGTCGGTGGCACCGGCGGTGACGGCTGTCCCACCGAGCAACAGTGTGGCCTCGACGGCTGCTGCGCCGAGGGGGACGAGTGCGTGAACGGCTACCAGTGCTTGCCCGTGTGCGCGAACGAGCGCTGCGGCGACAACCTCGCCACCTGCTGCGGCGCGGATGAGGTGTGCCTGGCCGGCTCGCTGTGTGTGGCCGCCTGCGACGCCGACGAGTCGGTGTGTGGGCCGAACCTCGACGTCTGCTGCGCCGCCGGCGACGTGTGCCTCGCCGAGTCCTGCGTGACTCCCGGCGACCCGTGCACGAACAACTTCGACTGCCTCACCGAGGGTTGGTACTGCGAAGAGACCATCGGCCAGTGCCTCCCTCTCCCCGAGGGCGAGCTCTGCGAAGGCAGCCCCACCTTCAACGAGATCGAACCGACGCTCGAGTGGTACTGGCCGGGCGTGGACTACGACGGGCGCACCTACCAGAACACCATCGCCGCGCCCGCGGTGGGCGACGTGAACGGCGACGGCATCCCCGATGTGGTGGTGGTGCTCTATGCCGGCTCGACCGAGACCAACACCCTCATCGCGGTGCTGAGCGGCGCGGGCGATGGCGCTGGCAACGGCGAGTTGTTGTTCACCATCCCGTCTGCGGCGGATCCGACGGCACCGCTCCCGTTCTGGACCGGCAGCGTCGCGCTTGGCAACTTCGACGCCGATCCAGGGCTCGAGATCGTCTACAACCTGCGCGGAGGCGGAGTGCGTATCGCCGACAACGACGGCGTGGGGGAGCTCGGTCGTCGCACCACCGGCAACGCCAACACCGAGAACTGGGGCGGGGTGACGCTCGCCGATCTGAACCACGACGGCGTGCCCGACGTGATCGTGCGCTGCCACGCGATGGACGGCACCGACATCTCCGATCCGACCAAAGACTTCATGAACGTGAGCGGCTGCGGCGAGAACACGGTGGTGGCCGACCTGAACCAGGACGGGCTCGACGAGGTGATCGACGCCTCTCACGCGATCACCGCCAACCCGGCCATGCTCGGGGGGACACCGCTGTGGACGGCGTCCAACGGTCTGCTCTCCGGTTTCATCGCGGTGGCCGACATCCTCCCCGAGATCCCAGGCCCCGAGGTGGTCAACATCCGGAGCGGCTTCTTCCTGCTCGATGGCCAGACCGGCGCGGTGCTCATTGGCCCCGGCGGCAGCGTCGCCGCGGGCAACTTCCCCATCCCCGGCGCCGGCATCGGCGGCGCTCCCACCGTCGCCGACTTCGACGGCGACGGCTTGCCCGAGGTGAGCACGGCGGGCAGCGCGGCCTACGTGGTCTACGATCCGGACTGCTACGACCCACCCCTGCGCGCGGGGGGCACCTGTGGCACCTCGCGCACGGATCTCACGTTGTGGTCCACGCCTACCCAGGATCTGAGCAGCAGCCGCACCGGCTCGAGCGTGTTCGACTTCCAGGGAGATGGCGCGGCCGAGGTGCTCTACAACGATGAGTGCTTCTTCCACATCTACGACGGCCGCACCGGCGCCGAGCTGCTCGATCCAGTGATCCCCAGCTCGTCGCGTACCGCGGCCGAGTATCCCCTCGTCGCCGACGTCGACGGCGACGGCAACGCGGAGATGATCGTGATCGGCAACGCCGATCAGGCACGGGGGCGCGACGACTGCGACACCGCCTGGAAGAACGCAGGCGTCTCCATCGACTGGCTTTGTCAGTACACCACCTGCACCGCGGGGCCTGCGTGCCCGGCAGGCACCTGTGCCGACAGCGGCGGCAACTCGTACCAGTGCGACATGAACGGCGTGTGCCAGCTCGCCGGCGGCACCCACGGGGTGCGGGTGTACGGCGACACGTTCGACGCCTGGGTGAAGACGCGTCCGGTGTGGAACCAGTTCGCCTACCACGTCACCAACTTCGAGTTCTCGGGCGGTCAGTGGCAGGTGCCGATGAACGAGACCCCCAACTGGACTACGTTCAACAACTACCGTCAGAACGTGCAGGGAGGCGCCCTCTTCCCGGTGCCCGATCTGCGCGTCGAGCTCGACGCGGTGGAGCAGTGTCCGGCCAACATCAGGCTCGTGGCCACCGTGTACAACGAGGGCAGCGCGGGAGCCCCGGCCGGGATCGAGGTCTCGTTCTATCGCACCGGTGCCGGCGTGACCAACCCGCCTCAGCTGCTCGGAACGGCCGTGACCACCACCACCATCCTCCCTGGTGGGTTCGAGTTCCTGTCGATCGACTACGCAGCCCCGCCGCCGAATACCCTCATGACGTTCGTCGCCACCACCGATCCCGAGGCCGAGATCGAGGAGTGCGACGAAGACAACAACGAAGCCACCAGCACGGCCGAGTGCGGCGCCATCAACTGAAGGCGTGACCGACGTTGCCTCGAGGGGCTCCTCGAGGATTCTGGGCGCGGGGCTCGATCGTGGGGGCGGGGGTCGTGGTGGTGCGGGTGCGGGGGCTCGAGCGGGGGGGTGGGGTGGACGGTGCCACTCGTTGTTGGAGGGGTTCCCCAAGGGCGCACCCTCCGCGCCACCTCTTGAGCCTCGGGATTCGGTCGTCGACGGGCGTCGGCATGGGCCGAGAGGTGCGTCGCTCGCGCCGCGGGAGTGACCGCGTGGTGTTTGGGTTGGCGGGCGGCTCCCTCGGGGGCATAAGCGCGCGCGTGAACATCACTGCGCAGATCGCGGTCATCGTCTGCTTGACCCTCGCCAACGGGTTCTTCGCGGGGGCCGAGATCGCGCTCCTGGCGGTGCGCACCACGCGCCTCCGAGAGCTGAGCGACGAGGGGCACCGCACTGCGCGCCTCGCGCTCGCGCTCCGTGCGATGCCGGAGCGCTTCATGGCCACGGTGCAGATCGGCATCACCGTGGTGTCCGCGACGGCGGCCGTGTTTGGCGGGGCAACGCTCGACGAGCCGCTCGAGGAGGCGCTGCGCGGCCTCGGCGTGGGCGCAGCGTCGGAGGAGCTGTCGGTGGCGCTGGTGGTGGCGTTCGTGTCGGTGCTCTCCATCGTGCTCGGTGAGCTCGTCCCGAAGTCGCTCGCGCTGCTCCACGCCGAGAGGTTTGCCCTCGTCGTGGCCCGGCCGGTCAACGCGCTCGCATGGGCGGCGCGACCGATCGTGTGGTTCCTCACCTCGCTGTCGAACATCATCTTGCGCCCGTTCGGCGATCGCACGCAGTTCACCGAGACCCGGCTCTCGCCCGAGGAGCTCTTTCAGCTGCTCGAAGAGGGCGTGAACGCCGGTACGGTCGATCCCTCGGCGGGCGACGTGGCCCAACGCGCCCTGGATTGTTCGGAGCGACGGGTGCTCGCGCTCATGGTGCCGCGTAGGGCGATCGTGACGCTCCACGTGGAAGACTCGCGCGAGCACATCCTCGAGGTGCTCCGCTCCGAACCGCATGCCCGCTATCCGGTGGCGCGCGGCGACGACGTCATCGGCTACGCGCTGGCCCGAGAGGTTTACGACGCGCTACTCGAGGGCGCGGTGGATCTCGCGACGCTGACCCGCCCCGTTCCGTTCCTCCACGAGCAGGTGAAGATCCTCGCCGCGCTCCGGGTGTTGCAGCGAGCGCGCACCGAGCTCGGGGTGGTCGTGGACGAGCTCGGATCCATCGTCGGCGTGCTCACCATCGAAGACATCGTGGAGGAGCTCTTGGGGGAGGTGCTCACCGAAGGAGAGAGCCACGAGGAGCAGGTACGACTCGAGAGTGACGGCGTGTTCCTGGTCGACGCGAGGGTCGCGGTGCACGAGCTGAGTCGAATCATTGCCGCAAATCTCCCCGAAGACCCCTCGTGGGCCACGATCGCGGGCCTCGTCCTCGCCAAGGCCCATCAGATCCCCCGTCCCGGCGATCGCGTCAGGCTCACCGACGAGGTGCAGGCGGAGGTGGTCGAAGCCACCTTGCGGCAAGTGCTGAAGGTGAGAATCCGTGTGGAGCGAGCTCCGGCGAGCACCGACTCCCCCATCGAATGAGGCGTGGGCGCTCGTGGGCGGACGGCGCGCCCACTCGCTCGGAGCGTGTGCGACTGCGTCGCTGTCATTGGGCTATTTGCCTATTTGTTGAGCGGTAGGGCGCTGCTGCGTATTCTGAACGAATTCGTCGCGGCGGAGGCGCGCCCGGAGAGAGTCGTGCAGCACACCTCCATGGGGGATCGATCGAGTTGAACAGGCGCGAGGTGGTGGGGAGCGTGGTGCTCGTCGCGTGGGCGACGGCGGGCGCGTGTGGGGTGGAGCCGAGGTTGGGCGCCGCCGAGCAGCGGCTCGACAGTGAGTCGCTGTGGGTGGAGCGTGACAAGCTCGCCGCGAGCGACGCTGCCGCCAACGACCTGTTCGGACACAGCGTGAGCGTGCACGGCGACCGCCTTCTGATCGGCGCGGTGAACGACGACGACGGTGGCTCCAACAGCGGCGCGGCCTACGTGTTTTCGTGGGACGGCTCGAGCTGGATCGAAGAAGCCAAGCTCACCGCGAGCGACGCGGCGCCGAACGACGAGCTCGGCACGAGCGTGAGCTTGTACGGCGACCGCGCCCTCGTCGGCGTCTTCCGCGACGACGACGGCGGCGTCGACAGTGGCTCGGCCTACGTGTTCTCGTGGGACGGCTCGAGCTGGATCGAAGAGGCGAAGCTCACGGCGAGCGACGCGGCGGCGTTCGACGGGTTCGGGCACGCCGTGAGCTTGCACGGCGATCGCGCGCTGGTGGGCGCCTATCGGGACGACGATGGCGGCGTCGACAGCGGTTCGGTGTACGTGTTCTCGTGGGACGGTGCGATCTGGACGGAAGAGGCGAAGCTCACGGCGAGCGACGCCGGCCCGAACGACGAGTTCGGCTACAGCGTGAGCCTCTCGGGGGAGCACGCCCTCATCGGCGCTCGCCGTGACGCGGTGGGGGGCACCGACAGCGGCTCGGCCTACGTGTTCACCTCGGACGGCTCGAGCTTCATCGAGGCGGCCAAGCTCAGCCCGAGCGACGCCGCCGCGAACGACTGGTTTGGCTTCAGCGTGAGCATCTGGGGCGGGCGCGCGCTCGTCGGCGCTCACCGCGACGACGACGACGGCACCGACAGCGGCTCGGCGTACGTGTTCGGCTGGGATGGCTCGAGCTGGACCGAGGTGGCGAAGCTCACCGCCAGCGACGCGGCGGCGGGAGACGCGTTCGGTCACAGCGTGAGCTTGTGGGAGGATCGTGCGCTCGTCGGCGCCCACGGCAACGACGACGACGGCTCGAACACTGGCTCGGCCTACGTGTTCGGCTGGGATGGCTCGAGCTTCATCGAGCTCGACAAGCTCACCGCCAGCGACGCGGCGGAGGGGGACGTCTTCGGGTTTCGCGTGAGTCTGTGGGGAGAACGCGCCGTGTCGAGCGCGGTGAACGACGACGACTTCGGTTCGAACAGCGGCTCGGTGTACGTGTTCGTGCGCGCGCTCCGGGATGGACAGCCTTGCCGCGGCGAGGAGGACTGCGCGACCGGCCACTGCGTCGACGGCGTGTGCTGTGCCACGGCGTGCGGCGGAGGTGTCACCACCGACTGCGTGGCGTGCAGCGTGGCCGCTGGGAGCACCACCGACGGGAGCTGCGAGCCGGTCGCCGATGGCGCGAGCTGCGACGACCTCGACGCTTGCACCGGCACCGACAGCTGTGACGCGGGCGCGTGCGTGGGCGCCGATCCGGTGGTGTGCACCGCGCTCGACGACTGCCATGACGTGGGAACGTGCGACCCCGAGACGGGCGTGTGCAGCCATCCCCACCTCCCCGACGGCGCACCGTGCGACGATGGCGACGGATGCACCCAGACCGACGCCTGTGACGACGGCGTGTGCGTGGGCGCCGATCCGGTGGTGTGCGCCGCGCTCGACGACTGTCACCTCCCGGGGACCTGCAACGGAGAGACGGGGCTGTGCAACCACCCCCACGAGGCGGACGGCGCGTCCTGCGACGACGGCGACGCCTGCACCCAGACCGACACCTGCCACGACGGGACGTGTGTCGGCGCCAACCCCGTCGTGTGTGCGGCGCTCGACGTGTGCCACGTTCCCGGGGTCTGCGAACCCCAGACCGGAGTGTGTGAGCTTGCTTTTGAGGTCGATGGTGCACCTTGTGACGACGGTCATGGGACCTGTCAGGGCGGCACGTGCGAGCCGCTGGGAGCGGGTGGCGCGGGGGGAGGCGGCGACACCGGCGGGGCGGGCGGAGCAGGCGTGGGAGGCGCGTCGACCGGTGGCATGGGCGGCGACGGCGCGGCCGTCGCGGGGGCCGCAGGCAGCCCGAGCGAGGGCGAGGCCACCGAGGGGGACTGCAGCTGCCGCGTCACCGGCGCTCACCGCGGTGTGACGCAGGGATGGCTCGGGTGGCTTGGGTTCTCGCTCCTTGGGCTCCGCCGGCGTGCTGTCCGATGGCGCCCGAGGGACCACACGTCGTCGGGCACCCGCGCCGCCGCGTGACGGTGACGGCCCACGCCGTAGCGCGACAGGTCGCATCTGACGCGTGGCGGTGTCGCCAGCCCCCCCGCGCGACGGCCGCTCGCATCCTCCGCTCAGGCTGGCGCGAAGAGCGCCCTCACCGCGCGCTCGAGCGTCTCGTCGAGGCCGGTGGAGATCACGGGGCTCTCGCTCGCCGGCGAGAAGGGGAGCGCAGGCCACCAGCGCTCCAGTGCCGGCGGACTCTCTGGCTCGATGCTCGCGCCCGGCCGCGGCGTCGCCACGAGAACCCCAGCGCGCTCGGCGGCGACGAGGATGCGCTCGATGGGCTCGGTCCACGTGTGGAGCGCGAGATCGAACGTGGCCCAGTGCACGGGCAAGAGCAGCCGCGCTCCCACCAGCCGAGCGGCGAGCACCGCCTGCTCGGGGCCGATGTGCACGTCGCGCCAGAGCGCGTTGTAGGCCCCGGCCTCGATGAGCGCGACGTCGAAGGGGCCGAGCCGCTCGCCGATCTCCGAAAAGCCCGCGAACATCGCGGTGTCCCCGCTGAAGTAGACGCGGTGGCCTTGTCCGAGCAGCGCCCAGCCCGCCCACAGCGTGCGGTCGCGATCGTTCATGGTGGGGGAGCGGCCCGAGAAATGGCGTGCTGGGGTGGCCACGAGGCTCAGCTCGCCGATGGAGTGACGTTCCCACCAGTCGAGCTCGACGATGCGCTCGGCGGCGATGCCCCAGTGCTCGAGGTGTGTGCCTACGCCCAGCGGAACGACGAACGGCACGTCGAGGCGACCGAGCTCGAGCACCGTGGTGTAGTCGAGATGATCGTAGTGATCGTGAGACACGACGACCGCGTCGAGGTGCGGTAGCCGCTCAACGGGGAGCGGCGCCTCGTGAAATCGCTTGGGGCCCGCCCAGGGCACCGGCGAGGCGCGCGGGCCGAACACCGGATCGAAGAGGATGCGTCGTCCCCCGATCTCCACCAGGGAGCTCGAGTGACCGAGCCACGTCACACGCAGGCCGCTGGCCGGGGGCGTGGCGAAGTGAGCCGCGGTGCGCGCAACGATCGGCACCGGCTCCTTCGGGAGGCGATGGGTGGTGTCGTTGGTGAGCCACTCGCGAAGGGCCGACCAGCCCCGCGGCTCCTCGCGCTCCATCACGTCGCCGAAGCGATCGCCGCGCCACCGCGGGGACGCGCGCATGCGCTCGAGCCGCGCGCCCGCCGGACGCGCGCCCATCGCTCTGAACCAATCCGTCATGCGCTCTCCGGTGCTCCTTAGGTCTCGCTGAGGCTCGTTGTCGCTCGCTGATGTCGCGTGATCGTTCGGCGTGGTCCCGCTGTCGCGCGCCGAGAACCGTCGTCGTTCAGCCTTCGCGCTCCGGCGACCCCATCGTGGGTGCGACCGCCAGTGCTACCGAGTAGTGTAGTGAACCCCGGGGTCGCGTCCACCCGAGCTCGGGTGTCTCGCCGCCGTGCCGCCTGTCCTCGCCACTCGCCAGCGTCTCGCCAAGATCGGCCTCGTGGCGGCGGTCGCGGTTGGCCTGATCGCGGCGCATCAGCTCGGCCTCTTCGAGCAGTTTCGCGATCCGGCGCGCGTGAAAGCGACGCTCATCGAGCTCGGCGCCGCGGGCTACGCCGTGTTCGTCGTGTCGTACATGCTCTTGCAGCCCTTCGGGGTGCCCGGCACCGCGTTCATCCTCGCCGCGCCGCTCGTGTGGCCCTGGCCGGTGGCCTTTCTGCTCTCCATGACGGGGACGATGGCCGCGAGCGTGGTTGGCTTCGCGTTCGCGCGGTTCGTGGCCCGCGACTGGATCGCGGCACGGATCCCAGCGCGCTTCCGGCGCTACGACGAGGCGCTGGCGCGGCGCGCGTTCGCCACCGTGTTCTGGCTCCGCCTCGTGTTCTGGATGCCGCCCATGCTCCACGCCTTCTTCGGCATCTCGCAGGTGCGGTTCTGGACGCACTTCTGGGGCTCGCTCGCGGGCTACGTGCTCCCACTGCTCCTCGTGAGCTTTTTCGGTGAGAAGCTCTTCGAGTGGATGCAACAGGCGCCGCCGAGCGTGTGGATCGGCATGGGCGTCGCCTTCGTGCTGGTCGTCCTCGCGTTCTCGTGGGTGCGGCGCCGGCGCTCAGCCTTGGTCGCCCCCACGGCATCTCCGCCGACGTCCGCCGTGACTGGCGAGAGCGAGCTCGAGGGCGGCGCCGCGTCGTCCGCCGAGGCCCCGACTGCGACCGAGTAGCCCTGCCCTTATCCTGAACCAAGCGCGGCTGAAGCGGAGCCGTCCCGTCGCTGCCACCGCGCATCGGCAGCTCACCCCGCCCCACTGGCGCCACCCCAAGTGAGGCGAGGGCGAGGGCGAGGGCGAGGGCGAGGGCGAGGGCGAGGGCGAGGGCGAG
>CAYOAL010000047.1:0-63618 GCA_964401935.1 uncultured Polyangiaceae bacterium
GCCCCCTGCGAGCGAGCGCTCACCGACAGCTCTGCGCCGTGCAGAGCTCGTCGTCACCGTTCACCTCGCCGTCGGTGTGCAACCCGAAGAAAGACCCCGGCGCACCCGTCGAGACGCGTGCGCCGGGGTCGAGACCTTTGCTCGGAGGCCTCGTGCGCGACCTGTCCTCTCGAGGACGTGCCGCACGTTGTGCTGTAGGGCTGTGGGCTCAAGCGGCCGCTTTCGGAGGCTTCGCGAGCCGCTGAGACGAGAACGCAGGCGCCGGCTTGGACCTTACAGGCTCCGCTCTCCCTCCGAGCATGCGACGCTCACCTCTCAGGCGTCACACCTACAAGCACCGAGCGGCCAACTGCCAGAATCGTGCAGCGCTTGCAAGACGCCGTCCCGGCCTTGGTACACTGTGGCGTTCGTGCGCACGGAGCCGCGCGCGAGAAAGGACGAGACCAGCGATGGGGCGAATTCAGGTGGCGTTGAGCCTGGTGGCGATGGTCGGGGCGGTGGCGGCGTGTGACGCCCTCTCGAGCAAACAGAGCGGCGACGACGAGAGCGCAGACGACGCCTCGAAGAAGAAGAAGAAGAACAACAAGAAAGACTCCGACAAGGACGGCGCCGACGACGCGAAGGCGACGGAGCAGACGGACATCGACGTCAACGCGCTGTTCGGGAAAGACGCGACGTTCGGAGGCTCGCTCGACGACTACGGCGAGGTGATGTTCGGCGCCGTGGGTCACAGCGCGATCGAGCCCGACAATTTCTCTGCGGGCTGGGTGGGCAAGGAGTCGTGGGATGTCCTCCAACGCGCTCGCAAAGGCGAGTTCGTGCACTCGCAGGTGCGCACCAGCGATGGCCGCGTTTGCCTCGTGTTCAAGGAGGGCAGCACGGTCCGCCGCGCCATGCTCGCGAGCACGCGGCAGAGCCCTACCGAGGAGCTGGCCTTCGCGGCCAACGGCAACCTGATCTTCTGGTACCGCCACAACCGCAATCCTCAAGACACCTTCGAGGACTGGGCCTACTTCCACCGCGGCAACAACTTGATGCTGTACCAAACGCGGCGCACCGGCGGCGCCCGGCAAGCGGACATGGCGTCCGACGCCCTGCGCAACCACATCCTGAGCGGCGCCAGCCAGTGCATCCAGTCGTCCGGCGCCGGCAACCCGCTCCCCGGCAGCGCCCCTCCGCCTCTCCCCGCGCCGGCCACCCCTCCCCCTCAGGGCGGGGGCAACGCGAGCGGCGGGACGGGGCTCCACTTCGGCGCCTTCGCCTACTCGAACAGCGCGGTCTCATGGACCGTGTCGTACCGCAGCGTCTCGGAAGAGGAGGCTCGCAAGCAGGCCCTCGCCGCGTGCCAGCAGTCGGACTGCGAGGTGCGCACCGTGTTCAAGAAGGGGGAGTGCCTGAGCGTCGTCCACGGCCCCGCGCCGTTCGTGGCGTGGTCTTGGGGAGCCGACAACAACTCCACCCAGACCTCCGCCCTCGCCGAGTGCACCAAGGCCGGGCACCCGGCCGCGTCCTGCGAGAGCAAGGGCACCTGGTGTAACGACGGCTGAACCGTGCGTGCTGCGGCGTGAACCTAGCCTCCTGGCGGTCGTCGCACCCGACCGACGCTTGGCTCGGTGCGTGCCCCTCGGCGAGTGGTCCTAGGGCCGGGAAAATCCAAGGTCTGCGGGAGAAAACGCGTTAGCATGCCGGCCCACTTCAGGAGGAGACCTCACTCATGGCCGACCAGGAAGCACTCATCAACGCCAAGAAGGCGGCAAGCGAGTCCCAGGCTCAGCGCGACCACGCCCAGATCGAAGCGAGCGCTGCCTCCAAGAAGGCGGAGCAGGCCGACGCCGCCGTCGCCGCCGCCGAGCAACGCAAGGCCAACGCCGCCACCGCCCTCGCCGCGGCCGAGCAAGGCCTCGCCGACGCCGTCGTCGCGGTGGCCCGCGCCAAGGCGGAGGTCGCGAAGGCCGAGGCCGACAAGGCGGTGGCGGAGGGCATCAAGGAGAACGCGACCAACGCCCTCTCCTCGGCGAACGACGCGCTGAAGTCTGCTGCCGAAGAGGCGGTCACCGCCAGCAAGGACGCGGCCAAGAGCAAGAGCGAGCTCGCCAAGAAGGACATCGATCTCGACGTGGCGCAGGGCGAGGTGGCGCGGCTCGAAGCCGAGCTCGCGGCCGCGAAGGCGCCCCCTCCCGCGGCGCCCGCTGCCGACGCACCCGCCGAGGGTTGAGCGCCGTGTCGCCGGCTCGCGCGACAGTCGCGCTCGGGGCGGCCCTCGCCGCGCTCGGCCTAGCGAAGACCGCCGACGCCCAGGCCACCTGCGGCGACGACGGTCCGTGGCGCGTGGCGCTCAGCGGCGGTCTCGGCGTGGGGACCGGCGCCGCCGCCGCGCTCGCGAGCTCCGGCGTCGTGAGCGCGGCCGACGACACCCGCGACTACGCGTTCTACGTGGGGGCGCTCGTCGGCATCGGCGTCACCACCGGCCTGTCCACCCTCTACGCCATCTACGACGGCAGCACCGGCTGCCAGATGGCCAACGAGAGCGCGCTCGGGGTGGTGTGGAGCGTTCCCATCGTGATGTTCGTGCTCGGGGCGGTGCTGCCGATCGCGGTGTGGGGCGCGTCGGACGAGCTCGGCGCGCCGGCGCCCCCGCCCGAAGAGATGAGCCCCGCGAGCTGGGGCTTCGGGTGGGGGGGCCGCTTCTGACGCGCTGGCGTGGGAGCGGTAGCGAGGGCTCGAGATGACTTGGCGACGACGACGACCACGGCTCGAAGACGTGATCCCCGACGTCCGCGACGGGCTCACCCGGCCCGAGCGCTTGGTGCTGTGGGTGCTCTCCGAGACCCAGAAGGAGCTCGGCGGACGCAACGTGCCCACCGCCATGCTGTACGGCCGGGTGGTGGAGCACCTCGACATGAGCGAGGCCGAGCTGAACGCGATCCTCACGCGCCTCGGGGCTGCTTCGAAGGACGTCCCGTGGCGTCCCTGACCCTTGTCATCGGCGGCGCGCCATGCGATGTCGGCGCCCATGAAGCGCTTGGCATGGTGGTGGTTCGTCGCCGCTCTGACGACGGTCTCGCTCGGCTGCGGTGATGGTTTCAGCACCGAAGAGGCCACCGCGACCTGTGACGAGGAGCGTCGGGCGCTGCCCAACTGCGTGGACACCGCGGCCTACCAGGCGTGCATCTCCTGCCACGAGAGCTGCGGGGACGAGTGCGCCACCGTCGACACGGCGTGTCCGGTGCGGTTCACCTGCCCGACCGAGTGAGCGCCCGCCCGCAGCGGTTGCGCGACTGAGGAACCTCGTTGGCAGCGAGGGCCAACGGGAGTTATCGTGGCCGCCCTTGCGGAGGCTCAGGCTGGCACTCGCTGTCGTCGCGACCCTGGCGGTCAGCCGTGAGAGCCTCGCGCAAGCACCGGCGGGCCCCACGAGCAAGCCCCCAGCGGCGACTGCGAGCAAGCCGCCGGCGGCTCCCACGAGCGCGCCGCCGACCGACGATGGCGGCGTCGACGTCATCACCGCGGCTGGGGTGGACGAGCGGCCGGTGCCCATCCAGCGGTCCCTCACGCCCGGCTACGACATCCGCTGGGATCCACGCTGGCAGCGCTTCGAGCTCGGCCACTACATCGGCACCGGCATCATGCTCGCGGCCACCATCGGCTCGCTCGCCATCCCCCCCACCGAAGACCGCTGGCGACAGACCAACCGCTTCGACGAGAGCGCGCGCGACGCGCTGCGCCTCGACACCTTGAGCGGGCAGCTCACCGCTCGTGACGCGAGCGACGTGCTGCTCTTGGTGAGCACCAACCTGCTCCTCGTCGACACCCTCATCGTCACCTGGTGGGGTCACGATGCGGGCGACGTGGCGTGGGAGATGGCCATGATCGACGTGGAGGTCCTCGCGTTCAACAACGCGATCAACGGCCTCGTCGCCGCCTTCGCGAGCCGCGAGCGTCCGTACCGCGATCGCTGCGTGGGCGAGCTCGAGAACGACCTGGTCGACTGCCGCGAGAACAAGCGCTACCGCAGCTTCTTCAGCGGCCACGCCTCGACGACCTTCGCGGTGGCGGGGCTCACGTGCATGCACCACGCCCACCTGCCGCTCTATGGAGGCGGCGCGCCCGACGTGCTCGCCTGTGCGTCCGCGTTCGGGATCGCGGCGAGCACCGCGCTGCTCCGCGTCGTGGGCGACCAGCACTGGACCTCGGATGTGTTGGTCGGGGCCGCCTTCGGCACCTTCTCGGGCTTGTTCATCCCGTGGTTCTTCCACTACCGAACCGGCGACCTCCCGGACGCGCCGGACCGAGACGGCATCTCCATCCAGCTCCTCCCCACCCCGTCGGGGGGCCTGCTCACGGGGGCCTTCTGATGCGTCGCGCGCTCGCCCTCGTCGCCGCCTGCGGACTCGGTCTCACCGCCAGCCCTGCGTCGGCCCAGGACCCCGCCGACTTCCCGGCCGCCGGTGGCGTGGGCGTCACCTCCGCCGCCGCCGGCTTGGGTCAGACCCGGCCGTACTGGAGCGGGAGCGGCCCCGACCGCGGCTTCATGGCCGCCACGTTCAACGTGGGGGTGGTGCAGCTCCAGCCGATGTTGCAGCTCGGCTATGGCAAGCCTCACCACGCCTGGGTCGGCTTCGAGGGCGGCACCTCGATGTCACTGTCTTCGGGGCGGACCTACGCCGGGATCCAGGGGGTGTACCCCGGCATCCAGGCCCGACTCGGCGTGCGCTACGAGTTTCAGTTCATTCAGCGCTTCTTGCCGCCCCAGTACCGCTACGAGCGCGAGGAGCTCGAGGTCGAGGCGCTCGGAAGATCGCGCTACCTCGTCCCCGAAGCGGAGGTGATCGGCAACATCCCCTTCCCGGGGGGAAGCCTCTTGCTCTTGTGGACCGGCTACTACCTCACCGGCGTCCCCGACAACACCTACGTGTGGGAGCAGCAGCTGCGCACGGTGATCGCACCTCCCTGGGTGTGGCGGGGGCGCTTCGGCTACCTCGCCCACCTCGGCTGGGCTGGCTCCATGAAGCTCGGCGCGGCGGCCGAGGTGATTCACATCCCGCTGCGCGACATGGTGGTGGTGCGCGCAGGCCCCCTCGTGAGCGTGTCGCTCACCCACCACCTCGAGGTCAACGGTGGTCTGATGATCGTGGCCGCGAGCCGCGACGACATCGGCCTCCCCGCCGCCGATCTCGGGCAGCTCGGCCTCGTCTACCGCTGGGCCATGGGCGATCGCTGGGCCGAGTTCCCCTGACCGCGGCCCTCCTCGCCGCGCGCGGTCTCAGTCCGACTTGGCGACGCACACGCCCTTGTCTTCATCCGCCTCGCACAAGCCCTTGTGTTTGCAGAAGAGCGAGTCCTTGCAGTCGTCCTTCTTGGTGGCCTTGCACACGCCGTCCTTGAAGCCACACAGGCCCTCGGTGGCGCAGCGCTGCGAGTCTTTGCAGTGCTTGGCGCTCCCCGCCACACACTTGGAGGGGCCCATCGCGCAGAGGCCGTCGGCGCGGCACGCGATCGACTCGGCGCAGCCCTCGTCGCTCTCCGGCACGCAGTCGTCGCCGTCTTTCTTGCAGAGGCCGGCCTTCCCGCAATATGTGCTCTTTTTACAAGATGCGTCGTCCTTCGCGACGCACTTCCCGCCCTTGGCCGCGCACGCGCCCCGGTCGCTGCACAGCTTGAGCGGCGCGCAGTCTTCGTCGCGACCGATGATGCACTGGCCGTCGATGGCGGTGCAGCGGCCCTCCTCCTTGCAGATCTTCAGCTCTGCGCAGTCTTCGTTCTTGCCGATGACGCACACGCCATCGCGGAACGAGCACGTGCCCCCGGTGCGGCAGCCATCCGACGCCGCGCAGTCGGCGTCGGTGGCGATGACACAGGCGCCGTCCTTGGCCGAGCAGGCCCCGTCCATCGATTTCTTGCACAGGTCCTGACAGCGCGCGTCGCCGCTCTCCTGGGTGTGGCAGACGCCCTCGAGGCACATCAGGCCCTGCTCGCAGTCGGCGACCGCCTGGCACGGTTGGCCTTCGCGGCTCGAGCACGCCGTGCCCAACGTCAGCAAACCCAGCCCGAGGAGCAGCTTCCATCGCATCGCGCCCATCATGGCACGGTGGGTCGCCCAGCCGCGTTTTTGTGAGGGAGGGTCCGAACCTTTGTTGACAGTTCGTCAGGTAATTGTTATTTGACAATACGTCAGCAAATGGCCCGCCCCCCCGAACCCGAAAAACGCCTCGAGCTCGCCCGCCGCGCCGTCGCCGTGCTGCAGCGCGAGGGGCTCGACGTGTCGATGAGCCGCCTCGCGACCGTGCTCGAGGTGAAGCGGCCCACGTTGCTCTACCACTTCCCCACCAAGGGCCACATCGTGGAGGTGGCCCTCGAGGATCTCCTGCGCGAGCAAGCGGAGTTCGTGCTCGCGCGCCTCGCTGGCATCGAGCACCCCGTCGATCGCCTCTACGCGCAGCTCTGCGCGATGCACGAGTTCCAGCGCGGGCAGGAGTCGCGCGTGTTGTTCTTGAGCCAGGCCATCGCCGCCAACGGCGGTGAGCGCATGGCCGAGATCATCGCCGTCGGCAATCGCGTGTTCGCGCCCTATCGCGAGGCGGCCCTCGAGATGTTGCGCGCCGGCGTCGCCGCCGGCCAGCTCACGCCGTGCAACCCGGAGGCGGTGATGGCGACGGTGCGCGCGCTCACCGACGGCCTCCTCATCCAACGCGTCATGACCGGTCTCGACCTCGGACCGGTGCACGAGTTCATCTGGGCCCACGTCCTCGGGCCGCTGAAGCCAAACCACCTCTCGGATCCATCGGAGACATCGACACCATGAGCTTGTCCTTCCCCACCCAAGGCCGCCCGCAGGGCGAAGTTCTCGCAGCGCTGACCGATCACCGCGCCCGCGATCTCAAGAGCGACGGCACCGCCTTCGCGTTCGTCTACGACGCAGGCGACGAGGTGCGCGAGCTCGCGCGGCAAGCGTTCTCCGCCTGCATGACGATCAACGGCCTCGATCCGACGGTGTACCCCTCGGCGCGCAAGATCGAGAACCAGGTGGTCGGGGCGTGCCTCGAGCTCTTGCAGGCGCCCGAGGGCGCGGTAGGCACGGCGACGGCCGGAGGCACCGAGAGCGTGATGCTGGCGGTGAAGACCGCGCGCGACTTCCACAAAGACGTGAAGCACCCGAAGCTCCTCCTCCCCGAGACGGCGCACGCCTGCTTTCACAAGGCGGCACACTACCTCGGCCTCGAGGTGGTCCCCGTCGACGTGGATCCGGTGACCTTCCGCGCCGACGTCGCCGACGCCCGCGCCAAGATGAGCGACGACGTGGTGCTCGTGGTGGGCTCTGCCCCGAGCTACGCGCACGGGGTGATCGATCCCATCGAGGAGCTCGCCGCCCTCGCCGCCGAGCACGGCAAGCTCATGCACGTGGACGCCTGTGTAGGAGGGTGCGTGCTGCCCTTCCTGCGGGACGCGGGGGTGGAGGTGCCGCCCTTCGACTTCGCGGTGGAGGGCGTGACGAGCATCTCGCTCGATCTGCACAAGTATGGCTTCGCGCCGAAGGGGGTGAGCGTGCTCTTGCAGCGCCGGCGCGAGCTCCGCGACGCCCAATACTTCGCCTGTGCCAACTGGAGCGGCTACGCGATCGTCAACTCCACCACCCTCGGCTCCAAGTCGGTGGCGGCGATGGGAGCGGCCTTCGCGCTCATCCACCACCTCGGGCGCGAGGGGTACCAGGCGCGGGCGCGACAGATGTGGGACGCCACCGAGAAGCTCATCGCCGAGATCCGCACGATGGAGGGCCTCGCCGTGCTCGGCACGCCCCAGATGAACCTCTTCGCCTTCACCACCGTCGGCGAGGAGCCGGGCGACCTGTTCGAGCTCGCCGATCGCCTCACCGCGCGGGGCTGGCACGTGCAGCCCACCTACGCCTTCGGCCGAAGCCCGGCCCACATCCACCTCACGCTCGACCCAGGGAACGCAGAGCGCGTGGATCAGCTCGCTGCCGACCTCCGCGCGAGCCTGCACGATCTCCCGAAGACCCAGCCGCCGCCGCCGGCCGTGGTCGCGATGCTCGCGAGCTTCGCCGGGGACGGCGGCGCCGGCCTCGATCCGAGCCTGCTCATGGGGCAGCTCGGGATCGCCGACGGGCAGCTCCCGGCGCGGGCCGGCACCATCCATCGCCTCCTCAACGCAGCGCCTCCGAAGCTCCGCGAGCAGCTCCTGGTGCTCTTCATCGGCGAGCTGTTCTCATGAGGCGCATCGAGCTCGGGCGCGGCGGCAGGCCCCTCCGCGTCGGCTATGCCCGCATCTTCCACGAAGCCAACGGCGACTCGCCGCTCCTCACCGAGCGCGACGACTTCGAGCGCATGCATCACCTGAAGGGAGCGGAGCTCGCGCGCGCCACCACCCTCCAGGGCTCGGAGCTGAAGGCGTTCATGCCCCACGCCGAGCTCACCGGCTTCGTGCAGGCGGCCCGGCTCGCCGGCGACGTGGAGACGGTGCCGCTGTCGTCGTCGCTGGCGGTGCCGAGCGGGCCCTTGAGCGAGGGTTGTTTCGCCTGGCTCCTCGACTCGCTCGACGAGGCGCTCGCGGCGAGCGGCCCCCTCGATGGCGTCTACCTCGCGCTCCACGGTTCGATGCAGGTGGAGGGGCTCGGCCGCGCTCCGGAGGCGGTCATCCTCGAGCGCGTGCGACGACGCATCGGCGGCGGCGCGAAGCTCGCGGTGAGCTACGATCTCCACGCCAACCTGTCGGCGGGTCTCGTCGAGCCTGCCGACGTGCTCGTCGCCTATCGCACCAACCCGCACTGGGATCTCGCCCCCACCGGCTTCCGCGCCGGCAACCGGCTCATTCGCGCGCTGCGCGGCCAGTGCCGCCCCACCCACGCCTGGCGCAAGCTGCCGATGGTGCTCGGCGGGGGCGTCACCATCGATTTCTTGGCGCCCATGCGGGGGGTATTCCGGCACATGAAACGCCTCGAGCGCGATCCACGCGTGCTGTCCCTCAGCCTCTTCATGGTGCACCCCTTCACCCACGCGAGCGATCTCGGCTGGGCGGTCCACGTTTGCACCGACGGCGACACCGAGCTCGCCGCGCGTCTCGCCGACGAGCTCGCGGATCGGGCATGGAGCCAGCGCCACGCGGAGCTGCCTCCGATGCGGGGCATCGACGAGGCCCTCGACGAGGTGGCCACGAGCGCGTGGCGGCGGCTCGGCCCGGTGAGCCTCGTCGACGTGGGCGACGTGGTCGGGGCCGGCGCACCGGGAGGGAGCACGCAGGTGGTGGCGTCGCTCGCGGGCGACGACCGCGGCCTCTCGGTGTACGTCCCGGTGCACGATCCGGCCGCCGTCGACGCGACGTGGCGCCTCACTGTGGGCGACAGGCGCCGCGTCACGCTCCGGGGCACCCCCGGCTACGCTCAGCCGGAGGTGGAGCTCGACGCCACCGTCGCCCACAAGGCGGTCACCGACTTCGGGCGCACCGTCCGACTCGACACCGGCTCCTTCCACGTGGCCGTCTCCGAGCGCTCCCCGCTCCCGATCCACCCGTCGTTCTGGAGCGACCTCGGCCTCTCGGTGCGACGAGCGGACGCCATCGTCCAGAAGAACTTCTTCCACTATCGGATGTTCTACGCGACCACGTCGTTTCGCCACATCCCGATGGTGAGCGACGGCGCCACGAGCCTCGAGCGGGTCACGCGGCGCAGCTACCGGGTGCCGGTGTTCCCGCAGACCCCCATCGACGACTGGCGCCGCTTCGATCCCGAGCTGCGGTCGGCGACGGGATGGGGCCCCACCCCGCCGCTCGAGGCGTCGAACGCCACGCCCCGACCCGCCGCGCCCTGACCGACGACGGCCGCCCGAGGGGTCAGCCTCAGGCGTCGTCGGGATCTTGGTCGCGCTCGGCCTTGGCTTTGGCCGCGGCGCGCGCATGCTCGGCCGCCTCGAGCACTTGAGCGCTGTCGATGGCGATGGTGTTCTTGAGCTGCTTCACGATGGCGGCCGAGGGCGCGTCGGGGCTCGCCGCCTTCGCCGCGCCGCGCGCCTCCGCCGCGTCGCGCTTCTCCATCGCCTCGGTGCGGCTCTGGTTCTCGCGACCGATGACGTAGGCGAGGCCGAGCCAGCCCACGATGAGGACGAGGTTCGCGATGGCGTAGGCCCGGATGCCGAAGCCGAGTGACAGGAACAGGAGCGACGCGGCGCTGGCCACCAGGTCCCCGGTCCGCACCAGGAACGAGTCGATGGTCATCTTCGCGTTGTACTTGTCCTCTCGCGAGGTCGGGAGCCACAGGGCCTGTTTGGTGGTGTTGTAGAGCGAGTAGTCGCAGCTGTTCTCGGCGATCTTCACGAACCGCACCAGCGTGAGCAGCGGCAGCGCGGCGATGCCGCCGTAGGCGAACAGACCGATGACGGGCAGAGAGAAGAGGGCGATGCGGATCCCGAGGTACTTGAAGATGCGGGACACGAGGAACATCTGGGTGATCGCACCCACGAGGTTCACCCAGAAGAAGAAGTCGCCGCGGAAGGGCCCCACGAACGCCTTGATGGCCGCCTTCTGGGCGTCTTCGTCGAGCGTGTCCCAGCCGGGGGTCGTCTGCTCCACCTCTTTGAGCATGCTCAGATCGAGGATCGTCTCGCCGGTGGTGTTCACGAGGTTGAGCACCATGATCACGGCCGCGATGAGGATGAGGTAACGACTCTGCAGGATGAGCGCGAAGCCGTTCTTGCCGCCGATGGGCTTGTCGTCGGGCTTGTCCGCCACCTGCTTCGCGCCGCCTTCGCGCACGTTGGCGAGCCAGCCGAGCGCCAGACACAGAACGAGCAGGCCCGCCGACAGCAGCATGATGGCGTACGGGCTCAGCCGCGGATCGGCGGCCTCGGGCGTCGGCTTGGCCGTGACGTAGGCCGCGCAGTACGAGCCGGCCACCGCCCCCACCGAGGCCCCGATCCCGAGGATCGCGAAGAGGCGCTTGCCTTGCTCCGGGGTGTAGAGATCGTTCGCGAGCGACCAGAACTGGGCGATCACGCACAGGCTGAAGATGCCGAGCCAAACGAAGAACGCGCCGCCGAGACCGGGGACGTTGAGCCGGGCGAGCAGCCAGAACAGCACCAAGTTGGCGGAGAAGAAGAGCAGCGTGCCGCTGATGAGCGCCATGCGCTTGAAGCGCTTGGTGAGGGCGGCGTAGACCGGCACGAAGCCCATCAACACGACGGCCTGGATGATGGTCGCGTAGTTCTTCGCCGCCACCCCGCCGCTCGCGAGGATGAGCGGCTCGCGCACGGTCTTGAGCAGGTAGTACGCCACCAACAACAAGAACACGTCGACCGTCAACACCAGGGCGGTGAGCCCCTCCCCCGCCTTCACATCGGCGAACAGAGAGAGCACGAGCTCGAGCGGCCCTTTGGGGCCCGAGTCGTTGCTGGTTGCGTCCCCCTCGATCTTCTCGGATTCGGCCATTCGCAGCTCGCCAGGCGGAGATGCTACTGTGGGGCCTTCCCCAACACCAGCACGCGCTCGCGCCGATCCGGCTGCTCTCGGGTCTTCGTCGCCGTCCTCGCCGACGATGGTGGTCGAGCGCCGCGTGAGAGCTTGACGTAGTTGGGCCATTGCACGAAAAGGCGCCGTCCCGATGAGCTCTCCCAACCCCACCCTCGAGCGCGAGATCGCGCGACGGCGCACGTTCGCCATCATCTCGCACCCCGACGCGGGGAAGACGACGCTCACCGAGAAGCTCCTCCTCTACGGTGGGGCCATCCAGCTCGCGGGGGCGGTGAAGGCCTCCGGACAGGCGCGGCGGGCCCGCTCCGACTGGCTCGCGATCGAGAAGCAGCGCGGGATCTCGGTGACCTCCTCGGTGATGACCTTCGAGTACCGCGGCTGCGCCTTCAACCTCCTCGACACCCCTGGCCACCAGGACTTCAGCGAGGACACCTACCGAACCCTCACCGCGGTCGACAGCGCGGTGATGGTGATCGACGCCGCCAAGGGCATCGAAGCGCAGACCCTCAAGCTCTTCGAGGTGTGCCGCCTCCGCGACGTGCCCATCATCACGTTGGCGAACAAGATGGACCGCGAGGCCCGCGATCCGTTCGGCCTCATGGATGAGATCGCCGACACGCTGCAGCTCGAGGTGACGCCCGTGAGCTGGCCCATCGGCATGGGGACGCGATTTCTGGGCTGCTACGACCTCGTGTCGGATCGGCTGGTGCTCATGAAGCGCGGCAAGGGCGAGCGGCGCGAGGAGGGTATCGTGTGCGAGGGCCTCGACGACAAGCAGCTCGACGAGCTGCTCCCGGCCGACGCCTGCGCCCAGCTGCGCGAAGAGGTGGACATGGTGCGCGGTCTCTGTCCGAAGCTCTCGGTCGAGGCCTACCGGGCGGGCAACCTCACCCCCATGTATTTCGGCAGCGCGCTCAACAGCTTCGGCATCCGCGAGATCCTCGATGGGCTCGTGGAGCTCGCCCCTCCGCCCCGCGCGCAACCGGCGCAGTCATCGAGCGGTACGCCCCGCGACGTCGCCCCGAACGAAGAGAAGACGACCGGCTTCGTCTTCAAGATCCAGGCGAACATGGACCCCAAACACCGGGATCGCATCGCTTTCGTGCGCTTGTGCTCGGGGCACTTTCGCCGGGGCATGAAGCTCCTCCACCCCCGGAGCGGCAAGGCCATGAACATCCACACCCCCCTCATGTTCCTGGCGCAAGACCGCGACATCACCGAGGACGCGTGGCCGGGCGACATCATCGGCATCCCCAACCGCGGCGCCCTCGCCATCGGCGACACCCTCACCGAAGGCGAAGATCTCCAGTTCAAGGGCATCCCGAGCTTCGCCCCCGAGCTCCTCCAGAAGGTGCGCGCTACCGATCCCATCCGCAGCAAACACCTCGGCCGCGCGCTCCAACAGCTCGCCGAAGAGGGCGCCGCCCACGTGTTCAAGACCTACCTCGGCGGCGACTGGATCGTGGGCGTGATCGGCCCGCTGCAGTTCGACGTGCTCGCCGAGCGGATCCGCTCCGAGTACGACCTCTCGGTCGCGTTCGACCCAACGTCGTTGCTCACCGCCCGCTGGGTCGACGGCCCCGACGACAAGTCGCTGCGCAACTTCGTCGACAAGAACAAGGAGGCGGCGGCCACCGATCACGCCGGGGCGACCGTGTTCCTCGCCCGCAACGCCTGGCACCTCGAACGAACCGCCAAAGATTTCCCCGAGCTCCGCTTCAACGCCACCAAAGAGTACATGAGCCACTAGGAGGGGCGTCCCCGCGCTCTCCCCCTTTCGAGAGGGCTCCTTCGCTGCCCGCCCCCAAAACGCGTGCCCACCGTTTGCATGCTGCGGCGCCACACGGCGAGGAGTATAACCAGGCGGATTTGGATCGCGGTTCATGAGTATCACCACCGTCTGGTCGTCCCATACGCTGCGTCGAACGTTCATGAGGGGGGCCGCCAACGCGGCGCTGGCCGTTTCGGTGGTGCTTGTCGCGACCACCGCCGCCGGGCAGCCCGACGATGAGCCCACCGAGCCCCTCGAGGAGCCGGGGCCGGACGAGCCGGGGCCGGACGAGCCACCCCCTCCCGACCCCGGCGCTCCCGACCCCGGTGCTCCCGATGCCGGTGCTCCCGATGCAGGCGCCCCGGACCCGGCCGACGCCAAGACCTCCGAGCCCGCGTCGCCCGACGGCGCCAGAGCCCCGGGCGATGCGCTGGCCATCGATCCCGAGCCGGTCGCGCAGCCTCCCCTCGACGGCCACGACAAGCGCCCGATGCCCGACTACGACGGCCGCGGCGACGACCCGGTGACGGCCGGGGACGTCTTCATCTGGATCCCCCGTGGCCTCTTGTTCCCGGTGTACCTCGTGTCGGAGTACGTGATCCGCTGGCCGGTCGGCAAGCTCACCTCGGCCCTCGATGAGGCGGACATTCCGGCCATCCTCAGCGACTTTTTCACGTTCGGCCCCGGCGACAGCTTTGGCCTCGTCCCGAGCTTCCTCATCGACTTCGGGTTCCGCCCGAGCATCGGTGTGTATTTCTTCGGCGACGACCTCGGAGACGTGAAGGGCCTCGGGATCCGCTCGCACCTCGCGTTCGGCGGCGTCGACTTCTATCGGGCCACGCTCGGGGTGCGCTACACGATCGACGAACAGACCAACGCCCAGTCGGAGAAGTGGATCCAGCTGAAGGGGATCTACTCCCACCGGCCCGACTGGCGCTTCTACGGCATCGGCCCCGACAGCCGCGACGACGACTCCTCGCGCTACGGCTCCCAGGAAGTGGACGGCCTCGTGCGCTACGAGGGCGGGTTCTGGCGCTCGAGCCATATCTTCGCTTGGGGCGGCGTTGGCAACGCGTCGTTCAAGAACCTCACCTGCTGCAACGACCCCGTGATCCGCGACTTCGTCGCAGAGGGGCGCTACGCGCTGCCTCCCCTGTTCGACGATGGTTACCTCACGGGCTACGGCGGCCTGGACGTGTCGCTCGACAGCCGTGAGGTGCGTGCCCCCGTGTTGCCCGACGCGTCCGATTTCGTCGCGCCCTCCGGCAGCGGCGTGAAGATCAACGCCCGCGGCGAGCTCCACGGCGGCCTGCGCGACACCCGCGCGACGCCGAGCAGCAACGAAGGGCGGCTCGGCTGGGTGCGCTACGGCGGCACCCTCGGCGGCTTCCTCGACGTGTATCAGCAGCGCGTGTTCGGGCTGCAGGCAGCGGTCGACTTCGCGGATCCGCTCGATCCAGAGGGACAGATCCCCTTCCACGAGCTGGTCTCCCTCGGCGGCAACCGGCCGATGCGCGGGTTCCTCGATCGGCGCCTCATCGATCGGAGCTCGGCGGTAGCCGAGCTGTCCTATCGCTGGCCCATCTGGGTGTCGCTCGATGGAGAGCTCGTCTACTCGGTCGGCAACGTCTTCGGTGAGCACCTCGATGGCTTCGCGATGGAGAAGCTCCGACAGTCGTTCGGCTTCGGCTTCAGCGCCGCCGGCTCGCGCGATCATCCCTTCGAGCTGCTCCTCGCGCTCGGTACGGAAACGTTCGAACAAGGCTCGAGCATCGACACCTTCCGGTTCGTGTTCGGCTCGAGTGGAGGCTACTGATGCGAGCCACGACGCGACGTCCCCTCGGAAAACTCGCCCTGGCGCTCGGCCCTCTCGCCCTCGGGCTGGCGGCGACCACGCTCGGGTGCGGGAGCGAGCTCCGCAAGTTCCCGCTCGACAAGCCGATGGCGACCGACCTCGACAAGCGGCCCTACCTGCCGGAGCCCGAGGAGTACTACTCGTCGTTCCTCTGGGACGGGGCGGATCAGATGATGTTTCGACCGATCGCCAAGTTCTGGAAGGTGGATCCAGGCGGCGAGGCGGTGAACGTGAACGCGCTCGACGAGGTGCCCAACTCGTCGTGGTTCACCAACCGCCTCGGCAGGTTCCCGCTCACCCTCGAGCAGGTGCGACGCGGGCCCTGTCGCGACTCTGCGCCCCTCGACGTGAATGGACCGTGGACGGTGACCGGCGCCAAGCCGAACGGCGCCAACCCCGGTTTCCCCATCAAGGCCGCCGACGGCCGCCGCTACCTGTTGAAGTTCGACGGCGTCGTGCAAGGGCCACGGGCCACCGCCGCCGACGTCATCGTCTCGAAGTTTTACTTCGCGGCTGGCTTCGAGACGCCGTGCAACGAGATCGTGTTCTTCGACCGCAAGATCCTGACCATCGACCCCGACGCCGAGAGCGAAGACGCCACCGGCAAGAAGGTGAAGATGACCGAGGCCGACCTCGACAAGGTGTTCGCGAAGGCCATCAAGCTCCCCGATGGCCGCTATCGCGGCAGCGCGAGCCTGTTCTTGTCGGGCAAGCCGATCGGGCCCTTCCGCTACGAAGAGACGCGCTCCGACGACCCCAACGACGTGGTGCCCCACGAAGACCGTCGAGAGCTCCGGGGCAGCAAGCTGCTCGCGGCCTGGACGAACCACTTCGACGCGCGCGAGCAGAACACGCTCGACATGTGGGTCGCGCCCGACAAGGGCAAGGCCGGCTACATCCAGCACTACATCATCGATTTCGGCGACTGCTTCGGGAGCGTGTGGGAGCCCCCGATGATGGGTCGGCGCATCGGCCACTCACACTATCTCGCCGCCGACCACGTGTTCATCGACTGGATCACGCTCGGGATCGTGCAGCGCCCGTGGGACGAGAACCGGTTCGCGAAGACGGGCTCGGTGCTCGGCTACTACCAGGTGGACAACTTCGAGCCCGAGAGCTACCGACCGGGCTACCCCAACCCGGCGATGTTGCGGATGACCGAGCGCGACGGCGCGTGGATGGCCCGCATCATGGCGCGCATGTCCCCCGCGCACGTGAAGGCCATGATCGACGCCGGGCAGCTCCGCGACGAGACGCTCGAGGCCGAGCTGACGCGCGTGGTGCTCGGGCGCCGCCACAAAGTTCTCTCGCGCTACCTCGGGGTGGTCTCCAGCCTGGTCGAGCCCGAGGTGAAGGTGAGCGGGAACAACGCCGAGCTGTGCCTCGAAGATCTCGGCGTCACGGCGGGCCTCTTCCCCGCCGCCGCGCGCACCTACGGCGCGCGCGCGTGGCTCGGCGACAGTCTCCAGAAGCACGCGATCGGCTCGGTGCGCACCGCGCCCAAGCTCTGCGCCGAGCTGCCCCAGCTCTCCGGCTCCACGCCGCAGAAGCCGCAGTACATCATCATGGACATGTACGCCTTCACGGGCAGCCAGAGCCGGGCGCCGGCGCGCGTGCACCTCTACCACCTCGGCGGCACCGACTTCCGGATCGCCGGCCTCGAGCGCCCGTACGACAACGGCCCCCCCGAGGGCTACGACACCCCATAGGCGCCCCGCTGGCTCCGCGGGTCGTCCTCGGGCTAGCATGAGCGCATGGGTGTGCGACGCGGCGGAAGAGGGCACGGCCAACTGAGCCGTCGACAGGTGCTCAAGACGGTGGGTGGGGCGGCCGGGGCGAGCTGGCTCGGGTGCAGCTCCGACGCCGAGGTCGCCGTCGATCCGAGCGGAGGCACGGGCGGGACGCCGACCGGCAGCGTCGGCGGCGCGGGGGGCACGGGAGGCAGCGGCGGCGTGGGAGGTGCCGCCGGCGCGGGCGGGCAGGGCGGCGCGGGCGGCGGCGAGCCGAGCTGCGACGACACGAGGGGGCTGAGCGCCGAAGAGCTCCTCGCCCCCATCGAGCACATCGTCGTCCTCTGCATGGAGAACCGCTCCTTCGATCACTATCTCGGTGGGTCGCTGCGCCTCGCCGAGGGGCGGATGGACGTCGAGGGTCTCCTCGGAGCGGAGAGCAACCCGCACCCCAACGAGGGCCCGGTGCTCGTTCACGCGATGGACGACCTCGAGCCCGAAGATCCGCCCCACCAGTGGGACGGCGTGCACACCCAATGGAACCTCGGCGCGATGGATGGCTTCGTCCAAGCCAAGCTCGATGAGGACCCGGGCTCCACCACCTACGCCGAGGTGATGGGCTATTACCGCCGCCATCAGGTGCCCATCCACCACGCCCTCGTCGACGCCTACGTGGTGGCCAACGCTTATTTCTCGTCCGTGCTCGGCGGCACCTGGCCCAACCGCTTCTACCTCCACGGCGCCACCTCGCAAGGCGTCGAAGAGAACCTGCCCATCACGAGCGGGTTCGAGCCCATCTGGCCGCTCCTGAAGAACGAGGGCCTCACCGTGAAGAACTACCACCACGGCGTGGCCTGGTGCATGGGCTCCTACTTGAAGTTCGACGACCTCGCGCTCTACAGCCAATTTCAGGCCGACGCGGCCGCGGGGAACCTCCCCAACTTCTCGATCATCGATCCGCAGTTCTTCCTCGCGGGGGCCAACGACGACCACCCGAGCAACGCCAACATGCCGCTCGCCCAGGCGCTCATCAGCGACGTGTACACCACGCTCGCCGAGAGCCCCCAGTGGAACAACTGCCTCCTCGTGGTGACCTACGACGAGCACGGCGGCTTCTTCGACCACGTCGCGCCCCCCATCTCGGGCGACGATCTCGTGGAGTTCAACCACATGGGGGTGCGGGTCCCGGCGCTCGTGGCCGGTCCCTACGTGCGGCAGGGGTGCGCCGTCGACACGGTGGTCGACCACGTGGCCGTGCTCAAGACGCTGAGCACCCGCTGGGGCATCGCGCCCCTCACCACGCGCATGAGCACGAGCAACGATCTCTCGAGCTTCATCGATCCGGCGCTCGTGACCGGCCGCACCCCGCGGGCGCCGGTGACGCTGCCGCCGCTCACCGTCTCGCTCGCCGAGATCCGCCGCCACGACGAGCGCATCCGCCGCGGGCGCGTAGCCCCTCAACACCCCGAGCTCCTCGACGCCCTGCGCCAGCACGGCGTCTACCGCACGGTGATGAAGCACTTCGAGCCAGAGCGCCTCCTGATGCAACAGCTCCGCCGCGGCCAGCAGAAGGGCCTCCTCAAGCTGATTTGAGCCGCCGGCTCCATCTGCGTCCGCGCCTGAAACCACAGCGCCCCGCGGACTAGGACGTTCGGCTCAGCGATAGATGCGAAGCGTGGACAGGGCTTCTTGCGACGCTCCCAAGGCGACCCCTGCCGCGATGGTCCCGGCGCGGTCGATGGCCAGGTAGCCCCCGGGGTGCTCGACCGTAGGCACCGCGGAAGGGTCGTCGAGTCGATAGAGCAAGGTCTTGCCGGCACGCCCGTCGACTGCCTGCGCGATGACACGCCCGGTGTTCGCGTCACCGCTCAAGATGCCACCGAAGCCGCTGTGTTCGCGGGGGACCGGTTCGTGAAACGTCTTCGACAAGACATAGCGGTCGTCGGTCCACTCGAAGAGCTCGACCTCTCCGGCGCTGATGAGCCCGCCGACTGTCTTGAACGAGTTTCCGACGTAGAGGTATCGGCCGTCGTCGGACATGAGCATGGTGGAGCCATAGCTCATCCCCTCGATAGGCTCGCTCGGCTCGAGCGTCTGCTCGTGGCTCCAGCCGGAGCCACCCTTCTCCAACACGACGATGTGCCCCGGGGGCAACGTCCCGACCGGCGCGTCGCCGGAGAGGAGGCTGTGGACGATACGTTTGCGATCTTTGCTCACGACGTGAAAGCCCGCGCGACCGCTGAGGTCGACTTCGGGCAGGGTCGGCCCGGTGGCCCATTCACCGCCTTCGAGCATTTCGTCGAGGGTCGCTTCGTTGTCGGCATCCCGATAGCGAATCGCTACGAGCGGAGCGTCGGGCGTGAGCAGTGCCAAGCCGTCAAATTGGCCGTAGAGCCATCCCGCGCTCGCGTCCGTCCAGCCACCATCACCGCGTCGGACGGTCCGAAACTCGCATGGCTGGTCGCTCAGGCCTTCGGAAATCCAAATGCACGCAGGGTCACTATCGCAGAACCCGAACGCCAACCCGTGCGTCTCGAGACGCGCCTCGAGCTGAATCTCGGCGCCGTCGACGCGATAGATGTCGACGAAGTGCGTGATGTTGAAGTAGTCGCGGAACGTGGCGGCCACGAAACGACCGTCTTTGGACAGGATGGGGTGCCCGTAGCCGAAACTCCCCCCCCACTCTGGTGGCTCTTGCGGGGGAAAGCCTTCGGGGGCGATAGGCGCTTCGGCTACGAAGTCTCCGGTTCGGTCGAGCTCGAGCGTATACGTCTCGCTCCGCTCTCCAAGCGTAGCCGTCACCTGGACGATCGTTCGTCCCAACGGGGTGCGGACCACGGCGGTCTTCGCGGTCTGATCCTGAATGGTGATCACTGCTTTCGGGTCCATTGGGTCGACGCGAATCTCGGCAGTCGTAGCGCCCTCGAATGCGACGCGATAGAGCTCCTCCTCCGCAGTGAAGGACGGCGCGAGCGTCCCGGCCGAGGTCTCGATCCCGCGGACGAGAGGTCCCGTGATGGGCTCGTCCAGCGGCGTCGGGTCTTTGACCGTGGCGTCGCTTGCGCACGACGTCACCAAGCTCGAGCCGGCGATGGCGAACAGAAACAAGTTGAAGTGAAGGGTCGAACGAAGCATGCGGGTCTCCCGGGAGAAGGTTGAAGGACGCTTGGCCGACGTCGATGACGTCGTGACGGTCCTCGGAGAAACTGATCGCGAGCGGTCGGCGACGGGCTGCGGTCAGCAGCCCGTGCCTTGGATGTTTGGATCTTGAGGAGCGCAGTCGATGGCGTCCGGAGAGCCGTCCCCATCGGTGTCGGGTCCCGGATCGGCGAGCTCGGGCGGGTCGCCCTGGATGACGCCGAAGTAGACATCGCCGGTCGGCTCGACCGCTTCGAAGTAGTAGAGGTCGACGAGCGTGCCTTGCACCGCGATGTCGAACGAACCGTCCGCGGCCACTTGGTTCGATCCGATCACGAGCGGTGGGTCTCCCGTCGATACGGGGGTGATGCGTAGCTCGAACGAACCCGGCTGAACCGCGCCCGGGGCGCCGACCACCGCGGTGACGAAGCTGCCGCCGATCTCGACCGTCACCTTGGTCACGTCGAGCGCGTAGTCGGTGCCTGGCGGCTGGGGGACCGGCGTCGCGCCGCATCCTGCGGGCCCGAGCAGGGCGGACAGGAGAAGGAGAGCTTTCGTCGTGGCGTTCATGAGGGAGGCGGCAGCAGCGTACTCCACGAAACATGCCATCTGCTCGCTCCCCGAAGTCGGCTGAATCACGAGCGCTTCTGTAACACCAGTGTAACCCAACGTTTCAATTTTGGTACACTCCCGTGGCACACCGCTCGACCCTCTCCCATGCCCCGCTGGCGCTACCAAGTCGCGAAGTCGCTCGGCCCCGAGGTCGATCTCGTCACCGATCGGCTGACGGGGCGGTGGTGCGTCGAAAAGCGAGCGGAAGGCCCCCTCGAGCGCGAGGCGCTGGGGCGCGAGCTCACCCTCCTGACCGAGTCGCGCCACCCCGCGTTGCGTCGCGCGCTGGCGGCGGACGGCGCTTGGCCCCCCCGACGACTCACGCTGGCTTTCGTCGACGGCGACGATCTCGCCTCGGCGACGGGAAGCGACGTCGAGAGCACGCGTCGCGTGCTCGCGGACGTGCTGGGCGGTCTTCAGTACCTGCACGACCAGGGGCTGGCCCACGGCGACTTGAAGCCCTCTCACATCCTCGTCGACCGCGCTGGGCACGGACGACTGATCGATCTAGGTCTGGTGCTCCCGATCGGAGCGCCCATCCGCGGGGGAACGCCCAGGTTCATGCCACCGGAGTACCTCGCGGGAGGCGTGGCGAGCGCGGTAGGTGATCTCTACGCGTTCGGAAGCGCCGCCGCGGAGATGCAGCTCGCCGTCGACGACGGGACGGCGGAGCTTCTTCGCGCGTGCCGGGCGGCTGACCCGCGGGCGCGACCGTCGTCTGCGATCGCTTGCATCTCCGCCCTCGGACAACAGCGCCGCCGGCTCGACGTGTTGGGGACGTTCCCGCGAACGGGCGAATCCGACGTCTTCGCGACGAGCCTCGAAGCGATACGCCGAGCTCGCGGGGAGTGCATCCTCGTGTCGGCCGAGCGGGGGTCGGGCATGCAGCGCTTCACAGACGACCTGGCTGGCCGTTGCGCGCGCGACGGGCTGGCGACGCTCGCCTTCGACCCGCAGCGCGAGCCGGAGTGGATTCGCCGTGCTGCCGAAGCCACCGGCCACCACCTCACCGGCGAGCTCGAACGGGACGCGGCAGCGGTAGCAACGCGGCTCGTTCGACGAGGGACCGCGTTGATCGTCGTCTCGTACGATGCGGGCACGGCCTCCCTCGTCCGCACCCTCGGCGCCGCCGTCACCCGGGCCAAGCGCGGCGCCCTCGTCGCGCTGGGGCCGTTCGCACGGCTCGCCGGCGACGAGCTCGGACTCCAGGTGGTGAGCCTGCCCGGCGCAACGGCGGCCGAGGCCGCAGCGTTGTGCGCGGTCGCGGGCGTCCGTGTCGATCCGGAGCAAGTAGCGGAGCTCACCGCGCGGACGGAGGGCCGGATCGGCTGCATCGCACGGACCGCGCGCATCATGAGCGCCGGCGCGGGTCTGGCCGAGGCGCTGATCGAGGCGAACGAGGTCGCGGCCCGCGTCGACGAGGTGCCTCTGCCATCCGACCCAGTGGAGACGGCGCGGGAGCTGCTCGCCCAGGGCCGCGACACGGAAGTCGCCGACCTGCTCACGCGGGCTTTCGCCGACATCACGGAGCACCCCGGCACGCATCCGGAGGCGGCTAGCATCCTCGCCCGCGCGCTCTACCGGCGCAGCGCCACGAGCGAGGCCGCCAAGCTGGTCGCGAAGCTCGGCGATCACGCCTCCTCGAGCGACCGCATGGTCGCCGCCCGATCGCTCGAGAGGCTCGGCGACTACCGCGGCGCGTACGCGGCGGCGCTCGCGCTCACGACCGACGGCGACTCAGGTATCGCGCTCGAGGCGCACGCGATCGCCGCGCACACGTCGCTCGCGTTGGGTGCACCCGAGAAGGCATCGCGCCACGCCGAGGAGGGCCTTCGCCTCTTGGCCGCGCCCGAGCTCATCAGGAGCGACGCTCCGAGCATCGAGGGGATCACAGGGCGACTGCACACCGCCCGCAGCGACGCCGCGCTCAGAAAGGGCGAGGCTGCGATCGCCGTCGACTACGCCACTGCCGCGCTCGCTCACGCCCAGCAAAGATCCGACGACGAGCTCATGGCCCACGCGCTGGTGCGCCTCGGCGCGGCGCACGCGCTCAGCGGGCAGCCTTCGGCCGCGATCGACCACTATACGCGCGCGCTCGAGCACGCCGATCGCGCCGGGGATGTCGCCGCCCTCCCCGCCTTTATCGCCAACCTCGCGACCGCCGAGCACGCCACCGGGAGATTCTCAGCCGCCATCGAGCACTACCAAGAGGCGGCGGCGCTCGCGCTCCGCTTCGGGCGCCGAGCGAACTGGCTCGGCGCGGTCACGAACCTCGCCGGACTCTGGATCTTCACCGGCGCGGACGTCGAGGCCCAACAGCTCATCGAGCAGGCGCGCCCCGTCGCGCGCGCCACCGGGGCTTCGTTCTACATCGCACAGCTATTGCTCCTCGAAGCGGAGCTCGTCGCGCGCACCGCCCCGCGCCGCGCCGCAAAGATGGCGCTCGAAGCAAGCGACGCCTTCGCCTCGATTGGGGCCGAGCGTCAGGCGCTCGAAGCACGGCTCTGCCACGCCGAAGCTGCGCTCGGCGATGGCCAGGTCCATGCGGCGCTCTCGTTCGTCGCCGAAACGCGCGTCGAGCTGGCAGCGGCGGGGCTCGATGGCCGCGCCAAGATCCTACAAGCCCGCGGCTTCGCATCTCTCGGTGCCCACGACAAATCGTTGAGCTCGGGTCGGGCCGCCGAGACCCTGGCGCGAGCGTCCAGCGATCGCTCGTTGGAGGCGAGGGCGATCTTCCAGCAGGCGCTCGCGCTCGAGGCGAAGGCCCCCGGAACCGGTAGCCCACTCTTCGCTCGAGCGGGCGAGACGCTCGAAGAGCTCGCCCGTGGCTTGCCCCACGGTCTGCGAGAGCGCTTCGTCGAAACGCCCGAGCACGCGCCGATCCGCCGGTTCATCCCGGGCCCGAGAGCCTTCGTCCCCGCCCCCGTGGAGCGCGCGCTCTCCCCCCAGAGCCGCCAGCTCATCAACCTCGTGCGTCGCGTGCTCCGCGAGGGCCAAGAGAGCCGGGTTCTCGAGGGCGCAATCGACGACGCCGTGGCGTTGTCGGGCGCCGAGCGCGCGTTCCTGGTGCTGGTGAAGCCGAAAGGCCCGCCTGAGGTCGCGGTCGCCCGCAACCTCGACCGTGAGACCTTACGTCGACCGAAGTTTCGGTACAGCCGCTCCGTCGCGAACAGGGTCATTCGAACCGGCGAGCTCGTGATCACCGCGAGCGCCTCGGACGATCCGGATTTCGACTCGTCGCGCAGCGTGCTCGACCTCGGCCTGCGCTCGATCTTGTGTGTCCCGATTCGAGGACCGTCCGGCACGCTCGGCGCGATCTACCTCGACCACCGCTTCGAGCGCGACCGCTTCTCCGACGACAAGCCGGAGCTCGTGACCGCGATCGCCGACATCGTCGGCCTCGCCCTCGAAAATGCCCGCCTCTTCGCGAAGGCAGAGGAGCGCGCCCACGTCCTCGAACAGCAAAACGAACGCATCGCTCTCGAGAGCGCCCGCCGCGCGGCGGAGGTCGAGCGTTTGACGGCAGCGCTCGCGTACAGTGGTGAGTTGCCTCACAACCACCAAGGTATCCTCGGCCGCTCGAACAAGATCCGGCGGGCGCTCGACATCGCCAAGCGCGTGGCGCCAAGCGATCTGCCGGTCCTGGTGGTCGGCGAGACGGGCACCGGTAAGGAGCTCTTCGCGCGCTACATCCACGAAACGAGCCTGCGGAGCGCCGGCCCGTTCGTCGCCATCAACTGCGGCGCGGTACCGGAGACACTGCTCGAGAGCGAGCTGTTCGGTCACAAGCGTGGAGCGTTCACTGGAGCCACCCGCGATCACGCTGGCCTCTTTCGCGATGCGGACCGGGGCACCCTGTTGCTCGATGAGATCGGGGAGATGCCGTTGCGCATGCAGACGCGCCTGTTGCGGGTGTTGCAGGAGGGGGAGGTCCGGCCGGTCGGGGGTGACACCACCGTCACCGTCGACGTCCGAATCGTCGCCGCCACCCATCGCGACCTCGAGGAGGGGGTTCGGCAGAAGACGTTCCGCGAAGATCTCTACTATCGCCTGATGGGGGTGAGCCTCGTCTTGCCACCGCTCCGTGAACGCAAAGAGGACATCCCCGACATCGCCAACGCGATCCTCGCCAAGCTGGAGGCGTCCCACGGGCGTCCGTTCACGCTGTCACGCGGTGTTCTGGACGCCCTGTTGCGTCACGACTGGCCAGGCAACGTGCGCGAGCTCGAGCAGGCGCTCAGGCGCGCTGCGATGCTCTCGACCGGGCCCGCCCTCGATCCAGAGTCGCTCCAGCTACGCGCAGCGGTCGAGTCGCGCAAGGTACAAGTGCAGCACTCGGACCGCGCGATCATCGAGCGGGCCCTGCTCTCGGCCGGCGGCAACCGGACCGCAGCCGCAGCCGCGCTCAACGTGAGCCGCGTAACGCTGTACCGGTGGATCAAGCGGTACGGGCTCGCCGAGAAGCAGCGCCGATCCCGTTGAACGCTCCCGCGACGCGCTGCTTGGCGTGCACGTCGATGCCGGGAGGCGCGACCGCTCCACCTTCGCCCCTAGTGTCATGACGGTGGCCCGGCGCCTCGAAGACGCGCGTCGTGCCGCGCATGTGTCCTTGTCGACGATGGCGCGCGTCACGGGCATCGACGATGCCACGGCTCGAGGCGATCGAGACGGGCGTCGAGCACCCCGACGCCACGGAGCTCGATCTCCTCGCGTTGGCCTTCGGCGTCGATGTCCGCGACTTCCCGGCCAGCCAAGGTTCCCACACGGCGACCCCAAACCCGACCCAGCTCCTGCGTCACCGCCTGCGTGGCGATCATCCGTGCCCACCAGGGGCTTGCTGTCTCGGAGCCGGAGGTAGCCGCGACGTGGCTCGGCTCGAAACGCGGCTACGATCTCGGTGATGCGGCCGACTATCTGCGTCTCGCGGGGGCCAAGGCCGTGGCGGTCGGTCGTCAGTCGCAGGTCGCGCCGATGCAGGCGGCGATCTGCGCGTCGCACTCTTGCTGGATGCAGCTCGGATCGCCGCCGCAGGTTTGGAGGGCCCCTACCGCGCAGTTGAGCACCTGATCGATGAAGAACTGCACGTCGGCGCAGCCGAGGGCGACCTTGTTGGCCACGCAGGTGATGCTGAACGACGGCGGGAAGCCGTTGAGCTCGATGCACTCGGCGAGGATGGCGGTGACGATCTCGATGCAGCCCAGCGTCTGGCAGGTGCCGCAGTCTTGGGGGCAGATCGCACAGGTCTCGAACGGCTCGCAGACGTTGTTGGGGCAGACCGCGCACACCCCGCAGTCGGGAGGGCACGAAGCGCAGGTCTCGCTGCCGTTGCACAGGCCGTTGCCGCAGCCGGGGCACGACCCGCAGTCGTCGGGGCAGGTGAAGCAGTCTTCGATGCCAGCCGTGCAGCTCCCGTCGCCGCAGCCCGGACAGGCCCCGCAGTCGGGGGCGCAGCTCAGGCAGTCTTCCCCGCCCGTGCAGAAGCCGTCACCGCAGCTCGCGCACACGCCGCAGTCCGAAGCGCAGGTCGCGCAGCTCTCGTTCGCCTGGCACGTGCCGTCGCCGCAGCTCTCGCACAGCCCGCAGTCGATGGGACACGTGTTGCAGGCCTCGAAGAGCGGGTCGCAGGTGCCATCGCCGCAGTTCTCACACAGCCCGCAGTCTTGCGAGCAGGATCCGCAGGTCTCGTCGGCGTCACACGAGCCGTTGCCACAGCTCGCGCAGAAACCGCAGTCCTGCGAGCAGTTCCCACAGGTCTCGCCCGCGCCGCAGGTGCCGTCGCCACAGCCAGCGCAGAACCCACAGTCGGGCGCGCAGGTGTCGCAGCCTTCGGAGGCGTCGCAGACGCCGTTGCCGCAGCTCCTCCGCTGCTCGTCTTCGAAGCCGATGGTGCGGCCACAGGAGCCAGCCGCGAGCGCGGAGAGGAGCGCCAACAACAAGAACGCGGCGGCGCGACGCAAGATAGCCAAGCGGGTCATAGGAAGTGGCTCCGTAGGGGCAAGCGGGAGCGAGAGCGGTGCCCGCCAAGTATTACCCGATTTCCACCGGTGGTGCCCGATTTCCACCAGACCGCCCGGGAAGGCCCCGCGCATCGTCGTGTGTCCGTCGCCAGCGGCGCGGGTGGAGAGGCGCGCGCCGCTCGGGTCGCGGCGAGGGAGGGTGCTCGAACAGGGTGTTCGAAGGGGGAAGAGCTACTAGGATCGGCTGCATGACCGACACGCGCCCCCCCCAGCGTCCGCGGACGCTCGCCGGTCGTCGCCTGTGGCGCGTGGCGGTGGCGTTCGTGGTGGTGCTCGGCAGCGCGGGCGCCGGCGCGTGGATGCTGCGGCCGCCGCCCCCGCCGCCGAAGAAGGAGCCGCCGCCCCCCCCCGCGATCGCGGTCGCCGGCCAAGGCCTCGATCTCGCCCGCGACCCGGTCGCGGAGGCGCTCGATCTCGTGCGGCGCTTCGCCCGCAAGCCGGTGCGCATCGAGCTCCCCGACGGCAAGACGCACGAGGTGAGCCCGGCGCGCCTCGGGGCAGAGATCGATCGGCTGCGTCTCGCCGAGCTCATCAAGGCCGGCACCGACACCTCGAGCGCGCTCTACCGCGCCTACGTCGAGCGCAAGAAGCTCGATCCCGAGGCGGTGATCGACGTCCCGATCCCGATCCGGATCGACGCCCAGAAGGCGGTCGAGCAGCTGGTGCAGCTCAAGGACGACGTGGACCACCCGGCCTCCAACGCCCAGATCGATCTGGCGAAGAAGGAGCTCGTGCCGGAGCAGTATGGGTTTCATCTCGACCCCTACGCGACCGTCGCCGCCCTCGAGGACGCGCTCCGGCGTGGCCGCTCGGAGGTGGTCGCGGTGGGAGAGCGCGTGAAGCCGCGACTCCTCGCGGCGCAGCTCGGGAACGTGAAGTTCGATCAGGTCCTCGGATGGTACGAGTCGCCCTACGATCGGCGCGACAAGTACGAGGCGCGCACGTACAACCTCCGCTTGGCCGCCTCGAAGCTCGACGGCACCGTGCTGATGCCTGGCGAGGAGTTCGACTTCAACGGCACCGTCGGCCCCCGCGACGAGGCCAACGGGTACAAGGTGGCCCCGGTGATCGCGCAGGGAGAGCTGGTGGACGGGATCGGGGGGGGCACCTGCCAAATCTCGGGGACGCTCCACGCCGCGGCGTTCTTCGCAGGCCTCGACGTGAGCGAGCGCGTCCCCCACACGCGACCGAGCACCTACATCTTTCTGGGGCTCGACGCCGCCGTCGCGTATCCGGCCATCAACTTCAAGCTCAAGAACAACTACGACTTCCCCATCGTGCTGCACGAGACGGTGAAAGACGGTCGGGTGCGGGCGGAGATCCTCGGCCCGGAGCAGACGCGCACGGTCACGTTCTTTCGCCGCATCGACGAGGTGATCCCGTTCGAGGTGGAGGAGCGCGAGACCGACGACGTCCCCGAAGGCAAACGCGTCCTCACCCAGCGCGGAGTGCCGGGCTTCAAGGCCACGGTGTACCGGATCACGCGGGACGGTCCCTACGCGGTGCGCTCGAAGCTCTTCAACCACTACCCGCCGACGACCCAGATCGTGAAGGTGGGGACGGGTCCCAAAGACAAGAAGGTGAAACAGCCGCAGAACGCCCCCGAGTACACGCTCGACGAGTATCTGGTGCTCACCCAGGGGCCCGAGGTGAGGCAGACCAACAGCCAGGCGCCGGGCATGCTCTCACGACGCGACGCGGGTCGCACCGGGACGGCCGGCTGGCAGAAGCGGGAGGGCATGGCGGTGTTCGAGGAGAAGAAGGACGACGATGACGACGGCGACAGCTGACCCACCAGCGCCGCTGCCCACCGTCGTGTTGGCGGTGACCGGCAGCATCGCCGCCTACAAGGCCGTCGAGGTGGCGCGGCTGCTCAGGAAGGCGGGCGTGCGGGTGCTCCCCATCATGACCGCGTCGGCCACGCGCTTCGTGGGCCCGGCCACCCTCGCCGGGATCTGCGACCAACGGGTGCTCACCGAGATGTTCGCGACGGAGCCAGGCGCGGCCGCGCCCGGCGAGCAGCACGTGGCGCTCGCGGCGGCGGCCGACGTGATCGCGATCGTGCCCGCCACCGCCGACCTGTTGGCGAGCCTCGCAGCGGGGCGCGCCGACGATCTCGTGCGTGCCACCCTCCTCTGTGCGCGCTGCCCGGTGGTGGCGGCGCCGGCGATGCACCCTCGCATGTGGTCGCACCCTGCCACGCAGCGCAACGTCGAGCAGCTCGCGCGCGACGGTCGGCTGTCGCTCGTGGGTCCGGTGCACGGCGAGGTGGCCTCTGGCGACGTGGGGCTCGGTCGCATGGCCGAGCCGGGCGACATCGCCGAGCACATCCTCGCGACGCTGGGAGGTGGCGACCTGGCGAACCTCCACATCGTGGTCAGCGCCGGACCCACGGTGGAAGACATCGACCCGGCACGGTTTCTCTCCAACCGCTCGAGCGGGAAGATGGGCTTCGCGGTGGCAGCGCGTGCGGCGGCGCGCGGGGCCGCGGTGACGCTCGTGGCCGGGCCGGTGTCGCTCCCCACGCCCCCCGGGGTGCGGCGCGTCGACGTGAGGAGCGCGCGCGACATGCAGGCCGCGCTCGACGCGGCCCTCGGCCGCGATCTCGACGGCGCGGACGCGCTGGTGATGGCGGCAGCGGTCGCCGACTACCGCCCGGTCACGACCCACACCGAGAAGCACAAGCGCACGACCGAGGGACTCGAGCTCGCGCTGGTCGAGAACCCCGATCTCCTCCGTGGCATCGGACAGCGGCGTCGAGGCCCCCGTCCCTACCTCGTCGGCTTCGCGCTCGAGACCGCGACCGGCGAGCAGCTCATCGCGCTCGCGCGAGGCAAGCTCGCCCACAAGGGGGTGGATCTGGTGGTGGCGAATCGCGCCGAGGACGCCTTCGACAAAGACGACAACCGCGTGATCCTCGTGACCGCCACCGACGCCGAGGCGCTCGCCCGGGCCGACAAGCGGCTCCTCGCCGACACGATCTTGGATCGCGTCGCTCTTGGTTGTAAGGCGAAAGCGTGACCGTCGAGGAGCCTCTACCGAGCGACGAGGGCGACGAACCCGAAGCCGAGGCCCCTCGCTCGCTGGGCGACGGCGAGCGCGCCGAGCGCGCGCCCTCCACCCGCGCCTCGGGCAGCCCCACCCCGTGGCTCATCGCGGGCGCCGTCACCCTCGGCTCGGGGGCGGGCGTGTTCCAGGCGTTCCGACCGGAGAACTCCGGACAGCCGGCCATGCTCCTCAGCCTCGGCTTGGTGTACGGCCTGTTGACCGCGCTCACCGCGTGGTGGCTCCACCGGCGTGGCGAGCTCAAGGAGAAGCTCGCGCCACGGCGGGGCGACATCACCCTCGGGGCGATCGTCGCGCTCGGGATGTACCTCGCCGCCACCGGCGTGCACCTGTTCCTCACCGCCCGGGGCTCGCCCAAGGAGGCCTGGCTCATCCGCGTGTACCTCCAGATCGGGGATCCGCAGGTGACCGCCAACATCGTGATCGGCCCGATCATCCTCGCCATCGCCGCGGCCGAGGAGGCGGTGTGGCGGGGGTTGGTGCTCGGTGCCCTCCGCGACCGTCTCTCGGCGCGGGCCGCGCTCATCGCGACCACCGCGCTCTACACCGCGGCCCACGCCCCCACGCTCTACTTGGTGCGCGACCCCTACGTGGGGCTCAACCCGCTGGTGGTGATGGCAGCCCTCGGCTGCGGCCTCGTGTGGGGCTGGCTCGCCACGCGCCTCGAGCGCGTGTCGTTGAGCATGGTCGCCCACGCGCTCTTTACGTGGAGCGTCGTGGAGTTCCCCATCATGAACATGTGAGGGTGACAGCGCCCGCCGGCGCGCTCAGCCCGCTTCGGACATGATGCGCTCGATCTCGTCGTCGGCGATCTCGAAGTCGCTGAACGGTGACTGCACGTCGTCGTGATCGTCGAGCGCGTCGTAGAGCGCGAGCACCTTCTCCGCGTCCTTGCCGGTGAGGGGCTTCTTGGTCTTGGCCACATAGCCTGGCGCGCTGCTCTCGACGGTGACCCCGGCCTCCTCGAGCGCCGTCGCCACCCCGTCGAGATCGGAGAGCTCGCAGTAGATCTCCCAGTTCTCGCCGTCGTTCTCGTAGTGCTCGGCGCCGGCCTCGAGCGCGAGCTCCATGAGCCGCTCCTCGTCGAGCGCCGACGTCGGCACGATGGTGATGCCCTTGCGCTCGAACGCCCACGCGGCGCTGCCACCACCGCCGAGGACGCCACCGTGTCGCTCGAAGACCTTGCGGAGCTCGGCCACCGTGCGGTTGCGGTTGTCGGTCAGCGCCGAAACCATCCACAGGGTGCCGCCGGCGCCGGTGCCCTCGTACACGATCTCCTCGTACTCGGTGCCGTCGAGCTCACCGGTGCCGCGCTTGACGGCGCGGTCGATGGTGTCGCCGGGCATTTGGTTGCCCTTGGCCGTGTTGATGGCCTTGCGCAGGCGCGGGTTGCCGAGGGCGTCGCCGCCCCCCATGCGCGCCGCGACCTGGATCTCGCGAATGAGTTTCCCGAAGAGTTTTCCGCGCTTGGCGTCGACCGCACCCTTCTTGTGCTTGATCGTCGCCCATTTGGAATGGCCGCTCATGGCGCCATGGATAGCCCCTGGCGATGCCGTGAACAAGCCCCAGCAGCACGTTGGCGGACGTTCGTCGCCGGCCCCCGAGGCGGTCGCGTCCCCGCGCCGCGAGCACCTCGTCCCGCACGTGCTGCAGCTGGATCCTGGAGCGCTCACCTTTCCCCGCCGTCGTCGATCTGGGGGCAGACGAGGTTCGCGCCGCGAAGCCCGCTACGTACTTCGGGGAAGGTGCACTAGTCGCCCGGGATCGGACCAAACTGTCCGTAGGGGTCGTCCATGTGCCGACGCACCACGCGCGACAGAATGGCCGCGTGCACGCCGTCGATGAAGCGATGGTCGAACGTCGCGCAGATGTTCATCACCTTTCCCACCACCACGCGACCGTCCTCCGCCACCGGACGGTCTTGAACCGCGCCGAGGGCGAGGAGGATGGGCACCCCGCTGTACGGCACGAGCGGCACGTAGGCCTGATCGAGGCCCAGCGAGCCGATGTTGGTGATCATGATGGAGCCGAACGGATCGCGCGGGACGCCGGCCCACGTCATGTCCACGTTCAGATCGTTGGTGATGAACGAGAGCGTCTTGAGGAAGCCGTTGAGCAGCATGTTCGGCACGAGCTGAAACGTCTGCCGCGTCTTCTCGAGCGCGGGGTCCTCGCGCTTGCGCACCTTGCTCACCTTGTTCTCGAACTCGTCGACGATCGCCGCGAGCGGCATGCGGTCGACGTCGTAGAGCGTGGCCCCCGACAGGTCGACCTTGTCCTCCCCGTCGTCGGTCATCGCCACCTGAAAGAAGACGCCGATCTTCTTGCGCAGGTACACCCGGTTGAAGCGGAGCACGGCGTTCGCGTCCGGCACGGTGCGCAGGGCCACCGCGACCGCCCGCGCCATCATGTGGCTCACCGTGAGCCGCTTGCCGGTCTTTCGCCGAAACTCGTCGAGGTAGGCGACGGCCTTGTCCATCCGCACCGCCATGGTGCCGTACACCGACGGATCGTAGGTCTTCTCCCAGGTCCCGATCGCGATCCGCCTGAAGTTCGACAGGTCGTCCTTCTCTTCGAGCTCGAGGTTCGGCATGGCGCATGATGTCAAGAGGCGAGAGCGGCGCGCAAGCGCCAAGGCTCCGTGGCGCGGTGCTCCGCGAGGACGCGCCCCGCGCTCCGCACGCACCGCGACGCTCCGTGCCGGCACGCGCCGCTCCGTGCCGGCACGCGCCGCTCCGTGCCGGCACGCGCCGCACGCGGCGCTCGGCGAGACGCGAGGCGCGCGGCGCTCGGCGAGACGCGAGGCGCGCGACGCTCGGCGAGACGCGAGGCTCACCGGGCTCGGCTCGGGCGATCGGCTCCGAGGGAGGGCCCGCTCAACAGGACTCGAGCACGAGGGCGATCCCCTGCCCGCCCCCGATGCACATCGTCACCAGCCCGTAGCGCTGCTTGGTGCGCCGGAGCGCGTAGGCCGCGGTGAGGGTGAGGATGGCCCCGGTCGCGCCGAGCGGGTGACCGAGGGCGATCGCGCCCCCCATCGGGTTCACCTTCTCGGCGTCGATCCCCAGCTTGCCGAAGTCGCGCACCACGGCCAGCGCCTGCGGAGCGAAGGCCTCGTTGAGCTCCACGTGAGCGATGTCTTTGCCCGTGATGCCGGCGGCCGCGAGGGCGCGCTCGGTGGCCGGCACCGGCCCCCACCCCATGATGCGCGGATCGCAGGCAGCGACGCCGATCCCCGCGATGCGGGCGAGGGGCCGCAGATCGTGCTTGCTCACGTCGTCCTCCTTGCCGAGCACCATCGCCGCCGCACCGTCGACGACGGCGCTCGCGTTGCCAGCGGTGACGATGCCCCCCTGCTCGAAGGCGGCCGGGAGCTGGGCCATCTTCACCACCGAGACGTCATCGAGGATGTGGGTGTCGTGCTCGACGCGCTTCGGTGCGCCGTTGTGCTCCACCGTCACCGGCGTGATCTCCTCGGCGAACCAGCCCTGATTGCGCGCGGTCTTGGCGAGGAGGTGGGAGCGACAGCCGAACGCATCCGCCTCTTCGCGGGTGATCTCGTAGCGACGGGCGAGCTCCTCGGCGGTGTTGGCCATCGCCATCTTGGCCGACGGATCGTAGAGGCTCATCAAGAGCACGTCTTGCAAGTGAGCGGAGGGGGCGAGCTTGTGGGCCTCGATCGGACCGTACTTCTGGACGGCCTCGCCCACCTTCTTCCCCCGCATGTTGTACACGGCGAACGGGTACTGCATGCTCTCGGCGCCGCCGGCGACGATGAACGGGCGCTCGGCGTCGTGGCGAAGCCCGGCGAGCATCATCTCCGCCCCGACCGCGATCGCCTCGGCGCCGCTGCCGCAGATACGGGCCACGGTGAGGGCGGGCACGTCGGCGGCGAGACCACCGCGCCAGGCCATCCCCTTGGCGGCGTAGATCGAGTCGCGGTGGCTGTGCTGCGCCATCCCCATCACCACGTGACCGACGAGCTTTGGATCGACCGGCGTGGCGGCGAGGGTGCCGGCGATGGCGAGACCGCCGAGCTGGGTGGTGGTGAGACCGGAGAAAAGGCCCGGCTCGCGATTCTTGATGAGGATGTCGGCGCGGGGCGTCCGCCGCGCGCCGTCGACGATCATGATGGAGGGGTGGCTCATGGCTGTATCTCTCTTTCGCCGGGCTCTCGTGGCTCGCTCGTTTCGCTGGTCGAGTGCAGGTGGGACGTCGGCTACTCGTGAAGGAACTCTGCCGGCACGCGCGGCCCGTTCTGGATGAAGTTCTTCATGCCGATGTCGAGGTCGACGGTCTCCTTGCAGCGCGCGAAGCCGTCCGCTTCCACCCGCAAGCCGTCGTGGAGCGGCTGGGTGAGACCCTTGCGCAGCACGTCGGTGAGGATGGCGTCGATGGCCCGTGAGCGATGACCGATGTCGACGTGGTCGAGGATCACCTCCGGGAGCGGCTCGGGGTTGACCGGCCCCAGACGCACCTTGCCGCCGATGTGCTCACGGAGCAGGGCCTTGGCCGCCGCCACTTCGTCGGCCACCGGCTCCCCGTAGGCCCAGCCCCACGCGCAGGCCTCCTTGGCGCCCACCGGCTGCCCACTCCGCAGCATCACGTTGGCGCGATCGAGCCCCACGAGGCGCGGCAACCGTTGCGTGCCGCCATACCCGGGGATGATGCCGAGGTTCACCTCCGGCTGGCCGAGCATGAGCCCCTTGCCGACCACACGGGCGTGACAGCACATCGAGAGCTCGGCGCCGCCGCCGAGGACGGGGCCGTTCAACGCGGCCACCACCGGCTTGGGACACGCCTCGATCTTCTGCATGATCGCGTGGGCGTCGAGGCAGATCCGGCGGCACGCGTCGGGGCTCGGGAGGGCGGCGAGCTCGTTGATGTCGGCGCCTGCGAGCGAGCCGTCGTAGCTCGTGACGAGGATACCGAGCACCGCGGGATCGCCGGCGAGCTCGTCCATCGCCGCGTCGATCTCGGTGAGGGTGCGCTTGGAGAGCGCGTTCTTCACCTCGGGCCGGAAGACGCGGAGGATGCCGAGCTCTCCGTCCCGCTCCACCTTCACGAAGGCGCGGAACGGGGGGAAGGCCTTGTCGCGAATGCTGCGGGGCACGTCGAAGCCCGGGTGAGCCTTGGCGTAGCGCTCACACAGCTCCGCCACCCGCTCGGCCCCGTACGACTCCGCGAGCTGGAGCAGACCGGTGTTGAAGCCAAGGGCCATCCGCGTCATCCAGTCGAGGTCGCCGGCCTCGCACACGTGCTCGTCCACCACGAAGAAGGTGCGCGCAAACAACACCGCGAGGATGCGGTCGAGCACCTCCCGCGCGAGCTTGGCATCGTGCCCCGGATCGCCGAGCGCGCGGCGGTCGTGCCAGCGGTCGCTGCCCCGGCGCGCGAGGACGGGCGGCGGCGCAAACCACGCGCTGCCGGTGTCGGCCTCTTGCATGAGGAGCTGACACTTGTGCACCAACATGTTGCCGCTGGTGGCGTCCATCACGTTGAAGGGGCCCCCGCCCCCGATCGCGTCATGCACGATCTTGTCGACCTGCGCCGGCGTGGCCACCCCCTCCTCCACGATGCGGGCCGCCTCCGAGATGTAGTTGCAGAAGATGTCGTCGGCCGCGAAGCAGGGCACGTCCGTGGTGACGATCGGCACCTTGCCCAGCTTGCGCATGGTCGCCACCATCCGCTCGCCGAGCGCGTCGTCGCCCGAGAGCACCACCTCGATGGGGAGCGAGCGCCAGGCCGGATAGAAGGGGTGGTTCACGAAGCAACGCTCGGGGTGCGCCGCCCCCTCGGCGATCTGCGCCCGCGGGATCCCCGAGGTGGCGAAGCCGATGAGGCAATCGGCGCCGACCACCTGCTCGAGGTCGGCGAGGATCTTTCGCTTCACGGCGAGGTCTTCCGACGCCGCCTCGAGCACGTACTCGCACCCCGCGAGGTCTTGCAGGTTGCGGGTAGGGACCAGCATCTCCTCCATCGCCGCGGCCGCCTTCGGCGAGAGCTTGCCGCGCGAGACCCCCTTCTGAGCGTAGCCGCGAATGCGGTCGACCCCGGCCTCGAGCGCCGCTTGTTGGATGTCCACGAGGTACACTCGCGAGCCCGCGTCGCGCGCGAGCGCGGAGAGGAATCCGTACGCCAAGTCGGGGCCGATGGCGCCCGATCCGATCACGCCGACAATCATGTGCTTCTCCTTGGGAGGCACCTTTAGCCCGAATGCCCGCGTCGCGCATCCCCGAAGCGGGCCCGCGCGGCCCTCAGAACCGGAAGGCGAGGGCGGCGCCGGTGGGCGTCACGTGGACGGCGACCTCGTCGTTGGCCGCGAACACCACGATGACCGCGTAGGCGGCAGCGCCGAGGCTCAGCGCGAGCCCGGCGATCGTGGTCGCCGTCGAGACGGTCGCCAACACCTGGGCCTCGTCGGCCTCCCCCTGATCGGCGGCGGGGCAGCGGTTGTCGGGCCGACAGCGCTCCTTGAGATCGCTCACCTTGGCCACGTGGAGTCCGCCCGTGACCATGCCCGCCACGAGCGCCGCTCCCCCCAGCCCGAGCCCCACCCACGCCGGCCAGAGCGGGAGCTCGGTGCCGACGGCCGGTGCCACGGGGGCTGGCGCGGGCTCGGGGGCCACCAGCGCGAGCGTCACCGCGACGCGCTCGCCTTCCGGCACGGACACGTTCTTCGAGACGGGCGCGAAGCCCTCGGCAGACACCTCGAAGGTATGGTCGCCCGGATCGAGCTCGACGCTCCCCCAGCGCGCCTTCGGGATCGTGCGGCCGTCGATGGTGAGCACAGGCGTCGTGGTGGGGGGAGCGTCGACCGTGACGGCCACGGTGGGGATCCTCGCCATGAGGGGATCCAGCTCGGCGAGGGCCGCCGCGCGCGCCTTGGCGAACTGGGCCGGCGCGTTCTTGGGCAGCGCCTCGGCGATCACCTCGCGGTAGAGGGCGAGGGCTTGCTTGAGGTGGCCGAGCTTGGCGTTGCAGCGGGCGAGGTAGAGCACGAGGGTGGGCGCGTGGTGCAGATCCTCTGCCCGCTGGAAGAGCGCGAGCGCCCTTTTGTACTCCCCGGCGTCGTAGAGCGACACCCCGCGCTCACCGAGCTCGCGCGCCTGATCGGTGGTCGAAGGGGTCGCGGTCTGCGCGAGCGCAGGGTGGGCGGCGAGCAGCACCCCCGCCATCGCCACCGCCCGCAGCACCACCAGCATCCGCCGAGCTTCGCACAGGCGGCGCTCACTCCCAAATCGCTGGTGGGGCATCACGGTGCGAGCTTGATGAGGAAGATGTCGGTCTCGCCGGCGCTCGTGCGCTGCTCGTCGAAACGAATCGAGTCGCGAAAATCGCCGACCACGACGATGGCGCCGTCTTCGTCCACCGCCATCGCCTTGACCTCTTGATCGTTGGCGAAGCCGAAGCGCTGGCTCCAAAGCTGCTCGCCCGAGGACGTGAGCTTGGCCACGAACACGTCGTTGCCGCCGGCCCCGGCGAGCATCTCGGCGCCGAAGTCGATCCCGTCGACGAACGTGCCCGCGAGCACCATGTTGCCGGCCTTGTCGACGCCGAGACCGCCGAGGGCCTCGTGCGTGGGTGCTCCGAAACGAGCCGACCAGACGACGGCCCCCACGTCATCGAGCCGTGCCGCCCACACATCGCGGCCTCCCGCGCTCGTGAGCTGGCTGTCGACGAGCAGCGCCTCCTGCTCCTGCACACCGCCGACGAGCACGCCCTGCGCAGCCGGCGCGACCGCGGTCACGCGCTGCTCGCCCCCCCCGATGAGGCCCACCTGCCACGCCGCGGTGCCCAGCTCGTCGAGGCGAGCGACGAAGCCATCGAGCGCGTCGCCGCCGTTGAGCGCCCCCGAGCCGAAGTCGATCTCGTTCTGGAAAGTGCCCCCCAGGAACACGGTCGCCGCCTCGGCGTTGCCCACCACCGACAGCGCGAGCACGCTGTCGTAGCCGTTCACCCCCGCGGAGCGGCTCCAGAGGTGGTTGCCAGCCGCATCGAACATCGCCACGAACGCGTCGGCGTTCCCGCGGCGAGGGAGGTTGCCCGCCCCGAAGTCGAGGTTGCCGTTGAAGTTCCCCCCGAACACGATGTTGCCGTCATCGTCGGTGGCCACCGTGAGCGCGACCTCGTCGAAGGTCACCCCGAAGGAACGAAACCACACGAGCTCTCCGTCGGGCGCGAGCTTGAACACGAGGATGTCCCGGCCGCCGGCGGTCGCGCTCTCTCCCGACACCAACACCGTCCCCGTGAACTCTCCTACCACCACGATGTTGCCGTCGGGATCGGCGGCCACCCCGTGCAGCTCTACCTGGTCGCTGCTCTCGGCGCGCAGGCTGAACAGCGTCTTGCCGGCGCCATCGGTCTTCAACACGAAGGCGTCGGCCGAGCCCTGGAGCGTCTGATCGCCAAAGTCGACGTCGCCGCTGAAGACGCCGACGAGGAGGATGTTCCCGTCGCGATCGATGTCTACGTCGTTCACCGCGTCGGCCTCGACAGCGCCGAGCTGGCGGCTCCAGAGGACGGTCCCTTCGGCGCAGGTGCCCGCGCCGTCGCAAAGTCCGGCACAGCTGGGCTCGGGGGCGGTCGCGGCCGGATGGGGCGAGCACACGCCCTCCATCCCCACGAGGTTGCACGCCACGCAAGCGCCCTCGCACGCCGTGTCACAACAGACTCCGTCGGCGCAGTGACCCGAGTCGCAGTCGTCGTCGGCGGTGCACAGGCCGCTCGCGCCACCCTCTCCCCCGGAACCTCCGACGCTCACCGGCGGCGGCAGATCGAAGGCGAGGTCATCGAAGCCCGACAGGACGTCGCACGCGCCCGCGGCCAGGGCGATGCCCGCGCCGAGAAGCCACGAAGCGCCCGCGCTGGTGCCCCCCGAGCGTAGAGACCGCGCCATGAAACCTCATCTTACCCCGATCAGAAGCCGAGCACGTCGCTCTTTGGCTTGGGTGGCGCAGCGTGGGGAGGCGGAGCGGGGCGCGGCGCGTCGGGTCGGGGGGCGCGGCTCGAGCCCTCCCAAGGGGTGCTCGCGCTCGGGCCAGGCTGCACCGAGGCGGCGGGGGTGAGGCGGGGCGCTCGCGAGGTCGCGCTCGCGTCGTCCCCTGCGCTCGCGCGATCTTCTGCGCTCGGGGGCTCTTCCCGGCTCACGGAGGGAGGCGCGCCGCGAGTGGCCGCGCCCGTGGCGGCGGGCTCGAGGGGGCCGCTCGGGGCGAAGCGGGTGGCGGCCACGTAGGCGGCTGCGGCGGTGCCCACGAACGCCACCGCCAACCACATCCAGCGGCTCCGCGGGGCTGGCGTGGGCGCCGCGAGCACATCGACGCTCCCTGGGGCGTCGGTGCGGAACGCCTCGGCGGGGGCGCGGTGGCGGCGCGAGCTCGGCGCTCCGTCGCTGGGCGGTGCGTCGAGACCCGAGCCGCTCACGCGGATCGCCGCCTCGACGCGTCCCGAAGCGTCGGCGCCGCCGAGCGCGGGCAGCTCTGGGTGCGACACGTCCCCGAGCGGAATGGTCGTGCCCGAGGCGGCGGCGAAGGCGCGGGCGAGCTCACGCGCCGACTGAAAACGATCCTCCACGTTGCGCTCGAGCGCCCGCGCGAAGAACGCGTCGAGCGCCGGGGCAACCGTGTCGTCGAGCTGGCTCGGCCGCGGCGCCTGCTCGGTCAGGATCCGCGCCAAGAGATCGCCGGTCTCGTCGCTGTCGAACGGCAGCGCGCCGGTGATGGCCTGGAAGGCGATCACCGCGAGCGACCACAGATCGGTGCGATGGTCGACCGCCCGCGCCCGGCGGATCTGCTCGGGGCTGATGTAGGCTGGAGATCCGAGGATCTCCCGGGCCGAGGTGTCGTGCTTGCTGGTGATCCCCAGGCCGGCGACACCGGTCTCTTTGGCGATCCCGAAGTCGAGCACCTTGACCAGCTCGTCCTCGCCGTCTTGCATGAGGAAGATGTTGCTCGGCTTGAGATCGCGGTGGACGATGCCCGCGTCGTGCGCCGCGCGCAGGGCCTTGCAGGTCTGCACGACGATCTTCACGACCTGCTCGATGGGCAGCACCCCACCGCAGCGCTCGAGCCGGGTCTGGAGGTCCTCGCCGCGCAGCAGCTCCATGGCGATGAACGGCACGTCTCCATCCACGCCGTAGTCGTGGATGTGGATGATGTGTGGGCTCTGGAGCTGCGCGGCCGACTTGGCCTCACGCTCGAACCGGCTGCGGAGATCGGGCTCGGAGGTGAGCTCCGGATCCATGAACTTCACCGCCACCTGGATCCCGAGCTGAATGTGCTCGGCGGTCCACACCGTCCCCATACCCCCCGAGGCGAGCGGCTGCTCTAGACGATAGCGATGGGCGATGACGCGACCCGGACGCATGCGGGCTCTCTCTGTCGACGAACGCTCGCGCCACGTGAACCAAACACGTCGCGCGAGCGTGTGGCCAGGTGCTCTCGTCACCCGGTGCCACGTGGGGGAATCTTCAGCGTACCTCAACCCGAAGCGTCGACGGGGGCCAAATCTCGACGGGTTCCGAACCGGCGAAGGCGCCTTCGCCGCGTGGCCGCGCCATCGGTCGCCGGATCGAGTACAACCTCGACGATCGCTCGCGCATGCCCGACTGGTCCTACAGCACCCTCACCGCGCCGATCCTCCGGCGGCTCCGTCACGACGGCGGCCGGCGCTTCGTGAATCGCTTCTTCGCGCGCCTCGGCCACCTCCCGCACGGCTATCGGGTGGTGGATTTCTTGGGCCACATGGCGCCAGAGCCGAGCCTCGCCGTCACGCTCCCTTCGGGACAGAGGCTCACCTCGTCGCTCTTCCTCGCGCCCTGTGTCGATCCCGAAGGGACGGGAGCGGCCGCCTTCTCACGCTTTGGGTTCGGCGCGCTCACGTTCGGCCCGGTCTCGGTGGGGTCACCACCCGCCCGTGCGTTCTCCCAGGGCGACGACGGCCGCGTGCGCACCACCCTGGGGCCGGTGTTGGCGCTCGCGGACGCCCGCACCCTCGAGGACCGCACCGGCTCGGCCCGCTTCTTCTTCGAGCTCGATCCGTTCGACGCCACCGACGACCCCTGCGCGGCCATCGAACAGCTCGCGCGCGGCCTCGCGGAGCGCGCGGCCGCTCTCATCCTCACCCCTCAGCGCTACGACCGGCTGATGGCCCTCCCGCCGGCAGCGCGCACCGAGCTCTGCGAGAGGTTCGTGGCCGTGTGCAACGAGCACGGGGTCACCCCCGCCATCGGCGCTCCGGTCACCACGGACGGGGACGCGCTGGCCCTCGCGGCGCGGGGCTTCGCCGAGCTCGGGCTGGCCCTCCACCTGTCGGGCGGGGGCGACGGCGACGGCTGGGAATGGGGCGGCGAGTCGCAGCGCGAGGGAGCGCTCGCGCTCTGCCGTGCGTTGAAGGACAGCGGCGCCTTCGTGATGGTGGACGGCGGCGTTCGCTCTCCCCGCGAGGCCGACGCGCTCCGACGTGCGGGGGCCGATCTCATCGGGATTGGCCCCGGGCTCGTACACACCGGCCCCGGCCTCCCCAAGCGCATCAACGAGACCTTCCACTTCTTCGCGAGCCGGGAGGCCGGTCCTGGCAACAAACCTGGGCAGACGCCGGTCGACAGCGAGAGCCCGGTCCGGCGCGCGTGGCTCTGGGGCGTCGTGCTCGGTGTCTCGATGCTGCTCGGCGCGCTCCTCGCCGGCTGGTCCGCGCTCACCCACGTGCTCCTGCCCTACGACGAGACCTTCCTCGGTCGCAGCGCAGCCGACATCGAGCACTTCAACCACCGCGTGCTGCACTTCATGACCCACGATCGGGTCACCCTCGCCGGCACCATGGTGAGCATCGGCTTGCTCTACGTGAGCCTGAGCGTCAACGCGGCGAGGCACGGCGAGGGGTGGGGCAAGCACGTGGTGGTGTTCTCGGCGACGCCGGGATTTTTCAGCTTCTTCACCTTCCTCGGCTTCGGCTATCTCGATCCGTTCCACGCCTTCGTCACGGCGGTGTTGTTGCAGTTCCTCATTCAGGTCGTCGTCCAGCCGGTGGGGCCGCGCCGCGCACCGCGGGTGTGCCCACGGCTCGACAACGACGCGGTGTGGCGCGCCGGCCTCTGGGGACAGCTCTCCTTCGTGGTCCACGGAGTCGCGCTCATCCTCGCCGGCGTCACCATCCTCACGTATGGCATGACGGTGGTGTTCGTCCCCCAAGACCTCGCCTACCTCGGCGCCGACGCGAGCGACATCCAGCGCTTCGATGCAGAGCTCCAAGCGCTGATCGCCCACGACCGAGCCACCTTCGGGGGCATGCTGGTCAGCGGCGGCGTGGGCCTTTTGTTGACGAGCATGTGGTCGTTCCGGCACGGCGACCGTTGGCTCTTGTGGACCCTCGGGGGGGTGATCTTCTGCCCCTACGTGATGACCCTCTGGGTCCACTGGGACATCGGCTACCGCGACCACTTCCACCTCACGCCGGTGTACATCGGCCTCGCGCTGCTCGGACTCGGCCTGGCCGCGAGCTATCGCTATCTCTCGGGCTCGCGCCCGTGACGCCGAGCCCTCGGCCTAGCCAGCCGCGGGACGCCAGCCAGCCAGGGCCCGCTTCACCAACGGCAAGCGGTCTTGTCCCCAGAAGAGGATGGGGTCGCGCTCACCGTCGTCGACGAGAAACGAAGGCGCGCCACACACCCCGCTGGCGAGGGCCGCGTCGGTCTGGGAGCGGAGCAGATCCTTCACCCCCTGCTCGCCGGCGCCGTCCACCAGGGCGCGGCCGTCGAAGCCGGCCGCGTCGGCGATTCGTACCAGCTCCGCCTCGTCGTTGATGTCTCGATCGTCGGCCCAGTAGGCCTTGAACAGCGCGCGAGCGAGCTTCTGACGGTCGTCTACCTGCAGCGTCATCCGCAGCGCGGTGACGGTGTTCATCGGGAACCTCGTCGGGAAGCGGAACGGCACCCCATATTTGTCGGCGTGGCGATGCAGATCCAACAGCACGTACGACTGCTTCACTTGCGGCATCTCCAGCACCGGCGCGATCGGGGTGCCGATCTGCTTGAAGAGGGCGCCGAGCAGAAATGGATGCCACGACAGCACCGACCCCCGCTTCCCCGCCACCGTCGCGATCTGGGTGGCGGCGAGGTACGCGTAGGGGCTCGCGTAGTCGAAGAAGAAGGTCACCTTCACAGCGGCACCTCCGTACGCAGCTCGCCGCGGGCCGCGACCTCGAGAAAGTGCAGGCGATCTTGTCCCCACACGAGGGCCGGGCCGCGCTCGGGGTGGTGCACCACGAAGGTGGGGACGCCGAACACTCCCGCCTCCTTGGCCGCGTTGGTGTTGTCGCGCAACGCCTGCTTGGTCGCGTCCTCGTTCGCCTGGGCCAGCACGCGCGCCCCGTCGAAGCCCGCCGCGTCGAGCGCGTCACGCACCACCGACTCGTCGGCCACGTCGAGGCCGTCGCGCCAGTAGCGTCGAAACAGCGCCCCTGCTGCGCGTGGGACGTCGCCGGCCGCGGTGATGGCTCGCATCGCGAGCACCGTGCGACGCGGGTGCCCCGGTGGCAGCGTCAAGGGCACGTCCCAGTGTTCTGCCCAACGGTGCATGTCGAGCGCGTTCTGCCGTGCCTTCACGGCTGGCATCGAAGCGGCTGGTCCCGCGCCGACGCCGAGCTCGCGAAACAACCCACCGAGCAAGATCGGCACCCAGCGTGGGGCGAGGCCTGCCTTCTCGCACACCGACTCGATCTGCGTGTGGGCCAGATAGGCGTAGGGACACACCACATCGAAGTAGAAGTCGACGTGGATCGGCTCACCGGTGCTCATGGTCACTCCCCGCTTTCATGCGCCGAAGAATCGGCGGATGGAAGCTATCACTTTCTCTCGCTGCGCGTCTTTCAGCTCGGCGTGGACGGGCAGACAAAGCACGCGCCGGCACAAATCCTCGGTGACGGGGCAGGGCCGCGCCGGTGCGTAACCCGCGAAAGCTGGCTCGGCGTACACGGGGCGCGCGTAGAACTTCGCCACCTCGATCCGGTCGCGGGACAGGTGCGACGCGAGCGCGTCGCGCGCGTCGCTGAGCACCGCGTACTGGTGAAACACGTGCCCGTCGACCAGCTCGGGGAGCCCCAGGTCGAGGCCCCGAAGGGCCTCGTCGTAGGCCCGCGCGTGGTCCCGTCGCCGCGCCGTCCACCGTCCCACGTGGGGCAGCTTCACCAATCCCACCGCCGCCTGGAGCGCATCGAGCCGATGATTGAAGCCGATGATCTGGTGCTCTCCACCCGGGCCCCGGCCGTGGTTGATGCGCGCCCGCAACCCGGCCGCGACGCCCGCATCGTCGGTGGTGATCACCCCCCCGTCCCCGGCGACGCCGAGGTTCTTCGATGGGTGCAGGCTGAAGCAGCCGAGCGTCCCGAGGGCACCGGCCGAGCGGCCGTCGCGGGTGGCCCCGAAGGCTTGGGCCGCGTCTTCCACGATGGGGAGGCCGAGCCGCCCGAGGGCGTCCACGTCGCCCACACGCCCGAACAGATGCACCGGCACGATCGCCCGCGTTCGCTCGTTGATGCGTCGGGCCACGTCGTCGGGATCGATGGAGAGGTCGCTCGCGCGCACGTCGGCGAACACCGGCTTGGCGCCGCAGTGCACCACCGCCGCGGCGGTGGCCACGAAGGTGAAGCCGGGGACGATCACCTCGTCGCCCGACCCCACGCCGAGCGCGTCGAGGGCGAGCATCAGCGCGGCGGTGCCGGAGCTCACCCCCACCGCCGCGGCCACGCCGCAGCGCTCCGCGAAGGCGCGCTCGAACGCCGCGAGCGTCGGCCCTCCCACGAGCTCGGCCCGAGCGAGCAGCGTCTGGAGCGCGCGATCGAGCTCCGGCTGGAGCTCGCGATATTGGGCGGCGAGATCCGCCCGCGGCACCCCGTCGGCTTCGTCGCTCATGTCAGAAGCCGCCGACGAGGGAGATCGGCGCCCCCTCTCGCTTCGACCGATCCGCCGCCTCGAGGCTCGCCACCACCGACAACGCGCCGCGTCCGTTGGTGAGGGGTTCACCCCGCCCCCCCACACAGTCGACGAAGTGCTCGAGCTCGGCGCGCAGCGGCTCATGCTGGTCGAGCTCGGGCGAGAAGCTCTCGCCATCGCGATGAACCACGATGGGCGCCTCGGCGAGCTCGTCGCATTCGATCACGCAGCGGTCGGTGACGATGGCTGCGCGGCGCGCGTGCACCCCCGACAGGCAGCTCACGAGGATGCAGGCGGCGCCCCCGCTCGGGTACTGCAGGCGGATGAGCGAGGCATCGTCGCGCCCCGCCGAGACCACCGACCGCCCCACCGCGTGCACCCGCTCCGGAGCCTCGCCGAACCAGAAATCGGAGATGGCGAGATCGTGCGGGGCGAGGTTCCACATCGCGTCGACCGTGCGCCGCACGCGCCCCGTGTTGACCCGCTGAAAGAAGGCGTAGCGGAGCTCCCCGGCCTGCCCGTCGTCGAGGTAGCGCTTCACCCAGCGGATCGACGCCGCGAACAGACAGATGTGGCCCACCATCAGCGTGCGCTCCCGTGCCTGCGCCAGCGCCACCAGCTCGCGGGCATCGGCCAGCGACGTCGCGAGGGGCTTCTCCACGAGCACGTGCTTTCCGGCCTCGAGCGCGACCCGCGCGTGGGCGTAGTGCAAACCGGGCGGGCTGGCGATGACCACCGCGTCCACCGCACGGCCGGCGAGCAACGCCTCCACGTCTTCGAAGACCGCCTCGCAGCCGGCCTCGCGCGCGAAGTCTCTCGCCGCTCGGTCGGGATCGGCGGCCGCCACCAGCGTCACCTCCCGTCCGACCACCGCGAGCTCAGAGAGACCCCGAAGGAGCCGACGACCCCAGCGCCCCACCCCGACGAGCCCCACCCGCGTCATCGCGCCTCCAAGAGGGCTCGCGCGCGCGCCACCAGCGCTTGCACACGTTCACGGGTGTCACGCGACACGTCCACGATGCGGCGGTCGCCCACGAGGATCGGTTCCCCAGCCACGAGCGCGGCCTCGAGACGGGGGAGCCCCGCGACGCGCTTGGCGTGCTCGAGGAAGCTCTCGTCGCCGTAGTAGGCCGCCGCGTCATCGTAGGCCACGCCGAGCGGCACGATCTCCGCCCCGGCCTGCTCGGCGGCCTTGAACGCTCCGGGTTTGAACGCCCGCACCTCGTCGCCGGCGAACGCGGTCCCTTCGGGAAAGATGGCGATGCCCACCCCGCGCTCGAGGGCGCGCGTCATCTCCTTCTGCACGGTCGCTCCACTGCGGATCGAGGCCCGATCCACGAACAACGTGCCGATGCGCCGGGCGCCACCGCCCACCAACGGCCAGCTCGCGAGATCGGCCCGACTCACGAGCCGCCCCTCGGTGCAGGCGAAGGCTACCAGCACGTCCATCGCCGAGCGGTGGTTCATCACGAACACCCTCCCCTTGCCGCCCGGCGACCTCCCTGGGTAGGGCCGCCCCTCCCCAATCACTGGCCCCTCCGTGCGCAAGGCCACCCCGTAGGTCGCGAGCAGGCTCCGCGCCCAGCGAGGCACCCAGTGGGCGAGCATCTGGTCTCGGTCCGCGCCGAGGGCGGCCACCTCGAAGCGGCCGAGGTAGGTCGCGGTGACGGCGACGGTGGCCGACGCGCGCGCGGTGAACCGAAGGGTGGTGGCCGCGCTCAAGCGCTCGTCTCCGGCTCGGCCCGGGCGAGGGCCTCCCGCAACAGCTCGTTGGCGAGCTTGGGATCCGCGCTCCCTCTCGTGGCCTTCATGAGCTGCCCGACGAAGAACCCGAGCAGCGCGGTCTTGCCCTTCCGGTAGCTCTCGGCCTCCCGTGGGTGCTCGGCCACGAGCTTTGCGGCGATGGCGGCGAGCGTCGAGCGGTCGACGATCACCGAGAGACCGAGCTTGCTCGAGAGCTCCACCGGGCTCTCGCTCGTACCCCGCAGCTTCGCGTAGAGCTCCTTGGCCTGCTTGCCGCTGATCGTGCGCTTGTTCACGAGGCCCAAGAGGTCCACCAGCTGCCGCGCCGACACCGGGATGCTGGCCTCGAGGCCATCGGTGGTGATGTCGCGCATCACCTCGTTCTGGATGAAATTGGCCAGCTGCACCGGGTCGCCGCCGAGCAGCACCGTCTCGTCGTAGAGGGCCGCCACCCGCGGGTGGCCGGTGAGCACGAGCGCCGCGGCGGCGCTCAGCCCGTGGTCGCGCGAGAAACGCGCCCGCTTGTGCTGCGGCCGCTCGGGGAGCCGCGACGCGACCGTCGCGACGAGCGCCTCATCCACCAGGAGCGGCGGCAGATCCGGCTCGGGGAAATAGCGGTAGCCCGCGTCTCCCTCTTTCTCCCGCAAGAGGTAGCTCTCGCGCTTGTCGGCGTTGTACCCACGGGTCTGCTGCGCAAGGCGCTCCCCCCGCTCGAGGAGGCGAATCTGGCGCCGAATCTCCACGTCGAGCGCCTCCTCCACGAAGCGGAAGGAGTTGATGTTCTTCATCTCGACCCGCGTGCCGAGGGCAGCGTCGCCGAGCTTCCGAACCGACACGTTGGCGTCGCAACGAAAGCTCCCTTGCTCCAGGTTGCCGTCGTTCACCCCCGCGAACATGAGCACGTCACGCAGCCGCTTCAGGTAGTCGCGGGCCTCGCTCGGGCTGCGGAGCTCCGGCTCCGACACGATCTCGATGAGCGGCGTGCCGGCTCGATTGAGATCCACCAGCGACTCGGTCCCCGCGTGGACGTTCTTGCCCGCGTCTTCCTCGATGTGGATGCGCGTGAGCCCGATGTCGCGCTCCCCCTCGCCAGCCGCGATCGCGAGGTGCCCCCGAAGCGCCAGCGGCTGCTCGTATTGGCTGATCTGGTAGCCCTTGGGGAGGTCTGGGTAGAAGTAGTTTTTGCGCGCGAAGACGCTCGTCGGCGCGAGCTCGCAGTCGAGGGCGAGGGCGGCCCGAATCGCCATCTCGAGGGCTCGTTCGTTGAGCACGGGGAGGGCGCCGGGCAAGCCCAGGCACACCGGGCAGCAGTGCACGTTGGGCGGGTCGCCGAAGCCCGTGGCACAACCACAGAACAGCTTGGTCCGGGTGAGGAGCTGCGCGTGCACCTCCAAGCCGATGACTGGCTCCCACTCGCCGTAGCCTGCCGGCATCGCGGTGCTCATAGCTCGGATCGTCGCGAGCCGGGGGTCAAAAGCTCACGGCGACGCCCAGACCGCCGGGCGTGGGAACGAGCGACACCGTGCCATCCTTCGGGTCCTTCGGCTCGTCATCGGGGCCGCCGAAGATCACCATCAACACGCCGCCGAGGAGGAGCGCTCCTCCCACCCCCGCCGTCACGTTGGCTACCAGCGACAGCGTCTTGCCCTCGTCCACCACGTCGGCCTGCGCCGGATCGGTGCACCTCACGCCGCCACACTCCTCCTCGAGCTGCGAGAACTTGCTCGACGCCATCGAGCCGGTCACCGCAAACACCACGAGCCCGACCACGCCGAGCCCCCCCACCGCAAATCCGGCAGCGCGCAGCGGCGTCACCACGAAGCCCCCGTCGGGCTCATCGCTGGGCCCGGGGTCGTCGGTCGACGCCTCGGGGAGCGCGAGCGCGACCGCCTTCGTCTCGCCGCCCTCCACGGTGACCACCTTGGTCACCGTCTCGCGTCCTTCTGCCGAGCCCACCACGGTGACCTCGCCGGGCATGACCGCCACCGGCACCCCGAGCTCCTTGGCGTCGAGGGCGCGGCCGTCGAGCGTGGCGACCGCATCGACGAGCTCCTCGGTGAAGGCGATCACCACGAGGCCCACCTTGGGCGCGAGCACCGCGAGCTCGGCCGCCGCCGCGTCACGCGTGGAGACGTATTTCTCTTCCTCCTTGGCCTTGTCGGTGGCGAGGGTCACCGTCGCCTTCATGGCCGTGTACGCCTCGTCGAAGCGCTCGAGCCGCTCGAGACAGCGGGCCACGTAGAGGCTCGCGTTGGGGCTCTTGGTGCGCTCGAACGCGTTCTTGAAGAAGGGAAGCGCCTGTTCGAAGTCGCCGGCGTCGAAGAGCGTCTGCCCCTTCTCGAACTGCTGCTGCGGCGTCATCTGGGCGTGGACGAGGCCGGCCGAGAGCGTCAGCGCGAGCGCGACCAACACACTCGAGAGCCATCCGTAGAGAGGGCCCCCCAGGCACCCAACGACGCGCCGCGACACCATGGTGCCTCATCATAGTCGCGCTCTCGAGGGGAAGTCACATCCGAGCGCAGGCTCACGCGCTCGCCGCGCTCGCCTTCGGCAGCTCGACGCGGCGCAGCCTCCTCGCCTCCTCCGCGGGGAGGGGCCGCGCGAGGAGGTATCCCTGGCCCAGCGAGCAGCCCAGGCGCAGCAAGGTCTCGAGCTGCTCGGGCTCCTCCAACCCCTCGGCCACGACGCGCATGTCGAGGGCAAGGCCGAGGCGGATGATCGCCTCGATGATGTGCTCGTTCTGCGTCTCGGGGGCGACGAAGAGGCGGTCGAGCTTGAGCACCCGAAAGGGGTAGCGCAACAGATAGCTCAGCGAGCTGTAGCCCACCCCGAAGTCGTCGACGACGATGCTGACCCCGAGGCGGTGCAGCCGTTGGATGCGAGCCTCGGCCACCTCCGGCTGATCGAGCACCGCCGTCTCCACCAGCTCGAGCCAGAGCCTGCCCGGCTCGAGACCGGTGTCGTGGAGGGCCTCCTCCACCATGCTCTCGAAGTCGACGTGCGCGAACTGCTTCGGCGACACGTTGACGCTGAGGAGGAGCTTCCCCGTCGGATCCCAGCTCGCGAGCTCGCGACAGGCGGTGCGCAGCACCCAGCGACCCACGTCGTGAATGAGCCCCGTCTCCTCGGCGAGGCGGAGGAACGCGCCGGGAGCCAACAGCCCGCGCACGGGATGACGCCAGCGGAGGAGGGCCTCGAAGCCCACCACCTCTCCGGTGCGGAGGGCCACCACCGGCTGGTAGTAAACGACGAGCTCCTCGCGCTCCACCGCCAGACGCAAATCCACCTCCGTCTTGAGCCGGTCGAGAGCACGGGCGTGCATGTCGGCCGCGAAGAGGCGTTGTCGAGAGGCGCTGTCCTTGGCCTCCGCGAGCGCGATGCCCGCATCGCGGATCATGGCCTCCGCGTCAGCGTAGTCGTCGGCATACACCGCGATCCCGATGCTCGCCGCCACCTTCACCTCGTAGTCGTCGATCACGAACGGACCGTCGAACACCGACTGGAGCTCTCCGGCGACGGCCAGCGCCTCGTCGGGGCTGTCGATCGGTGCGAGGAGCACCGCGAACTCATCGGCGCCGAGCCGGGCCACCGTGTCGCCGGGCCTGATAAAGCGAAAGAGCCGCAGCGCCACCCCTTGGAGCAGCTTGTCGCCGAAGTCGTGACCGAGGCTGTCGTTCACCACCTTGAAGCGATCGAGATCCAGGTGGAGCAAGGCAAACTCTGGCCCGCCGCTTTCACGCGCTGCCTCGAAGAGGGTGGCGATGCGACGGGTCAAGAGGCGCCGGTTGGGCATCCCGGTGAGCGCGTCGTGGTGCACCTCGTGGTCGAGTCTCGCCGCGCTGGAGGACAGCTCCGCCTCGCGGGTCGCGTCGAGCAAGAGGAGCTCGTGCACCCGACGTGTTCGCCCGAGCTCCACGTGCCGCACCCCGATGGAAACGGTGACGATCATCGCGAGGGAGGGCGCATAGGGCGACCACCCGCTCACTCCGTCCTGCAAGATCACGATCGCCGACCACCCGCCCACGTAGCTGAGCACTGCCATGACGTGGAAGGAGCGGGAGGCCGGCAAGAGCGCCATCGCCACCGCGAGCGCGCCAACGAAGAGCATGTCGCCAGGACCGCGCGCGTAGGTGAGCCGTGCGAGCGAATGGACGATGATCGTGACGTACACCAGGGAGGTGACGGTCGGCACCGCGCCGAGGTGGGAAGGGTGTCGCTTCACCCAGCGATGCGCAGCGAGCAACGTGAGCGCGAGGAAGAGCGCGAGCGCGCACATCACGGCCCCCCCCTCCCCCGGCACCAACACGAGGTGGCTGAACGCGACGGGCACGTAGACCACGCCCAACATGAGCGTGATCGGCGCCAACAGATCGCGCATCCCCTCCTTCATCCGGCTCTCGAGCGCCTCCTTCGACACCAGCTCGCGGGCCGAGCGCGGAGGAGGTGCGCCGGCGGCCGGCGCGGTGAGGGGCGAAGCGTGGGTCGAGACGAAACCACTCGCCGGGGGCTTGCTCGCCGCCGTCCGGGTCGCGTGCTCGCCCTTGTCGGAGGTCACAACGTCTTGGGTTTGAACGGGCCCGGCTCCGGGCGAGGGGGGGTGGGGGTGGGCCGCGCCCCACCGGGCAGCGGGTTGGGGCCATGGGCCGGGGTGGGCTGCACCTCGGTGTTCGCCGATGAGGCGGCAGGCGGCGGGGCCGACGGGGGCGGTGCGGGCACGGTCGGTGTCGGAGAGCTCGCCGCTCCCGTGTTCGCGGCCGGCGGCGAGGGCGGGACGATGATCTGGCGGGTGTCATCGTCGGGGCTGCCAACGAGCACAGCGACGATCACCGCGGCCAGCACCCCCCCTGCGACGATCACCGCGATCACCCCGTGGCGTGACGGCGGCGGCGTGAGATCGAGCTCATCGGCGAGGAGAACGCCGGGGGGAGCGACGCTGTAGCTCGCGTCGGTCTTCGTGGGGCTCGTCACCACGCTCGGCTGCGAGTTGTTGACGAGATCCGCCATCGATTGCTCGGCGGGGATCACCTCCGTCGGCGGATCCTCGATCTCGTCGAACTGGATCGGCGGGCGCACCAGCGGCGCGACGTCGGCGGCCTTCTTTACCCGCGCGGCCGGCTTCTGCGGCGGCACCGGCGGGGGCGCGCCGGGGGCGCTCGAGCGCGCTGGCGGGACGGCCTTCTTGGGTCGGGGCAAGCGCACGGGGATGGCGGGATCGGAGCCGATCTCCGGGATCGGTGGCGGGCCTTTGGCGAGCTCGGGCGCGGCCTGGATCGGCGGCTGAGGCAGGGCCGCCGCGCCGCCCGGTGCAGGGGGCGACGACGGGGCCGCTCCCCCGCGCGCTTCCTTGGGCGCGTCGGCGAGAGGGGGCACGCCGGCTCCCTGGCTCGGCGCGGAGGGCGGCGTGAGCGACCGACGCGAGACCGGATGGCGTCCGAGCTCGCCGACGATCTCCTTGATGAAGCGACCCACCTCCCGCTGCTTGGGGAGCTTGATCTTCGCCTCGCGCGCCGCGTCCTCGAGCGCCTCGGCGAAATCGACCGCCTCTTCGTAGCGGTCTTCCGGGCGGCGCGAGATGGCTTTCATCAGCACCCCCTCGATGGCCGCCGGGATGTCATCGCAGTAGCGGCTCGGCGGCGCTGGCTTGCCGTCGAGGATCATGTGCACCAAGGCGCCGTCGTTGGCCGCCCGAAACAGCCGCTTGCCCACGAGGCACTCCCACAGACACACCCCCGCGGAGTAGACGTCGGCGCGCCGATCCACCGGCTGCGCGATGATCTGCTCCGGCGGCATGTAGGCGATCTTCCCCTTCAGCTGCCCACCACGCGTGGAGGAGATGCGCGCCTCGGCCTTGGCGACGCCGAAGTCGGTGAGCTGAGCGCGGCCATCCTGCCCGATGAGGATGTTGTGCGGCGACACGTCGCGATGCACGAGGTTGAGCGGCTTTCCGTCGGCGTCGCGCAGCTCGTGTGCCTCTTGGAGGCCGTTGAGGATATCGATGAAGAAGCGGAGGGCGATGCCGATGGGCACCCGCTCGTCGCGGGAGCGCAGGTGCTTGCGCACCTCTTGGAGCGTTGGACCATCCACGTAGTCCATGACGATGAACATCGCCTCGCTCGTCTTCTGGATGTCGATGGTGGCGACGACGTTGGGATGGCGAATGAGAGCGGCGAGTCGCGCCTCGTCGAGGAACATGCCCACGAAATCGGGGTCGCTGGCGATGTGCGGATGCATCACCTTCAACGCGACCAGGCGCTCGAATCCCCCCTCTCCCACGACGCGACCGAGATACACGGTCGCCATGCCGCCCGACGCTATCTTCTTGAGCGTCTCATAGCGGCCTAGTTTCGGGAGCATTTCGCCAGTCTATCCGTCGGTGCAAGGCGACACAACTGCGCAGCCGAGCAGCGCAAGGCGCCTCTACTCGGCCCACGCCTCCACGCCCACGCCTCCACGAAAAAGGGCTCGTCGAAGTCGCGCGGCGCGGGTGTCATCGAAGCACTTCGCGAAGTGGGAGGCGCGCCAGGGGCTCGGTCAGGGCGGCCAGCGAACGGTTGCCTTGGCGATCATGGAGACGCCGTTCGCGCGCCAGCTGTCATCGTCGAGATCGACCTCTGTGACGAGGAACAAGTCGCTCCCTGGCGCATAGATCCAGCGCAGGCGACTCTGGAGCTGGAGCACGTCGCCGAGCAGGTTGTAGCCGGTGTAGAGGCGCAGCCCGAGGTTGGGCGTGAAGCCCAGGAGGAGACGGCTGTTGATCACCACGCTGTCGAAGTCGGGGAGCGCGTCGAACCATACCCGATCGTAGAGGGCTCCGACGCTCAGCCGAAAGAGCGACGTCGGCGCGAGCTCGACGTTGCCGAGCGCCTCGACGAGCGTGCCACCGTAGTACTCGCGGGCGGTGAGGAACGTGGAGGCCGACACGGCGTGGGTGGCGGGCGTGTCCAGCGAGACGGAGCCCACCCACATCGGGTAGGCGCCGGCCACGATGGTGGTCTCGCGACCGACGTCGAAAGGAGCGGTCACCTCCTCGAACCGGTGGGTGAGGTACGCTCCGAACACGTAGCCGGCGTCGAGCACGAGGAACGCGTCGCCGGTGACCCGCCAGTCGAGGAGCGTCTCGAGCGTAGAGTCGCCGACGAGCTGCCCCGTGAGCGAGGTGGTCACCCTGGAGATCCCGTCGCGATCGACGCGGGGCTCCACGGTCATCGCCGCGGTGGCGTCATGCACGCCCACCCGGCGCAGAAAGCCGAGATCGGCGCGCAGCTCCGGATCGTAGTAGGCGTAGGCCAGGGTGGGGCGAAACAAGAGGTCGCGCAGCGTCACGTCGAGGCCCACCCCCGGCGCCCAGCGATCGGCCTCCCGCCCGCGACCGTCGCCTCCCGCCCCGACCGCGGGGGCGGGCGACCGAGGTCCGGTGATCGAGCCGACGACGAACGACTTGATCAAGAACGGCACCGTCTCCCCGATCACGTTGGTGTCGAGGCCGACCACGGTGTTCCGATCGTCGCCGTCCTCGAGCGACTGGCGCCCTGCCACCATCACCCCCACGTTGGAGCCGCCGCCGAGCTCGACGATGGCCCGCCCCACGTTGTGCGAGGTCCACGGCACCTCCCCTTCGGGACGGGTGGTGACCTGCAGCATGCCGAAGCGGAGGGATGGCGTGGGTTGGCCCACCACCTTGACCCCCTCGAGGATGGGCACCGGCTCGGCCCCCGCGCGGTCACTCGCGAGGCCGATGCGCCGGCTGTAGAGCATCTGCGCCTCGCTCGGCCTCCCGAAGCTGAGCACCTCGAGCTCACCCAGGAAGAAGTCGCGCTTCTCGGGCTGGAAGAGGCCGAAGCGCGTGAGGTTCACCACCTGGTTGTCGAGATCTACCTGGGCAAAGTCGGTGTTGAGGGTCGCGTGTCCGCGCCAGGTGCCGAGCTGCGCCTTCACGTCGAGCCCGCCGTTCAAGAGCGAGCGCTCCTCGGTGTCGAGCGCCGCCCCGCGCCGTCGTTGATAGCCGGTCACCGCGAAGGGGATGATCGCCCAGTTGGTGAGGAGGTCGCTCGAGCGCGTGAGCTCCGCGAGCTCGTCGAGGCCGGTGAGGGAGCCGTATCTGCTGGCGGCGATAGGGCTGAACGGCGGGGCGAGCAGGGCCCAGTCGTAGGTCGCGTTGCGGCGCGCGTGGTCGCGGCTCAGGTTGAGGCCGAGCTGCGCGGGCGGATGCTGCGGATCGATCCCCAGCGCCTGGAAGGGGATGCGGAGCTCGGCGGTCCAGCCACCGGGGGTCCGCGCCACCTCGCCCTGCCAGAGCGCATCGAACTCCGTCCGAAACTCCGACTCGTTGATCCCGCGATAGTCGAGCCGGGCCCCCGCCGCGTTGATCGCGAAGCCAACCGTGGTGCGCCGATCGAGCGCCGGATCGAGCTTGACGCTGATGGTGTCGTCGGAGAAGAGCGCGCCATCGTCACGGGTCTTGGTGACCCCGCGAATCCGGTCCGGTTGATCGTCGTGGAGATACACGCCCACGTAGATGGCCTCCGCGTCGAAGAGCACGCTGAACTCGGTGGCGACGGGCGGCTTCGCACGCAGCGTGGGCTGGCGCTCGACGAAGCCGCCATAGCGCTTGGCGGCTCCCCAGACCGGCTCGTCGAGCCTGCCGTCGACGTGCGGCGCAGCGTGGGCGAACGTGGCGGCGGCCGACGGTCGGTCGGAAGCGAGGGCTCGGTCGCCCTCTCCGCTGCCCTCGTCGGCGAGCGCTCGGCCCACGGTGAGGAGGCCGAGGAACACCAGCTCGGGCCGTGAACGCACGCCGCCACGCTACACCGTCGGACGTGCAGCGGGGTGTCGATGGAGGTTGCCAACGCCCCCACATTGCCTTACCTTTTCTTGGCGACCGGTGAGACAGCCCCCCTCCTGACGACACCGAACGATCGTGGAACCCAAGCTCCGTATCAGCGCTTCCACCGACATCCCCGACACCCTCTCCGACTGGCCGCCATCCCCTCTGCGCCCATCACGAGACAAACTCGAGGACTGGATCCGGCTCTTCACCGCCATCGGTCGCTGGGATCGGGTGGACGAGTGTGAACGCGCGCTGTTCCGCTCCCTGCGCGATCCGCGGGAGCTTCACGACGCGCTGCTGCGCTCCGGCGATCGCTGGTGGCGCAACAAGGGCGACATGGGGCGCGCTCGCGTGCGCTACCGCGAGGCCCTCGAGACCGACCGGCGCTCGGAGCGGGCCCTCGCCCGCCTCCGCGCCATCGGCCACGAGATCGCCCGCCGCCGCGTCCAGCCGTTCCGCCCTGCCTGAGCTCGGACGGCCCCGCCGCTCGGCGACGCGAGCCTCGTCACCTCCCCATCACGCGCGCTGCACCGACGCGCTCGCCACCGTCGCCACCGATCGGGCCGCGCCACGGCGCTCGGCGAGCAAGTACAGGCACGGGATGAGCACGAGGGTCACGAGCGTGGAGGTGGCGAGTCCGCCCACGATCGCGCGAGCGAGGGGGGCCTGCACCTCACTCCCCTCGCCAACGCCCACCGCGAGGGGAAGGAGCCCGAGCATGGTGGTGAGGGTGGTCATGAGGATCGGTCGGAGGCGCCGGCTGCCCGCCCCGATCACCGCCTCGAGCAGCGACACGCCGCTCGCGCGCAGCGCGTTGGTGCAGTCGACGAGGACGATCGCGTTGTTGACGACGATCCCGACCAGCACGATCGCGCCGAGAAACGCGTTCATGCTGAACGGCGTGCCGGTGGCGAGGAGCGACGCCACGACGCCGACGAACGAGAACGGCACCGAGGCCATGACCAAGAGCGGTTGCCGCAGCGACTCGAACTGCACGGCCATCGTCGCGAAAACGAGGAAACACGCGAGGAGGATGCCAACGAGCAGACTGGAGAAGGTGTCGCTCTGCTCCTCCACCTCCCCGCTCACCAGGATGTCATAGCCGGCAGGCTCGGGCACCTCGTCGAGGCGGGCCCGCACGTCACGGCTGATGTCGCCGAGCGCCCGCTTGCCCACGCCGACGTCGATCTTGAGCACGCGCTGCTGATCGACGCGCTCGATCGAGGAGGGGGAGCGCGCCTCCACGATGGTGACGAGCGAGCCGAGCGGCACGCGCTCCCCCGACGGGGCCACGATGGGCAGGCTCGGCAAGAGCTCGAGACGCCGGCGGTCGTGATCGGCGAGCAGCACCCGCACGTCGTGCTCGTCGCCGTGTTCGCGATAGCGCGTGGCCACGCGACCGAGCACGTAGTGCTCGACGGCGCTCGCGACCTCGGCGCTCCCGAGCCCGAGCTCGGCGGCGCGGGCCCGATCGACGTGGAGCACGCGCTCGAGCTTGCCGAGCTCCCGGCTCACCTCGGCGTGGGCAACGCCAGGCACCTCTCGCAGCCGAGGGACCACCTCCGCGGCGAGGCGATCGAGGGTCTCGAGATCGTGGCCGCGGATCTCCACGGCGAGCCGATCCTGGCCGCGTTGGATGATGCGGGTGAGGATGTTGCTGCTGCGGGGCCGAATGCGGAGTCGACTGAGCGGCACGTCGGCGAGCGCCTTCCGCGCCGCCGCCTGCACGTCGAGCACGCTGCGCTCGCGCTGGCCGACGGGCACCAACGTGAGCTCCACCTCTCCCTCGTGGCTGCCCCCCGGCCGCCACCACGCCTCGGGCCCCACGGAGGTGATCACGTGCTCGAGCTCCCCCGGCTCGAGCGCCGCGAGCACGCGAGCCTCCGCCTCGCGCGTGATGCGGCTGGTCGTCTCGAGCGGGGTCCCCGCCGGCAGATCGAGATCGATGTCGAGCATGCCCTCGTCGGCCGTCGGCATGAGCTCGAAGTCGACATGCCGCAGAAAGGCGAGGCCCGCGCCGAACACGACCACGCTCGCGAGGACGACCGCCCACGGCGCGCTCGCGCACGCGCGCAGGAGCGCGCCATAGCGCTGCTCCCCCCAACCGAACACCTGGGTTCGCCGAGCCGACGGTGCGTCTCTGGCGGAGGGAGCGAACAGCCGCGAGCAGAGCATCGGCACGAGCGTCAACGCCACCACCAGCGAGCAGAGGAGCGCGAACGTGACCACGAGCGCCATCTCGCCGAACAACACGCCGGCGAGATCGCCCACGAACACTACCGGCAAGAACACCGCCACCGTGGTCACCGTCCCCGCCACGACCGGTCCCGCGACCTCGGCCGCCCCCTCCACGGCGGCCTGCTCCGCCGTGCGTCCGGCCCGTGCGCGGTCGATGCTCTCGAGGATGACGATGGCGCTGTCGACGAGCATCCCCACGCCGAGGGCGATGCCGCCGAAGGAGATGATGTTGAGGGTCATCCCCGCGAAGTGCATCAGCGCGAAGGTCGCGATGACGCTGATGGGGATGGCGACCGCCACCACCAACGTCGCGCGCACGCTGCGGAGAAAGAGCAACAAAACCATGGCCGCGAGCACCGCGCCGATCCCGGCGCTGACCTCCACGTTGGTCACCGCCATCTCGATGAAGTCGGAGGCGTCCCACAACACCGACAGCTCTGCGCGTTCGCGATGCTGTGCGTTGAGCGCCTCCACCTCCTGCCGCACCAGCGCCGCCACCTCGACGGTGTTCGCGCCCGACTGCTTGAACACCTGGAGCCGGATCCCAGGCTTTCTGTCGATGAAGAGCTCGCTCCGCACCTCGCGGATGGTGTCGACGACGGCCCCGAGATCGCGCACGCGGACGGGCTCGCCGTCGCGCGTCGTGACCACCACGTCTTCGATGTCGGCGAGGCTCGTGAACTCGCCGGCGGTGCGGATCACCACCTCGCGCCCGGCTTGTTGCATGTCGCCCGCCGACACGTTGCGGTTCTCTTTGGCGAGCGCCGCGGTCACCTCCCCCACCGTGACGGACAGGGCCTCGAGGCGGGTCACGTCGAGGGCGACCCGGATCTCGCGATCCTGACCGCCGTCGATCTGAACCGCGGCCACCCCCACCACGCGCTCGAGGGCGCGCGACAGCTCCTCGACGGCGATGTGCTTGAGCTGTCGGGTGTCGCTCGAGCCGGTGAGCCCGAGGTGGAAGATCGGCATCTGGGCGAGATCGAACTTGTGGATAGACGGCGCGTCGGCGTCCTCGGGCAACGACGCGCGCACCCGATCCACGGCCACCCGGATCTCATCGAGCGCGTCGTCGAGGCTCGTGCCCCACGAGAACTGCAGCTGCACGCGGCTGAGCCCCTCGGACGACTCGGCCTCGATGCGCTCCACCCCCTCGATGGTCGCGGTCGCTTGCTCGATGGGGCGGGTGACCAGCGTCTCGATCTCGGCCGGCGCGACGCCGTCGTACACCGTGGTGACGGTGATCCGGGGCACGTCGACCGAGGGCAGGAGATCCACGGCGAGGCTCTGCAGGGCCACGACGCCGAGCATCACGACCGCGAGGCACAGGATGCTCACCCCGATCGGGCGACGCACCGCCAGCGCGATGAGCGCTCTCACGCAGCCTGCCTCACGGCGCCTCCGTCACCCGCACCGGCGCCCCATCGGAGAGGCTCGCTTGCCCGAGGATCACCACCTGCGCGCCAGCCTCCACCCCCTTCACCGCGGTGAGCTCACCGGCCCCGCCGAGGAGCGTCACCTTCTTCCACACGGCGACATCACCTTCCACCACGAACACCCCCAGCTCCTGGCGATGATCCTCGAGCAACCGATCCACGAGGCTCCCGCTCGGCACCACCAACGCGTCCTCGAGCTGCCCGAGCGCGAGCTTCACCTCCGCGTACATGCCCGGCTTGAGCGCCGCCTGCTCCGCGTCGAGCAGCCCCTCCACGGCCACGGTGCGATCGATCCGCGACACCTCCGCCGAGACGCGCACCACCTTGCCAGCGAAGGCCGCGTCGCCGGTGGCCTGGGTGGTCACCGACAGCGTCATGCCCGTGGTCACCAGGCCCAAGTCGCGCTCCGCGAGCCTGAAGCGCACGCGCAGCGGCCCCCCCTTCACCAGCCGCAGGACCGCCGTGCCCGGCGTGACGATGGTGCCCTCGTCGACGTAGCGCTCGGCCACCGCGCCGTTGAACGGGGCGACCACCGCCGTGTCGCGCCGCTGCTCGCGCAACCGCTCGGCCCGCGCCGCGCTGCGCGCGAGGTTGGCCCGCGCGGCCTCCACCTCGGCCGCGAGCACCGCCACCCGCGACTCGAGGGCGAGGGCCTCCTTCGCCGAGATGAGGTGCTTCTCGAGCGCTTGCTTGGCGCGCTCCTGCTCCACGCGCGCCGCGGCGAGCTCGGCCTCGGCCCGCTTCTTCGCCGCCTGCGCCGCCGCCACCTCGGCGCGCGCCTCGCCGAGCGCGGAGTCGGCTTGCGCGGGCTCCACCTGGGCGAGGATCGCCCCCTTCTCCACCAGATCGCCGATGCCGACCAGCACCTCCACGAGGTAGCCGCCGGTTCGAGCCGAGAGCTCGGCCGCGTCCGCGTCGAGCTCTCCCCGGCGCGTGGTCTCGAGCGCGAGCGTCTTCGGCACCACCTCCACCACCCGCACCGGGACCGCGGCGCTCTTCTTCTCCTTGGCCGCTGGCGCCGCCTCGTCGGTGCCGAGAGCGACGCCCCCCGCCACCACCGCCGCCACCGACAGCACGCCCACCACCCCCCACACCGTCCGCCTTCGGGACGGCTCCACGCCGGCCGCGGGCGCGGGCGGCGGGCTGGATTGAGAGTGCGCGTCCACGAGCTGAGCGTGAGCGTAGCACGGGGCCTGTGCGTTGCGCGGCAGGCGCCCCACCCCCCTCTCGCCGCCCCAAGCCTCGGCGTCCCGTGGTGGGAGCGGTCGCTTTTCGCGAGGGACGGAGTAGCATCCGCCGCGATGTTCCGAAAGAAGGACGCGCTCGACTACCACGCCCAAGGTCGCCCTGGGAAAATCGAGGTCCACGCCACCAAGCCCGTCGCCACGCAGCGCGATCTCTCGCTCGCCTACACCCCGGGCGTCGCCGAGCCATGCCGCGCGATTCACGAGGATCAGCGTCGGGTCAACCTCTACACCGCTCGCCGCAACCTCGTCGCCGTCGTGTCCAACGGCACCGCCGTGCTCGGCTTGGGGAACATCGGCCCCTACGCGGCCAAGCCGGTGATGGAGGGCAAGGGCGTGCTCTTCAAGCGCTTCGCCGACATCGACGTGTTCGATCTCGAGGTGGCGGAGAACGATCCGGATCGCTTCGTCGACATCGTGGCCGCGCTCGAGCCCACGTTCGGGGGCATCAACCTCGAAGACGTGCGCGCCCCCGACTGCTTCGTCATCGAGCGCGCGCTGCGCGAGCGCATGAAGATCCCGGTGTTTCACGACGACCAGCACGGCACCGCCATCATCTCCGCGGCGGCCCTCGCGAACGCGGCCGAGCTCCAGAAGAAGTCGCTCCGGGAGCTCTCCGTGGTGTGCCTCGGCGCCGGCGCGGCGGCCGTCGCCTGCATGGAGCTGTGGATCATGCTCGGGGTCAGCCGCGCCCAAATCGTCATGATCGACTCCAAAGGGGTGGTGCGCGCCGACCGCGGGGAGCTCGAGCCGTTCCGCGGGGCCTTCGCCCTCCCCGCCAGCGACCCCCGTCGCACCTTCGAGGACGCGATCCGCGGGGCGGATGTGCTCATCGGCCTCTCCACCGGCGGCAGCGTCACGACCGATCACGTGCGCTCGATGGCGCCGCGACCCATCATCTTCGCGCTCGCAAACCCGGATCCGGAGATCGCCTACGAGGACGCGGTGGCGGCGCGCCCGGACGCCATCGTAGCCACCGGCCGCAGCGACTACCCCAACCAGGTGAACAACGTCCTCGGCTTCCCCTACATCTTCCGCGGCGCGCTCGACGTCGCGGCCACGACCATCAACGACGAGATGAAGCTCGCCGCCTCCCTCGCCCTCGCCGAGCTCGCGCGGCAGGACGTGCCCGACGACGTTCGAGCCGCCTACGGTGACGCAGAGCTCCGCTTCGGCCCCCTGCACATCATCCCCAAGCCGTTCGACGCCCGGGTGCTCCACTGGGTGGCGCCGGCGGTGGCCGAGGCGGCGATGGAGTCGGGAGTGGCCACCGAGACGCTCGACCTCCCCGCATACCGCGATCGTCTGCAGCAGATGCTGTCGCCGACCCGACGCGTGATGTGGAACATCACCGCCCGCGCGCGGCGAGCCCCCAAGCGCATCGTGTTTCCCGAGGGGGAGGAGAGCAAGGTGCTGCGCGCCGCGCAGATCGTGGAGTCGGAGGGGATCGGCAGCCCCGTCCTCATCGGGCGCCGCGCCGCGATCACGAGCCTCGCCGAGGAGCTCAACGTCGATCTCGAGCGCATCCAAATCGTCGAACCTCGCAAGGACGCTCGCCTCGAGCGATACATCCAGAGCTACTGGCGGCTCCGGCAGCGCAAAGGCGTCACCCTCCAGCGCGCCCAGCGGCTCATGCGTCGGAGCCGCACCGCGTTCGGGCTGATGATGCTGCGGAGCGACGACGCCGACGGCCTGGTGGCCGGCCTCACCCAGGCGTACCCGGAGACGATCCGCCCCGCGCTCCAGATCATCGGCGTGCGCGACGACGTCACCCGCGCCGCAGGCATGTACATGGTGATCACGCGGGGCCACGCGAAGTTCCTCGCCGACACCACCGTGAACATCGATCCCGACGCGCACACCCTCGCCCAGACCGCCATGCTCGCCGCCGACGCCGCCCGCTCGCTCGGCGTCGACCCCCGGGTCGCGATGCTGAGCTTCTCCAACTTCGGCGACGCCCCCCACCCTTCGTCGGTGAAGGTGTCGCAGGCCACCGCCCTGGTGAAGGCGCTGCGCCCCGACATCCTCATCGACGGCGAGATGCAAGCCAACGTCGCGCTCGACGACGAGGCGCGCGCGCCTTACCCCTTCGCCACGTTCACCGGCCCCGCCAACGTGCTCATCTTCCCCAACCTCGACGCGGGCAACATCGCCTACAAACTCCTCGCCTCCCTCGGCGAGGCGCCGGTGATCGGGCCCATCGTGCTCGGGCTCCGCAAGCCGGTGAACGTGCTGCAGCAGGGCGCGAGCGTGGATGACATCGTCAACGTCACCGCGATCACCGTCGCCAGCGTCGCCTGACCCTACCGCTCGTCGGGACGCGAAACCCACCACGCCCACAGGATGAACACGGCCTGCAGGGGCAGGCGGGCCCAGAGCGCCCAGCTCGGGAGCGGCTCCCCTCCGAGGGGCACGTCGTGGAGCGCCATGTGCACGTTGGCCGGGAACACGGCCACGTAGAGCGCGATCAACCCCCAGCCGGCGGCCGCGCGGGTGCGCAGGGGGAGCAGCCCGAGCCCGCCGAGGATCTCGAACACACCGCTCACGTAGACGAGGGCGAGGTGCGCCGGCACCCACGGCGGCATGATGGCGACGAAGTCGCCGGGGTTGGTGAAGTGCGCCACGCCAACCCCCACCATCGCGAGGCTGAGCATCCAGCGAAGCGCGGTCTTGAGCGCTACCTTCAGGCGGCGAGGGCGTTCTGGCTCGGTCACCACGCCAGCCTACACGGATCGTACGGGTCGTCGGCCCCGGCGCCTGCGCAGCGTCGACGGATTGTTCCGACACAGCTCGAAACCGGTAACTTTCTTCGGGTTTTCTTTCCGGCTGGGGGAACCTTGGCGGCGCGCCGGCGTCATCGCCCTCCTGTGCCGCCGATCGCCCGTTCTGGCTTTCGCGGCGGTCGGCCGGGCGGGATTGGCAACGCACACTCGACACGGAGGAACGCCATGGCTGGAATCGACGTAGGCAGCGGCTCGAAGCAACACGCGATGAACCAAGAGGTGAACATGATCCCGTTCATCGATCTGTTGTTCGTCACGATCGCGTTCCTGCTCATCACCGCGGTGTGGGTGAACTACAGCCGCATCAACGCGAACGCGCAGTACCCAGGGGCGAACCACGGCGGCGACACGCCCACGCCCACCAAGGATCTGCACCTCCACGCCGAGCCCGACACCTTCGTGCTCACGTGGAAACAGGGGTCGACGGTGATCAGCGAGCGCCGTGTTCCCCGTCACGCGGTCGGCGCGGACCCGCCGCGCTACCCAGATCTCGCCGACGCCATCACGCACGAGTGGCAGACCCACGGCGAGCACCGGGACGCTTCGGATCGCGTGGCCGATCGCTGCGTGCTCCACAGCGACAACCAGGAAGCGTTCCGCGAGGTGGTCGCGATGATGGACGCGATCTACATGGCCAAGCGCGACATGGTGCTCGCCGACGGGAAGCGGCGACAAGTGTCGGCGTTCAACCTCGCCTTCGCCGCGAACTGAAGGTCCGACCGACATTGCCTCGCGGGGCTCCTCGAGGCGCGGTCCGGCG
>CAYOAL010000048.1:0-3027 GCA_964401935.1 uncultured Polyangiaceae bacterium
ACCCGGGGTCGCGGGCCGCGAGGCTCGTGGCCGGCGGGTGGGGGGGCGGGGCGGGGGGACGGGCTCACTCGAGGGCTCCGCGGCGGGCGGCGCCGCCCGCGAGCCGTACCAGGCGGCGAGCGCGGTGAACGTCGCGACCGCGACGAACACGCCCCAGCGGGACCAGGGGCTTCCCTCCGGATCCTCCACCGAGGCCCGCGACGACGGCGTGAGCGGCGGGTCGCTCCCGCCGGGCTCATCGGCGTGCGGTGGTTCGCTCTCGCGTCGGAGCCGCCGCTCGCGCGCCTCGGCCAACGTGCGCTGCCGCTCTTTTCGAGGCGCCTGCCGAGCGACCTCCTCGCCGAACGCGTCTTCGGAAGGGTCGCCGAGCACCTCGAAGTGGCCCTCGACGTCGATCCGCGGCGACTCGCCCTCGCCGCGGCCCTCGAGCTCGCCCTGGGCGCGGCGCAAGACGTCGAGCGGCATGAGGAACCGGGTCCCAGGCTGGCTGCGGTCGGGTCGCTCGATGTCCGGCTGCGTGTCGTCGAGCGTCGCGTCCATCTCCTCGAGCTCGTCGCCCTCGGCCAACACCGGGGCGGCGAGTCGAGAGAGCTCGAGGGGCGCGGCGCTGTCGCGGCGAGGGCGCTCGCGCGCGACCGCGCCGGCTCTGCCAGGGGGAGGCGCGCCGTCGTCCTCCCCGGCGTCTTCGTCCACGCCGGCGCGGCCGCGCTCGTGCGCCCCGACCCCCTCGTCCGCGGGCACCTCGTCCGCGGGCACCTCGTCCGCGGGCACCGCGGCGACGTCGTCCTCGGACACCGCGGTGACGTCGTCCTCGGACACCGCGGCGACCTCGTCCTCGGACACTGCGACGACGTCGTCCTCGGACACCGCGGTGACCTCGTCCTCGGACACCTCGGTGACCTCGTCCTCGTGTGCCGCGGCGAGCTCCTCGAGGCCCCACGCGAGCGCGAGCTCTTCGGCCACCTCGCTGCTCGCCTCGTCGAGGATGTGGAGCGACTCCGGCGGCACGTCGAGGTCACCGCGCTCGGCGCGAGCATCAGCGCGGAGCGGCCCCTCGACGCGCTCGCTCGGCGGACCTTCCTCCACCAGCAGATCGTCGGGATCGGCCACGCTGAACAAACCGACGATGGCGTGCTGGATCTCCATGATCTCGCGCAGCGCCTTCTTCCCGTCGCTCACCCGCACGAGGCCCTCGAACCGCGCCGAGAGATCGGCGGCGGTGGGCGGCGGTTGGCCTTCGCTCCGGAGCACCGCGCGGTCGAGGGCTTCGGTCACGTCGCGCGGCAGCTCCGGCCGTGCGCGTACGAGGGGCTCGACCGGGCTCCCGGGGATCGGCTGGGGCAGCCCTCCCAAGAGCGTCCTCAGGATGAGCGCCGCCGAATACACGTCGGACGGTGGTTGCGCGGTGTCTCCACGCCTCACCTCCGGCGCCCACCACGCCTGGGGAACGATGCTCCTCGAGCGTTCTTCCCAGAGCCGGTCGGCATCCTCGTCGGGTGGGTCGAGCAAGGGGCAGAGGCCCCTCACCCAGAGCTCGCCCGCCGTCGTCACGTGCATGCTGGCCATGGTGAGCGAGCCGTGCACCATGGGCATCAGCAGCCCGTGCTCGTCGCGCGCCAGATGCGCCGCCGCGAGCGCGCCGAAGAGCCGCCAGCCCACGAACCACACGGCCGGCTCGGGGAACGCGGTGTGGCCGCTGGCGAGGAGCTTGCGGAGACGATCGAGGCCCACCCCCTCCTCGTGCGCCACCACCACCGTCATGCGATCGCCCTCGTCGTGCCGCGCGAGCACCGGCGGGAGCGCGGGGTGATCGAGCAGACAGTAGCGCTCGATCGCCGCGCGGGCGGCGATCATGGCCTCGGGATCTCCGTCCGGGGCCTCCGACACGGTGAAGACGCGCACCTCGCGCCCTCCGAAGCGACCGGTCGCGCAGCCTACCCGCAGGTTGTCGTCGGTCACCCGGGTGTCGATCGTGCGACCGACCTCGAGGCCACGTGCGGAATGCCGAGCTTCGGCCACCCTCAGGAGGCTAGCAATGGATGCCTCCTGGAACCAACATTCCCCTCCGAAGGACGTCCGCTCACCGAGGCGACCCTCGCCCCCCCCCACCGAGCGCGCCGATGGACCGGCTTTGCACCGGTGGCTCGGGGACGGCGCGCGACAGCGCCCCTTCGCGACGAGGAGCGTGCTATGCACCCGGCGCATCATGAAAAAGTGCATCCCTTGCCTCCTCGGCGCCGCGCTGCTCTCGCTTGCAGCCGCTGGGTGTGGGCCCGCCTTCACCCCTGAAGAAGCCCGCGCCGAGTGCGACCGCCTCCGGAACGACATCCCGGCCTGCTTCACCGACGCCGTCTACACCCAGTGCGTTACCTGCCATGAAGACTGCGGCCGCGAGTGCTCGCTGCGCGACAGCTGTCCCCACGAGTTCACCTGCGACGAGTGACCCTCGCCGCCGCGAGGGAGTCGAACCGACGTGAAGCGCAGAGAGGCGGCCGGGACCCTCTTGTATCGCCTCCTCGACGCCGCCACGGAGGCCGACGCGGCACCGCTCGCCGGCGGGGCGCCCCCCGTCGCCACGCCGCCAGGCCTCGCCTCCCGCGTCGAGGTGCTCATCGTGCACCCGTCGGGCAACTACAACCGTCGGGCTCCGTGGAGCATCCCCAAGGGGCTGGTCGACGACGGGGAGGAGCTCGAGGCCGCGGCGCGGCGCGAGACGCTCGAGGAGACCGGGATCGCCCCAGGGCCGCTCACCTCGCTCGGCTTCGTCGACTACCAGAAGAGCCGAAAGCGCGTCCACGCCTTCGCCGGGCCCCTGCCGCAGACCCCCGGAGGCGCTCACGTGGCGCCGCGGTGCGCGTCGTGGGAGATCGATCGCGCAGAGCTCGTCTCGATCGCGGAAGCGGCCAAGCGGCTCCACCGCGATCAGCACCCCTTCCTCGAGCGCCTCACCGCGATGCTGACCGGATCGGCGGTCCCGTGACCGCGCGCGCCCAAACCAAGGCGTCCTCCCGCAGCGCTCCACCGAGC
>CAYOAL010000048.1:3127-32433 GCA_964401935.1 uncultured Polyangiaceae bacterium
TGGGAGGCACCGAGCTGGGAGGCACCGAGCTGGGAGGCACCGAGCTGGGAGGCACCGAGCTGGGAGGCACGAGCCCCTTCGGCCCTGGCTTCGAGCGTCGCCGCGAGCGGACCCGTTGCCGCCTCGGCGCCTATCCCGTAGAGTGGGCGGGAGCGTTTGTGATCGGAAACAAGATCGACGGCAAGTACCTCGTCAAACACCTTCTCGGCCAAGGTGGGATGGGGTCGGTGTACGAAGCGGAGCACACGGCGACCGGCCGGCGCTGCGCCGTGAAGGTCATCAACTCGGGTGATCTCACCAAAGATCAGCAGGTGCTGAGCCGCTTCGAGCGGGAGGCGCGCGCCGCCGGGGCCATCGACACCCAGTACATCACCCAGGTGTTGGACGCCGGCATCGACCGGGAGAGCCAGCTGCCGTTCATGGCCATGGAGTTCCTCGAAGGAGAGGATCTTCAGCGCCTGCTCAAGCGGGTGGGGCCCGTGTCGCCCGATCTCTGCTGCCGGGTCCTCGCCCAGGCGTGCCTGGGCCTGAAGCAGGCGCACGCGGCCAAGGTGGTGCACCGCGACATCAAGCCGCACAACCTGTTCCTCGCCAAGCGGGACGCCGGCGAGATCATCATCAAGCTCCTCGACTTCGGCATCGCCAAGGTGAAGATGGAAGCGGCGCAGACCGCGGAGGGGGCGGATCTGACGCGCACGGGCAACCTCCTCGGGTCGCCCCTCTACGTGTCTCCGGAGCAGGCGCGCGGCAAGCGCGAGATCGATCACCGCACCGACATCTATTCGCTCGGCGCCGTCGCGTACCAGATGCTCTGCGGGCGCACGCCCTACGAGCACGCCTCTGCGCTCGGCGAGCTCATCCTCATGGTGTGCACCGAGCCCCCCGCGCCGGTCCAAGACTATGCGCCTTGGGTGCCGGCGCCGCTCGCAGAGATCGTGCACCGCTGTCTGCGCAAGAACCCCGACGAGCGCTTCCAGACCGCCGAGGAGCTCTTCGAGGAGGTGAAGAAGCTGCTCCCGCACGGCTGGAAGATCGAGGAGAAGATGCTCGTCTCGCTCGCCGACAGCCAACGCTCGGAGCTCGCCCCTCGCGCCTCGGTGTCGGAGCCTCCGCCCGCCGATCTCGACAGCGGCACGTACGGGACGGTCGCCGGCGCCACCGGGGTGGGCGCGTCCACCGCCGACGCGACGACCACCGGCGCCATCGTCCAGACCCACGCTGGGGTCGAGCCCCAGTCCTCGAAGCTCGCGATGGTGGCGGTCGCGTCGCTCGTCGTCGTGCTCGCAGGCGGAGGCGTGTGGGCGATCACCCGAGGCAGCGGGCAGGCCGTCGCGCCGCCGGCGCCGACCGACCAACCCGAGCCCACGCCGACGAGCGACACCCCCGCCGGCCCGACCACCACCCCGGCCCCCGCCCCCGAGCCCAACAAGGCGCTCCGGGTGAGGGTGGCGGTGCGCCCCAAGGAGGCCACGGTGGAGGTAGACGGCAAGCCGGCCAAGATGAACAAGGAGGGCATGCTCGAGCTCGAAGGGGTGCCGGGGACGGTGTTCCAGGTGCGAGCCGTTCAAGGGGTGAGCGAGACCGAGGGCGAGGTGATCATCACCCAGGAGGGGCCGCGCCCGCCACTCATCGAGCTCGAGACGGGCAAGAAGACGAAGTTCACCTCCAAACCGTCCGGCCCCGCCCCCGCCCCGTCGGAGAAGCCGACCGTGTTGCCGCCGGGGGTTCAGACGAACTTCCCGAAGATCGACCCGCGCGAAGACGAGTTCAATTGAGGCCACGTTCCGGCTACGCTGCCGATCTATGTTCGGCCTTCGCCCGCTGACCAGCCCGACCACCTGGCTGTTTCGCGCCATCGCCACGCTCGTCACCTGCCTCGCGCTGACGGCGCCCGCGGCCGCCCAAGACGAGGAGGCGGCCCCGGAGCCCGCGCCCGGAGCGCCTGCCCCGGAGCCCCCGACCACGGGGCCCGCCATGGACGACGAGCCTCCGCCGGTGAGCCAAGAGCAGAAGGAGAAGGCGCGCTTTCACTTCCGCAAGGGGATCCAGCTGCTCCAGCAAGAGGCGTGGGCCCCTGCCCTCGCCGAGTTCTTGCGGTCGCGCGCGCTCTATCCCACGAGCGTGGCCACCAACAACGCTGGCGCGTCGCTGCGCAAGCTCCAGCGCTACGACGAGGCCCTCGACATGTACGAGACCTTGCTGCGCGACTTCGACGTGCCCGCCGACGAGCGCGCGCGGGTGCAGAAGGAGATCGCCGAGCTCCGCGAGCTCGTGGGCACGATCGACATCGGGGGCGCGGAGCCTGGCGCGAACATCGTGGTCAGCAGTCAGGACCGCGGCGAGTATCCCCCGGTCAAGCCGATCCGCGTCCCCGCCGGCAAACACGTGGTGCGCGTGTTCAAGCAGGGGTTCGAGCCATTTCAGACCACGGTCGACGTGGCCGGGGGTCAGATCGTCACCGTCGACGCCAAGCTCGTCGCGCTCACCGAGTCGGGCCGCCTGCGGGTCACCGAGAAGAGCGGCAAGGTGGTGGACGTGCTCGTCGACGGGGTGGTGATGGGCAAGTCGCCGTGGGAGGGCATCGTCGGGGTCGGCGACCGCACGGTCGTGTTGCGAGGCGGCGGCAAGCTCGGCAGCCAGCCGGCCACCGCCACCGTGAAGTCGCAAGAGCTCACCACGTTGGCGCTCCTCGCCGAAGACCTCAACGCCCAGCTGCGGATCGATCCCACGCCGGCGGGCGCCGTCGTCTCCATCGATGGCGTCGACGTGGGGAGCGGCGTGTGGCTCGGCCGCCTGAAGACCGGCACCCACAAGATCGAGGCCCGCATGGAGGGCTTCCTCACCGCGGAGCGGATGGTCACCCTCACCGACGGCCAGCGCGAGCTCATCGCCATCGAGCTCGAGCGCGACGAGGACGCGCCGATGTGGCACAAGCCGTCGAAGTGGACCTTCGATTTGAACGCTGGCTTCGTGATCCTGCCGAGCCTCGGTGGCGATCTGGCCGACAGCTGTGACGGCGACTGCGCGGCCGGCACCGGCCTCGGCGGCATGGCCTTGTTCCACGCCTCCTACGAGTTCGGCTCCGGCCTCGGGATCGGCCTCGAGGTGGGATACCTCGTCGCCACCCAGTCGTACACGCGGCGCCCCACCCAGCTCGTGCCCAACGGCCTCGCCACCCCCAACGACGGTCGCGTCAACGACGACCTCCGAATGCAAGGGTTCCTGGCAGGGGCCGCGCTCGGCTACCACTTCGGGGAGGACTACCCGGTGGTCCTGCGCTTGGGCGCGGGGGTGATGGTGGGGGAGGTGCGCGACGAACGCACCGGCGACTTCGACGTGCCCGCGGCGCGCGGAGGCGGCACCTACCAGACCTTCCCCGTCGCCGATTTCCCGGCCGCCACCTACTTCTATCTCGACCCCACGATTCGCGCCGGCGTGCGCCTCGGCGAGCACTGGGAGCTCACCGGCAGCGTGCAGGCGATCATGCTCATCGCGCTGTCACAGCCCCGCTTCGACGACACCATCGAGGTGGGCGCCGCCACCGAGGGCGTCGGCACCTACCGCGACGAGTCCCTCATGGGCTCCTTCGTGCTCGGCATCGTGCCCGGCGCGAACCTCCGCTACCACTTCGAGTGAGGCCCACCCCTCCGCCATGTCGGCGCGCGGAGCCGGATTGGACGAGGCCCCTCCGAGCCAGCGCGCCTCGACACGCCGACCGAGGGGAGCCACGCCGGTGGGCTCAGCTTGACGCGGACGCACCACGTCGCGCCCGCGCGGCCTCCGAGAAGCGCGCGAACAACGCTGGCATCACCAAGAGGTTCAGGAGCGTCGAAGACACCAGACCGCCGAGGATGACCGCCGCCATCGGGCCTTGGATCTCGCCCCCCGGGTCGGCGCCGGCGCGCGCGATCGGGATCAGCGCCAGCGCGGCGGTGAGGGCGGTCATCAGGATGGGGAGGAGCCGATGCACGCTCCCCTCCACCACCGCCCGCTCGAGCGCGTACCCCTCCTCCTCGAGCAGGCGGCGATAGTGGCTCACCATCATGATCCCATTCCTCGTGGCGATGCCGAACAGCGTGATGAAGCCGACGATTGACGCCACGCTCAACACGGCGCCGTCGAGCCACACCGCCACCACCCCGCCCACGAGCGCCAAGGGAAGGTTGACCATCACGAGCACCACGTCCCGCGCCGACCGAAACGCGAAGTACAACAACAAGGCCATGGCCAGGATGGCCAGCGCCGAGAGCACGACGATGGCACGGCTCGCCGTCGCCTGCTGCTCGAACTCCCCGCCGAACACGACGCGATAGCCCGGCGGCGTCTCCACGGTCGCGCGCACCCGCTGCTCCACCTCGGTCGCCACGCTCGTGAGGTCGCGGCCCGCGATGTTCGCGGTGACCAAGATCCGCCGCTCACGGCTCTCGCGGTTGATGAGGTTCGGGCCCATCGTCTTGTCGATCCGCGCCACATCGAGGAGGCTCGCGTAGCGCTCCGCGTCGCGATCGATGGGGAGGGACCGGAGGAGCGCCGGGTCCTCGCGATAGACGGCGGGCAAGCGGGCCACGACGGCGAGCCGCCGCTCGCCGTGCCAGTACGAACCCACCTCGCGGCCGACGAGGCTCATCTCCACGTAGCGCGCCAGCGCGCCGGGCGTGATGCCGAAGCTCGCGAGCTCGCTGGGGCGGGGCACGATGGCGAGGATCGGCACCTCCGTCTGGGGCTCCACCGAGATATCGACCACACCCTCTACGGTCTCCATCGCGAGCTTCGCCTCCCGGGCGAGCCTCCGGAGCTGATCGAGATCGGGCCCAAAGATCTTGACGGTGAGGCTCGAACGGCTCCCGCTCACCATGTGCTCGATGCGATGACTGATAGGTTGACCCACCGTCACCGCGAGACCGGGGATGGTGGCTGCGTGTGTCCTAATCTCGGCGAAGACACGCTCGCGTTCGCCGCGCCCGATGGCCAGCCCCACCTCGAGCTCCGAGAAGCTCACGTCGAGCGCGTGCTCGTCACGCTCCGCGCGCCCGGTGGTCCGAACCACCGAGGTCACCGACGGGTGCTCCACGAGGAAGTCTTCGAGGCGACCGACGATGGCCTCCGAAGTCTCGAGCGAGGTCCCCGGCGCGGTGGCGGCGGCGATGTTGAGCGAGCCCTCGTTGAACGGGGGCAGGAACGTCCGTCCGAACGTGGTGAGCGCGAGGAGGGCCAGCGCGGCGAGCGCGGTGGAACAGATGCCTATCCACCACGGCGCCCTCACCGCGCGGGCCACGAGGCGACCGTAAGCGTTCTCGAGCCACGTGGACAAACGCGCCTTCTTCACGTGTCGCTCGACATGACCGGAGCCGAGCAAGAGGAGACACAACACGGGGGTGACGGTGAGCGCGACGAAGAGCGACGCGGTGATGCTGGTCACGAACGCGAGCCCAAGCGGCCACAACAGGCGCCCCTCGAGGCCCGCCAGGAAGAATAGCGGCAGGAATACGAGCACGATGATCAGGGTGGCGAACACGATCGAACCGCGGATCTCTTGCGACGCCTCGCGCACCACCTCGAGCGTCGGGCGCCGTCGTTCGACGGGGAAGTTGCTGTTCTCGCGGAGGCGGCGATGCACGTTCTCGACGTCGATGATCGCGTCGTCGACGAGCTCTCCGATCGCAATGGCGAACCCACCGAGGGTCATGGTGTTGATCGACGCGTCCATCCAGCGCAGCACCAGCATCCCAGCGAGGAGCGACAGGGGGAGCGCGGTGAGGCTGATGAGCGTGGTGCGCCAGCTCATCAAGAACATCGCGAGCACCACGATCACCAACGCGGCCGCCTCGAGCAAGTGACGCACGACGTTGTCGATCGCCACGCCGATGAAGTCGGCCTGGCGGAACCCCCTGCGATGCAGCGAGACCCCTTCGGGAAGGCCCCGCGCGACCTCGTCGAGGGCCTCGTCGAGGAGCGCCGTCACCGCGAGGGTGTTGGCGCGCGGATGCTTCTGAACCTTCAGCACGACCGCAGGCTGACCGTCGATGGCCGCAGCCCCCCTCCTCACCGCGACCCCGAGCTGAACGTCCGCCAGGTCGCCGACGCGGAGAGCCACCCCATCGCGCTCTGCCACCACGACGTTCGCGAGATCCTCGAGGCTGCTGGCTCGCCCCACCGCTCGCACGAGGTACTCCTGAGCTCCGGTGACGATGAACCCACCGGCGCGGCTCGCGCTCGCTCCCTCCAGCGCCTGAAGCACCGCCGCCGTGGCCACCCGATGCTGCATCAGCCGCTGAGGATCGAGGACGATCTCCACCTGGGCCACCGCGCCGCCGATGGGCACCACCTGGGCCACGCCGGGGACACCCATGAGACGCCGCCGCACATCCCACTCCGCCACGGAGCGCAACTCGGTCGCCTCGACGCCGGCCTCACCGACGACGCCGATGAACATCACCTCGCCCATGATGGAGGACGGAGGGGCGAGGGTCGGCTCGAGCCCGTCGGGGATGGACGCCACCACGGTCGCGAGGCGCTCGGTCACGATCTGTCGCGCGAGGCGAGGCTCGATGTCCCAGTTGAACTCCACCCAGACGAGGGAGATCCCGATCGCCGAGGACGAGCGCACTCGGCGCACGCCCTCCGCGCCGGTGAGGGCCTGTTCAAGGGGGATGGTGATGGACCGCTCCACCTCCTCCGGGCCCAGGCCCCCCGCCTCCGTCACCACCGTGACCGACGGCGCGGCGAGCTCGGGCAAGACATCGACCGGCATCGTGGCGGCGACCCACGTCCCGCCCACGAGGAGGGCGACCGCGAGCGCGACCACGAGCCAACGCAGAGAGAGAGAGATGCGGATGATGGCGTCGAACACAGCGCGTCGCCTCTAGTGTCGGTGAGACTCCTGGGTGCCCATCACGGCGGAGAGGTGGATGTCGAAGGCGCCGCGGGTGACGACCCGCTCCCCGGCACGGACGCCCTCGAGCACCTCGACGAACCCTCCGTCGCGGGCACCGGTCACCACTCTGCGCTTGTGAAACGACTCCCCTTCCGTCTGGACGAACACGTACCGGTGGGTGTTGATCTCGGTGACGGCCGACTCGGGCACGGCGAGGCGCACCGTGGGCGCCCCCACCCGAACGAGCAACACCGCCGCTGTCCCAGGCTTCAGCGACGCCGCGCCTTCCACGCCCGCCAGCTCACCGAGGCCCGCCATCCACGAAGAGAGCTGTGTGGCGGCGTCGACGAGCGGCAGCGGCGACAAGAACGTCGCCTCGTCACCGAGCTCGAGGTGCTCGCCCCCGACACGCAGCGCCACCGGGGTGGCGCCGGTAAAGTGGTGGTCGGGCCGCGACACGAAGCGAGCCCTCGCCCACATCGGCCCGTCGCCAAGGAGTTGGACCAAGGGCTGGCCAGGTGCCACCGGCGCGCCGTTGTCCACCCACACCGCCGCGATGGCGCCCGAGCGCGGGGTCTTGATGGGGAGCCCGCCCACCCCACCGGCGGCGACCACGCTGCCGATCCGTCGCCGCGCGCTGCGGAGGCGGGCCGCCGCGGTCGCAACCTCGGCCTCCGCCTCGTGGAGGCGCTTGTCGGGCAAGAGCCCCTGCTCGACGAGAGGCGCGAGGCGCTGGCGCTCACGCTCGGCGCGTCGTTGGTCGAGGCGCGCCTCCTCCACCGCGAGCTCGAGGCGACTGAAATCGTCGCCGGCCACGGTGGGCGCGATGAAGCCGACCACGGTGCCCGCGGCGAGCACCACCCCCGCGGCGAGGGCCAGCTTCGGAGCGTGGAAGAAGCGTCCCCCTGTCGGCGACGCGAGCGTGAGCTGGTCGGAGCTCGGTGTCTCGAGGATGGCTGGCAGCTCGACCTCGCGCGCCATCGCGCGCTCTTGTGCCCACGCGGTCGCGAAGGGCACCCTCCACTGCTGCTCCTTGAGGAACGAGAGCGCGGCCGCGTCGGGATCTTCCGCTGGCGAGCTGCCCTCCGCGACGGCGATGGCCCCGCAGTCGAGCTCGGACCGCCGCGCGCCGTCTTGGTACACCATCCTCAGCGTGTACATGCCCGCCGCTGGGCCCGGCGCCTCGAGCGCGAAGATCCCGGCCCGGCTCACGCGATCGGCTCGCACCTCGGCGGCAACAGCATCACCGCGAAACCAGCTTACCGCGAATGAGCCTTCGGTGACCGGGCGAAAGCCGTCGAGGACGGTGACATGCGCTCGGTACCGCGCGGGCTGTGAGGGGCGCGGGGGATCGATCTCGACGAAGAGCTCGTGCGTGTCGGTCCAGCGAGTGCAAACCACCGTCGCCGCTTCGCTGTCGCCGTCGTCGTGAGCGGCGTGGTCGTGGCCGTGACCGCCGCAGCCGACGCCGACGACGAAGACCACGAGCAGTGCCGTGGCGAGCCGACTCATGGGGCTCCCTGCTTCGCTGGTACACCACAGGCGGCCTCGAGGCGCGCGTCGGCGAGGCGCCCGGAGGCGCGCATCCAGGCGAGATCGGTCTCGACCCGCTTCTCGAGCAGGGCCAGCCGCGCGAGCTCGACACGGGTCGAGGCGTCGAACGCCTCGAGCACATCGAGGAGCGAGCCCTCCCCCGCCTCGTAGAGCGCGAGCGCGGCCTTCACCCACCGGCGCGCGAGCGCTCCTCCTGCGTCGGCGCTCGAAGCCGCCGCGAGCACGTGCGACTGCGCCTCGGCGGCGCGCCGATCGGCGGCGAGGCGACGCGCTGCGGTCGCCGCGAGGGCGTCGCTCCACACAGCGCGGGCCTTGGCCGCTCGCGCTTCACCCTGCCCGTGATCGAAGAAGGTGAGCGGCACCGAGAGCCCGAGCGAGATCCCATGCCCGGTCGGATCCATGAGAGATCCCACCTGCCGGTAGCCCACGAACACGTCGACGTCCGGCGCCCAGCGACGCTTGGCAGCCCGCGCCCGAAGTCGCTCTGCGTCGGCTTGGGCGCGGAGGCTCGCGACGAGCGGGTGCTGCGACGAGCTGTTCAGCCGAGCGGCGCGCACCGCCGAGTGCAGGCGCTCCGCGGCCCCCGGCTCGATGGCCACCGCCACCCCCGCGAGCGCCGCGAGCCAGGCGCGCTCGGACGCGAGCTCGGCCCGGAGCGGCGTCTCCTCGAGCGAGAGCTCGGCGCTCTTGGTCTTCAGACGCAAGGCGTCGTACGCCGCCGTCTCGCCGCCGAGCGCTAGCTTCGACAGCCTCGCGAGCAGCCGCCCGAGCGCCAGCCGTTGCTCTCGGAGGACGGCGAGGCGGTCCGCGCGGAGGGAAGCACGGACGAAGCGCTCGCGCACCTCGAGCGCGAGCTCGAAGCTCCCCTGGCCAGCGCCGAGGAGCAACGAACGCCGCTCCGCCTCCGCGGCGTCCTGCATCACGAACCACGCTCCGCCGAGCCCAAGCGGGATCGCGAGGCCCATGATCGTCTCGTGGTCGAGGGGGCCCGACAGCGAGCGGTTGTGGCTGATGGAGACGCTCGGGTTCGGCAACACGCCGGCCGCGGCTACCGTCGCGTCGCCCTGGTGAACACGCGCCCTCGCGAGCGCGCTCGCGGTTCCGCGGCACACCCGCAAGACGGCGTCGAGCTCCCCCAGCTTGCGCGGCGACGTCGGCTCCGCAGCGACGCCCCTCGGCGCGAGGACCGAGAGGGCCACGAGCGCGAGGACGAGTAAAACCGATCGATGGTCGGACTTTGAGACGCGAGGCCATGTCATGTCGAGCGAGCTCACCCTCGTCAGCGAAGAAAAAGAGAGGTCACGGTCTCCACGCCGTGGTGGAGCTCGTGACCGACCATCAAGCCGAACGCCGCCACCCCCACGACCCAGCTGGCCACCTTCGCGGCGGGGATCGGGGGAGCGTCGACGCCATCGGTCAGGCGCCGAATGCGTGCCTCGAAGCCCTCCGCTCCGTGCAAAGCGACGGTTCCGAGGGGTGCCCGGTGCCGAATGGCGCGCCGGGTGGCGAGGAGCGCGGCCGCCACGTCGAGGCGGTCGCCGGTAGCGGCGGCCGCGGCCTCGTCACTCCGTCGCTCACACGCGAGCGCGAGGTGGCCAAGGAGCGCACGGCGGGTGGAGCGTCTGAAGACGAGGGCGCCGAGCACGCCCACGAGCTTCACGAAGGCGTGACGCTCGCGTGCGTGACAGCGCTCGTGCTCGAGCACCGCTCTGCGCTGGTCGGGCGAGAGCGCCGCCTCGAGCGCGGTCGTCATGAAAATCTTGGGGGACCAGAGGCCCGTCGTCACCGACATGGGCAAGTCGGCGTCGATCACCATCGCCCCGGCGGCGGATGCCGCCGAGAGCCCCCGCAGCGAGCGCTCGAGCGCCCAGCCGCGCCGCAGATCGGTCGCGAGCTCCCAGAGCCCCGGGACGAGCCACGCGAGCACCACCCCGCCGAGGACCCACGACAGGTAGCCGATGTCGCTGGCCTGCGCGTGCTCCACACAGAGGTGGACATGTCCGCCGTCGAGCGAGCAATGGTCGTGAAATGAACCGAGCGCGGCGAGGAGCGACGGGGTGTAGCAGCCGGCGAGCACCACCGTGGCGAGCAGCACGGGCGCCCAGCAGAGCACGAGGACGGGGCGGAGATCACCGGAGAGCGCGGCCCGACCCATGCGCTCTCGGAGCAGGGGGTAGGTGAGCTCGACGATGACCACACCGCAAATCAGCAGCAGCGCCCAGGCGAGCCCGGCCTGAACGACGAGATCCTCGAGCGCCGGTGTCACGGTGGTTCCTCGCCTCGCCGCTGGCGGCGCCGCTCGGCGACCAGCGCCTCGAGCTCGGCGAGCAGGTCGTCGCCTTCGCGATCCGCGTAGTCGACCACGGCGCTGATGAGCGCCGACGGCTCTTCGGCGAGCTGCGAGAACGCCTGCTCGACGATGCGGGTGCCCAGCTCGTTGCGGCTCACCGCGGAGGCGTAGACGAAGGCGTGGCTCACCTTCCTGCGCGACAACAGCCCCTTGCGGAAGAGCCGATCCATCGCGGACTGCACCGTGTTGAGCGTGATGCCACGGCGTGCTCCGAGCGCCCCGTGCACCGCCTTCACGCTCGCGTCACCTCGCGACCACAGGTGCCGCAACACGGCAGCCTCCAGCGGACCGATGTGAATGGGCTCAGGCACCTCCGAAGTGTTCCCTCAAAAAAACCGGTGGTCAATCGGTTTCTCCTCGTGCGCCCTCCGCTGAGCTCGCAGACGTCGTCGACCGCTCGGTCAGCGTGCCTCGGGTTGGCGGCCGACCTCACCGGCCCACTTCAGGGCGAGCTGAAAGCCGACCGGGCCCACGAGCTCGTGGATGGCGATCATCGCGATGATCATGGCCTGAATCTCCACGCCCCAGGAGGGGAAGGTGCGCGCCACGATGGTCGAGAGCGCGAGGGTGACCCCCGCCTGGCTGATGAACCCGAGCCACGCGTAGCGCACGACCACCGGCTCCGCCCGCGCCAGCTTCGCGCCGAGGGTGCTGCCCGCCCACACGCACGCCGCCCGCACCGCGACGAGCATGACCGCGAAGGGCCAGAGCGTGGCCAAGAGCTCGAGGTTGACCTTGGCCCCCGCCGCCGCAAAAAAGAGCGCGTACACCGGCAGGGAGAGGCGCTCGATCGCCTTGATGAGGTGCTCGCCCTCGGCCTTCGAGAAGTTCTCCACCCAGAAGCCAGCGGTGAGCGCCACGAGCAGCGTCTCGAGGTGGAGCACCGACGCGGTCTGCCAGATGGCGAAGCACATCGCGAGCACGAAGACGGGGATGTCGCGACCCACCCGCTGCAGGAACGCCGAGATCACCACGCCGAAGGCCACACCGGCGAGCACCGAGCCGCCGAGCTCACGGGCGAGGGTGAGCGCGAGCGGCTCCCCGCCACCTTCACCGAGGGCGTTCTTCGCCACCGCGAGCGCCACCGCGAAGAGCACGATCACCGCGACGTCCTTGAGGATCGTCACCCCGAGCACGGTGCGCGCGAGCGGTCCGTCGGCGCGCGACTCGGCGATGACGGCGATGGTCACCGTCGGCGAGTTGGCCACCGCGATAGCGCCGAAGACCATCGCGATGATGAGGCCGCGGCTCGGATCGTCGACCGGCATGAAGGGCAACAAGGATCGGGCGAGCCACACCGCGACGAGCACCCCGGCGGCGACGACGAACAGCTCGGTGAAGGTGATCTGAGCCAGGCTCCGGGCGTGCTGCCGCACCCAACCGACGCGGATCTCGCCGCCGGCGGTGAGCGCGATGAGCGCCACCGCGAGCCCCTCCACCGCCTTGGCTGCCACCAACATGTCCTTGGTGAGCAACCCGGTGACGTAGGGCCCCACCACGAGGCCCACCAGGAGATAGCCCGTGATCCGCGGGAGCTTGACCCGCGCCGCGACCTTGCCCCCCACGAAGGCTGCGATGAGCATGAAGCCGAGCGCGATGGTCGTGCTCTCGCGCCCTGCCGCGGTGGCGCCGAGCGTGGTCCAGCGGAGCGCCATGAGGGTGAGCAAGGCGAGCGCGAGCGGCAGCCCCCGGTTGACCAGCTTCTCGACCGCGGTGCTCACCTCTACCTTCACGACGCGGCCTCCCGTTGCGCCGGTGTGGCGCCGCCGAGGCTCCGGAGGAGCCGAACCATGAGCCAGGGCGCCGCGATCTCGTTCGCGACGCTCGCCGCCGCTGCCGCGGCGAGGAGGGTTCGGGTGAGGCCGCCACCGCCCACGTGATAGAAGCTGAGCACGACCACGAGGCCCAGCGTGCCCATCGGGGCGAGCCCGAGCGCCCACCGCGGGCTCGGCCGCAACCCCGGCGCTCCGGGGATCCGCCCCTCGACGGCGGCTCCGGCCCAGGACTTCATCGGCACCCGCACGAGGGTGAGCACCACGAAGAACGGCACGAAGAGCCACGTGAGCCCACCGGCCACGTCGAAGCCGATGAGCGTCATCAGGATGACCACCGCCGGCCGCTCCACCCGACGAACGGCAGACAACAAGCGGTCCATGCGCGCGCCGGGGAGGTTCACCAGCGTCGCCGCCGCGATGGCGGCCACCACCGCCGGAGAGAGGCCGAGCCACTCGGCGAAGCCCGCGATGAACGCGAGCATGCCGAGGCCGAGGAGCAGGCGCTCGTCCTCGGTGGCCACGCCGCCGAGGAACAACCAGGTGGCCGCGCCGAGGACCGCGCCCCCCGCCAGCGTGGCCGCCACCAACGCGAGCGCGGTGTGGAGCTCCCCGGTGAGGACGGGGAAGGCGACCACCGCGAGGAGCACCACCAGGAGATCGTCGACCCCCGCCGAGAGCTCGACCATTCGCAGCGACGACCGCGCGCGCGCCGCCCTCCCTGCCCTGCGCCCGCGCACGATCGCCGCCAGGCTGGGGCCGCTCCCGGCGGCCACCGCGGCGAGCGCGAGCGACACGGCGATCCGCTCCGCGGGCCCAACGCCCACGATCCAGAGCCCGAGGGCGCCGAACAATCCGGCCACGCCCGCCGCCACGATCGGCGGCCACATGGCCACCGTGAAGGCGCGGCTCGGCAGCGTGCGCAAGAGGCGAACCTCGAAGCGCATGCCCGCCGCGAAGCCCACCCACCCGGCGGCGAGGGCGACGATCGGCGAGACCGCCTGCGAGAGCGCGCCAGTGCGTTCACCGAGCGCTACGCCGAGGGCGACACCGAAGAGGAGGAACACGTGGCCCGTCGAGACGAGGTGGCCCACGCTCAACGCGGTGCGCACGCCGCGCAGCGGGCCCCAAAAGCCGATGAGCACGGCCACCAAGATGGCCGCGAACAAAAGGCCTACCGCCATCAGTGACCAGCCGCAGGCGAAGGTTCGGGGGGCGGCGTCGAGCTCCACTGGGAGTGCACGGGGAGCACCGTGACCCGCGCGTCGCGCACCTGGTGCTCCTCGCAGATCCGGCGCGTCGCGGCCACGACGCCCTCCGCGTCCTCCAGGGTGGCCTCGACGAGGAGAACGCGCCGCCCCCCCGGATCCCCGAAGATGTCCCGGATCCCGGCGAAGAGCGGCACCTCACGGGCCGCTGCCTCCTGAAAGCTCTGCGCCTCGAGGATGCAGGCGTCGCCAAAACCATGATCGACCAGCTCGACGAGCAACGTGTCGATCACCTTCTCTCCGCTCAGGGTGATGACCACCATGGCCCGTGACACGTCGAGCGAAGCTTGGACCGGCATCCGTCGCGTGTCGTGTCGCAGCTCCGCCGCGCTGATGAGCGCGGTGAGCTCCGCGGCCGTGCTGCAGCGGCGCAGCCCATCGACGAGCGTGCGGCTCGCGAACAGCCGCGCGAGGTGGGCGAGCAGCAAGAGATGCTTGTGAGGGTCGGCCTTGGACAGAATGAACAAGAAGATGTCGGGGTCGACGCCGTCCACCGTAGGCATGGCGAGGGGCGCTTGCAGGACCACGAGACACACCGCCGTCGCCTCGAGCTCGCCGAGCTCGATGTGAGGGATCGCCACCCCGCTGCCCAGCGAGAAGCCCTCCGAGGAGAGCGCCTCGCCAAACGCCACCTCCACCCGTGCCGCGTCGAGATCCCGGGCCTCGGCCACCGCCACCGCGACCTCGCGCACGAGCTCGTCGAGGCGCGTGACCGCGACCGCAGGCAGCGCGACGGTGAGCCAGTCTTCAGACCGCATGGACGGCATGCGGAGGGTATACAACGCCTCGTGGCGCGCGGGGGCAAAGGACTCCGACCGACGACCCTCGCTGGTCAGTGCGCCGCGGCGGCGCTGCGCTCCGAGGTGGCGTCGTCGTCGGGGCGCGCCTCGCCAGCCCGGATGAGCCCGACGCGCAGCGCGAGCGGCATCAACAGCTCGTTGATACCGACGATGCCGACGATGAGGCCCGCTGCCGCGGTCCCGAACGAGGGGAACACCTTGGGCAGCAAGAGCGCGAGGGCGAGCGCGAGGCCGGCCTGGGGGAGGAAACCCACGAAGGCGTAGCGCACCACGATGGGCTCCGCGCCAGCACGCGCCGCGCCGATCCGCGTGCCGCCGAACATCGCGAGGGTGCGCACCAGCACCACCACCACCGCCGGGATGGCGACGACGAGGAGCGCCGCGAGATCGAGCATCGCGCCCGCGAGGGCGAAGAACACCACGTAGACCGGCAGCGAGGCGCCCTCGATCTCGTGGATCAGCTTGGACGCCTCTTCGTGCTCGACGTTCTCGATCACCACCCCCGCCGTGAGCGTGATGATGAGGGGGTCGAGCGCGATGCGCCCCCCCACCTCCGACGCCACCACACAGAGCAGCAACACGAACAGGGCGCGTGAGGCGGCCACCTTCCGCAGGAACAGAACGAGGATGCCTCCCATCAACATGCCGAAGACGAGCGACCCCAAGATCTCCCACGACACGTGCAGCGCGGTGTTCAACACATCGACCGAGCCGCCGAAGAGTGTCTTGGCGACCGACGACACGAGCGCGAACAAGAGGATCACCACCAGATCGGCGACCACCACCACCCCAAGGATCACGCGGCTCACAGGCCCGTCGGCCTTGAGCTCGGCGAACAGCGCCATCACCACCGCTGGCGACATGGCCGACACGGCGACGCCCATCACCGCACAGGCCCCGGCGGCTTGGGCGGCGTCGAGCCCGTCGAGGAACGGCAGCCACGAGCGCATGAGAAAGAGCGCCGCACCACTCAGGATGGAGCTGCCGATGACGGCCCAGAGAGTCACCGAGCGAATGACGCGGAACAGCGGCCTCATGCGCTCGAAGTTGAGCTCACCACCCGCAGTGAGCGCGATGAGGCACACCGCGACCCCCTTCACCGGCGCGAGCGCGTGCACCATCCCCTCGGTCACGAGGCCGAGGACGGCGGGACCGACCACGATGCCGGTGACGATGTAGCCCGTGAGGCGGGGGAGCTTCACGCGCGCGAAGAGGCGGCCTGTGAAGAACGCGCTGAGGAGGAGATAGCCGAACGCGAGCGAGGTGCCCGCCACCTCGTCCATGTGCGAAGACGCGGAGAAGAACGACCGAGCCGCGTGCATCAGCGCGCCGAGCGCCACGAGGATGAGGGGAACGACGATCACCGCGCTTCTCCCTCGTCTCCGAGCTCACCGTGACCGGCGGGAGGCCCGAGGAGACCGGATGAGCTCGGCTCGGGGCCGCCCCCCGAGAACCGGCGCCAGAGCTGGGCGATGATCTCGGTGGCCATCGCGCCTCCGATCACCGCCGTCACGATCCAAGGCAGCGCTCGCCCTTGATAGAGGCTCTGCGCGCTCACCACGATCGCGATCGACATCACGCTCAGGGGAACGAAGCTCAGCTGCGACAAACGCACGTCGTCCAGCACGTCGCCAAGCTTGCGCCGCACGATGACGCCCGAGAGCCCGAGCCCAACGAAGCGGCTCACGACGAACACCACCATCAAGAGCCAGCCGCGCCAGTCGGTGACGTCCCACAGGGCCCCGACGAGCACGAGGAACACGAGGTAGATCGGACGCTCGAGCTGCCGCAAGGTGGCCACGAGCTGGGCACAGTGATCCCCGGACACGTTGGCGACCACCACGCCGACCACGAAGCACACGACGATCGGCGACAGGTGGACGTAAGCGGCCAGGCCGGCGGTGAAGGCCACCGAGCCGAGCGCGATCGCGAGGAACTCGGGCGGGGTCGCCGGGCGGCGCAGCACCACGTAGATCACCATGCCGATCGTCATGCCCATGCCGAGCGTGACGAAGAGCCAGGCGGTGCCCGGGATCTCCCACGTGCTCTCGAGAAACCGCGGCCGGAAGTATGCGGCCAAGAACGCCAAGCCGAGCACGCCGGCGATCTCGTCGAGCTCGCTCGACATCACGAGGGGGTGGCGGCCGCTGCGGCTGTTCGCGAGGAGCCGCACGGCGATCGGAGAGGTCATCGCCCCCGCCGTCGCCAGCACCACCCCGTCCCGGACGAAGGTCGCGTCGCTGAACTGCACCCCCAACGCGAGCATGAGCGCGCCACACGCCACCGCGATGAGGAGAAACGGGACGGACGTCTGGGTCGCGACGAGGAGCGACACCCCTCGAGGCAGCCGATCGAGCTCGTTGATACGCACCTGGGTGCCCACCAACAAGCCGAGCCAGCCGAGGCCAAACTGAAGGAGCGGCGAGAGCGTCGCGAGCGCCTCGTCGGTGAGGATCCCCACCGCCGGGTGGCGCGCGAGCAGACCAAAGGCCACGAACGGGAGCCCCGCCGTGATGGCGCTCGAGAGGCCGAGCTCGCGCTCGATCCGACGCACACGGGGGTGGGCCCCGAGCCACGCGAGCACGAGCAACACGAGCAGGCCGATGATCGAGCGGAGGACGTGCCCGCCCTGCTCGATCTTGTCCTCCGCGCTGAACTCAACGACGTCGTCCACGTCGAGCGGCGGCGTCGCGCTGGGCTCCGGCTCGGGGGTAGGGGGCGCTGCCGCCGCGCTGCCACCGCCCCCGGCGTCCCCGCCCGCGCCCCCGCCCGCCGCGCCCCCGCCCGCCGCGTCGCCGCCCCCAGCTTGTCGGGCCCCCGCGCCGCTCGCCTCGCCACCCCCCGCCTGCGCCGAGCCCCCGCTGTGGGCCGGAGGCGCGACGCCGGCGTCCGCAGCCGGCGGAGGCGGCTGCGCTGCGGCCAGGCCAGGCGCCAACAGAAGCGCCAGCCACACCGCTGCCAGTCGCGCGAGCCACATCGCCACAATCTTGCACGAGCGGCCTCGCGCCGAACAGACATTGTGGACGCCCCTGTGACGAGGCCTCCTCCACCGACCGGCCGGCGCGGCCATGTCCTGCCGTATGCTCCGCCGCGTGCTCCGGGCCCGTGCCGAGGGGACGACCGTTCGAGCCACACCCCGACGCTCACGGTCGTGCCTACACCTCGGCAGCTCGGCGGGCTGCGGTGCTCCACGTGGAACCTCGAGCTCGCTGTCGCCGAGGTCGTCGACGAAGGTGAGGCCGACGGCGTTGCTGGTGACGCTACCTGGTAGCGGCGGGGCGTCTCTTGAGGCACGGCAGCGCCGCGCGCTCGACGACGACCCGCCCTGCGCAGGGCACCCGCCGCGCCCGCCGGATCGACGACCCCTTCGCCACCGAAGCCTTGGTCACAGAAGCCCTCGTCGTTGAGGCCTTCGTCACAGAAGTTTCGTCGCTCGGCCATTTTTCGCACACGACGTGCGTCACCGATCCGTCCGTCGCCGCGAAATTCGTCGCCGCGAAATTCGTCGCCGCGACATTCGTCGCACGTCACACGCGTCGCCGAAGGATTCGGTCACACGACATTCGTCGCACACGACATTCGTCGCACACGACACTCGTCGCAGACGAATTCGTCGGAGCGCGTCGTCATTGCGTCGTGGGCAGCGGAGGCGGAGCATCGCGCGTCTGCGGGACTCGGCCCTTGACGCAGTACGTCATGGGCCATACGCTTCGTGAACGCGCGCGTTCGGGTCGCGTGGGGAGGTGGTCACATGAAGACGCGCACGCTCTGGATGATCCCTGTTGTCGCTACGGTCGTAGCGTTCGCCTGCACGCCGGTGCGGCGGCGCTCGGCCGACGACGACGACGACGGCAGCGGCAGCGGCTCGGGCGGAGCCACGAACCAAGGAAGCGGAGGAGCGGGCACCGCAGTCGGCGGCTTCGGAGGCGCGTCCGTGAGCTCGTCGGGTGCCAGCCCCCCAACGAGCGTCACCAGCGGGCCCGCGACGACGACCGGGCCAAGCAATGGAATCTGCAACAGCGGCTTGACGTCCAGCAGCCCAGCCCTAGACGCCTGTCTCACCGGGTCGTGCTGCGCGAGCTTCGACGCGTGCCTGGCCAATGGCGCGTGCCAGGCGTGTATCACCGGAACCGGGACGGGCTGCGAGACCAATTCCCTCTACACCGCATTCAGCGCGTGCTCGGACGACAATTGTCCCACGGACATGTGCGGGACCGGGATCGGATTCCAAGACAGCGCCACACAGGAGCCGGTGTTCGCCTGCAACAACTGTGGCGACCAGTTCTGCTGCGCGTCGTTGAGCACCTGCGTTCAGGGAGGGAGCGACCCCGAGATCGACACGTGCCTCGCCTGCCTCGGCAACCAAAGCAGCGCGGCGTGCCTCGCCGCATCGTCGACCGTGCGGAACGCAGCCACTCAGTTCAACAGCTGCCTCGAGAGCAACTGTGGCGACTCCTGCTAACTCCCGCCGGTCATCTCGCCCCTGACTCGCGGCGCGCGGGCGCTCGAGGCCCCACCTCCGCAGGCACCCTCCCGCCCGTGACTCGCGGCGCGCGGGCGCTCGAGGCCCCACCTCCGCAGGCACCCTCCCGCCCGTGACTCGCGGCGCGCGGGCGCTCGACGCCGAGGCCCCGCGCCCCCGGCTACTTGTCGGCGCCCGCGCCAGGCTTCTTCTTCTTGGTCGCGTCGAGCTTCTTCACCATGAACTGCACGCGGCGGTTCTCTTGGCGACCGATGCGGGTGCGGTTGTCCCCGATGGGGACGCTCATGCCGTAGCCCTTGGCGCTGAGGCGAGACGCGTCGACGCCGCCCTTGTTGGTGAGCCACGTCTTGATCGACTCGGCGCGCTCCTGCGACAGCTGCAGGTTGTACTCGACGTCGCCGCTGTCGTCGGTGTGGCCCTGCACCTCCACGAGCTCGATCTCGGGGTGATCGATGATGATCTGCGCCACCTCCTTGAGCACGGCGATGGAGTTCGGCGTCACCGACTCGCTCACGTGCGAGCCGTACGTCTGAAACTCGATGCGCTGGAGGATGACGATCTCGCCCTCGGTGGGCTTGTAGCGCGCAAACCGGGGACAGCCGTTCTGCGCGGGGTCGTCGCTCGCGGGGCCCTTCTCGAAGGGGCAGGCGTCGGCCGCGTAGCGGATCCCGTCGCCGTCGGGATCCGCGGGGCACCCCGACTTGTCCGGATCGTCGTGCGGATCGCCGGCTGCTTGGGGACACGCGTCCTTCTTGTTCGGCACGCCGTCGTCGTCGTCGTCGGCAGGACAGCCGCGCTTCTTCTCGTCGTCGCTCGGATCGCCGGCCAGCTCGCGACAGGCGTCGATGCCGTCGTGGAAGCCGTCACCGTCGGTGTCGGGTGGGCAACCGTTCTGGGTGAGATCCGCGTTCGGGAGGCCCGCGGTCGTGGGACAGGCGTCGTCCACGTCCTGGATGCCGTCGCCGTCCCGATCGGAGGGCGGGCAGCCATCCTTGGCCGGATCGAGGTTGGGCTCCCCTGCCTTCTCAGGGCAGGCGTCTTTGTGATCGGGGATGCCGTCGTTGTCGGTGTCCTTCACCTGCGCGACGTCGACCCCGCGTTCAGACGGTGGGCGCTCCGGCAGCGGGGTCCAGCCGAGCATGCCCGCGAAGCGGTAGATCGGCGTGCCCACCGCGGAGCCGAGCCCGGGCCCCGCGCTCACCCCGAGCGTGAGCCCCTCGAGGAAGCGCGCTTTCACGCCGAAGAGCAGCTCGGCGTTCGTCGACGCCCCGGCCGGGGTGGGCGGCGTGGACGAGAGGAACACGGTGTCGGTGAAGGGGGTGGAGCCGAAGAGCTCGGCCCCCGCCTGCAGCATATCGTCGAGGAAGAGCACGCCGGCGCCGGCGCCGAAGGTGAACGTGTGGGGGCTGTCGGACGCGCGCAGCTCGGTCCCCGCCGCCGCGGAGTACACGAAGGCGGTGTCGCCGCCGATCCTGCCCCCCAAGACCAAGTGGAAGTTGCCGCGAACCCCGCCCTCGCCCGTGTATTGCTCCTGCTCCCCCGACGGGACGAACAGGTAGCCGCCGAGGCCGAGCTGGATGGGGGTCTGGTTTTCGCCCCACAGCCGGCCCCTCAGCCCCAGCCGCACGTCGCCGAACGAGGGCCCCTCGAGCGTGGTGAAGGTGGTGCCGGGGAGTCCGGGGTCCTCGCCCCCGAGCACCAACGCGAGCGGCGCGTCCACCGAGATGAGGAGGCGGTCCCACAGCGCCCACGACACGTCGAGGCGCATGAACCCTTGCGACGACACCACCGCGGTGTCGCCGGATCGGATGGGCCGGTGCGCGTAGTCGAACATGGCGTAGGCCTTCGGCGCCTCGAGGTGCCCCGGCGCGTCGGGCGACGGCACGCCGAAGAACACGTCGCCAGCCGGAGTCGGCTGGAGCTGATTGAGCGCGAAACCGCCTTCCTGGGCGGGTGCCGAGCGCGGCACCCCCAGGAGAGATCCCGCGGCCAGCGCCGCCAGGGTCCACTTCCTCATGAGACCGCCAGATTAGTGAGTGCTGGTGTTTTCAGCAATGTGAACCTCCCCACCGCGTCGGTTCGATAAGGGCGCTCGGGGGGGACGATGCAGGCGCTCGACGCCGGTCCCGCCCGCGTCGAGCACCCGAAGCGCTCGTCATCGTCGCGGACGCCCACCGGGCCGCAGCCGTGCGGAGCGCCCGACGAAGACCGCCCTACGCCGCCGCCTCACGAGCGGCACCGCGACGCCGCAAAGCGCCAAGAGCCAGCCCCAGCCGCTGCTCGCGCCACCCACCACGTTGCAGTCGCAGCCGCCCTCGAACTTCGGTGGCTCGGGCACTTCCATCTGACCCCCTTCGCCATCCGGCTCCTGGCAGGCGTCGCCCACGCCGTCCTCGTCCGCGTCCTCTTGGTCTGGGTTCGCGTCGTTCGGGCAGTTGTCGCAGGCGTCGCCAACTCCGTCGCCGTCCGCGTCGGCCTGGTCCTCGTTCGCGACCGCGTGGCAGTTGTCGCAGGCGTCGCCTACGCCGTCCTCGTCGCCGTCCTCTTGCAGCTCGTTGGCGACCTCCGGGCAGTTGTCACAGGCGTCGCCCAGCCCATCCTGGTCGGCGTCTTGTTGCGAAGTGTTCGCCGTCTCCACGCAGTTGTCGCAGACGTCGCCCACGTCGTCGTCGTCGACGTCCTCTTGGAGATCGTTGAAGTCTTCCGGACAGTTGTCGGCGTCGTTGGGGATCAGGTCGCCGTCGGCGTCGGGATCGCACATCCCGTCCCCGTCCGGATCGAGCCCATCGTTGTCCGGATCGTTGTCCGGGTTGGGGCCGAAGCCGTCGGTGCCGACCGAGCAGTCGTCGCAGCCGTCCCCGTCCGCGTCCTCGCAGCTCTTGGGATCGAACGGGGCGTTGTCGTCCACGTCGAGCACGCCGTCGTTGTCGTCGTCGTCGTCACACGCGTCGCCGCCACATGACGCCTGCTGAGCGCCGCACTCGCTGGGATCCCCGTCGGCGTCGTTGTCGGCCTGGCTGGCGTTGCTGATGAAGATGCAGTTGTCCACCGCGTCGTCCACGCCGTCGCCGTCGGTGTCGCTCGCGCAGGCGTCGCCGATGGCGTCGCAGTTGGTGTCGAGCTGGTTGTCGGCGTCGCTCGGACCGTTGGCGACCACGCGGCAGTTGTCGAAGCCGTCGACGCAGCTCATCACACCGTTGCACTCGGCGAGGGTGGTGCAGTTGTCGTTCACGGTGCAGCTCGCGTCCGGGATCGAGCCCGTCCCGGTGGCGATGCCACCGTCGCAGATGCCGTCGTCGTCGGAGTCGTAGTCGAGATAGTCCGGTCCATCCGTCCCGTCGGTGTTCACCGGTGGATCGCTCAGCTGCTTGGTGGCCGGCCCCGACTCTCGCAGGTCGGAGATCCCATCCCCGTCGGAGTCGTCGTCGAGGTAGTCCTCGGTCCCGTCCCCGTCGCTGTCCACCGGATCGGTGTCCAGATCCAGGTCGCCGGCCTCGTCGCGGTCGAGGATGTTGTCGTTGTCGCTGTCGGTGTCGAGCGCGTCGATGGCCCCGTCGTTGTCGCTGTCGAGGGGGTCGCCCGGATCCGGGCCCACCTCGTGGTCGTCGGAGATGGTGTCGCCGTCCGAGTCGCGGTTGATCGGGCTCGTCCCGATCGCCTGCTCTTGGCTGTCGGTGAGCGTGTCGTTGTCGTCGTCGTTGTCGGTGGCGTCACACACGTGATCGCCGTCGTTGTCGGGCCCATCGTTGTCGGGCGTGTTGTCCGGCAGCGGACCGAAGCCGTCCACGCCGATGGCGCAGTCGTCGCACACGTCCGGCTGCGCCATCATCGTAAACTGGTTGAAGTCGTTGTTCGCGCAGACGAACGGGTTGAGAGGATCGGTGTCGATGTTGTCCGGCACCCCGTCGTTGTCGTCGTCGTCGTCGGTGCCCGCGTTGCACTCGCCGTCGCCGTCGGTGTCCGTCCCGTCGTTGTTCGGGTCGAAATCGGGGAGCGGGCCGAAGCCGTCGGTGCCCACCGCGCAGTCGTCACACAGGTCGGCGTCCGCGTCCTCGCAGACGTTGGGATTCAGCGGATCGCCATCGGCCCCGTCGAGCACCCCGTCGTTGTCGTCGTCCGGATCGTCGCGGTTGTCGCCGGGGTCACCGTTGTCGTTGCAGAGCCCGTCGCTGTCGGTGTCGGTGCCGTCGTTGGCGGTGTTGAAGTCGGCCATCGGCCCGAAGCCGTCGACGCCCACCGAGCAGTCGTCGCAGCCATCCCCGGTGCCCATATCGTCGAGGTCCTGACAGCTGAACGGATCGAGGGGCGCCGCGTCGTCGACGTCCGGTACGCCGTCGTTGTCGTCGTCGAGGTCACAGGCGTCGCCGCCGTCCGCGGTCCCGTCGGTGTTGACCTGATCGGTGTTGGCGTCGTCCGGACAGTTGTCGGTCGCGTTGCAGATCGTGTCCCCGTCCTGATCGTCGAGGGCAGGGTTCCCGTTCGGGCCGTCATTGGTCGGGTCGAAGGTGCCCGAGCGGCAGTCGTCGCAGCCGTCGCCCACCCCCTGGCTGGTCACCTCGGTGTCGCTGCACACCGTCACGTTGAAGTCGTTCGAGTCGTTCTCGTTGAGCGCGCCGTCGTCGTCGATGTCCGGATCGCAGGCGTCCCCGAGCGCGTCGCCGTCGAAGTTTGCCTGGTTGGTGTTGGCCACGTCGACGCAGTTGTCGGTGACGTTGCAGATGGTGTCGCCGTCCGTGTCCGGACCGTCGTTCGAGGGGTTGTCGGTGCCGCTCGCGCAGTCGTCGCACCCGTCTCCCGCCCCGCTGTTCTCCGTGTCGCGACACACGAACTCGTTGAAGTCGTCCGAGTCGAAGGCGTTGTCGACGTTGTCGTCGTCGATGTCCGGATCGCAGGCGTCCCCGAAAGAGTCCCCGTCGTAGTTCTCCTGCAGGTTGTTCGGGAAGTTCACGCAGTTGTCCCGCACGTTGCAGATCGAGTCGTTGTCGGTGTCGGTGCCGTCGTTGAGGATGTCGAACGTACCGCTCGCGCAGTCGTTGCAGCCGTCCCCTACCCCGTTCTCGATGTCGCTGCACACGAACGGATTGAAGTCGTTGGAGTCGTTGGCGTTGAGCGAGCCGTCGTTGTCGATGTCCGGATCGCAGGCATCCCCGAGCGCGTCGCCGTCGAAGTTCTGCTGGCCGAAGTTGCTCGTGTTGGGACAGTTGTCGCAGGCGTCGCCGACGTTGTCGTTGTCGGTGTCGGTCTGGTCGTTGGCCAACGCCGGGCAGTTGTCCCCCGTGTCGCAGAAGCCATCGCCGTCGCCGTCGGTGCCGTCGTTCGCTGGATCGAAGCTCCCTCCCCCGCAGTCCTCGCAGCCGTCCGAGTCGACGTCGCTGCACACGTTGGGGTTAAAGTCGTTCGAGTCGTTGGCGTTGAGCGCGCCGTCGTCGTCGATGTCCGGATCGCAGGCGTCCCCGAGCGGATCCCCGTCGAAGTTCAGCTGGTTCTGGTTCACCACCGCGATGCAGTTGTCGGTCGCGTCGCAGATGGTGTCGCCGTCGGTGTCGGTGCCGTCGGCGGCAGGGTTGTCCGTGCCGCTCGCGCAGTCGTCGCAGCCGTCGCCGGTGCCGTTCTCGGTGTCGCGACACACGAGCTCGTTGAAGTCGTCGCTGTCGTCGGCGTTGTTCACCCCGTCGTCGTCGATGTCCGGGTCGCACACGTCGCCGAGCGGGTCGCCGTCGTAGTTGTCCTGGGTGGGGTTGACCACCAGCGGGCAGTTGTCGCCGGTATCGGCGACGCCGTCGTTGTCGTCGTCCCGGTCGCACACGTCGCCGGCTCCATCGCCGTCGTTGTCGGCCTGGCTCCCGGTGGTCAGGCGGCAGTTGTCGGTCGCGTCACCGACGCCGTCGCCGTCGCTGTCGAGATCGCGGTAGTCGGGGCTCCCCGAGCCGGTCGTGACCGGCGGCGTGCTCAAGAGCTCGTCCCCGGCCTCGTGGCGATCGAGCCAGCCGTCACCGTCGCTGTCGAGATCGAGCGCGTCGATGACGCCGTCGGCGTCGGAAGCCCGTGGGACGAGCGGGTTGCTCCCCACCTCCGCACCGTCGCTGATGTAGTCGCGGTCGGTGTCGGGGTTCTTGGGATCCAGGCCGATGGCGATCTCGTCGAGATCGCTCACCCCGTCGTTGTCGTCGTCGGGGTCGCAGGCGTCGCCTACCCCGTCCCCGTCGGTGTCGCTCTGCTCGATGTTCGGCACCGCCGGGCAGTTGTCGGTGGCGTCGTTCACCGAGTCGCCGTCGGTGTCCCCCGAGTCGCAGGCGTCGCCCTGGCCGTCGGAGTTGGTGTCTTCCTGGCCAGGGTTCGACCCTGGGCAGTTGTCGCAGGCGTTGCCGACGCCGTCGCCGTCACTGTCCGCCTGACTCGCCGTCGCGGTCGTGGGGCAGTTGTCGTTCACATCGAGGATGCCGTCGTTGTCGTCGTCGGGGTCGCTCGCGTCGGGGATCCCGTCGTCATCGTCGTCCGGATCACAGGCGTCGCCGATGGTGTCGGCGTCGACGGGGCTCTCGTACTGACTTGGGTTGAAGTCGAGCGGGCAGTTGTCGAACGCGTCCGGCACGTCGTCGTTGTCGTCGTCCGGATCGCACGCGTCGCCGAGGCCGTCACCGTCGGTGTCGAGCTGGAGCGTGTTGGCGACGGAGGGGCAGTTGTCGAAGGCGTCGAGCACGGTGTCGGCGTCCGAGTCGCTGTCCACGTCGCACGCGTCGCCCTCCAAGTCGGCGTCGGCGTCGGCCTGATTGGGGTTGTGCACGTCGGGGCAGTTGTCGCCGAGTGCGTCGAGCACGCCGTCGAAGTCGTCGTCGTCGCAGGGGTCACCCTTGCCGTCGCCGTCCGTGTCCGTCTGCGACAGCGTGTTCACCACCGGGCAGTTGTCGTTGATGTCGGTGATGCCGTCGAGATCGGCGTCGCTCGCGGCGTCGCAAGCGTTGCCGGTGCCGTCACCGTTCGAGTCGAGCTGATCGGGGTTCGCGACGAGGGCACAGTTATCGCACACGTCCCCCCAGCCGTCGCCGTCGGTGTCGGTCTGGTCGCTCGGGGCCCCGGTGGCGGAGGGGCAGTTGTCGGCGGAGTCGGGCACGAAGTCGTTGTCGTCGTCGGTGTCGACGTCGTCGTCGATGCCGTCGCCGTCGTCGTCCGGATCGCAGGCATCACCGAGCGTGTCGCCGTCGCCGTCGTGTTGATCCGGGTTGTAGGTGACGGGGCAGTTGTCGAAGGCGTCCTCGACCTGGTCGCGGTCGATGTCGAGGGCCCACGCCGAGGCGGGCCACAGCAGCACCGCGGCGACGGTCCACAGGACCACGAGGGGCAGCCGCAGACGGCGGCCTCGCGGGAGCTCAGCCGAGAGCTCGGCCGAGAGCTCACCGAAGGTGGGAAGACCACGCGTTTGACTCGTTTGCACGCTCGACTCCAAGGACAACCTCGACCCAGGCCCAAGCTCGACGGCGCGACCACGACCTCCCGTGACGCGAGCGAGCGGGCGAAACCTACACAACCGACCCAGCATAGCGGCATTTGGCTGCGCGTTGGCCAGCGTTTCCTCTGCGCCGTTCACCTCTCCCTCTCCCCTCTCTTTCTTCCTTCCTTCTTCTCTTCTCCTTCTCTCTCCTCTCTCCTCCTCCTCGCCTCTCGTCTCTGTCTCGTCGTCTCGTCCGCCTGGGTTCTCCGCCGCCTCGGTCGGCGTCGTCCGCTCCTCCCCTTCTTCGTCCACCCCCGGGAGGCGCGCTCCCGGTCCGGTCGGTCCGGCCGGTCGGTCTCCACGCTCGTTGTGCCGCGCCGCGGCGCTTCGAATTGACTCGTGGCACCGTTGTTGCGACCGTAGTCTCGGTGCGAATGGGCTTCGAGAAGTTGAAAAACAGGTGGGTCGCGATCGCTGCGATCGGGGTAGGCGTGTTGGCCCTCGAGAGCTGCACGGACGAGCGCCCCGGTCACAACCCCCCGCCGAACCCCATGGGAGGCACGACGCCGCCCGCGGGCGTGGTGGAGGCTGCCGCGAAGGAGCGCTTGCGCGCGGTGCGCGCGTCCCACGGGGCGGCGCTCCCCTCGGCCTCGGTGTCGTTCGTCGCCACGCGCCGCGGGGTGCTCGCCGCCGAGATCGTCGACACCCCGCGCCCGCCCGCGACCGTGACCCTTCCGGCCCGCGCCGATGGCACGGTCAGGGTGCAGGACGCCACCTCGAAGCTCGCCATCGCGTTCCGTGTGCGCGACGCACGACCCGCGCACGGCGCCGCCGTCGACGGCCTGTTCGTGTATGCGGGTGGCGGCCCCGATGGCAGCGACCTCATCCAACGTCGCCTCGCCCACGGCGTGGAGGACTACCTGCACTTCGCGGCGGCACCGGCAGAGGGCGTCGTGGCCTACGACGTCGACGTGACGGGCGTCGCGGGCTTGCGCCTCGTGAGCCAAACCCTCGAGTTCCTCGATCGCGACGGTGCGCCGCGGCTGCGCGTGGCGCCGCCCTACGCCATCGACGCGGAGGGCGTTCGCCGTCCCGCCCGTCTCGCCCTGCGCGGCTGCGCGTACGACGACAGCCCGGCCGCGCCCTGGGGCCGCCCAGTGACCAAGCCCGGCGCCGCCGCCTGCACCGTGGAGGTTCACCTCCCTCTCGGCCTCGCGTACCCCGCGCTGCTCGATCCGGCGTGGGTCTCCACGAGCAACAACATGATCACCCCGCGCCGCCAGCACACGGTGGCCGAGCTCCGGCCGGGAGCGCCGGCCAGCATCCTGTTGCTCGCCGGCGGGTACAACGCGAGCGGCATCGGCCTCGCGAGCGCCGAGCTCTACGAGCCGCTCAGCCGCACCTTCGCCCAGACCGGCTCCCTCGCCACGGCGCGCGGCGAGCACGCGTCGGTCACCCTCGGCCCGGTCGGCGGGTCGGGGGGCTTCGAGCCCGTGCTCGTGTCGGGCGGCAAGACGCAGAGCGGCCAGAGCGCCGCCCTCGCGAGCTTCGAGGTCTACGACCCGGTGAGCGGCGAGTTCGGCACCGATCCCACCGTGGGCGCTCCCCGCGCCAACCACACCCTCACCCTCATCGCGCCGGATCGGGTGCTGGTGGCCGGCGGCGAGCACAACAACATCTCCCTCCGAACCGCCGCGATCTACGAGCACACGGGCTTCGTGGGCACCATCCCCGCGTCGACGCAGACCCCCACCGACAACGACATGATCAGCTCGCGGCGCCTCCACACCGCGAGCTACCTCGCCACCGACCGCGTGCTCATCACCGGCGGCTTCGCGTCGGGGAGCTCGCTCGCCGAGGGCGAGCTGTTCAACCCCAACGTGGGGAACGGGGCGTTCGAGGCCATCGTGCCCAACGGCGGGAGCCAGCAGATGTCGAAGCTCCGCATGCGCCATCGCGCGGTGGTGCTCCCCTCGCCCGGCGCTGGCGAAGAGGTCCTCGTGCTCATCACCGGCGGCATCAGCGGCGCCGTGTTCCAGCAGGCGATCGACGTGTACCGCGATGGCACCGGCGTCGGCGTCGCCCGCGGCTTCGATTTTCAGGGCACGCCGATCAACACCGTGGTCGCACGCGCCGATCACAGCGCTACCCTCCTGCCCGACGGCGACGTGCTGCTCGTGGGCGGACGACAAGGGACCACCACCTTCAACACGGTGGTGGAGAAGGGCGTGTACAACGCCGCCACCGGCGCCTTCTCGTTCACCTCCTTGGGGTTGCCGCTCTCGAGCGCTCGCGCCGACCACATCGGCATCCTCGTGAACGCGGGCGACTCGGTCGACGGCGGCCGGGGCGTGCTCGTCGCCGGTGGCCTCGACGCGGTCGACGCAGCCCTCGGCAGCGCGCAGGTGTTGGTACAGCCGAACGGCGACCCCTGCACGGTGGACGCCGAGTGCCTCTCCGGGATCTGCTCGGATGGCGTGTGCTGCAACGAGACCTGCGAGGCGCTCTGCAAGACGTGCAGCGCGGCGCTCCAGGAGGGGCTGGGCGTGGAGGGCCAGTGTCGACCGGTCGCCGCCGACACGCCGCTCCCGGATCGCTGCCTCAACGTGCAAAACCAAGAGATCGCGATCAGGTCGGAGTGCGACGGCCTCGGCGAGATCACGGTGGTGGCAGCGGAGGACTGTCGCCCCAACAGCTGCGATGCGAACGGCGAGCGCTGCTCCACCGGCTGCGAGAGCGACGACGACTGCTCGCAGTTTGGCTGGTGCAACCTCGA
>CAYOAL010000048.1:32443-62280 GCA_964401935.1 uncultured Polyangiaceae bacterium
GGCGCCGGCGGAGCCGGGGGTGGGGCCGCTGGCGGCGCTGGCGGCGCCGGTGGCGCGGGCGGCGCGGGCGGCGCGGGCGGCGCGGGCGGCGCGGGCGGAGCGGGCGGAGCGGGCGGCGCGACCGGGGGAGCGGGTGGCACCGGCGGAGCCGCTGGCGGCGCCGGGGGAGCAGGAGGCTCGCCCGACGGCGGCCAGTGCGAGCCCAAGCGCAACGCGGGCCAAGCCTGCGAAGAGAACCGCCAGTGTCGACCCACCCAGGCCCAGCTCGACGCCGACGAGGACGCGCGCGACGGCTTCTGCGTCGACGGCGTGTGCTGCACCGAGGCGTGTGACGACCAGTGCGCGGCGTGCAACCAAGAGAGCTTCGTCGGCACCTGTGTGGCCGTCGGCAGCAGCGCCGCGCCGAAGGACGTGGTGCCCGATGGCAACCGGGCGCCGTGTGTTGGCGAGGGCACGGCCTGCGGCGGCACCTGCCAGGGCAGCCGCGACGCGTGCGTGTTCCCCACGGGCGACTCCACCGATCCCCCGAGCTGCGCCTGCGAGACAGCGGGCGAAGGCGATGCCACCGTCGTCACCGGCTGCGCCATCACCCAGGACGTGTGCGCGGCTGGCGCGGCCACGCCCGACGTGCGCTCGTGCAACGGCTTCCTGTGCGATGCCGACGCGGTGAGCTGCGCCACGAGCTGCGCCGCCAACGTCGACTGCACGGTCGACTTCGTCTGCCGCGAAGGAGGCTGCGTCGCCCTCACCAGCCCGGCGTGCGACGACGACGGGCGCCACCTCTTGAGCCCTGGGGGAAACCGTGACGACTGCGCGCCGTTCGCCTGCGGAGACGACGCCTGCCTCACGACCTGCGCGTCGGTCGACGACTGCGTCGCTGGCACGGTGTGCACCGCGGCCGGTCAGTGCGTCGCTCCCATCGAGGCGCCCGAGGTGGCTTCGTGCTCGTGCCACCTCCTCGGCGCCGAGCCCACACCGCGCGGCCACAGCGCTTGGCTCCTCCTCGCCGGCGCGGTCGCCCTCGCCAGCCGCCGGCGCCGACCGTCGCGAGCACGCCACCGCGCTCGGAGAGCCTGAGACCGGTGGACGCCCCGCGCTCCGAGCGGCGGGTGTGGGCCCGTTGCGCTACTCGGCGGCGTCCTTGATCAGGTTCACGTCGACGGTGGGGTAAGGGATCTCGAGTCCGGCCTCGCCGAGGGCCTCCTTGGCGCCGCGCACGATCGCCTCGTGCACCACCCAGTAGTCCGTCGTCTTCGCCCACGCGCGCACTTGCCAGATCACCGCGCTGTCGCCGAGCTTCTCGAGGAACGCCACCGCCGGCGGCTCGTCGAGCACCCCCTCGGTCGAGCGCGCCGCTGCCGTCAGCACCTCGCGCGTCTTCGACACGTCCGCGCCGTACGCCACGCCCACCGGCACGTCCACGCGGCGCGTCTCGTAGAAGCTGAGGTTCTCGATCACCGCGCCGAACACCTGGCTGTTGGGGATGATGATGCGGCGGGCGTCTGCGGTCTTGAGCACGGTGGAGAACAGCTGGATCTCCTCGCACGAGCCGATCACGCCGGCCACCTTCACGACGTCGCCAGCGCCGAAGGGTCGAAAGACCACCAGCATGATACCGGCCGCGAAGTTCGAGAGCGTGCCCTGAAAGGCGAGACCCACGGCGAGCCCCGCCGACGCGAGCACGGCGGCGAAGCTCGTGGTCTCGAGGCCAAACACCCCGAGGCAGCCCACGACGACGGCCACGATGAGCGCCCACCGCAGCAGGTTGCCGATGAACCGCGCCACCGTTGCGTCGATGTTGCGGCGCTCGATGGCGTGCGTCGCCTTCCGGCTCAGCCACCCCGCGAACGCCCAGCCCACGACGAGCGCGACGAGCACACCGATGACCCGCAAACCCCAGACGACGACGAACTCCATCAGGACGGTCTTGAGCGCTTCCACATTCATGGGAGCGGTCATAGTGGCCGCCTCGCGACGGTTCCAGCCTCGTGCCGCTCACCGGCTCCGGCGGCCGATTGCAGCGCTCGTGTGCGCCCGTGGCGCGTGCTCCACGGCGGATTGTTGCTCCCCCTCGACGTCAGCCCGACGGAAGCGTTATCCAGACGGAAGGCACCCCGAACGCGCCGCGCTTCGTCATCCCATGCACGCGGCATGCACCTTGCAGTGTGTGATCCACGACGTTAATCCATGCACGGTCGCCGTGGTGCAGCCCCTCTCGGGCACCCCGCGGCGCGCCGCGCGAACCTCGACCGACGAGAACGATTCTCGAGCACGACGGCGGCGCCAAGACGCCAAGGCGGCGTTGGGTTGTGCGAGTGTGGGCAGAGAGCACCCCTCTTCTTCGAATCACTGCAAGCGCCAAACACCGGTGTTTTCGCACGCCCTCCGCAGCCTACAATGTCTTGGCCTCTTGGCCCCGCCGTCCGTGACGGTCGCCCCTCGGACCGTGACCTCCGCCTCCCCCCACGGGCTCCGCGGCCCGCTGGCTGCCCGGGGCCGCCACCTCACGGAGCCTTTGCGTCGGGCTCGAGGGTGATCCCCATCGCCTCCGCCACCGACGTCCCCGCGTCGGCGTCGAACCGCTCGAGCTCACGCTGCGCGAGCGCGAGCAACGGGTGGCTGGCGCGCTGATAACAGGCCAACCGCTTCTCCAAGAACGGACGGCGCCAGAGCCCGTGCGGCTCGAAGGCGACGAGCGCGTCGACGCACTGGCTCGGGTTGGAGAGCCGCGCTGCGAGATCGAACCTGAGGCCGATGCGGAGGCCGCGCTGGACCCCCGCCGCGAACGGTCGCGAGAGCAGGTCGGCGAAGCGCGCCGCGAGTGCGTCGTCCCCGGCGACGACGGCGGGCACTCCCGACTCGATGACGCGGCGCATGAGCACCGGCGTGGGCCAGGGGTCGGTGCGGTAGCGCTCGATCGCCTCGGCGAGGGCCTCCACCGCGCCCGCCCGATCCCCGACGACGAGGGCGAGACGAGCTCGCACCGCCGCTGCTTCGGTGGGCTGCACGGCGGCGAGCGCCTCGATCAGCGGCTTGGCCACCTCGACCTGACCCAGGCTCGCGTAGGCGTCGGCCAGCACCATCAGGAACAGCCGCGAGGTGGGCTGACGATCTTGCTGTTCCCACGCCCTCACCGCGGCCCCCGGCTTGTCGGCAGCCCAGGCGCGCAGCGTCTCCTGACGCAAGCGTCCAGCCTCGGTGCCGGCCCCCGTGGGGGCCGGGTTCCCGTTCTGGATCATCGCCATCGCCATGCGCGCGTCGTCGACCAGCTCGCCGTCCACCACGCCAACGAGCGGCGGCGCGTCGAAGCCGGCGACCGTGGCCACGTGGCGCAGCTCGTCCACCGAGAATCGGTTCGGTCGACCCAGGGAGCGGGCGACCCCGAACTCGAGCAGGTTGCGATCGTCGGTGTTCACCAGCTCGGGGAACGAGCGCGAGAGCCAGCGGGCCAGCTCCGCGCCCGCCACCCAGTGCCCGAGCACCGACTCCGCGTCGGCGTGGCCCCACACCTGGGTCATGGCACGAACGTAGGGCTCCTCTCTGGCCCGCCGTCTCAACACGGCCACGTCGATGGGCACCTCCTCGTCCCTCGCCACCAGCAGCAGATCGTCGACGTCCGTGCGCCAGGACTGGATCACGGGGAACGTCGTCGAGAGGGTGACGTACACCGTGCGGATGCTGTGGGCGTCGATCTCGTAGCCCTGGATCCACTGCAGGAAGGCGCCCCCAGGCCGCAGGCGGAGCTTCACCGCCTCGTAGAACTCCTGCGTGAAGAGGCTGGCGATGCCAGCCCGATACGGGTTGGAGGGCTCGGAGAAGATGATGTCGTACTGGTGCGGCGTGGTGAGCAACACCTCGCGCGCGTCGCCGATCTGAACGTGGACCTTCGGGTTGTCGAGCACCGCCTCGTTCACCACCGCGAGCTCGCGGGCCACGTCCACGATCGCGGGCTCGATCTCCACCACGTCCACCGCCTCGATGCCCGGGAGCTTGGCGAGCCACCCCGCCGTGCTCCCGGTACCGAGCCCGATCACGAGCGCCCGCTTCACCTCCGGGCTCACGACCGCCCCGAGCAGCCCGCTCATCACCTGCGTGGTCGCGTCCATCACCGCCGAGCCGTCTGCCTTGCCGTTCACCACGAAGGCGTTGTCGGTGAGGCCCGCGAGGGCGACGCTGCTCTCGCGCCCGTCGACCTCCCACGCCACGCTGAGGCGCTGCTGTCGCATCCAAGCTTCGAGCTCGTTCTTGGTGCGGAAGGTGAGCACGTGGTCCACCCGCCCGATCCCGATGGGTGTGTGGCGCCACACCGCGGTGGGCCCGGTCGAGGTCATCATCAACGCGACGACCACGGCCACCGTCGCGAGGGGCCACAGGCCCGCGCGTGCCCGACGCTCCCGCGCCACACCAAGAACCAACGCCACCAACCCGAGGGTGACCAAGATCCAGGCGGAGAGGGCCCAGGTGCGCACGGCGCCGAGGGTCGGGAGCAAGACGAAGCCACCGACCAGCGAGCCGAAGATCGCCCCCGCCGTGTTGGTCGCATAGGCCAGGCCGACGTGGCGCCCGATCCCGCCGCGACCGCTCCCCAAGAGGCCGATGAGCAGCGGAAACTGGTAGCCCGACACGAGCGCCGGGGGCAGCACCACCAGGGCCGTGATCAACGACCAACTGAGCGCGTGGCCTGCGAGACCGGCGACCCCGAGCGGGCGCAGGTAGAGCGCGAGCAGCGCCACGCGATCCCCGAGAGCGAGGGGCAACACGATGAACAAGGCCTCGAGCGCGCACGTGAGCGAGAAGCCCACGAGGGTGGGTCGCCGCGACTTGCTCCGGAGGGTGTACGCGAGACCGCCACCCCCGATGCCGAGGAGCGCCACCGCGAGGATCAGGCCGAAGGTGTACGTCGACCCGCCAAGCAGCGGGCTGAGCATGCGGTACCACGCGAGCTCCAGCTGCAAGAACACCAGCCCCACCATGCCCGCGGCCACGAGCACGAAGCGAGACACGCTGGTGTCGAGCCCGCGCTTGACGGCGGCCGCGAGCGCCGCGACATCCTCCGCCACGGGGAGCGCGGGCAGGCCCCGATCCAACGCGCGAGCGGCCATCGCCACCAGCGCGTTGACGCAGCAGCCGAGCCACAACGTGAGGCGCGTGCCGAACACCTCGAGCAAGAAGAACGTGGACAGGGCTGCCCCGACCACGGCCCCGAGCGTGTTGCCCCCATAGAGCAAGGCCGTGTCGCGCCTCCCTTCGTCGTCGTCGCTGGTGGCAGCTCGCGCCGCAGCCGGCAGCGTCCCCCCCATGAGCAGCGTGGGAGGCAAGAGCACCAGGGCCGACAACAACAGGCGCACCAAGGTGCCCCCCACCGTGCCCACCCGCGTGGTGCCCCCGAGCCCGACGTAGGCGGCACGCGCGACCCACAAGAGCAGCGGGGTGATCGCCGCGGTGGCGGCGATGCCGAGCTCGAGCTTGGCGTAGAGCGCGAGGGGCCGCGAGGTGCGATCGGCGCGGCCACCGAGGAGGAGGCTGCCTGCGCCGAGGCCGGCCATGAACACCGCGAGCACCGCCGCCGAGGCCGGCGTCGAGGCCCCGAACACCAGCCTCAGCTCGCGGAGCCAAGCCACCTGATACACGAGGGCACAGGCGCCGGAACCGAAGAGCAACAAGGCGATGGTCGAGCTCTTGCGGAGCCGGGTCCGTGTGGACATCGCGCGCATCATACTCGAACGACGCCCGGCCTACCGCCGCATGACACGATGCAGTAACCTCGGGCGGTCGATGAGCGAGGACGACAAAGGCGGGGCGGAGCAACGCACGACGCCCGAGATGCGGAAAGCGTCGCTGTTGCTCTCGGGCCTGGTGTTGACGCCCGACTCGGCCCTCGACTCGTTCCGCAAGCGGCGAGCCGCGGATCCCAACATCGACGAGCGGCACCTCAAACACGCCCGCGATCTGCTCGACGCGGTGGCGGAGGCGATCACCTCCACCGACGCGAGCCGGTGGGCGCTGCTCGAGCGCGCGTGGTCGGCGCTGCAGGGCCAAGAGCCCAGCGGGCTGCCCCTCGCGGCCGCCCCGTCGGCTGCCCCTCGACCGAGCTCCGAGCCAGTGGGGGGGACCGCGCCGGGGCCGCTGCCCCCGCCCCCGGTGGGCACCCCGATCACCGCCGAGCAGGTCCCCACCCACGCGCGAGCCACAGAGGGGAAATCGCCCTGGGCCGGACCCACGCTGCAGTCGGGCGTGCCACGACCTCAGCCACCGCGCCCCGCCGAGAGCGCGTCGCCGCCCCCTCCCCTGCCGGCCGCGCCCCCCTCGATGCCGGTCGCCCCGCCCTCGGTCCCTCGGGGGCTCCCCCCCGTCGCGCCAGCCCCTGTCGCCCCAGCCCCCGTCGCCGCCCCTGTCGCCCCAGCCCCCGTCGCTCCAGCCCCCGACTCCGTCGCGGAAGCGGACAACGCGCCACGCGCGAGAGGCTCAGCGCCCACGTTTCGATTCGACGTCGACGCGCTCAACCAAATCAAGCTCGACGAGGACGAAGTCGGCACCTTGCCCGCCGACCGCGTCTTCGCCACCTCCCCCACCCCGAGCGCGCCCGCCGTGCTCCCCTTTCACGGCCGCTCCGAGCCCCCGAAGAGCGCGCTCTCCGACGCCGACGGCGACCGGGATCCGCTGGGGATGACGACCACCGACACCCACAGCCCCTTCGCCGCGAACGTGCCGGCGTTCATGCGGCCAGCCCCCCACCCGGGGGCCGAGCCCGACTACGCGCCCACCGAGCGCCTCTCGCTCGCCGAAGAGGTCCGACGCATCGAGCGCGAACGAGCGGGAGCGGCCAGCGCGCCACCGGCCCCGGGCAGCCAACCCTCGAGCGCGCCCCCCGCCGCCTCGAGCGCACCGGGCGCGCCCCCTTCGAGCCGCGCGCTTCCACCCCATCTCCAGCAGCTCACCCTCGAACAGTATGCCGCGCTGTGCGCCGAGTGCGCGGTGAGCCCGCACTGGACCGCCCAGGTTCAGGCACGCTACGGGGTTGTCTCGGGCGACGAGCGCCGCGCCCTCGATCACCACTGGGGGACGCAGCTGTCCCGCGACGCGAACCTGTCCAACACCTTCCGCTGGCACTACGCGCGCTACGAAGAGTGGGCCCGATCGCGCAGCTCGTGACCCCGCCCGAGCGGCCGGCTTAGGGGGTGAACGAGGGCAGGCCAGGGATGTTGGGGATCTTGGGGAAGCCCTCGGGCAGCGGCGGCAAGTCGGGCCACTTCACCCCGCAACCAATCCCCAGCTTGCGTTCGATCTTCGCCCCGAGGAGGTTCTTCGTGTTGGCCGAGACGACGAGCTTCACGTCGACCGAGCCCTTCACCGCCCCCGCCGCGAGCTGCTCGACCATGGGGCCGAGGCGTGGCCCCACCCCCCCCGCGAGGGCGGCCTTGGCGAGAGCGGCGCAGCTGATCCTGCCGGTGAGCTCGAGATCGATCGCGGCGTGCGTCTTGTTGCGCACGATCGAGCCTTGGCCAGTGAGGCTGAACCCTCCGTGCGTGACCTTGGTGTTGGCGAGCGAGATCTTGGTTCGGTCGGCGCTCACCTCGACGTCGGTCGCGAGCTTCGTCTCGTCGCCGAACACGAACCCTTGCGCTTCTCGCGGCAGCGGCGGCCGATAGCCGTCGAGCGTCGCCTCGACGGACCCCACGATGGGCGCCTTTCGCTTGCCCTGATACTGCAACGTGGCGCTGCCGCTCACGTCGACGTCGGGAATGGGCAGCAGCACCCCGAGCGGACCGGAGAGCTTCGCGAGCGGTGTAGGCCGCATCGCGATGGTGGCCTTTGGTTGGGTGCGCAGCTCCTCCACCTCGATGGTGATGGGCGCGTCGCCCTCGTCGGAGGTGCCGAAGCCGAGCTTCACCTTGGCCTCGTCGCCCTTCCACACCGCGCCCACGCCGCCGATGGGCAAGCCGAACACGCTCGTCCGCTCGGCGCCCAGCCTGGCCCCGTTCTTCAGCGGCTCGATTGTCCCTTCGCGAAACTTCAGCCACACCGGACCGTCCGCCGACTCCTGCCACGAGAGCGACACGCCGTCCGCCTTGGTGGGAATCGTCACGAGCTCGGGGTGCGCGCCCGTCCACTCGCTGATGTCGACCGCGAGCACCGCCGCCGAGCCCACCAGCGACAGCTCCACTTCGTTCGCCCGGAGCGAGGACGGGGTGAGCCAGTCGAGCTCCACCACGAGCTCCTTGCCCTTGCCCTTCACGCCGGCCACGCCCTCGAGCTTGAACGCGAAGTCGCGCACCGTCACCTCGCCCCAGCCGAGCTCTACCGCACCGATCTCGTCGTCGAGGATCACGCCGTGCGAGCGCGCCTGTCGAATCGTGATCGCACGCGACAGCGGGCCCCACGCGACCGCGGTGACCACCACCAGGAGGAGGAGCACCCCACCGGCCACGAAGGGCCAGCGCTTGCGGCGTCTGGGAGCGCCTTGCCCCACCGGCGGGCTCGCCTGCACCGGCGGCAGGGGGGCCGGCCCCTCGGGGATGGTGGCCCCGGGTCGAACCGGCGCCACCGGCGCGCCCAGGTCTTGGCTCACGACAGCGGCCCCGGGGTGGAAGGAACGGTCAGCGACGGGAGCACCACCAGGAAGTCGCTCGGCGTCGCGCGGAGGTGCAGCCGATCCATCCCGCTGTCGAGCACCGCGCGCCGGATGCGCACGAGGCCGCGGCCCAGCTGCTCGCCGAGGCCCATGGCGCGAGCGGTGGCGGCGAGGAGCGGGTTGCGCGGCATCGAGATCCCACCTTGCTGCACCGCGTCTTCGAGATCGGACAGCGCGTCGCTCACGCCGCCGGGGCTCCAGATCTCGAGGCGATCCTCGAACACGCGCACGGCCACCCGAGCGGGCTTGCGCAGCTCCCGATGCACGAGCGCGTTCACCAGCGCCTCCCGGACGGCCACCTCGGGGTGCTCGGAGAACACGTCGCGCGGCGTCACCTCGTCGCTCACGACGCGAGTGTGCTCCCGCACGAAGCGGAGCGCCTGCTCCAAGAGCGAGGGGAGGGGCCCCTCGAGATCCGCGCGGTCGCGGAGGGGGTCCCCGAGGCCGCGCCCGGCGACCGCGACCGCCGACACCCCCCACTCCGGGTGATGGAGCTGTGGATTCCTCCCCAGCGACAACAGGCCCACGGCGGTGGGCACCAAGCGAGAGCCCACCTTCGCGAGCAACCCGAGCTGGAGCGCGCGTTGCTCGTCGGTGCTGCGCGCTACCTCGCCCGCGAAGGCGGCGGCGCGAAGCGCCACGAGCTCCGCGAGCGCGCGGGCGTCCAGGTCCTCGAGCTGCGCCCCCGCCACCGGCTGGCGCTCGACGCTCATGACGCCGAGGCTCGCCACGCTGGCGCTCTCGGTTGCAGGGCGCTCACGGGACGGTCGCGCACTGGCCGGCCGCCGAGTCGAAGCCACCACAGGTGTCATCGGCGAGGCAGGCGTCGCCGCACACGACGTCACACGACTCGCAGCCTCCCTCCCCCTGGGCGCAGGTGCGCGTCGCATCGTTGATGGTGCACATGGTGCACGTGCAGACGCAGGCGCAGACGGTGGTCCCGCCGCCGGGGCCGGGCCCTTGGTCGGGGCCGGGGCCAGGGCCGGAGCTCGAGCCGATGAGATCGGAGTTGTCGTCGATGCACTCGAAGAGGTCTTCGATCTCACCCTGGCAGCCGTCGTCGACGCTGAACACGTTGTCGTCGCAGTCGTTGTCGGCGATCGCGCACTCGAAGTAAGCGTCGGCCTCGGCGGTGCAGTCGTAGGCGTCGGCGACGTCGAAGATCGCACCGACGCTCAGGTTACAGTCGTCTTCCTCGCGGTCGTTGCAGCGCTCGCACTCGCAATAGGCGTCGCAGAAGTCGCCGGCGAGCGTACACCCCTGCCCGCCCACGAGCGCGGCGGGGCCCCCGAAGGCGAGGAGAAAGGCGCCGTGACGCAGCACTTGCTTTCCGAATGTCTGCCAAGCTCTCATCGCAGTGCGGGGGAGCCTACCAGGAGGCCCGGCAAAACACGAGCTGGAGCGGCATTGACAGCGCATGGAGCCAACTCGAGGGTGGCCGTCGTGGGCGCCCTACAGCAGCTCCATCGGGCAGTGCTCAGCCCCGTCGTCTCTCGTGACGACATCGACGACGCGATGGCCCGCGCGGGCCTCTCGCTCACCAACGTGATCCCGAGCTCGGAGACGATCCCCGCACAGCTCGTCTTCGGGACGCGCGGCGGCGCCGTTGTCTACGTCATCGAGGACGCACGCCTCGGTGTGCTCTACGTGGCCGCCACTGGCGCCGACGCCGCCGCCGAGCTCGCGCGACTCGGGCGTGAGCTCCCGTTCCTGGGAGACGACGACCACACGGCGCTCGACGCCGCCCTCGCCCGCGAGCCCGCCGATCCGGAGGAGGTCGTGCTGGGCCTGGCCACACTGATCTTCTCCGCCGCGCCCCACGCGCCGGCGGCCCTCGAGCGGCTCGCGCGCGCCCTCGCCCACCCCAACACGGCGGTGCGGGGGCGGGCGCTGGTAGCGGTCACCTACGCGCCGAGCCGCGCCCTCTACAAGCCGCTCGCCGCCATCCGTGACGCGGATCCCGAACCCGAGCTGCGGGCCCAAGCCGGCCGCGTGCTCGAGCTGGTGCTCCGACCCGGAGGCCGGCCGTGACGGGTCGCGGCGGCGGTGCCGACGCCGAGCCCCACGCGGTGGCGCTCCCCTACCGACCCCGCCTCGCCGACCACGTGATGGTGCGACGCCAGCAGATCGCCGGCAACTCGCGGCCATGCCTCGTCGACAGCCAGCGCGGCGCCGTCTACGTGCTCACCGAGGAGGAGCTCGAGCATGTCCTGTGCATGGACGGGACGCGCGACTTCGGGGGGATCCTGCTCGCGGCCGCGCAGCGAGGCCACTATCGCCGCGCGTCCGACATCGAGCGTCTGCTCGGCGAGATGCAGCAGGCAGGCGTGCTCGTGGATGGCGTCGCGCCGGCCGCGCCGCGCGCCGAGCGCTGTCCCGACCGGCCGCTCGCGCCGCTCCCCGGCTACCGCATGCGCTGCGACGCCGTCGGCGCTTGCTGCACCACCTTCGCCTCCGTACCCTTCTCGCAGGCGGAGATGCTGCGCGCCGCGGCCGTGGCCCCGGAGCGCGTCGACGGGCCGCTCGAGCGCGTGTTCTTGCCGCTGTGGGGTTCGGTCGATCGCACGACGGTGGCGGTGACGATGACCGACGGCCAGTGTCCGTTCCTGTCGGAAGCCGCGCGTTGCCTCGTCCACGAGCGGGCCGGCGCGGAGGCCAAGCCCTTCAGCTGCTCGATGTTTCCCCGGAGCTTCACCGACGACGGCGTCGAGGTTCGCATCTCGGTGCAGCCCGAGTGCCCGTGTGTGCTCGCGAGCCTCGAGAGCCCCCCCGACGAGCCCGACGTCCGCGAGGCGCTCGTGGCGAGCGCGATGCGCCGCGAAGGCGACCTCAGCCACCGCGTCCGCATCACGCGCCTCCCCCCGACGATCGCGCTCACCCGCACCGCGCGTGCACCGCGCGAGGCGCTCGGCCCGTGGTCGGCGGCCATCGTGGACGCCCTGGAGCACGGGCCGTGCGGGCCGGAGGGGGCAGAGCGGGCCGCTCTCGACGCCGTGGCGAGCCTGTGGCGCCTCGGCGCCGCCGTCGAGGCGACCGGTCTCGAGCCCACCGCCGCGCGGGCCGCGCTCGGAGAGAGGGGGGCGCCCGCGGTGGCCGCCGTTCGCCCACACCTCGAGGCGCTCGCCGCGCTCGCCGCCACGCGCCGCGACGCCACCCGAGACCGCACCGCGCGCGACCGCATCCGCGGTCTCGCAAGCTGGACCGAGGCGGCCGCGCGCGCGCTCCTCGACCCCGCCACCGCCGCCGCGCGCCTGGAGAGCGCCCCATTCCCGGCCCACGAGCGGCTCTACCTCGCTGCCGTGCTCTGGGGCCACCACCTCGTGGCGAGCCCGCGACAGCTCGCGGCGGCCCTGCGCGATCGGGCGACACGCCTGCTCCTCGCGCGACAGATGGCGTTCTCCCTGCCTGGAGCCGCCGCGCACGATCCCGCCGCCGCGTTCCCCATCGCGGGGATGGAGGCCATGATGCGGGGCCAGGCGCTCGAGCGGTACGCGGACGGGTTGGAGCGCTGAGGGGCGCGCTCGTCCTCGCCGCGCCCGGCGCGCACGCTCGACGGCGGCCCCCAGCGTCACGCGTCACGCCGGTGAGGCTCGACGGCGAGAGGTGTGGTATGGGTGTTCGAGGCGTGGCGTGGCGCCTCTCCTTTGGAGGAACGATGAAACAACCCCTCATGCTGCTAGGGGTGGCCCTCTCACTGGCCGCCGTTGGGTGCGGTCCCGTCGACGTCGACGAGGACAGCGACGACAACAAGAACTTCTATGTGGACGGCTACACCGAGCCGAGCGCGCCGTCGCCGGCCTCCGCCGAGACCACGTGCAACTACGCCAAGACCGCCGAGCTCGGGCTGCCGAACGGCGTCGGTCCGGGTCAGATCGTGCCCGTCGACCACTCCTGGGAGGGCTTTCGCCCGAACGACCCCAACCCGGGCACCATCCACGTCAGCGAGTTCTACGACTGCGACGGCTCGAAGGGCATCGACGCGGTGCTCTTCGACGTGTCGCAATATGGGTGACCGGCCTGCAGTCAACTGGCCGGTGGCCAGGAAGCAGAATATCAGCACTTTCGGTCGCTCGGGCTGAACGTCCTGTTCGTCACCATCCTCCTCGACAGCCCGTCGGGCAACCCGACGGTGGATGGCGCCGCCATCTGGCGCAACCAGTACAACATGCCCAACGCCTACGTGGTCTCCGATCACGGACCGAACGGGCAAGCGCGCTTCTCGATGGTGGTCCCGACCCCGAGCGGAGAGTTCGGCACCCCGCAGCTGTCCGTCCTCGATCCGCGCACGATGCAGATCATGGCGGCCCAGTCGGGGATCTCGGTCGACGGGGGCCTGCCCCCGCTGGTCGCGAACGCGTTGAACCTCACCGCCAACCGCAACGCGACGTCGCGACCGCTGCACCCCACGGTCCCCGCCGAGTAGCCACCCGCCGCGGCCATCCGCTCCGCGACCGACGAGGCGCGCCTTCGGTTCCGCCTCGCGTCGAGGGTGCTCGGGGAGCCGTTGAGTGCGCAAGACGTCTCGCGCCGTCGCAGCTCACATCGGAGGCGGCGTGGAGCTCTCGACGCAGGAGCGCACGCAGTTGGTCAGCGCCACGCACTCCACGTTGTCGAAGCAGGTGGTGCCCTGCGCCGCGCACAAACCGGACCACTCTGTGGTCGCCGGATCCTGGAACTGGGCGCAGGTGCCCGCCACGCACTCGGCGCAGGTGAAGTGGTTGGCGCTGCAGCCGTCGGTGGTCGGCTCGTTGGGGCACGCGCTCAGGTCGACCCCCTCGTTCTCGCAGACCACGTAACAAGCGTCGCAGAGGACGCAGCTCCGCGACGCGCGATAGTCGGCTTCTCCCGCGGAGTGGAGCGGCGCACACTGCTCCTCGCACCGCGCGGTGATGTCCGGCTCCCTCTCGACACCACCGCCGAACGAGCCGCCATCGTCCTCGATCGGCTGCGCTCCGCCGGAGCACGCCATGAACCAGAGGGCGAAGCTCGCTGCCCCAATGACGCCGTGTTGCCAACGCATGCCGACGCATATAGCGCAGGGGCGCCCGGTTGTCGCGACGGTGCTGACCCGCGCCGTCGTCAGAAGCGCCCGAAGAGCGTGGCGCTCGTCGGCCCGAGCACGAGCTCGACGTCGAGCGCCACCTCGTCGGCGCCGTCGTCGTGGCCGGCCCCCGTCGCGTAGAGCACGACGCCGCCCACGGTGGCGATGGCCCCCCCGATGATCAACGTCAGCGGCAGCGCGAGCTCACGCTCCTCGTCGGCGGCGACCTGCTTGGCCCAGATGGTGCCGCCGACACCGAGCGACAACACCCCGGGGGTGGCCACCGCCACCCCGGTCGCCATGCGAAAGGAGCTCACCGGCGTCTCGTCGCTCGCCCCGAGGAGCACCAGCGGCACCCCGATCCCCGCCGCCACCGTCCCGAGCGCCAACAGGCCGGTCGCCGTCTGGGGGCTGCTGGTGCCGGTCGCGATCGCCCCCCCCACCGCCAGCCCCCCCGCCGCCGCGAGCGAGATGGCCCCGGCCACGACGTAGCCCGGGTACTTCGGTCCGCCGGGCACGTCGCCGTCGGTCGCCTCTTCGGCGAGCGTCGGCGCGTCGGCTGCGCTGGGCTCTTCGGCCGCCGCCGAGAGCGGCGTCATCCAAACCCCGGCCGCGAAGAGCGCCCACGCTCGACAACGTTTCATCACCTGCGAAGCTTAGTACCTCCAAAGGCAAGTGCGTAGCCGTTCCTCAGCGCATGGCCAGCTTCACGCGCTCGCGAATGAGCGCGACCGGAGGCGCTCCGAAGCTCAGCAGCGCGTCGTGAAACTTGCGCAGCTCGAAGGCTGGGCCGAGCTCCTTCTTCAGCTCTTCGCGGAGCTCGAGGATCTGCAGCTTTCCCACCGTATACGCGAAGTAGCCGGGGTCGAACGTGCCCCTCACCGCTTGCTCACGGGCGGTGGCCGCGTCCTGGAAACAGTCTTGCTCGAAGCGCTTCGCGCCCTGTTCGAGGGTCATCCCTTCGGTGTGGATGCCAATCGACACCACGAAGCGGCAGTTGCGGAGGAGCGCGTCGCTCAGCTGACCGAGGTGGTTCTCGGGGTTGTCCTTGCCGAAGCCCTCCTCCACCATCATCTGCTCCACGTAGTGGGCCCAGCCCTCGGTGAACGAGTAGCTGTCCACCGTCTTGGTCACGCGGGTGGGCGCGCGCCGCGTCCACAGGCCGTGGAGGAAGTGCCCGGGATACACCTCGTGCACGGTGGTGGCCATGAGCACCCCCCACGGAAAGACATACTCGTCCTGCTCCTTCTGTGGGAGCGCCGGGTCGGGCAGCGTGATGTAGTAGTAGGCCTGCTTGGCCGTGTCGTAGGGCCCCGGCATGTTGAGAAAGGCCGCGTTCCAGCGCATGTACGGCGGCGTCTCCTTGATCGTGCAGCGGTCGTCCGAGGGGATGGTGACGAGCCCCCGATCGAGCACGAACTGCCGCGACGCCTCCATGAGCTTCTCCGCGCCCGGCATCAGCTCCTCCTTCGCGGGACGCGTGACCTTCACCTTCTTGCTCAGCGCGACGTACGCCTCCTTGTTGCGCTTCAGATCGGTCTCCGCCTGCGCCTTGAAGGCGGCGAGATCGAGCGACTCCATCCCCTCCTGGGCCCGCACGAAGCGCAGGTACTTCTCGGTGCCGAGCACGTGGCTCGTGAGGTCGGCCTTGGGCAGAAACTGCCTCTCGAGGCCGTCCGCGATGGCGTCCGCCCGCGCCGCGAGCGTCGTGTTGACCTGGGAGAAGCGTTGCTCGAACGCGTCGTCGCCGACGGACGACATCACCGCCTTCACGTCGTCGCGCAGGTAGGTCGCGAAGCCGCGGTAGGTCTTGATCGCCGTCTCTACCGCGGGGCGGCTCAACACCGGGTCGAGGTTGTCGAGCACGTGGGCGGTCTGTTGGAGCGCGGCCTCCTCGTGGGCGAGCAAGGCCTTCGCGCGCTGCTCGAGCGGCGCGTACTCGAAGTTGATGTAGCCGGACACGTCGAACAGCTCGCTGTAGTAGCGGGGATCCGTCGCGTGGCGGCGGCGCTCCACGAGATCGAACAGCTCGTAGGTCACGTGGCTCGCGAGGATCGCCTTGTCGAGCGCCTCGTTCTCGGTGAGCGCTCCCGCCCCGAAGGTGCCGAGCTTGGTCGCTGCCCGCTGCAAGAGCACGCGCCGGCTGTCGAGCCCCTCTTTCGAGTAGTCGGCCACCTTCCCGTCGAACCGATGCAGGCCCACGTAGCGGCCCCACGCGGGGCGGTCGGCGAGGAGGCGGTCGAGGAGGCCGTCGGCGTAGTCGCGGAAGTCACCCTCGCCAAAGCCGCCCATGTCGTCTCCTTCGCCGGCGCTCGGCCCGGGGCCAGGGGGCGGCTCCCACCGCACGTCGGGCCCCCCGCACCCGGCGGCTCCGAGCGCGAGGGCCGCGATCACGACAGCGCCAAGGCGCGTCGGATGATTTCGTCGGTGTGGCGTAGTGCGTGATCGAGCGAGAAACATCGGTCGAGCTCCTGTTCCGAAATCAGGTCGCTGAGCTCAGCATCTTGGCCCAAGAGCTCGCGAAACGTGCCTTTCCCCTCGTACGCTCGCATCGCCGACCGCTGCACGATCTCGTAGGCGCGCTGGCGCGGACAGCCGGCCCGCACCAGCGCGAGCAGCACCCCCTCGCTGAAGCAGCGGCCCCCGGTGAGCTCGAGGTTGCTCGCGAGCTGCTCGGGGTAGACCACGAGCCCCGACACGAGGCGGGTCGCGCGCTCCAGCATGAAGCCGAGGGTCGTCGTCACGTCCGGGGCGATCATGCGCTCCACCGACGAGTGGGAGATGTCGCGCTCGTGCCAGAGCGCCACGTTCTCGAGAGCGGGCGTCACCGCCGCCCGCACCACTCGGGCCAAGCCGCAGAGGTTCTCGCTGAGGATGGGGTTGCGCTTGTGGGGCATCGCGCTCGAGCCCTTCTGCCCCTTGGTGAACGCCTCCTCCGCCTCGGCGACCTCGGTGCGCTGCCAGTGGCGCACGCTCGTGGCCAGCCGCTCGATGGCCGCCGCCACGAGGGCCAGCGCGGAGAAGAACGCGGCGTGGCGATCCCGCGCCACCACTTGGGTGGCCGCCGTCTCCCCGGTGAGGCCGAGCGCAGCCAGGGCCTCGGCCTCGATGGCGGTGCTGAGGTGCGCGTAGGTGCCCACCGCGCCCGCGAGCTTGCCCACCGCGATCTCCTCGGCGGCGGCGCGGAGGCGCACCCGCGAGCGCTTCAGCTCGCACAGGTGTCCAGCGAGCGCCACGCCGAAGGTGGTGGGCTCGGCGTGGATCCCGTGGCTGCGGCCGATCATGGGCGTCTTGGCGTGCTCTGCGACGCGCCCGGCGAGGGCTTCGATCAGCGTGTCGAGGCGCTCGAGCAAGAGGGCGGCGGCCCGCGCCAGGAGCATCGCGAAGCTCGAGTCGAGCACGTCGCTCGAGGTCATGCCGAAGTGGAGCCAGCGCGCGTCGTCACCGGCGAGCTCCTCCACGTGGGTGAGGAACGCGATCACGTCGTGCTTCACGGTCCGCTCGATCTCGTCGATGCGGTCTGGATCCAAGACCAGCCGTCGAGCGCGGATCCGCTCCGCCGTCCCGCTCGGCACGGTGCCGGCGCGCTCCATCGCCGCGCAGGCCGCGAGCTCCACCTCCAGCCAGGCCGAAAACTTCGCCTCCGCCGACCAGAGCTCCGCAAAGGCTTGGGGGGTGTACCGCGGGATCATGACGCCGCGAACGTATTGTGGAACCCCCCCAAACTGTCAAGGGCGTCGGGCGCCCGCGCCCCCGCGCGAGGGCTCGGCTCAAGACCCGACCGGACCGCGCCTCGAGCGGGTCCGAGGCCACTCCCGTCAGGTCTTCAGCGCGCGGGCGGCCCGGCGGCGAGGCCGCCCTTGCGGGAGTCGGCGTAGCCCCACGCGACACCGGCCGCGGGGTCGAGCACGATGCCGTTGGTGTCGCCGAGGAGGACGCCGGAGAGCTCCAGCCGGTGACCCCGTTGGCGGAGCGCGGCCTGCACGTCGGCAGCCGGTGCACGCGCCTGCTCGAGGCGCACCACGTCGGGGAGGTGCTGGTGGTGGATCCGCCCGTGCTCGATGGCCCGATCGATGGTCATGCCCCAGTCGACGAGGTTGCGCAGCACCTGAGCCACGGTGCCGGGGATGGTGTCGCCCCCGGGCGAGCCGAGCACCGCCACGGCGCGACCGCCGCTCAGCACCAACGTGGGGGTCATCGAGCTCGCCATGCGCTTGCCTTTGGCCAAGACGTTCACGCCGGTCGGCGAGAACGCGCCCATCGCGTTGCTGAACAAGACGCCGGTGCCGGGGACGGCGACGCGGGCCCCGAACGCCGCCGAGAGCGTGGTCGTGCAGGCCACGGCGTTGCCGCTCGCGTCCGTCACCGAGAAGTGCGTGGTGTCCGGCGACTCCGGCGAGCCGGCCGGCGCGTCGTGAATGGGGATGACGGCGGTGGAGGGAGTGGCCTTGTCGGGCACGATCGCTGGCTCGCGCGCCGCGTAGTAGGCGCTCGACAGGAGCCGCTCACGCAGGGGGGCGACCGCGACCGCGTCGGGGTGATCCGGATCCGCGCCGATCGCGCGCCGATCGGCGTAGGCGCGCTTCTCCGCCTCCACGAAGTAGTGCAGCCCGAGCGCCGAGCCGGCCGCGGCCTCGTGGGCCTTCACCTGCGCCAGGTTCATCAGGATCCCGTAGAGCGCGATGCCCCCCATCGAGGGCGGTGGCATCGTGTAGACGTCGAGGCCCCGGTACGAGAGGTGGAGCGGCTCGCGGACCTTGGCCTCGTAGCCCGCCAGATCGGCCATCGTGACCAGCCCCCCCCGCGCCTTCATCGCCTTGGCGATCTTCTCTGCGACGGGCCCGCGATAGAAGCCGTCGTTGCCGTGGTCGGCGATGGCCCGCAGCGTCTCGGCGAGCGCCGGTTGCAAGAGGAGCTGTCCCTTGGCGAGCGGCTTGTCGCGCTTCGGCCCGCGGCCGAAGATCGCGCGGAGCGTGGGGTCCTTGCGCAGCTCGTCCCAGAACCACGACAGCACCCGAGCCTGACGCTCGCCGTAGCGGTGGCCCTTGTCAGAGAGCGCGATGGCCGGCGCCAAGAGCTCGCCGAGGGGGAGTGAGCCATACTTCGCGTGCGCGAGGTTGAGGCCGGCCACCACCCCTGGCACCGGGGCCGAGAGGTAGCCGTGCGCGCCGGCCGCGAGCTGCTTTTCGTTGGCGGCGACGGTGGCTGCGCTCGGCGCCACCTCTCGATAGTCGATGGCCGCCACCTCGCCGCTCGCGAGGTGCACCATCATGAAGCCGCCGCCCCCGAGGCTCCCCGCCGCGTGGTGGGTCACGCTGAGCGCGTAGCCCACCGCCACCGCCGCATCGACCGCGTTGCCCCCCCGCTCGAGCACCGCCGCGCCGATGCGGGTGGCGAGCTCGTCTTCGCTCGCCACCATGCCGCGGCGTCCCTCGATGGCCTTCTCTCCCCCCGGCTTCAGGGTCACCTCGGGGGCGGTGGGGGTCGCTCGCGGCGGGCTCCCGTCGCTGCTCCCAAGCGGGGTCACGGTGCTGCCCCCGCTCCCGGCCGCTTCGGCGCTCGAGTCACGAGGGGGGGTGACGGCGGCCGGCCCATCGCAGGCCACCGCAACGACGAGCCACCCGAGCCACCCGAGCGAGGCGAGCCACCGCGCCTTCGCTAGCGAGACGACGCGGTCGACCCCGACCCAGCGCCGCAAACCCACTCCCTGCCCTCGCGAGAGCGTGTCACCATGGTCGCGGATGCGAGCGCGGTGGGTGATGTGCGTGGTGCTGCTCATTGGGTGCGGTGAGGATGTGACCGGCCATTGGTGCGGGCGCAAGGTCTCGAAGGACGCCGACTGTGTCGGTGACGAGGTCGGCCTGCTCCTCCTGTCCCAGGACGGCGACACCGTCGACGGCCAGGCGTGCGAGGCGCACGAGCACGACTGCCATGTCCTCGAGCGAGGTCTCGTGAGTGGCCGGCAGGTCGCGTTTCACTACAGCTTCCAGGGCGGTCACGTCGACGCCACCCTCGAGCTGCGCGGCGATACGCTCGAAGGGAAGTTCTTCGCCTCCAAGTGCAAATGCGATCTCCGCCAGACGTTCTACCGGATTCGATGACCGGCTCGCCGTGGTATCGTCGGTTCGCCGTGCCCGAACCGCTCGTGTCCCGCTGGGCCCGCCTTCTCCTGTCGCTGGCCGTCTCGGTGTGCCTCCTCAGCGGCGGCGGCGTGGCGCGCGGCCAACCTCCGGCGGGTGCCGGTGAAGAGGAGGAGCCGCCGAAGTCGGTAGCCCACAAGCTCTTCGACCAGGGCCTCGCCGACATGCAGGCGGACCAGCTCGACACCGCCTGCCCCGCGCTCGCGGAGAGCTACCGGCTCGAGCCGCTCCCCGGCGTGTTGTTCACGCTCGCCGAGTGCGAGAACCGCTGGGGCAAGCTCGCCTCGGCGCTCACCCACTACCGCGAGTTCGTCGCCCAGGTCGAGCGGATGGCCGCCGACAAGCGCCAGATCCAGAGCGCACGCGTGAAGGTGGCCGAGGACAACATCGCGCTCCTCGAGCGGGAGGCCCCGCGCCTCACGATAACGCTCGCTGCGGACATCCCCGAGAGCCACGTCGTGCGACGGGACGGGGTGCGCATCCTCGCCACCCAGCTCGGTGAGCCGGTCTTGGTCGACCCGGGCGAGCACACCCTCGCGCTCGAGCTCCCGGGCCGGGCTCCGATCGTGAAGACGGTCACGCTCGCGAAGGGCGAGTCCCAATCGATCGAGCTCAGCCTCCCGCCGGCGCCGGCGCCCGAGCCCGAGCCCGAGCCCGAGCCCGAGGAGCCGAGCGCGCTCCGCGTCAGCGCGTTCGTGGTGGGGGCGGTCGGCATCGCCGGTGTGATCGTCGGCACCATCGCGGGTGCCATCGCCATCAACCGCCACGAGCGGCTCGAGGAGAACTGCAACGGCCTCGTGTGCAACGAAGACGGGATCTCGGCCGCAGGGACCGTGCGCGAGGCAGGCAACCTGTCGACCGCCGCCCTCGTGATCGGCGGGGTGGGGGTCGCGGTGGGCCTCACGCTCTATTTCCTGTCGGAGCCCGACGTCGCAGCGGCGAGCGGCTTCGTCGCCAACGGACACGGCATCGGCTGGCGCTTCTAGCGTCCCCGAGCCCGTCTCGGGTCCTGGGGCACTTCGTTACCACGAGCGTGTCGGGCCGGACGCTGGGCTGCTAGAGTGGTTGGAGATGGTCGACGCGCCGGACGGCTCCCTCGTGCGGCCCATCATGTACGTGGGTCGCTACGCGATCTTCAACGCCATCGCGCGGGGAGGATTCGCGAGCGTGCACCTCGGGCGCTCCCTCGGCGCCGGTGGTTTCGCGCGGACCGTGGCCATCAAGCGGCTGCACCGGCAGTACGCGCAAGATCCGGAGGTGGCCACGATGTTCCTCGACGAGGCGCACCTCGTGGCCCGGATCCGGCACCCGAACGTGATCCCCACCCTCGATCTCATCGCGTCCGAGGACGAGCTGATGATCGTGATGGAGTACGTCGAGGGCGTCACCCTCCGCTACCTCTTGCGCAACGCGCGCGAGCGAAAGCGCACCCTCCCGCTCCCGATCGTGCTGCGGACGATGGTCGGCGCCCTCCGCGGGTTGCACGCGGCCCACGAGGCCCGCAACGAGAAGGGGGAAGCGCTCAACATCATCCATCGCGACGTCACCCCCGACAACATCCTCATCGGCACCGATGGGCTGGTGCGGCTGCTCGACTTCGGCGTGGCCAAGGCGCTCGGTCAGTACCACGACACCAAGCAAGGGGAGATGCGGGGGAAGCTCGCCTACATGACGCCCGAGCAGGTGAAGGACGAGGAGCTGACGCGGAGGAGCGACGTGTTCAGCGCCGCGACCGTGCTGTGGGAGGCGATGACCAACGAGCGGCTGTTCGCGGCCAAGAGCATCACCGCCACCGCTCACAACGTGCTCACCCGCGACATCCCCGCGCCGAGCGCGCTCGCAGAGACGCCGAAGAAGCTCGACGGCATCGTGCTGCAGGGTCTGGAGCGAGATCCCACCAAGCGCTGGCCCACCGCGGAGCGCTTCGCGGCCGCCCTCGAGGCGGTTGGCTCGCTCGCGAGCGAGCAGAGCGTCGCGCAGTACGTTCGCAAGGCGGGCGCCGAGCGCATTCGCGCACGCGCCGAACAAGTGCGGCTGGTCGAGGCTGGGGAGATCGATCCCAACGAGCTCCACATCCCCGCCCGCGCGTCGATGACGGCCGACGAGATTCGGGCCGCGCTCGCCAACGGCAGCCCCCTCAACGGCCCGCGCAGCCCCGCGTCCACGCGGCCCGCCGCGCTGCCCCCAGAGGCGCCGGGCACGAGCGCCGCCCCCCCACGCCCCCCCGAACGCACCGAGGGCGCGAAGCCGCCCCGGCCGCCGCCCCCCGCCCGCGGCGGCGCGGTCCCCGAGCCCACCCCGACCGTCGACATGCCCCCCGTCGCAGCGCCGCGATCGACCCCGAGCGAGCTCAACGGCTGGTCCGAGCCACCGCGCACCAGCGCCGTCGGGGGCCAGCGCGCCCTCTTGCCGCTCTTGGCCGCCGCCCTCGCGGCGCTGGTGCTCGCGCTGTTGCTCACGCGCGACGACGAGTCGACGCCCACCCAAGACCGAGCCAACGCCGACGCTCCCGCGGCACCAGAGAGCGCGACGCGGGCCCGCCCCCCCGACGAGGCAGCCCCTCCCTCGCCGAGCCCGAGCGCGGCGCAGCGCGGTGCCGAGGAGAGCCCGTCGGCGCGGCCCACCGACTCCGACGCAGCCGCCCCCGCGCCTGCCGCGCCGCCGCCCACGCCCCCCCTCCCCCCGCGCCGGCCTCCAGCCGGACCGCGCCCCGCCCCGGTCCCCGTGGTGCGACCGAAGCCGCCGCCGCTCTACGGTCGCGAGTGACGAACGGCAGCCCGACGCACGCGCCCGCCCCACCCCAGCGTCGATTTCTCCGTCGCTGCTGCCACGACGGGGGCGCCGAGCGCTAGGAGCGCTCGTCGATCGGCACGTAGGTGCGCTCGTTGAGGCCGGTGTAGATCTGCCGCGGCCGCCCGATGCGGCCCTTGGGGTCTTCGTTCATCTCTTTCCACTGCGCGATCCAGCCGGGCAAGCGACCGAGCGCGAACAACACCGTGAACATGTTGGTCGGGAAGCCGAGCGCGCGGTAGATGATGCCGCTGTAGAAATCGACGTTGGGGTAGAGGTTGCGCTCCTTGAAGTAGCTGTCTTCGAGCGCCGCCTCCTCGAGGCGCTTGGCCACCTCGAGCAGTGGATCGGCGATCTTGAGCTTGGCCAGCACCTTGTCGGCGGCCTGCTTGATGAGCAACGCGCGCGGATCGAAGCTCTTGTACACCCGATGGCCGAAGCCCATGAGGCGGAAGGTGGAGCTCTTGTCTTGCGCCAGCTTCACGTACTTCTTCACGTCGCCCCCGTCCGACACGATGGTCTCGAGCATCTCGACCACCTCCTGGTTCGCGCCGCCGTGGCGAGGCCCCCACAGCGCGCAGATCCCAGCCGCGATGGAGGCGAAGAGGTTCGCCTTGCCGCTGCCCACCAGGCGCACGGTGCTCGTCGAGCAGTTCTGCTCGTGATCCGCGTGGAGGATGAGCAGCAGGTTCATCACCTTCACCACGTCGTCGTCGATCTCGTACGGCTCGCACGGATTGCCGAACATCATGTGCAGGAGGTTCGCGCAGTAAGTGAGCTCGTTGCGCGGATACATGAACGGCTGCCCGATGGTCTTCTTGTACGCAAAGGCGGCGATGGTGCGCACCTTCGACAGGAGGCGGGTCGCGGTGATGTCGAACAGCTCCGTGTTCGACGCATCGAGCGCGTCGGGGTAGAAGCTCGACAGCGAGCACACCATCGCGCTGAGGATGGCCATCGGGTGCGCGGTGAGCGGATAGCCGTCGAAGAAGTGCCGCATGTCCTCGTGAATCATCGAGTGCATGGTCAGCTTGTGGGAGAAATCCACGAGCTCGGGACGCGTCGGCAGCCGCCCGTTGATCAAGAGGTACGACACCTCCACGAAGCTCGACTTTTCCCCGAGCTGCTCGATGGGGATGCCGCGGTACCGAAGGATCCCCTTCTCGCCGTCGATGTACGTGATCGCGCTGGTGCAGGCGCCGGTGTTGCCGTATCCGGGATCGAGCGTGACCACCCCGGTCTGCTCACGCAACGCGCGAATGTCGACGCCGACCTCCTGCTCCGAGCCCACGACGACGGGCAGGTCGATGGTTTGTTCGTTGCCGTCGATGTTCAGGGTCAGCTTGGCCGTGTTCACGAGTCCTCCGGTGTTTGGGAGTCGGTTCGATGCGCGCGCGGGAGCATCGACCTCGTCGATACGGCCCTCGTGCGACTGATTTCGCGCTTCAGGAGCTCGCTCGGAGCTCCCTCGCGGTTGTGGCAGCGGCCATGCCGCAGCGCATCAACGGACAGACCGTAGCATAAACGGAGGCTGTGGGGATCGCTGCCTGCGCCCTGCTAAAATCGGGCGGTTGGACCTGGTCAAGCAGGTCGCCTATGCGGCCATCGAAGGGGTGAGTCGGGTGCTCCCAGTGTCGGCGAGCGGCCACCGCGTGGCCGCGTCGGTGTGGCTCGGAGACGTGGCGTCCGGGACCGCCCTCGCCGAGATCGCCACCCTGGGCTGTCTCGCCGCCCTCGTGGTCGTGGTGCGGGTGCGCCTCGCCACCGCCTTCACCGAGGGCATCCGCGGCATCGCGCGACCGTCCGTGCTCCAGAGCCAGGTCGGCGGCCGCGACGCCGTCGCCATCGCGGTGGGCTCGGTGGTGGCCATCGCCGTCGAGATGGCGCTCGCGCCCATGCAGTCCGGGGTGAACGAGACGCCCACCGTCGCCGCAGCCGGCCTCTTGCTCACGGCGCTGGGCCTCGCGAGCACCCACTGGGCGCCGGCCCCGCGCCAGCTGTGTCCGAGCGCCCTCGGCGCGGCCTTCGTGGGCCTCGCCCACGGGCTCGCCGTGCTCCCCGGCGCTTCGCAGGTGGGGGCGGCGTTCATCGTGTTGCGATGGCTCGCCGTGAGCGGGTGGCGATCCGCCGAGATGGCTATCCTCGTGAGCCTGCCGTCGCTCACCCTGGGCGTGCTGCGGCTGTTCGGCAAGAGCTCGACCGGCGCGCTCGGCGCGGCCCCCAGCGGCGGCGAGCTCGCCCTCGCGGTGACGGTGGCCTTCGTCACCGCGAGCCTGGCCGCGAGCTGGTGGAAGGCGCTGTGCGAGCGCGAGGGCACGCCGTGGCTGGGGCTGTGGCTCGTGCCCCTCGCCCTCGCGCTCGTCGGCTACGGTCGCGCGCTACCGCACCCCACCGATCCCCTCCCCCTCTCGGCCCACCCGGCACGGGCCCGAGGGGCGGGCGCAACGTGGGGTTGGGCGGCGCCCGCGCCCCGCCGCGCGCCACCGCTCACACGAGCTCGCGTTCGCCACGCGCGTCGAGGGCGGCCACCACCTCGCGCACGCGTTGCGACGCCTCGAGAGGCATGACGAGGAGCGCGTCGTCCGTCTGCACCACCACCAGGTCGCGCACGCCGACGAGCGCGATGACCTGACGCTCCCCACGCTGCCGCATGTCCACCACGTGGTTGCCCGAGGCATCCACCAGCACCGCCGAGGCTGGGGCGCTGTTGCCGCGCGCGTCCTTGTCAGCGAGCTCGTGGGCGCTCTGCCAGCTGCCGAGATCGCTCCAACCGAACTCGGCGGGCACCACGCCGAGCCGCTCCATCTTCTCCATCACACCGTGATCGATGCTGATGCTCGGCAGGGTGGGGAACACGCGCCCGACGACCTCGTCCTCGTGGCCCTCCGCCGCCGCACGATCGAACGCGGCGAGGCCGCTGGCGAGCTCGGGGAGGTGGCGCTCGATCGCCGTGAGCATGTCCCGCGCACGGAAGAAGAACATCCCGGCGTTCCAGAAGAACCGGTCGGAGGCGAAGAACTCCTCGGCCCGTGCTCGATCCGGCTTCTCCACGAACCGAACCACCTCCATCACGCCCGCCGCGTCCTCGCTCCCGGGGCGCGCCTCGAGGTAGCCGTAGCCCGTCTCGGGGTGCCTGGGGCGAACCCCGATCGTGGTGACGACCCCGCTCGCGGCCTTGCTGATCGCCGTCTCGAGCGCGGCCCGGAACGCTTCCTCGTCCCCGATGTGCGGATCGGCGGGCAGCGCGATGACCACCGCGTCGGGAGCGGTGCGCGCCACGGTGGCCGCGGCCCAGCCGAGGCAGGGCGCGGTGTTGCGCGCGACCGGCTCCACCAGGAGCTGCTCCCGTCGCAGCCCGGGCACGGCCTCGAGGGTCGCCTCCACGAGGTGAGCCCCGGTGGCCACCAGCACGTTGTCGAAGCCACACAGAGGCGCCACGCGCTCCACCTGCTCGAGCAGGAGCGGCTTCTCACCGGCGAGCGGCAACAGCTGCTTCGGTCGAAGTCGTCGCGAGGCGGGCCAGAACCGGGTCCCGGAACCGCCGGCCATGATCACTGCGTGAACGTCTCGGGTCATCACCACGATGGATAGAGGCGCCGCGACGCGGCGGCCAGCCCGCTGTCGGGGCGCCATCCCCGGAGCACGCCTCCGGAGGCCAAAGGAACCTTCGAACGAGGCGGGTGTCCCACCTCCCCGTGAGAGCCACGAGTCGACTGCTGGTCGCCGCGGCAGTGCTCGCCGCCTGCGCCGCACCGCCGCTTCCCTCCGCCCATGGGCCGCGAGCGCTCGAGGCGGTCGCCGTCACCCGAGCGATCCCTCTGCCGCCACGAGCCCCCATCACGCTCACCTCCGGCGACGGCAACGAGCTCGAGCTCGTCTCGGTCGTCGGTCGTTCGGTGGTCGCTGGCCCGCTCGCCTTCACACAGCTAAAGCTCACGTTCCGCAACCCCGAGCCACGGGTCATCGAGGGGCGGTTCCGGATCGCCCTCCCCCGCGGCGCCTCCGTCGGCCGTTTCGCGATGAAGATCGACGACACGTGGCAGGAAGGCGAGATGGTGCCGAAGGCGAAGGCGCGGGCGATCTACGAGGACTTCCTGCACCGCCGCGTCGATCCTGCCCTCTTGGAGCAAGGCGAGGCGAACGCTTTCAGCGCGCGCGTGTTCCCCATCCCCGCCCACGGCGTCAAGGAGCTCGTCGTGTCGTACGGCCAGCCCCTTCACGGCGCCCGCGACACCTTGGTGCCGCTCCGCGGGTTGGGGCGCGTCGGCGCGCTCGACGTGCACGCCAACGCCCTCGGGGCGACCCCGCGCGCGTCGCACCTCGTGCGCGCCGACCTCGTCCCCGAGAGCGACTTCACGGCGGATCCCCAGCTCACGCAAGCGGACGTGGTGCGCAGCGAGGAGCTGGTCGTGGCTCGCGTCAAAGCGAAGGCGGCGGCCGCCGCCGCGCCGCTCGGCGACACGGTGTTCCTGCTCGACACGAGCGCGTCCCGCGCCCTCGAGCTCGGCGCCCAGATCGCCCTCCTCGAGCAGCTCCTCGCCCGTCTCGGCGACCGAAAGGTGCTCGTGCTCGGCTTCGATCAGACCGTGCGTTCCATCTACGAAGGCCCGGCGAGCGAGCTCGGCCCCCAGCCCGCGCGCACGCTCCGTGAGCGTCGCGCGATGGGCGCGTCCGATCTCGAGCACGCGCTCTCCTGGGCCGGTCGCGCCGCCCAAGCGCGGGGCATGCACCGCATCGTGCTCATCGGCGACGGCGTGGTCACCGCAGGGGGCGACGGTGCCGCGCTCCGGCAGGCGGTGAAGGGTCTGGCCGCGCGTGGCGTCGCCCGCCTCGACGCGGTCGCGTTCGGAGGGATTCGCGACGACGACGGCCTCGAGGCGCTCGTCCGCAGCAACCTCGAGCGCGACGGGGTGTCGGTCGATGGCACCCGCGGCGCCGAGGAGGTGTGGCGACGGCTGAATCGAAGCGCGCGTTCGGGCGTGAAGCTCGAGGTGGAGGGCGCGCGCTGGTGGTGGCCGCGCACGCTCGACGGGGTGCAGCCAGGCGACCAGGTCTTGGTCCACGCCGACGTGCCGGTGTCCACCCCCCTGCGGATCCGCATCGACGGCGTGGAGGTCTCGACCTCGGCGGCCATCGGCGCGCCGCGCGCCTTGCTCGAGCGCTCCTCTGCACAGGCGAAGATCGCGAGCCTCTTGGAGAGGGAGCGACGGGAGGGCCCGTCGGCGGCGCTCGAGAGCGAGATCGTGACCCTTTCCACCCAGCACCGCGTGATGTCGCCGTACACGTCGCTGCTCGTCCTGGAGACCCAGGGAGACTACGATCGGTACGGCCTCGACCGCGACGCGCTCGTGAACGTGCTCGAGGTAGCCGAAGGAGAGCTCGCCGTCGTTCAGCGTCGGCTGCAGGCCAGCTCACCCCTCGACGCCGCGCCCCTCCCCGCCGCGCCCCTGCCCGCCGCGCCCCTGCCCGCCGCCGAGCCTTCGCTCGCGCTCGCCCCTCCGCGCGCGCACGAAAGCGCCTGGGGCGACACCCTCGGCGAGAGCTTCGGCGCGGGCAGCCTCAGCCTGCACGGGGCTGGCGAGGGGGGAGGTGGCAACGTGGGCGAGCTCGGTCTGTTCGGAGGCAGCCAACCGCCGCCTCCCGCCGGCGCAGGTCAGGCCTTCGGGACCGGCCACGGCCGGCTCGGTCCGCCCCCGAACGCCACCCAGCCCGACGTGCGGGCAGGCGCCACACGCGTGAGCGGCCGGATGCCGCCGGAGGTGATCCAGCGCGTCGTCCGCGCCAACTTCGCGCGGTTCCGGGCTTGCTATCGCACCGCGCTGCAGCATCATCCCGCGCTCCGCGGTCAGCTCGTGACGCGCTTCGGCATCGGCACCGGCGGCAAGGTGGTGAGCGTCACCAGCGTGGGCACAGCCGGCACCCTCGCCACCCCCATCGGCGCGAGCATGGCCCAATGTGTCGCCAACGCCATGCGCGCCCTCGTCTTCCCCGCGCCGGACGGTGGCGTGGTGACCGTGACGTACCCCATGACCTTCGAGCCCAACCCCAGCGCGAGCCCCGCCGCGAGCGCGCCGCAGAAGGCGCCGAGCGCACCGTACAGCGGACCGATGGCCGAGATCATGGCTCTCCTCGACGCGGGGCGCGTCGATCGGGCCCTCTCCAAGGCGCGGGCGTGGCAGGCGCGGTCGCCCACGGAGATGCTGGCGTTCATCGCGCTCGGCGAGGCCTACGAAGCCAAGCAAGACCCCGCCAGCGCGGCGCGCGCATACGGCTCGGTGATCGATCTGTTCCCCACCCGCGCCGATCTTCGGCGCTACGCCGGCTCGCGCCTCGACCGCCTCGACAGCCACGTCGCACGCCGCCTGGCCATCGACACCTACCAGAAGGCGCGCAACCAACGGCCCGACCACCCCACCAGCCATCGCCTCCTCGCCTTCGCGCTCCTGGCCGCCGGCCGTCACGCTGCCAGCTTCGCCGCGCTCGAGGACGGCCTCGTCGCCTGCACCGGCCGCTACGCCGCGGTCGCCTCCGTGCTGCGGCGCGATCTGGGCCTGGTGGCCGCGAGCTGGCTCCGCGAGGCGCCCAGCAAGCGCGCCAAGCTCGAGGTCCGCCTCGCGGAGGCGGGCGCGACCCTCGCCACCGAGCCCTCCCTCGGCTTCGTGCTCAGCTGGGAGACCGACGCCAACGACGTGGATCTCCACGTGCACGACACCACGGGCGGTCACGCCTTCTACGGCGACGTCGAGCTCGCCAGCGGGGGCAAGCTCGCAGGCGACATCACCACCGGCTACGGCCCTGAGATGTTCGTCGTCGACGGTGTCCGGCGCGCGCCCGGCTACCGGCTTCAGGCGCACTACTACGCTCAAGGACCGATGGGCTACGGCATGGGCAAGCTCCAGGTGATCGAGCACGACGGTCACGGCAAGCTCACCATCGACGACCGCCCGTTCGTGGTCATGAGCAACGACGCGTTCGTCGATCTCGGGGCGGTGGGGGCGTGGAGCGCCCCCCCCAAGCTCGCCAAGCTGCCCTGACCGCGCGCAGCGCGCGCCTCGAGACCTCACCGGAAAAGACCGAGCTCTCTCGAAGCGCGCTTGGGCGTTGGGGCCCCATGCGCAACAAGGTGGGAGGGACTCGCCGCGCGCAGCGTGGGGCGAGGGTGCGGCAGCACCCTCCAAGAAACTCAAGACCTGACCGGAAAAGGCGGAGTGGCGGGTCGGTGGGTCGCTTCAGG
>CAYOAL010000049.1:0-6396 GCA_964401935.1 uncultured Polyangiaceae bacterium
GCATGGTCGGCCTCAACCCACGCGAGACCGAGGAGCGGCTTCGGGTGGCCCGGGCCCTCGCCGGCTTGCCTTCGCTCGATGGCGCCCTCGCCTCCGGTGAGCTCTTCTGGTCGGTCGTGCGCGAGCTCTTTTCCGGTCAGCTCTTGAGCCAGGCTGGAGCGGTCCTCATCACGTCGCGCGCCGAGTTGACGCGTGGGCCGGAGGAGGTTGCCCTCCGAGGCCTCGAGACAAGCCGCTACGAAGAAGCGGCTGGGTGTATTAAGCTCGAGCTCACGCATGGACACAGTGACGGCTCGACGTGTTTGTGAGCTGGTGATGGGGATCATCGCCACCGACCGTGAGCTCCACCCCGACGAGCTCACGTTCATGCTCCGCACGTTCAAGAGCTTCGGGATCGCCACCGGCGAGGACGACGAGGCCATCATGCCCACGACGCGCAGCCACGAGGCGGCCAAGGCGATGGGGGCGCTCCCCGAGGACGTGAGGCACGAAGCGATGGAGCTGCTGCTCGAGTCGGCGGTGGCCGACGGCAAGGTGGTCGAGGCGGAGCGCGACTACCTCCACGCGGTGGCGCGCGCGGCTGGGATCGCCGTCGGCGAGATCGAACGCCGCATCGACGCCAAGCTCGCCGCGCACCCTCACCCATCGACCGACGGCTGAGCGTCGCGCCCACCGAGCGCGGCGCTGGTCGTCGCGCGGCGACTACTTGCGCAGCATGCGGAAGGCGTGCTCGTAGCCCTTGGTGCGGGCGGCCTCCGTGATCCAAAGGATGGCGAGCGGCTCGAGCAGGCGCGCCCCCTCGAGGCCGCCCACGTCGATCACGCCCCACCCGAACGCGCGGCACACCTCCGCGACCACCCCTTTGGCCCGGGGGTCGTCGCCAGCGATGAACATGTCGGGGGGGCCATCCGGGAACGAGGGCCGCACCATGTGGGCGTGGCCCACACAGTTGAAGCATTTGACGACACGGGCGTCGGGGATCCAGCGCTGCACCTGCTCGCCGCCGGAGTCGGTGTGGCCGAGGGCGAGCCGCGGGGGGAAGCCAGCCCCGAAGTCGAGCGGGTTGGTGGCGTCGATCACGATCTTGCCCCCCAGCCGCTCCGGCCCGGCGAGATCGATCGCGCTCTCGGTGCCCGACCACAGGGTGGCGAGGACCGCGATCTCGCAGAAGGCGGCGGCCTCGGCGAAGCTCCCGGTGGAGGCGCGCTCGCCTTGCTCCTCCGCCCACTCCCGCAGCGGGTCGGGGTTGCGTGAGCCGATCTTCACCTCGTGCCCCAAGCCGACGAAGCCTGCGCCCAAGGTTCGGCCAACCTGTCCAGAGCCGATGATGCCAATGCGTTGAGCCATGGGGGCGGGGTGTGCATGGTCCGAGCGCTCGGCGCAAGCACGTCGGTGGTGGGCCGGGGCTCACCCTCGCCCCCGAGGGCACGCCGAGGCGAGGGGCCGGCCGGCCGCCCCCGATGGCTCGCAGGCGCCCCAACGTGCAGGAACTCACGCGACGACGGAACAAATCGCGGTGCTCGAGCGTCTGGTGAAGAGTCATGCGTTGGGGACGACAGCTCCGTCACACGAGGAGGACGCTCGCGGCCGGGCTGGCGTTCGCTTCGGTGCTGATCGCCGCGTTCGAGCGGCCCCTGCCCCCCACACCACCCACCGCGCCCGGGGCCTCCCCTCCGCGCTCCCTGCCCGAGCTCGCACGACTCGACCGCGACGCCGACGAAGACGAGCTCGTCGCGGTGGAGCCCAGCCCCCCACGCCGAAGCATCGACTGAAGGTGTGTCCGGAAAAGCGTCCGGCGCGCAGGACGTGCGGGGCGGAGTCGGGCGCGGGGGCGGGCGGAAATCGTCACGCACGGCGATGTGGCCCGATCGACGTGCGTGAGCAGCGAAGGGCGAGCCGCTCGCGGACGGTGCGCGGTCGGTTTCGACGTCGGAGCGACGGCTGGCGCTCAGGCTAGGAGCTTGACGGCGTGCGTGAGCACGTTGTGGGTCAGCGCGACGCACAGTGCCACGCACGTCACTTTGTTGAGCCCGCGCACCAGGACCGATGCCATGGCGAAGCGCGTCTTCGCGTGAGCGTTCGGGAGCTCGCAAAGGCTCGCGCGCGCCCGCAGCAGCTGCTTCGACTCTTCGGTGCTCATCCGCCTTCGCCAAACGGCGATGACCTGGGAGTGCTTCCGATTGCCCATGAGGGCGCGCTCGCCGACGCCCTCACGCGCGTCCCATCCTGCGCCACGATCTCGAGCGAGGCCAAGCCGCGGTGCAACAGGACGCCGAGCACGTCCGTGAACACCTTCTCGAGCGCGGCGCGATGCCGAACGCGAAACTCCGCCGCTTCGTCCGCCCGACACGCTGGCCGCCCGATCCACTGAAACGCCATGTCCGTGGCCAAGCGCCGCTCGATCTCCCGCGCACTGCCGACCCCCACGGAGATCGCGTACAGCCAGAGCGTCATCAGCATCTTCACGCTGATCAGGTCCCGTGTGGCCATCGGGCAGGCTGTCCTCGGGCATCTCGAAACGAATCACACCCTGCTCACGAACGGGCTCACGGGTACGTGCACGGTCGGATGGCGCGCACGACATGGCCCCATCGATCCCGCCGAGGTGCCCTCCAGCTGACGACGCACCTCGAGCCAGACGGGGCTGCGCGTCACCACGGGACCGCGAAGCCGGGCGGGCTGCGCTTTGCCTCGGGCCAGAGAGGGAGCCCCGAGCTCGGAGCCCCCGTCGGAGACGCCCCTCGCCCAACACCGCCGCGAGACGTGGTCCGGCGCGCATGGCATGCTCCCCAGGGTGAAGGGCGAGGCACGGCCTGCGACGCTCTCGACCCGTTGGCTCTTCTGCGCTCTTCCGCCTGACGGCTCATCGCCCGGACAGCCCTCGGAAACGAGCTCGGTTGCGCTTCGCTCCGCCCAGCTCCCTCGAGCCGCTCTCGGCGATCGGCACCGGCAGCTCGGGCGCCGCGCCCTTTTCGGTCAAATCTTGAGTGAACGGGAGTGCGCGGGCGGTCCAGGCGCGCGCGGGGCGCGGAGGGCCGACGCCGTCGGCGCGGAACGTCCCCACCATTCCCGAGCGCGACGCAAGCTCGACCGGCACCGGCGCGTGGAGTAAACACGGCGCATGAGCCAGGCCGCCTTCTTCGCCGCGGACGCGCGTGAGCGCGCAGCCGAGGCCGTCAAGGCGGTGGAGGCGCAGACCTCGGCCGAGATCGTCGTCGCGGTGCGGCGGGTCAGCGGTGACTATCGCGCCACCGACTATCACGTCGGCTTCATCGGCATGGCCGCGGTCGTGGGCTACATGCTCGTGGCGCCCCAGCTCTTCAGCCTGGGGCAGATGGCGCTCGATGGAATCGTCGCGTTCGTCGTCGGCGCTGCGCTCTCGGCGAACGTCGCCGCGCTGCGCCGCGTGCTCTTGAGGAAGAGCACGCTCGCGCAGAACGTGAGCACCGCCGCGCGCGCCACCTTCTACGAGCTCGGCATCTCGCGAACGACCGGTCGCAACGGCATCCTCGTGTTCGTGTCCGCCTTCGAGCGCCGCGCCGCCGTCGTGCCCGACATCGGCGTCGAGCCGGCGAGCCTCGGCGAAGACTACGAAGCGGCTTGCCGCGCCATCGAAGAGGCCGCGCACAACCTCGATCTCGCCGCGTTCATCGCGGCGGTGGAGCGTCTCGGGCCACCGCTCGCCCAGGCGATGCCCCGCGCCGAGGACGACGTGAACGAGCTGCCCGACGAGGTGCAATGAGGCACTCCCGTCGCCTGGCCCTCGCCGCGCTGCTCTTCGCGATTTTGTGCCTCACCGCGGCGGTGGCCTTCGCTCGCCCCGGGGGCGGCGAGTCGTTCGGGGGTGGCGGGGGCGGCGGCGGCGGTGGCAGCGACGACAGCGGCATCATCTTCTACCTGCTGTGGCTCTGCATCGAGCACCCAGCCATCGGCGTGCCGCTCCTCATCCTCTTCCTCGTGGTCACCTGGCTGCGCAAACGCGGGGAGGCCAAGCAGAAGGCGTGGGCCACGTCCGCGGCGGGGGTGCCCCATGTCCAGCAGGTGTCCCACGCAGCGCTCGTGCCTCGCGCGGCGCTCGATCACATCCGCACCGTCGACCCCGCCTTCTCGAACGTGCTCTTCGAAGACTTCGTGTACCTCCTGTACGCCGAGCTCCAACGCGCCCGCGCGAAGGGCACCAGCGCCATCTCCGCCTTCCTCACCCCCCAGCTCGCCCCGGTGCTCCCCGACCCACGGCTCGCCGACGTGCACGGCATCATCATCGGGGCCATGCGCATCGTGCGCTTCTCGGGGGTGCAAGGCCCCACCGTGCACATCATGCTCGAGTTCGAAGCGAACTACGTGGAGGTGTATCGCCAAGGGGGCCAGCAGCGCTTCTACGTGGTCGACCGCATGGGGGTGTTTCGCGCGCGTTCGGCGAAGTCGCGCCCCCTCGAGCGGGCCCGCACCCTCGACTGCCCCAACTGTGGAGCGTCGATCGAGAACATGCGCGGCACGCGCTGCAGCTACTGCTCCGAAGAGGTCGGTGGTGGCCGCTTCGACTGGACGGTGGAGCACCTGTCCACGCTCAGCCGCCAGCCCCGCGGGCCGCTGTTGACGAGCGATGTCCCCGAGGTCGGCACCGATCATCCCACGCGCGTCGATCCCGGCGCTCCGATGCGCATGCAGGCGTTCCAGCACCGCGATCCGTCGTACGACTGGAACGTGTTCCTGCAGCGTGTCGGCCACATCTTCACCCAGCTCCAGCTCGGTTGGTCGGGGCGTGACCCCAAGCTCATCCGCCCCTTCGTGTCCGACAACCTGTTCCAGTCGATGATGTACTGGCTCGATCTCTATCGCGAGAGCCAGTGCCGGAACGTCAACGAGAACGCTCGCATCTTGCGGATCGATCTCGCGAACGTGCTCTCCGACGCCAGCTACGACGCGATCACGGTGCGCGTCTTCGCGACCGGCTTCGACTACACGGTCGCCGACGACGGGCGCCTCCTCAGCGGAAGCCGCAGCAAGGAGCGCACCTACAGCGAATACTGGACCCTGATCCGCGGCGTGCAGCGGAAGGGTGCGTCGAAGGGGGATCAGAGCTGCCCCAACTGCGGCGCCGAGCTGCGCATCAGCATGGTGGGCAACTGCGAGTACTGTCAGGTCAAGGTGACGGCGGGCGAGTTCGACTGGGTGCTCTCGCGCATCGAGCAGGACGAGTCGTACTCCGGCTGACACCGCCCCCGAGCCCCTCCGGCGAGAATTTTCCGCGCCGCGCTCAAGGATGGGCCCGGGGTGGCGTTCGTCACCGTCGGAGGCCAACTCGTGACAATCGCCAATTTCCGAAAACTTGGGCACACCGCGCTGCTCCTCGTGACCACCCTCGCCGTATTCGGGCTCGGCGAGGGGACCGCGAGCGCGGCATCCCCCCTGTGCGCGTCGAGCGCCAACAACCAAAACCACGAGTGGATCACGCGCGTGAAGATCCACGACGGGGAGAGCCACACTGGCAAGAGCCCGTACTACGACGGGACGGGCACCGCCCTCGCCAACCTGCAGGCCGGCCAGACGTACGACGTCGAGGTCGACGTGGCCACCGATGGCACGCAGTACATGGAGTACGTCAAGATCTGGTTCGATCTGAACCAAGACGACGTGATCCAAGATCCCGAGGAGCTCGTGTTCGACATGGGCAAGAACGTGCAGACCCTCGGGACCTTCGCCGGGACGCTCACGGTGCCGGCCAGCGCGTTCAACGGACAGGTTTATCTGCGGGTGATCATGCAGTACGCGGCGACGCCTGCGCTCTGCGGCACGTACACCTACGGTGAGACCGAGGACTATCTCGTCAACGTGACCGGTGGCGAGACCAACCCCGCCAACGAGACCGTCGACGTGGAGATCGCCGGCACCGGCGCCGGCACGGTGACGAGCGCGCCCTCCGGAGTGCTCTGCCCCGACGTGTGCAGCTTCGACTACGCGTTCGGCCAGACGGTGACCCTCACCGCGACCCCCGAGCTTGGGTCCACCTTCGTCGGCTGGACCGGCGACTGCAGCGGGACCTCCCCCTCGGTGGATGTCACGCTCGACGGCTCGCGGTACTGCGTCGCCACCTTCGCTGGCGACGAGGACGAGTGTGCGCTCGGCAGCGACAACTGCGACGCGAACGCGGCCTGCACCAACACCGCGGGGTCCTTCAGCTGCGCGTGTGCCCCGGGCTACGAAGGCGACGGCGTGACCTGCGCCGACGTCGACGAGTGCGCGACGGGCGCCGACAACTGCGACGCGAACGCGCTCTGCACCAACACCGCGGGCTCGTTCGGCTGCGCGTGTGCCCCGGGCTACGAAGGCGACGGCGTGACCTGCGCCGACGTCGACGAGTGCGCGACGGGCGCCGACAACTGCGACGCGAACGCG
>CAYOAL010000049.1:6496-62093 GCA_964401935.1 uncultured Polyangiaceae bacterium
CTGCGCCGACGTCGACGAGTGCGCGACGGGCGCCGACAACTGCGACGCGAACGCGGCCTGCACCAACACCGCGGGCTCCTTCGGCTGCGCGTGCAACGCGGGCTTCGAAGGCGACGGCCTCTCCTGCGCCGACGTCGACGAGTGCGCGACCGGCAACAACGACTGCGCCGAGGCGGCCTCGTGCACCAACACCGTGGGCTCTTTCAGCTGCGCCTGCAAACCCGGCTTCGCGGGCGACGGCGTGTCGTGCGCCGACATCGACGAGTGCGCCCTCGGCGCCGACGACTGCGCGAGCGACGCCACGTGTCACAACACGGTGGGCTCCTTCGGCTGCGCGTGCAACGCGGGCTTCGAAGGCGACGGCGTGTCGTGCGTCGACGTCGACGAGTGCGCCCTCGGCACCGACAGCTGCGACGCGAACGCGTCCTGCACCAACACCGCGGGCTCCTACGACTGCAAGTGCGACCCCGGCTTCGAGGGTGATGGCGCGACCTGCGCCGACATCGACGAGTGCGCCCTCGGCGTGAACGACTGCTCGAGCGACGCGACGTGCAACAACAAGCCGGGCGGCTACAGCTGCACCTGCAAGCCGGGCTTCGAGGGTGATGGCGCGACCTGCGTCGACATCGACGAGTGTGCCCTCGGCGTGAACGACTGCTCGAGCGACGCGACGTGCAACAACAAGCCGGGCGGCTACAGCTGCACCTGCAAGCCGGGCTTCGATGGCGACGGGAGATCGTGCGCCGACGTGAACGAGTGCGTCCTTGGTACCGCCGGCTGCGCCGCCGACGCGACCTGCACGAACACCGTGGGCTCCTTCAGCTGCACCTGCACCCCCGGCTTCGAGGGCGACGGCAAGAGCTGCACCGACGTGGACGAGTGTGCCCTCGGCACCGCCGGTTGCGCCGCCGACGCGACCTGCACGAACACCGCCGGTGGCGCGAGCTGCGCCTGCAACCCGGGCTTCCGGGGCGACGGCGTGAGCTGCACCGACGTGGACGAGTGTGCCCTCGGCATGGACGACTGCGCGCCTGGCACCGTGTGCACCAACCTGCCGGGGAGCTTCGCGTGCGGCTGCGAGGAGGGCTTCGAGCGGGTTGGAAAGAGCTGCGTCGACATCGACGAGTGCGCCCGGGGCACCGACGATTGCGCGGCCCACGCCTCCTGCACCAACACCGCCGGCTCGTTCTCCTGCACCTGCAAGCCTGGCTTCGGCGGCGACGGCAAGCACTGCGCCGACGTGGACGAGTGCGCGCTCGGCACCGACGGCTGCGCCGATGGCACGACGTGCAACAACACCATGGGCTCGTTCACCTGCAGCTGCGAAGGCGAGAGCTGCGAGTCGGAATGTGGCGACGGCGTCGTCTCGGGCGACGAGGAGTGCGACGACGGCAACGAGGATCCGTACGACGGCTGCACGCTGGCGTGCGAGACGGACAGCGATCGGGATGGCCTCTCCGATCGCGTCGAGGGCGCCCATGAGGAGCGCGACAGCGACGAGGATGGCACCCCCGACTACCTCGACACCGACTCCGACAACGACTTCATCTCCGACCGCGTCGAAGCCGGGAACCCCCTGTTCGCCACCGTGGAGCCGAGCAGCGCGAAGCTGACCGTCTTCGGCGAGCATCCCGGACAGGAGCGAGCGCTCGGCAGCGAGGCCCGCCCGATCCAGCAGCTCGCCGACTTCCCTCGCGACAGCGACGGCGACGGCGTGCCCGACTACCTCGACACCGACAGCGACGACGACGGCGTGCTCGACGCCGACGAGGCGGGAGACCGCGATCTGCGCAGCCCGCCAGTCGACAGCGACGGGGACGGCGTGCCCGACTACCTCGACACCGACAGCGACAACGACGGTGTGCTCGACGCCGACGACAACTGCCGCCTCGAGGTGAACACGGAGCAGGCCGACAGCGACGACGACGGCATCGGCGACGCCTGCAGCGCGCTCGAGCTCTGCGACAACGGCATCGACGACGACGACGACGGCGACATCGACTGCGCGGACGCCGACTGCGCCGCGGATCCGGTGTGCGTGGTGGTGGACGAGGTGTGCGACAACGGGATGGACGATGACGAGGAGGGCGCCGTCGACTGCGACGACACCGACTGCGGAGCGGCCCCCGCGTGCGCGCTCGCCGCCGAGCCGAACGCCGCGTTCGAGCTGAACGGTGGTTGCTCGGTGTCGACGCCAGGCCATCCCCGCGGTGCCTGGCCGCTGGCAGCGCTCGCCCTCCTCGGCGCCCTCTTTGGGCGACGGCGCCGAGACCACCGCTGAGCGAAGCGAAGCGCTCACCGCGCCGACGGGCGCCGGGCATGACCTGGCGCCCGTCGGCGTTTGTGTGCTGCGACCTTTTCTCGCGTCAACGTTGCCGGAGACCGACCCGAGCGCTACCTAGAGCGAACATGCGGCCCACCGAAAAGACGATGCTCTGGCTCCACCTCGCCTTCGTTGGGGTGGTGTCGGTGGTGGCCTACCTCGATCTCCTCCGCGCGCTGTCGGGAACGCTCGAGCTGCCCGGTCTCGACAAGGTGCTGCACTTCGTGCTCATCGGCGGGGTCGCCTACTGGTGGACGCTCGGCTGGAACGACCCGCGCGTCGTGGTGGGCGGACGCGCGCTCCCGCTCGCGGTGATGGTGCCGCTCGGCTTGGCGACCCTGGAGGAGGGGCTCCAGTTCTTCTCACCCTACCGCAACGCGGATCTCTTCGACTGGCTCGCCGATCTCTGTGGGCTGCTCGCCTTCTGGCTGCTCGCGCGTTGGCGACAGCAGCGCCGGGTCGGCGCCGACGAGCTGGGTGTGCGCAGCAGCGCGTCCTGAGAGGCGGCGCACGAGGCCGGTTGCAAAGCCGGCTCGGGTTGGCCACGATGCCGCTGTGAACTTCCTCCTGCACCGGCACTTCGCCCGCATCGAGCTCGGCTCGCCCGCGGCGGGGGTAGGCGCCATGTTGCCCGATCTGTGGCGCATGGCGCACCGCGGGATGCGTGCGAGAGCCGGCGCGCATGCCGACACGGGGAGTGTCCGCTGGTTGCAGCAGGGGGTCGCGCATCACCTCGCCGCCGATGTGTGGTTTCACAAGACCGAACCGTTCCTCCGCGGGGAACGTGAGCTCGCGCGGGCGCTGGCTGGCCTCGGCATCCCCAAGCTCGTGCTCTTCGCGCATCCGGCGTGGGAGCTGTGTCTCGACGGCGCGCTCCTCGCGCGAGGCCACTTCGAAGGCGAGCTCGGGAGCCTGAGAGCCGACGTGCGGTCGGTGGAGGGCTCGCTCGGCGCGATCGCGGCGCTCCACGGGGCGTCGACGCTCGAGCCGCCGGAGCAGCTCGCTCGCGGCATGGAGCGCCTGCTCGAGGGCCTGCTCGACGGTCGCTGGCTCACGGCCTACCAGAGCGGACACGGGCTCGCGCGCTGCGTGGGCGGGATGCGGCGCCGCCTCGGGCTGCCCGCCTTCGCCGAGGAAGACGAGGCGCTCGTGGCCAGCGCGCTCGAGGACGCGCTCGAGCGCGCCGACGGCGCCCTCACCGAGCTGTGCGCCGACCGCGAACGCGTTCTCTCGGAGGAGCTCTCGCCTTGCGCGGAGTGATGACCCAGCTCGCGGGGCGCTCTCTGCTCGCGCTGCTGGTCGTCGGCTGCGCGAGCGCCGGTGGAGCGCCAGCGTCCCCCGCGGTCGCAGGCGCTCCGCGCGCTGGGCTCCCCGCGACTCTGCCGACCACCACGCGACCGTGCGAATACGGCGCTGGCGCGAGCCCAGGAGCGAGCGCGACGGCCACCGCGCCTCCCCTCGTGAGCCCCTCAGAGAGCCGGCTCGATCTCGAGCTCGCGCGGACGACGCTCGAGCTCCCCGCCGGTCGCTGGGTGGTGCGGGTGGAGGCGCCGGCGAAGAGCTACGTCACCATCGGCCTCGCTGGTCCGCGCGACGCGCTCGAGCGCTTCGAGGTGCTCTCGCGCAAGCTCACGCGCCTGCAGACCGGCACCGAGGACGACGACGGTCGCCTCCCCGCCTTCGTGTCGTTCGAGAACCAGAAGCAGAAAGACATCCTCGTCGTGGTCGACGCCAAGGAGCCCGTGCGCGTGCTCCGCACTGCCGCGCCGCTGTTCGCGCCGAACGCCGCCGACGCACAAGCCAACACCCTGCTCCCGCTCGTGGGGCTGCCGTTTCCCATCGAACGACGCGCCGGCTACTTGCTTCAGGCCCCTCACCGGTATCAGTTCGCGCGCGCCGACGTGGTGAGCGCGCTGCGCACCGCATTCCTTCAGACCAGCCGGCGCTTCCAGCGCAACGCCATCGCGGTCGGCGACATCAGCCAGTGGAACGGGATCCGGCCCGCCACCGATCTCGGCAAGGCGCGGCACATCAGCCACCAGGGCGGGCGCGACGTCGACATCGGCTTGCCCGCACAGAAGGGCGCTTCGCTCCTCACCCGTCGCTGCGAGGGGGTGCTCGTGGAAAACGACGAGCTGCGCTGCGGTCCGGGCACCGTGAAGGGCCTGGACGGCATGCGCCTCGCGTACTTCCTCGGCCTCCTGCTCGACGGCCCCACGCCCCAGGGCCGCTACGTGCCCGACAAGAAGCGCCGCCCCGGCCCCATCGCGGTGGTGCAGACCATCTTCACCGATCAGGCCTACATCGATGAGATCCGCAAGGCCCTCCCCGAGCTGCGGAGCAAGCGCTGGATTCACGACGAGGCCTACAGCGCCCTCGCCGAAGAGGGGCTCTTGCGCCCCTCGCCATGGCACGTCGACCACGTTCACATCCGCTTCGCGGGCAAGCCGGCCGAGACACCACCGCCGCTCGCGTTCCCCGGCGAGCCCTGAGCGGGGCCGCGATGGATCGGGCATGATCCCGACGTTCTCGGTGGAACGATCCAGGTCGAGAGGTCATGTCCTTATAGATTCAAAGACTTAGCTGCGGCGAGGAGGAGGCACAGTGTGTGCAATGGTACGACCTCAGCGCGGAGGCTCTCGACGGCCCGCGCGACGGCGCGCCGCGCCGCCTCGAGGCCACGATGACCAAGCTCACGCCCCCCCGCCCACGCTCCCGCACGCGCCCACCACGACCGGTGGCGAAGACCGCGCGCCACGGTGAGGTGCCGGCGACCTCCGAGGGGTCGGACGGGCCCTGCGGTACGGTGCGGATGCGCCGCAAAGACGTGGCGCGGAGACTCGAAGCCTGGGTCGTGCACCCCGGCGACCTGGTGGCGGGTCGCTACCGCGTCGAGGCGATCGTGGATCGCAGCATGGGGCTGTTGGTCACCGCCCGCCACGAGCTGTTCGGCCGCCCGGTGTCGCTGCGGCTGCTCGCTCCGCACCAGGTGGACGGCAAGCTCGCCGAGCGTGTCCAGCGACAAGCACGTGCCGTCGCGGAGCTCGACAGCGAGCACGTCGCGCGGATCCTCGACGCGGGCATGCTCCCCGGCGGAGCGATGTACGTCGCTCGTGAGCACGTCGACGGCGACATGCTCATCCAGCGCGCGCGCGCCGCCGGCGGCCTCGAGCTCGACGAGGTGATCACCGTGTTCATCCAGCTCTGCGAAGCGGTGCAGGAGGCTCACGCGCGCGGCATCGTCCTGCGCGATCTGCGGCCAGAACATCTGCTCGTCACCACCAAGAAGAGCGGCGAGCCGGTGGCGAAGATCATCGATCTCGGGCTCTGCATGGTGACGCAGGGGCTCCACGTGGAGAACAGCTGCACGCGCGCCGATCTGTCGCCTTGGGCGGCACCCGAGCTCGTGCGCCAAGATCGCGCGATCGATCCCAGCGCCGACATCTGGTCGCTCGGCTGCCTGCTCTACGAGCTGCTCTGCGGCGAACGCCCGTTCCGAGGCGTGGGCCCCCAGCTCATGCTCTCGATCATCCACGACCAGCCCGCGCCCCCGAGCAGCAAGCGTAAGGGCCTGCCGCGTATCTTCGACACGATCGTGCGTTGGGCGCTCGACAAGGAGCGCGCACGTCGCCCGCGCTCGGTGCACGCGCTGGTGCACGCCCTCTGGCCCTTCGCGAGGCTACCCGGCCAGCTCCTCATCGATCGCATCGCGCGCCTCGCGAGCGCCGCGCGCACCTCGCGGCCCCGCGGCGAGCTGCTCACCTACTCCGAAGACGACCCCACGAACGTGCTCTCGAAGAGCGCCGACGAGCCTCCGGCGGGGGCGACCACCCCCTCGAACGCGTGGCTCGAGGCGGAGCCCCCGAGCCTGGTGACGCCGGTGATCCCGCCCCCGTGCCCGATCCCGTCGATGGACATCCTCGACGAGGACGACCCGCTGGTGCGCAGCGCACGCCGCCGCGGAGTGCTCGTAGGGCACTCCCAGAGCGAGTCGGCGCTCACGCCGCTCTGAGCGCTTCGCACCGACTCGCTGATCCTCCGACTGGGTGATCCCCCGACTCGCGCCGCCGCGTGCGACCGCGGCGACGACGCCGTCTACTCGACGATCGTCGAGAAAGGACAGTCGGCAGCGAGTTGTTGCACGTCGCAGCTCTTGGGCGGGGCGCAGTCGTAGCTCTCGGCGCAGGCGTGGCTCTGCTCGCAGCCACACCCGCAGGCGTTCTCGAAGCCGGTCGTGTTGGGCGGGCAGCTGTAGTCGATGACGGCGCACTCGGCGGTGCTCGTCGCCACGTAGTCACGCCACCACTCCGCTGCCGCGTCGCAGGCGCAGGCCTCCTCCGTGCAGCTCACGGTACCGTCGCTCAGGCACTCGCACGTGTTGCAGCCGTCGATCGACGCGAAGCTCGTCCCCGGCGCCCGCTGGGTGCCCAGATACGTGCACGGGACGCCGCACGCGTTCATCGTGCAAGACACCTCGTCCGTCGCCACACACTGGCAGACGTTGCAGCCGTCCCCCGCCGGCCAGAACGTGCCCACGTCGTGAGCCTGGCCGCCTTCGTCTTCGCAACCGGTGTCGCACGCCTCGGTGGCGACACAGGTGATGCTCGTGTCCTCGTTGCACGTGCACTGCCGGCAGCCATCCATGAACACGGCCCCCGGTTCCTGTCGCCCGCTCGACGAGAAACACACCCGATCATCGTCGGAGCAACCGAGCAGAGACGCGCCGACGAGCAGCACGGCTGCCGCTCCGAGACCGAGTTGCGTTGCGATGGGGGTCATGTCGTGTCCTCGAGCTCCAATGTGTCGTTGTGTGCCAGGTCCGCGCGCGATTCGCTACGAGTTGAGCCCGTTCACGCCGGTTTGTCACCGTTGTCGCGGTTTTGGTGGCCAACAAGCAAGAGACGCGCCCGCTCGCGCTCGCTCGATGGAGAGGCCCCGCGATCTTCTGGGCTCAACGACGGAGCCGCTCGGCCACGTAGCGCACCGCGCTCGCGATCTCGGTGGGCACCTCCTCTTGGAGGAAGTGACCGGCCTGCGTTCGCGTGACGGGCGCGTTGGGGAAGAGCGTTTCCATCCAGCCGCGGACACGGCCCAGCACTGGATCGCGATCCCCCCACACCAGCGCCGCCGGGCCGTCGAACGCTGCCACCCACGCTGCGCAGCGCTCGAGCGCGGCGATCGAGGGATGCTCGAAGCCGTCGGGCACCATGCGCGCGAGCGCCAGCGGGGCCACCCGGTCGGCGAGCGAACCGAGAGGCGCGCGGTAGGCGCGGCGCTCGAGCGCGGTGAGCTTGCGCGTGGGCACCGCCTTGGCGATCACGCTCTGCGGAAACCCGAGAGCGCGAAAGGCGAGATCGCTCAGCAGCGGGGTGCGCGCGAAGCGGTGGAAGGCGGTGGGCCGGAACTCGCGCTTCGGTGGCGTGAGCGCGGTGTTCATGATCACGAGCCCCGCCGTGAGCTCGGGGCGCAACGCCAACGCCCCCACCCCGATCGCTCCGCCCCAGTCTTGCACTGCCATCACGAAGCGGTCGAGGCCGAGCGCGTCGAGGAGCGCCGCCATCCAACGCTGGTGCGTGTCGAGCTGGTGCTCCTCGGGCTGAGCGGGTTTGTCGGAGAAGCCGAGCCCGATCAGATCGGGCATGATCACGCGCACGTCGTCGCCGGTGAGCTCCCGCGCCACCAGGCGATAGAGAAACCCCCACGTGGGGTTGCCGTGCAGCGCCAAGACCGGCAGCCCCGCTCCCGTCTCCATCACGTGCATGCGCCGGCCGCCGACGTCGATGCGATACCGTTCGAACGGGACGAGCGCCTCGAGCCAAGGAGGGAGCTCGGGCGCAGGCAGACGTTGGGTCATGGCGGGCCCTATAGCTCGACTGCTCGCCCGCCGCTCCAGTGTCGCGCGCGCTCGCACCGCGTCATGACCAGCGGAGGCCCTTCGGCTCGAGCCGCGACCCGGCAACCCGGCTAGGCTCACCGCATGACCGTTTTCATCCTGCGGGACGCGGCGCTCGATCGGGCGGAGCTCGACGACGTGTCGCTCGTCGGAGCGAGCATCCACAACACCAGCTTCGAAAAGGCGCACCTCGACGACGTGAGCCTCGAGGGCGCCACGATCGTCAACGCCACTTTCGCCGGAGCGAGCTTCGACGACGCGAGCTTCAGCGGCGCCACCCTTCACAACGTCACCTTCGAGAAGGCAGCCCTCCGCGACGTGAGCCTCGCCCACGCCGTGTTCGAGGACGCCGATGTGAGCGGCCTGGTGATCAACGGGGTGCGGATCGATGAGCTGCTGGCCCGACGCGACGCCGCCCCCTCGCCGCCGGGCGGCACGATCCCGAAGCCCTGAGCACGAGAGCCACGGGGGGGCTGGGGAGGCGTCGGCGCGCGCCGTCGACAAAGGTGGAACCGGCTCGCTCGGAGCGGTGTCGCTGACTCTCATGCCGCCAGCACCCTACCGGGACGGGGCGGAGCACGCGCGTCGCGCCGTTGAGCGCGAGCGTGCCCGCATCATGGCCGAAGACGATGGGACGCGCGCCCGTGGCACGGAGCTCGGCGACGAGCTGGAGGAGCTGCGGGAACGGCTCCAAGCTCCCATCAAGAGCTCGGTCGACGTCGCCGAGCGGCGCGCGGAGCTCGCGTGCTTCGACGCCGCTCTCGAAGCAGCCCGAGCCGCCGCGCTCCAGCGCGGGCGCAGGCTGCGGGTGCGGCTCGTGCTGGCTGGGATCGGCGCGCTCGCGCTCGTGGGAGGCTTCACCTCCATCGCCTCCGCGCGTCACCTGTCGGTTCGCTCGGGGAGCTGTCGCGTGCTCCCTGCCTGCGCGGAGCAGGGGCGCTGCGTGCCCGCCTTCTCCACGTTGATCGGCAGCACCACGCCCCTCGACGAAGACGGCTGCGTGGCGCGCAGCGACCGCCACTGCGAACACGCATGCACGCTCACCGGACGGTGCCGCCGCGAGGGCGATGTCTGTGTCGCGGTGGATGACGCGCATTGCGAGCGCAGCGCGCGGTGCCCCATGGAGGGCGCCTGCAGCAAGGAGGGCGCCCGCTGCGCGCCGGCCACCGACATTCACTGTCAGGACAGCCTCGACTGCATGCTCGACAGCCGTTGCTCGCGCGTCACGGAGGAAGGCGCGAGCCGCTGCGTCGTCTCTCTACCGTGAAGCGCAGGGCTCGCGATGGGGTGCGCTTCGCCGGTAAGCCGAGGAGGCTGCCCGCGAAGAGGCGCTGGCCGCCGCCGCGCGCGCCGACGTGAGCGCTGACGAGCTCACCGCGTCGCGTCATCGAGGGGCGCGCTTGCTCCGGTGCTCGCGGCGCTCCACAATCGCGGCATGGTCGCCCCCGCGCCCGTTGCCTCCCCGTGGCCCCGCACCGCGCCCCCCCGCTCGTGAGGCTCTCGGTCATCCTCCTTCTGGCTGCCCTCGCCCTCGTGTGCGGCCTGCCCTCGAGCGCGGCCGATCCCGGTCGCCCCGCGCCGCCCGAGCTCCCCAACCTGTCGGTCGATCTGCACGCCCATGTGTTCATGAAGCCGGGGCTCGGGTGGCTCTTCAGCGGATCGTTCGAGGAGCGACTGGCAGACTCCTGGGACGATCGCCTGTCGTCGAAGATCGACGAGGCGACCCTGAACGCGTCGGGCGTGGGGCTCATGGTGATCGCGCTGTTCGCCCACCCCATGCTCCGCGGCGACGTCCGCGACGCCATCCGTGAGCAGATCGCGCTCGCCGAGGCCTTCGCCGCGAGGAGCCCTCTCTGGGAGATCGCCAAGACCCCAGCGGAGGCCGAGGCGCTCCTCCGCGCCGGGAAGCGCGTGATGGTGTTCAGCCTCGAAGGTGCGGGGGGCGTGCTCGAGTCGGAGGAAGATCTCGCCGAGTTCGTCGACGACAAGGGGATCCGCATCGTGACCCCGCTCCACCTCTCCGACGATCGCTACGGCGGCGCCGCCACCATGAGCGGCTTTCAGTACGTCGCCAACCCCATGAGCTGGGTCGATCAGCTGCTCGACGCCCACTGCGACCACGGGGTCGAGACCAACCGACAGGGCCTCACCCCTCTCGGCAAGCGCCTCGCGGTGGAGCTGTTGGAGCGCGGCGTGTGGCTCGATCTCACCCACGCGTCCGACCAAGCGCTGAAGACGTTGGTGCCGCTCGTAGAAGGAGCCGGCCACCCACTCTTGTTCACGCACGCGTCGCTGCGGTCGCTCCGCGCCGCGGAGCGCTCGCTGCCCGAGGCGCTGCTCCCTCGCGTGAAGCGGAGCGGCGGCATCATCGGCCTTTTGCCCACCGACGACGCGTTCGCCGAGCTCGTCCCGAGCGACGCGCTCTGTCCACGTGGCTGCGCGAAGGACGCTTGCACGCGGGGGGTGCCAGCCCTCGCCCACGCCTACCGAAGCGCCGGAGAGGCCATCGGCTACGAGAACGTCATGCTCGGCACCGACTTCAACGGGGGCATGCGCCACCTGTCCGCGTCGTGTGGGACCGGCACCGAGCTCGATCACGAGGCGGGCTACTTTCACGTGGGCCAGACACGCCTCGTGTGGCAGTCGATGAAGCGCCTCGGTGCCCCCGTCCCGCCGCTCCGTACCACCTTGCGCGCGTTCCTCGACGCCTGGAAGCGCGTGGTGCCCGTCGCTCACGCGGAGGTCGAGCGACACCTCCCACCGCTCCCGAAGCGCAGCGACACCACCGGCCCCGCGCTCACGGTGACGCTGGGCACCGGGCTCACGAGCACGCCGAGCCACGAGCCGGCGCTCCTCCTGCTCCTCGAGGGACGCGTGCTCAAGGACAGCGGGCTCCGTCCCCCCCTCGAGCCATCCATCTACTTCGCTCGCTTCGGCGCCGACGTCACCAAGTCCCTCGTCGACGACGGCGTGCCCTACGCCAGCGCAGAGCTCGGTGGGCTCGGCGTGAGCGCCGCTTGGCTCGACAACCACGCGGAGGTGGAGGCGCTTCGGGCCCACTTTCGGCGCAACGTCGCGCTCGATCAGAGCGCGAGCGTGGCCCTCCGAGCCATCGGCGGCCGACTGCGCACGATGCCCGGCGTCCTCAAGGAGCCCTACGCGTACCACCTCTTCGTGGAGCTCGGCCTCGACGCGCTCGGATTCAAGCGGCTCGACGCGCTGAGCGATCGCGAGGCGCTCATGGGCGTGTACCTCGCCGGCGGGGAGCTCGGCCTCGGGGCCAAGCTGTTCCCCGAGCCCCACCTCTGGCTCGGGCTGCGCGGCTGGCTCGGCGCCGATCTCACCGCGATCACCTCGTCGGCGCTCCCCGGCTTCGTCTACCAGTCCGACGTCGACGGCGGCGGGGCGCTCGAGCTGGGCACCACCGACGGGCGCTTCCTCCAGCGCCTGAGCCTCGCCTACTTCCTCAACGTCGACCGCACCCGCGAGCTCCCCCTCGACGACCTCCAGCTCCGTGGCACCTTCGCGGTCTCGTTCTGAGCCACCGGATTCCCCCCGGACGCCCCATCCGACTCCCGCACGACAAGGCTCCTTGCATGCGCTACCCTCCGTCCATGTCGGACCATACGCTTGTTCGAATCGGCGCGCTGCTCCTGGTCGTCGTCGCGGGATGCACGAGCACCACCGCGACGGATCCGCCAGGGGGCGCGGGAGGCTCGGGCGGCGCAGGGGGCGGAGGTACGACGCCGACGGTCCCCGACCACCTCGACGAGGGCTGGACCGAGATCCTCACCGGCGGCGACACCATCTGCTCGCGCGGTACCGAGTACGCGTTCTTCGTGCGCAAGGGCACCGTGAACAAGGTGGTGGTCGACTTCATCGGCGGCGGCGCGTGTTGGAACGCCCTCACCTGTGGCGTGGCCGACGCCATCTTCAACCCCGACATCGAGAACGTTCGCGCGGCGGTGGCCGCCAACAACCCGAGCGGCTTCTACGACACGGAGAACGCGGAGAACCCGTTCAAAGACTGGTACCACGTGGTGATCCCCTACTGCACGGGCGACATTCACTGGGGGAACAACACCGCCACCTACGGAGAAGGGGAGAGCGAGGTGACCATCGAGCACAAGGGCGCTGTCAACACGCGGGCCGTGCTCGACTGGGTGTACGCGGAGTTCAGCGCCCCCGAGACGTTGTTCGTGACCGGTTGCAGCGCTGGCTCCTATGGCTCGGTGATGTGGGCGCCGCACGTCGCGGAGCACTACGAGGACGCCCGGGTCGTGCAGTTCGGCGACTCCGGCGCGGGGATCATCACCCAGACCTTCTTCGAGGACAGCTTCCCGTCGTGGAACGCCGAAGAGGCCTTCCCCGACTGGATCGACGGCCTCGATCCCAATGAGGTGAACGTGCTCGATCTCACGCTCGGCGATCTCTACGTCGGGCTCGCCAACCACTATCCCGAGCACCAGTTCTCGCAGTACAACACCGCCTTCGACGAAAACCAGGTGTTCTACTTCACGGCCATGGGCGGCAGCGGGCCCGCGGAGTGGTCACAGCGGATGCACGCCTCGATCGACGCCATCCACGCCGGCGCCGAGCGCTTCACCTCGTTCATCCCGAAGGGCGAGCAGCACTGCATCGTGCCGTTCGACAACTTCTACACCGTGAACGTCGACGGCTATCGCCTCACCGACTGGCTCGGCGAGATGCTCGCTGGTGAGCGCCCCGACCGCCACGCGTGCACCAGCGACTGCGACGGCGCGACGCCCTGACGCCCGCCATCGTGCGCGGCGATCGGGCGCGGCGATCGCACACCGCGACCCGGTGCGAGGCGACCGATGCACGGCGACCCGGTGCAAGGCGACCCGGTGCACGGCGACCCGATGCACGGCGACCCGGTGCACGGCGACCCGGTGCACGGCGATAGGGGCCGGGTCAGTACATGTCGCAGACCGACGGCGCCGGCCCCGCGAACACGGGCGCCGCCTGGTCGATGGCGCGCGCGCTCCCCTGCACCAAGCCGAGTCGCGCCGCGCCCCCGAGGTCGAGCTGACTTGTGTAGAGCGCGGCGAGCGTGCGCACGTCGAGGCGGAGGCCCCCGCGGCTCACCCGCGTCACGTGGCCCACGCCATCGGCCACGCGCAACCGATAGCTGCCGCTCTGCCGCTTCAGCACGTCGTCGCGCACGTCGAGCGTGACCGACGTGGAGAGACCGCGCGGATAACCGCGGCCGCGGAGCGCCGCCGCCACATCGACGAGGCGCATCATCCAGTGGTGATGCAGGCGCACCTGATAGTGGCGATCCGGCAACAGGGTCAGCCACGGATCGTCCACCCCGCCGAACCAGCTCACGTCGTCGGCGATCGACTTGTGACTGGCGAGGAACGCCATGAGATCGCGATGCGCTGCCGGTGAACGGGCCGCCATGTCGCTCACGCGCAAGTCGAACCCGTGCCCGCGGTGATACACGCGATGGAACACGTAGCCCTCGACGCGGCGGCCCGACGTCAACACGTGACCTACGGCCGCCTTGCCGTCTTGCACGCGACGGGTGCGCTCCCACACGTAGGGCCCGCGATCGAGCCAGCCGTTGCGTCCCGCGGCGTAGGCTGCGTACACCTCACGAACCTGCCGCTCGTCGGCGGCCTCGAAGGGCCGCGGCGTGAGGGACAGCTCGTGCCGCGGCAGCTCTCGGGCGCTCACCGTGAACTCCCATGTCGCCCCCGCCAGCTCATAGCCGGCGCGGCGGTAGAGCGGGATGCTCGCCGGGTACAGCGACGACAGCGGCACGCCTGCGCCATGCAGCTCGCGCAGCGCCCTCCGCATCATCTCGCTCGCCACCCCATGTCGTCGCGCGCCCGGCGACACCCCCACCCCCGCGATCGCTACGCAGGGCACGCTGCGACCGCCGATGAAGTGTCCCATCGGGATCAGGATCAAGCCCCCGAGCACCGTGTCCCCGTCACGGATCACGCGCAGCTGATCGTACCCCGCCTTGGCAAACCACAAGCCCGCGTCGTCCGCAGGAAACCCAAACGAGAGCCCAAGAATCGCGCCGAGCGCCGCGCGCTCTCGCTCCCGTGCGACACCGTATCCAAGCGCCATGCCCGGACGATGGAGGCCTCTCCGGCGCGGGTCAAGCGGCCGTCGCGAAGCGGCGTCGCGAAGGGACCGCATACTCGGGCCCGCGGGGCGCGCGGCGGCACGCGCTCACCCGATCCTCGCCGGCGCGGCCGCCCCAATGTCACGCATCGGTCATGGCGGCGCCGTTCCGTCTTGGTTCGGTCACGCGCTGAAGCGCCGCGGATGTCGCGCGTCCAATCCTCCCTGGCGTCACGACACGCCGAGGAGAGGAAGACATCATGCGACGCCCCAGCATCTTCGTACTCGCCCTGCTCGCCGCTTGCGGTCACGACAAGAGCCCGAGCACCCCCACCGACGCCGTCGCCACGCCGGCGACGAGCGCCGTCGTCGACCCGGCTCCGAGCGCCGCGGGCGACACTCCCCAGCGCGGCACGACCGACGACCCCACGGCCGACCACGCCCGACCGGTCGCACCGAAGCCGATCGACGGCCTCACCCTCACGTTGGAGGGGCCCCGGCGCTACCGAGCGCGGCACTTCGACGCGAGCACGCTCGCCGCGATCGACGCCCTCAGTCACCCCGCCACCGCCACCTGGGTGCCAGGGGGGACCCGCCTACAAGCCGCCCTGCTCGGGCAGCTCTCGGCTCGAACCGCGCACCACGGCCCGTCCGTTCCATCCGCCGCCGATCGCCACGTCATCGCGAGCTGGCTGCCCAAGCTCTCGGCCCAGCAGAAGGCCGAGCACGAGGCCGAAGCGCGCTACCGGGCCCGGTTCGGCGACACCCCCCGCGCCCTCCACGTCGCTCCGGCGGAGGTCGACCTCACCCTCCGCCTGCACAACGGCGCCTCCCACACCATGCACGTCAAGCTCAACGGCGACTGGACGAGCACCCGACTCTCCCTCACCGGCCCTGGCGCGCGCCACATGCTGGGTGGCGGTGACAAGACCGAGATCCTCATGTGCGGCCAGTGGGCCTCGGTGGCCGCGGGCGAGCACCTCGACGTCCCCGTCGACGCGCTCCGCTACGGCGACCGAGCGACGGAGCTCGGCGCGGTCTGGACCGAGCCCGGCCGCTACACCCTCACCATGAGCCTCGACACCGTGATCGCCAAGGGGGCAGCCCCCAACCCATGCGACGGCGGCAAGCGCGTCGAGCTCACCACCCCCTCCATCCCCATCGACGTACACTGACCCTCCAGCCACGCCACCGAGATGCGCGCCGACGAAGACCATTGTGCAGAGCTCATGGGGCGCGGCTCTCAGCCTCCGCGCCGCTTGCGGACGACCACCACGGCCGGCCGTTTCCATGACGCCCGGGAGGGGACTCGTCGCTGGCTCGAGTTGGCGCGGCGCGGGTGGGAGGACCTGGCCGCGCGCGCTCAGCGGAAGGGGCCGCGCCGGGGGTTGGGGTCGTTCACCCAGCGGAAGCCTTGGAGCTTCTCGAAGGGGACGGTGGCAGGGGCGCGGACGTAGGTCTCGAGGTAGCCGCACTCGGTGCACACGTAGGCCTCGAGGGGGCCGGCGCCCTGCGCGATGGTGGTGTCGATGCCGAGAAGAGCGGTGGCGAACCGCGCGCCACCACGCTCGCCCGTGTCGTCGACGAGACGGGACAGGTGGCCGATCGCGAGGCTGCCACACTTGGTGCACTTGCCCGAGGTTCGCATGGTGTCCTCAGTGGTTCTCAGGGGTCTTGAAGCCCTGCCTGGATAAGACAAGGGCCGTGTCGAGGCGCGCTTGGGTGTTGGGGCCCCAAGCGCAACCCGGTGGTGGGGACCCACGCGCAGCGTGGGGGGAGGGTGCGGCAGCACCCTCCAAGAGATTCAGTTGAGGGCGCCGGTGGGGGCGAAGGGGAGGATGCTCTTGAGGTCTTGGTCGTTGAACCGGAGCTCGAGGCCGAAGAAGTAGTCGCGGCGGTCGCCGCTGAGGATGTTGTCGATGCCGCCGAGGAGCCAAAGCTTGCGGATGAACTCGTAGCTGAGCGCGAGGCGCCAGCGAGGCGTGATCTGCTCGCCGAAGCCGAAGAAGTCTTGCTGGAGCTCGAAGCGGTCGTCGAGCAGGTGCAGATCGATGCCGATGCCGCCGGTCGACTCCTTGATGCCGAAGCGGCCGGTGAGGGGGCCCATGCGCTTGGCGAACTGGAAGGTGAACCTGAAGCTGTTGGTGGTGGTGGTGCGGATCTCGCGATACGCGGGGGGGTCGTTGGGGTTGGTGGTCTGGACGTCGATCTGCTCGAAGGTGGTGAGGCCCCGCGGGTCGTTGACCAGCTCGATCAGGTAGTACTTGTCTTCTGCCGGCTGGAGGCGAAGCGACACGTAGCTCTTGATGGTGTTGGCGAGGAAGTTGTAGTCGGTGCGCAGGCCCACCACGGTCTGCACGCGCCCGATCCCGCCGACGAAGTCGCCGATCCCCTCGACCACCTCCTCCACCTCGTTGATGAGGGTCTCGTCCTGGGTGAGCCGTCCCACCGTGCCCTCGCCGCGATCGATGCGCGCGGCCACGTTGTCCGCGTGTTTCAGCAGCGACTCGAGGGTGGCGCTCGCGCGGTTGACGCGCTCCACGGTAGATCGCAGCTCGCCCGACGGCGAGCCGGGTTGGTCGCCTTTGCCAGTGAGCTGCTTGACGTCGTTGGTGACGGCCTTGATGTTCTGGAGGATGGTGACGAGCTCGGGCCGGCTCTCGCGGGTGATCGCGTTGACGTTGTTGATGGCCTCACGCACGCCGGCCCGGTTCTCGCGGATGGTGGCGTTGAGCTGCTCGGTGGTCTGGGCGAGGTTCTCGAGGATGCGTTCGATCTGCTTCTGCCCGGTGTCGCTCCCTACCGTCTGCTTGAGGGTGTTGGTGACCGCCTTGACGTCTTTCAGCACCTCGGACGCCTGCGTCTGGAGGTCTTCGAGGGTGGCGGTCTCGATCAGGTTCTTGATCTGATCGCCGTCCTCGAGCTCACGCAGACCTTCGGTGCCGGGGGCGAGCACGACGAAGTACTCGCCGATGAGGCTGGTGGCCTTCTTGCCGACGGCCGCGTCGTCGTAGAGCGCGAACTCCGGCTTCATCTTGATGTCGACCCGCGCCTTGCCCTGGTGAAGGCTGATGCGGTCGACCACGCCCACTTGAACGCCGGACACCATCACCCGCGAGCGCGGCGCCACCCCCGTGACGTCGGGGAGATAGGCCCACACGGTGATGCCGTCTTCGGTGCCCGCGCTCCGAGAGATGAACTGGTAGCCGAAATAGAACGCCACCGCGAGCACGATGGTCATCGCGCCTACTTTCGCGGCGTTGCTGATATCGCCCATCCCTCACTCCGACCGTAGCACGGACGACCAGGCTCTCGTTACCAGAGCCGAGCCCGGTTTTGCCACTTTCGGGACTTGTGCGAGGCCATCGGCTAGCTTGGCCCGCGTGAGGCCTTGGCTCTGTATTCTCGTGGTCTTGTGCGCGGTGATGGCTCCATGGACGGCGCTCGCCGGCGAGCCGGAGGCGAAAGAAGCGAAGGGAGCCGACGACGGGGAGCCGCCGATCCCGCTGAGCTGGGTGGCGGAGAGCCGCTCCCCTCAGTCGGCGTCGATCGCGGGCCGTGACGCGCACCTCCACGCGCTCTGCGGCGCGCGCGACCTCGGCCTCGGCCGGGTGGCGAGCGCGATCCTCTCGCGCCGGCTCTCGGGGGCCCCGGCCCCGAGCCCCCGCGCCATCGAGGTGTTGGCCCGCGCCGCGGGAGTGCCTCACCCCTTCGTGGCCGCCTGGTCGCTCGCTGGCACCGTCGAAGAGCCGGCGCTCGATCCGGCGGTGGCCAAGGCCAAGCTCGGCCAGTGGCTGGCCAAGCAGCCCGCCCAGGGCTCGCGCCGCTGTGGCCTGGCGCGCGGCGCCGATCGCTCCGGGGCCGAGGTGGTGGTGGTGGTCACCGCCGACGCGCTCGCGGATCTGAAGGCGTTTCCTACCAAGTCGAAGGTGTCCACGTGGCTCAAGCTCGACGCCCGCGTACACCCCGACGCGGAGTCGGCGAAGGTGGTCTTGCTCGGGCCCAAGGGGCGTCCGAAGCGCGTGCTGGCGTCCCTCGACAAGGGGCTCTGCCGCTCCCGCTTCGCGCTCGATCAGCCAGGCCGCTGGATCGTGCAGGTGGTGGCCGCGCTGCCCACGGGGCCGCGGCCGGTGCTGGAGGTGGAGGTTTACGCGGGGCTCGAGCCGCCCACCGAGCTGATCGACGAGCAGCCCGACGCCACCCCCAAGCACGACGCGCGCGACCTGTTCACGTGGCTCAACAAGGAGCGCCAACAAGAGGGCCTCCCCCTCCTCAAGCGCAACCCCACCCTCGACGCGCTCGCGCGCAAACACGCCATCGCGATGGTGCACAAGAACCTCGTCGCGCACGACGTGGGCAAGGGCACGCCGCGCGAGCGGGTGGCGACGGCCGGGGTGGGGGCGATGCGGGTGGGCGAAAACGTCGCTCGCGCCGCCACCGTGCGGCGGGTGCATGCGGCGCTGTGGGACAGCCCGTCGCACCGCGAGAACATGCTCGATGCCTCGTTTCGCCACGTGGGTCTGGCCGCCGTGAAGGACGACCGCGGGCGGGTGTGGTCGGTGCAGGTGTTCACCGATCGGGTGCTCGCGCCGCGGCCCTGACGCTCGCCGTGGCTCGGGGGAGGGGGGCGGCGCCGGACGCGCTGCGCTCGGCTTGGTCATGGACAGGGCCGTAGCAGGCCACTATGTCTCGGGACGATGAGCGCCCCCGGACCCTTCGGGCAAGACTTCCTCGACGACCTCCCCTACGACCCCGAGATCTTGCTCTTCGACGAGCTCCTCGAGCTCGACCGTGCAGGGGGCTTGGTTCGCTGCCGCTGGCCGACGACCGCCGAGCAGCCCATCACGCGCCACCAGCGCAACCACCCCGTGCGTCACCCCGCCCACGTGTCGGGGGCGTTGATGGTGCACGCCACCGGGCTGTTGGGGTTCGTCCACGCCTACCACGTGCTCGATCTTCGGCATCGGGACGGGTGGATCGGCTACGGCACGCACATGGACCGCGTGGTATTTCGCAAGCTCGTACCACCCGACAGCGTCATCGAGGCCACCTGCCGCGCCCTCAAGACGCGCATCGGACAGACCCGCCACTTCGTGCGTTACGGCTTCACGTTCACGCACGAGGGCGACGTCTGCTACGAGAGCGAACAGAGCGCGATGTGGATCAAGACCGACGGCGCCGACGCGCTCCAGGCGAGAGCGCGAGGCGAGGACGACGCGAGCGTGGAGACGGTGGAGAGCGGCGCGTGACCGACTTCGAGATCTCGCGCATCGTCCCGTCGACCCGCGACTTCGCCGGCGCGGTTCGTACCGGTGGACGCGGCCTGGCGCTGGTGCCGGTGCTCACCGGGGTCGCCGGCGAGGTGGAGCGCCTCGATGGGCTCGACGTGCGGGCCCTCGCGACGCGGGAGGCGGGCGAGGCGTGCATGCGAGCGGCGCGCGCCACCGCGGCGACCCCGCTCGCGCTGCTCGCACCGGCGCGCTCGGTGGAAGCGTGTCAACGGGCGCGCTTCTTCGGCGCCGACGCGGTGGCGCTCGCAGCAGCCGAGCTCCCGTCGCTCGAGAAAACGGTGAGGTCGATGAGGATGATGCCGCTCGCGGTGATCGACGACGAGGCGGCGCTGGCGGTGGCGGTGGCGAGCGGCGCGCGCCTGTTGCTTCTGCGTGGCGAGCTCGAGCTCGTGTGCGCGCTCGCGGCACGCCGCGACAAGACGACGCTCACCGTCGCCGAGGTGCCCGGCGCCGACGCGACGGCGCTCGCGGCGCTCGTGGGCGTGGTGGATGCGGCGCTGGTGCCCGCCACCGTCCACGAGAGCGACTCGTTCGAAGCGCTGCTCGACGAGCTCGACGGCTGATGACGGCGAGCGCGCTCGGCCTCACCGTCGCCATGACCTTCGGGTACCTGGTGGTGGTGCGTCTGATCGACCTGAACGAGAAGGAGCCGCTCTGGGCCCTCGCGCTCCTCTTCGGTCTCGGCGCGCTTGGGGCGGCCGCGCTGTGGCTGGGCTTCGACTCCCGCCTCGTCGAGCTCGAGCTGGTCGGTGGTGCGCTCGCTCAAGAGCTGGTGCGCTTCGGTGCCGTGGCGCTCGGCTTCTGGCTGCTCACGCTCGTGGGGCGCTCTCGGGGATACTCCGAGATCAACGGGCTCCTCGACGGCGTGGTCTACGGCGCGACGGGAGGTCTTGGCTTCGCCACCGGGCTCGCCGCGCTGCGCGGCCTCGCACGGCCGTCCCATGCGGAAGGGCTCGTCGGGCAGACGCTAGAGAGCCAGGGTCAGCTGGCCTTGTCCGGCCTCGCCGATGGCGTCTTCGGCGCGCTCGTCGGCGTGGGGCTGGTGTTGGCCCTCGAGGCGCGCTCGGCCCGAGCGCGCGCGCTCGGCCCCGTCGTCGGCTTCGTCGCGGCGTGCGGAGCCCACGTCGCCTTCGCGTGGCTCGGTCGCGCGGAGCCGTTCGCCGAAGGGGCACTCGCCAAGAAGTGGCTCGCGCTCTCCCTCCCGCTCGTCGGGGTGGTGCTCGTGGTGGTGGTCGCGCTGGGGCGAGAGCGGCGGGCGATCGCCGAGGAGCTGGCCACCGAGAGCGAAACGGGCGCGGTGAGCGCTGAGGAGCTCGCGCTGTTGACGAGCGTGTGGCGGCGGCAGCGGCGATACCTCGACGCGCTCTTCCGGGGTCGGGTGCGGCGTTGGCGGCGCCTCCATCGGCTTCACAACCGTCAGGTGCAGCTCGCGCTCGCGAAAGAGCGGGCTCGAGGCGAGCAGGACGAGCAGCGACGCGCGGCGGTGGGCGCGGAGATCGCGGCGCTGCGCGTGGAGGTGCTCGCTCAAAAGCGTGAGCTCGAGGCCGAGGGAGGGGTGGGGTGATGTTCTGGCGGTGTCTTCGCTGCGGGAGCCCCAACCGCGCGGCGGACGCGCGCTGTGCCATCTGCGGCGCTCCGGCCGCGGGACCGGGGGCCACCTCGCCGCTCGCGCCGGGGGCCACGCTGCCGCTCCAGCCCGGCGCACCGCCGGCCGCGTGGGACGGGCGGGGAGCGGGGTTCGGTGGACCGGTCGGGGTGGTGCCAGGGGGCCGCGTGGCGCCAGCGGGCCGTGTGGCGCCGCGGCCGGCCGCGCAGAAGTCGGCGAGTCGATGGGGCTGCGGCATCGCTGGTTGCTTGGGGGTGCTCGCGGTGCTCGTGGTGGCGGTGGCGGGGCTGGTTGGCCTCGGCCTCTTGCAGATCGAGCTCGGCCCCGACGAGACCGCGAGCGCCGACGACGATGACGACGATGACGACGCCGCTGCGAAGAAGACCAAGAAGAAGCGCGCCAGCGGCTCGTTGCGGAGCCAGCTGCCCAAGCGCGTGGGGGCGTACTCGCTCGAGGAGGTGAAGACGACGGAGGTGGCCGGCGCCGTCGACGGGCTCGTGGCGACGTACCGCTCCGGCTCGGCCGTGGTGGAATATGCGGTGGCCGTGTTTCCCGACGAAGACGCGGCCAAGAAGGCGCTGCTCGCCGCCGCGGGGAGGGCCCACGCCGAGACCGGTGTGGAGGGCACCACCCGCAAGATCCAAGAGGACGACGGGTCGGTGACCGGCTTGGCGTCCCACTTCGACGCCGATCCCGAGGTGCTCGTGTACCGCATCGACAAACTCATGGCGGTGGTGTTCGGTCCGCGCGGCGAGGTGGTGCCGTTCTTCGAGAAGCTCCCGCTCTGATCGCTTGGTCTGCGTCACGCTCGTCGCCCCGTCCCGATGCGCGGGTGACGGTGGCCGAAATTCGGCTATAAGCAACAGCGATGACGATTCGAGCGGAGATCGAGGCGATCGAAAACGGAGCGTTGCTGCGCGCGATGCCGGAGCTCGGCACCGTCGCGGTCACTGGCGAGGAGCGGCAGTCGTGGCTCGCCGGCATGCTCACCGCCGACATCGCTTCGCTCGAGGTGGGAAAGGGGCGCTACGCGCTCAGCGTGAACAAGCAGGGCCGGCTCCAGGCCGAGGCGTGGGTGGTGATCGATCGCGAGCGGATCTTGCTCGGCCTGCCGGCGGCGTTGGCCGACGGCGTGGTGGCCGCGATGGACCGCTACCTGGTGATGGAGGACGCAGAGATCGCGCGCGTGGAGGAACCCTCGCGCTGGTGGCTCTTGCATGGACCGGCCGCGGTGGCGGCGGCGGCGTCGGTCGCAGGCGAGGACGTCGTGGTCGCGGCCGGCCACCTCGGTGAGCTCGCGACCGCGATCGTGGTGGCGCCCTCCGACTCGGCGACCGAGCTCGAGGCGCTGCTGCTCGCGCAGCCGGGGGTGGTGCGGGCCACGCCACAAGGGTGGGAGCGGATCCGCATCGAGCGCATGCTCCCCCAGTTTGGTGTCGACTTCGACGTGGAGTGTTACCCGCAGGAGGCCTGTCTCGAGAGCCTCGCCGTCTCGTTCAACAAGGGCTGCTATCTGGGACAAGAGGCGGTGTTCATGCTCGAGAAGCGCGGCCACGTGGCCAAGCGGCTGGTGCGCCTGATCCTCGACGGCGACGAGGCGCCAGAGCGCGGCGCCGCCATCCAAGCAGAGGACGGGACGCGCGTGGGCGAGGTCACGAGCGCCATCGCCGATGGAGGCAAGTCGTGGGTGATCGGCTGCGTGCGCTACAAGCACACCGCGAGCGGCACGGAGCTCACGATCGGAGAGCGGCCGGCCACCGTGAGCTGCCTCGGGATTCGCGAAGTGGAGAGCTGACCGAGCTCACGCCGCGCGCGCAGCGTCGCGTGGGGGGAGCGTGGGGCCGCACCTTCCAGGAAACAGGGCGTGGCAGCACCCTCCAAGCAACTCAAGACCCGGCCGGAAAAGTCCGCACTCTCGCGAAGCGCGCTTGGGAGAAACTCAGGGCCAGATGCGGCGCTCTTCGTACACGGCGGTGAGGCGCCGCAGGGCGCAGGCGAAGGCGGCCACGCGGAGGCTCGTGTTGAACGCGCGCGCGGTCTCGGTCACCTTGCGGTAGCCCGCGCGCATGGCGACCTCGAGGCGCTGATCCACCTCTTCGAGCGTCCACGACTCGGAGCGGTTGTTCTGCACCCACTCGTAGTAGCTCACGGTCACACCGCCCGAGTTGGCGAGGATGTCGGGGAGCACGTCGATGCCGCGCGTGCGCAGCACCTCCTCGCCTTCGGGGCTGCACGGCCCATTGGCGCCCTCCGCGACGAGCCGCACGTTGAGGGCCGCGGCCTCTTCGGCGCCCACCTGATTCTCGAGCGCGGCGGGGATGAAGATGTCGGCCTTCATCTTGAAGAAGTCTTCGCGCGAGATCTTCTCGCCCGCTTTGTAGCCAGCGATGCTGCCGTGTTTGCGCACGTGGTCTTGCAGCTTGTGCGGGTTGAAGCCTTCGGGGTTGAAGAGGTACCCCGTGTGATCGCCGACCGCGATGGTGGAGGCGCCGAGCTTGGCGAGCAGCACCGCGGCGTGGGAGCCCACGTTGCCAAAGCCTTGGATGGTGACGGTGCTCCCCGCCAGATCGAAGTCGCGCTCGTCGGCCCAGAAGCGGATGCAGTGCACCACACCCTGGCCGGTGGCCTTCTCGCGACCGAGGGTGCCGCCGGAGGTGAGCGGCTTGCCGGTGACGACCCCGCGCACGGACGTGTGCGAGAGATAGCCCACCGTGTTCATGTACGTGTCCATGGCCCACGCCATGGTCTGCGCGTTGGTGCCCACGTCGGGGGCAGGGATGTCGTAGCCAGGGCCGATGTTGGAGCCGAGGGCGTGGATGAAGCGCCGCGTGATGCGCTGCAGCTCCTCGGTGGAGTACTGTCTCGGATCGAACTTGATGCCGCCCTTCGCGCCGCCGAGGGGCAGATCCATCAAGGCGCACTTCCATGTCATCATCGACGCGAGCGCCTTCAGGTCGTCGAGGCTCACGCCCTGGTGGTAGCGGAGGCCGCCTTTGTAGGGCCCGAGGATGTTGTTGTGCTGGATTCGGTAGCCCTTGAAGAGGTGGTACTGCCCATCCTCGAGCTTCACCGGGAAGTGGATGATGATCTCGCGCTTCGGTTGGCTGAGGATCGTCTTGACGAACTCGGGCACCTCCATGAGCTCCGCTGCCTCTTCGAGGTAGCCTTGGACGACCTTGAAGAACTCGTAGCGGTTGCCTCCGGGGGCCGGGTCGCTCGGGGTGCCGGGGGGGACGGTCACACCGATGAGATCGGGGTGGTGAGGCTGGCTGGGCTTGTCGTTCATGCAGCGGACCGCGTTCTACCCGTTCGCGCGAACCACATCAATCCCGCGCCAGAGACGCCACGCACTCCGCGGCATTGCGGTGAAGGAGGCGGCTTGGCGAAGGACGTCCTCGGCGCAAGACGCACTGCGTCACGGTACGGCTTCGTTCTGCGGAAGGGGGGGCGGCGCGCTCAGGACTGCCACAGGAGGTAGATGAGCACCAGCGGCGCGGTGATGAGCACGGCGTCGATCCGGTCGAGGATCCCGCCGTGGCCGGGCACGATCCCGCCCGAGTCTTTCACCCCCACCGAGCGCTTGATGAGCGACTCCCCGAGGTCGCCGAGCATGCCGAGCGCGCTCCCAAGGGCGCCGAGGATCACCGCGTCGCGGATGGACACGGCCTGGAGCACGACGAAGCGCATGCCCACCACGAAGGCCACGGTGGCGACCACCCCGCCGACCGCGCCCTCGACGGTCTTCTTCGGGCTGACGCGCTCGTAGAGCTTGTGCTTGCCGAAGGCGCGGCCCGCGAAGTAGCCCCCGGTGTCGCTGATCCAAGCCAAGGCGAGGGTGAGCACCACGTAGGCAGGACCGTACTCGCCGCCTTTCACCCGCACGAGGGCGATGGCGCCGAGCCCCCCACCGATCCACAGGGGCCCAAAGACGGACGCCATCATCCGGAGGGCGGCGAGAGGGATGTCTTGCAAGCGCCAGAGGTTGAGCGCGATGGCCGCAAACGGGAACACCACCACCGCGGTGAGCAGGATGCGCATGTCGTTCTGCGCGCCGAAGAACACGCTCAACACGACGGCCCACGTGAGCACCACCCCCCCGCCGATGGCGACTTTGTCGCCAGGGTGGGTCATGCCGAACAGCTCCACCGCGCCCACCACGCTGACCACGAGCATGAAGGCGAGCCAGCCCCACCACGGGCCCGCAAACAACAAGAGCAGAAGGAGCGGGACGGCGACCGCTGCGCTCGCGAGCCGCAGTGTGAGGTTGGACGCTGCCATGCGGGACTCAGCAGGTAACCGGAACCTCCGTGGAGCACAACTGTGACAACACCGCGACGGTTCCCCCGCCGAGGATCTGCCGGCTGACCCCCCACGCTGCCGCGCGACGTCGCGCCGCGCGAGCCGACGTTCGACCGCGCGACGCTGACTCGCCCTGCTGCTGCGGCGCTGCCGGCGCGGCCCTGCGAGTGCGTGCGGCTACTCCGCTGCGTTCACGGTGCCGGTGTCGTGGCAGGAGACGAGACCGAAGCGCCGCTCGCGCAGCTGGTAGCTCGCCACGGCGGCGAACAGGTCGTCGGCGGTGAAGTCGGGCCAGAGGCGCTCGGTGAAGAAGAGCTCGGCGTAGGCGCTGCCGAACAACAGAAAGTTGCTGAGGCGCGTCTCGCCACCGGTGCGGATGATGAGGTCGGGCTCCCCCACGTCGAGGCTCGGGATCCGGCTGCGCAGCGCGCCGACGTCGATGGCGCTGGCATCCATGCGGCCGGCAGCGACCTCGAGGGCGAGCTCCCGGGCAGCGCGCGCGATCTCCTCTTGTCCACCGTACGAGAGCGCGAGCGTGAGCGTCATGTCGCGGTTGTGTGCGGAGTCGGCCATGAGCTGCTCGAGCACGAGCTTCACCGGCTTGGGCAGCTCGTCGAGCTCGCCCACCGCGTTGAGGCGGATGCCGTTGTCCATGATCTCGTCCCGCTCGCTGCAGAGGAACTCGCGCAGGAGCGTCATCAGCGACGTCACCTCGTCTTCGGGGCGGCGCCAGTTCTGAAAGCTGAAGGCGTAGAGCGTGAGCGCGTCGAGGCCAAGGCGTCGGCTCACGCGCACGATGCGTCGAACCGCGTCGCTCCCCGCCCGGTGGCCCTCCGCGCGCGGCATGCCCCGGAGCTCCGCCCAGCGGCCGTTCCCGTCCATGATGATGCCGACGTGGCGCGGGAGATTCCTCGCGTCGACCAAGGTGGGACCGCTCTGCATCCCTCGTGTTTTCGCTCATGACGAGGGGGTCCGTCGAGAGTGGGAGAGCAATCTTCACCAATTCTCCATATTGGGTGGAGGTGGCCTTGAGCAGGGTCAAGTTTATGAAACCAAAAGAAATTATTGCGCACGAGGCCGCGCTTGCGGCCGCGTTGGCGGGGCCGCCGGGAGGCCGCTCGACACACGCCAGGGTTGGCAAACGGTGGCTCTGCGCTAGCCTTGCCAACCCTTGTTGGCACGTCTGGGTGGCATCCGCGGTCTCCGCCGCTTCCGACTCGCGGCGGCGGCGCTGCAGCGTTTGGCGCTCGTGGGCACGGTGGCCGCGTGCGCGGCGCTCACCCGCTTCTGGGTCGCGGATGCGCCGCCGCCTGCGACCCCCGAAGGCGTGGCCGAGATGTTGGCCGCGTCCGTGGGTGGCAGTGTGCTCTCCGACGAGTTCGTGTGGGAGCCGAGCCGTGGCCCGTGGTTCGACGCGCTGCTCGGGCGCGACGTGTTGTTCCTCGGGGTGGGGCGCGAGCACGACCGTCGGGATCTGTTTCGGGCGCGGGTTCGGGTGACGCGCGAGGGGCGCCCCGTCGAGGTCCAGTATCTGCGAAACCTCACCAACACCCCGCTCGGCGACGAGCGGCACCTCGTGGCGCGGGGGCGTTGGGTGGCCTTCGCGTCCCACGCCCTCGGCGGCGTTCAGGGCTTGACGGTGCTCGATCTGGCGGGGGCAGAGCTTCCTCCCGGCGATCGGACCACGCGCACCAAGGCGCGGATCGATCACTTCCTCGCGACGGGGACGCTGGCGGGGGTGGGCCGCCAGGACGTGGCGTTTCACAAGCTGCCGGAGTCGGTGAAGCTCGAGCTCCAGGGCGACAAGCTGGTGATGGCGCTCGCGGAGCCAGCGCGGGCCGCGGCCTTGGACTTGTTGACGGCGGAGCTCACCACCGAGGGGGAGAACGAGTTCGATGCGTGGGCCTGGCGCACCCCGCCCCGCGACAAGCCGACGCCCCACTTCGTGATGGACGCGTTGCGGACGCTGTTCGGGACCGACGCCGCCGACACCGCGAAGGCGCTCCTGTTCGACGCGAAGACCCGCTGGGTGCTCTTCACCGAGGGCGAGGTGCCGGTGCCGCCGCCGTCGACGCCGCCGCCGCCGTTCGAGGCGCGAGACGGGAGCTGGCCGCCCAAGCGGGTGCCGCCACAGTTCCCCAACGTGCAGGAAGGTGAAGGACAGTGGAAGAAACCCCCCGTGCCCTGGCTCCCAGCGCCCCGTGGGATGGTGGGGGAGCCCGATCCATATCTGCTCGAGACGTTCATCCGACCCGATCCCGCGCTCCCCTTCGCCACCGTGACGTTGGTGGCCATCGACACCCGACAGCTCGAGCTGCGCATCGAGGCGGGGTTCGACGAGCCGCGCCCGCTCACCGGTCCGGCGGGGCGGGGCAGGATCCCGGAGCGCGATCGTCCGCGGCTCGTGGCCGCCTTCAACGGTGCCTTCCAGACCCGTCACGGGGAGTACGGCATGGTGGTGGATGGCCGCGTGCTGCTGCCGCCCAAGCCGGGAGCGTCGAGCGTGATGGTCGACGTGAACGGACGCACCTCGTTCGGCACCTGGGGCAAGAGCGACGAGCTCCCGCCCACGCTCGTGAGCCTGCGGCAGAACCTCGATCCCCTGATCGAGGACGGCGTCGTCAACCCGCGCGGTCGCAAAGAGTGGGGCTTCCCGCTCGAGGGCGGCAGCTACCTCACCGAGCGCTCCGCGCTGTGTCGCACGTCCGACGGCTATCTCATCTACGGGCACGGCATCGAGGTGGACGCCCTCACGCTCGCCCGCGCGCTCCACCTCGCCGGCTGTCGCGATGCGATGCACCTCGACATGAACCCGGGCCATGTGGGCTTCGTGTACCACAACGCGCAGGCTCAACCGGTGCAGGCCGCGCTCGTCGCCTCGGAGATGTCGATCGAGCCGCAGCGGTTCGTGAAGGCCTCGCCGAAAGACTTCTTCTATCTCCTCTTGCGGGAGCCCACGCCCCAGATCGGCGACGCAAAGTGGTTGCCCGATCCGGGGGCGCAGCCGCCGCCGGCTTGGTTGCCCGCGGTGCACAGCGTGTCACTCGAGAGGCTGGGCGTGGAGGTGACGGTGCTCGCCGTCGACACACGGCGCTTCCGCTGGGACATCCGCCCGGGAACCGACGAAAAGAGCGCCCGCACCGCCGACGGCAGCCTCGAGCCGGCGGCTCACGCGCGAGCGATGATCGCGCTCGGGCTGGGGGTGGCGCTGCGCAAGGACAACCAGCGCGGCCTGTTCCTCGACGGTGTGGAGAAGCTCCCCATCCGCGCCGATCTGGGGGTGCTCACGGCGGGGCCCGACGGACGTCTCGGCCTGGCCGTCGCGGTGGAGCCCATGGCGCCGCTCGGCGACGCGTCGGAGCTGGTCTTGTTCGCGGAGGCGGGCCAGATCCGCAGCGAGACGCGCAAGCTCAGCGCGCCGCGCGACCGATCGGTGGCCTGCCTGCTCGACGAACACACGCTGCTCGTGGCCCACGGACGCAGCGACAACAGCGAGCCGATGACGAAGGCGCTGCTCGATCTCGGCTGCGAACGGGTGGTGTCGCTCAACCGCGGCAAACAGGTACGTGCCTTCGTGCACCGGGCGGGCACGGAGGGCGCACCCCAGGCCGGCTACGAGGACACGGCCCTGTACGGGATGGCGGTGACCGCGGCGGGGACCGCGCTGCGGCTCGAGACCGACTGATCGACGAAGCCGCGCGGGCGCCCACGGGCGCAAAGAAAAAAACCCGGTGACGCGCACGTGGGGTGTGAGCTCCGGCTCGTTCCGTTGGGGTTCGAACGAAGCCGGAGAGCGCGTCACCGGGGGGGTCTGGGATCGTCGGGGCCCGGAGGCGAGCGCCCGTTGGGGGTGGCGTGGCCAGCGACTGGCACCACGCCGTCCCCTTAGCGCATCAGAGCGAGAGAGAGTAGGCGCCTTGTGCGCCTTGGTACCCGTACACCCGCACCACGAAGGTTCCGGGGCCGGTCACGGTGACCGACTCCGAGCTCTGCACCGAGGTGCTCGAGCCCACCGTCGTGTGGCCGTCGTTCTGGAACACGGCGAGATCGAGGTCGCCATCGCTGTGGTTGAAGGCGATCCGCACGGTGACGCTCTGCCCGCTCGCGACCGTCACGCGGTAGTAGTCGTCGTCGCCGCTGCAGATCATCAGATCGCCCTCCGCGCCGGACACGCTGACCGCGCTCGCCGCGTCGTCGTTGTCCTCGAAGTCGTCGTCGAGGCAGCCGACCGGCTGGGGAGCGCCGTCTTCGATGGAGCACCAGTCGGCGGCTGCGGTGGGGACGAGCACATCGTTCTGCGTGCCGCGCTGGGGGCACGACTCGTCTTCGCTCCACTCCTTCCAGAGGTGGGCGCGGCCGGTCTGGGCGGCGAAGGCCTTGAAGCGCTCGTAGCCGCCGTTCTCGGCGCGGAACACCACCGGCTCGACGCACTCCTCGGCCATCAGCGACTGGTTGTAGTCCATGGCGATCTGGTACATCGCGGCCGTCGTCGAGTTCCAGCAGCAGGTCTTCGACTCGGTGTACTCGAGCTTGCCGAACACGTAGTCCTCGAGCGTGCGATAGGCGGCGTCGGTGTCGCTGGGGCTCGTGCCGAAGCTCGCCTGGTTGAGGGCGTAGAGCTTCGCGAAGGCGTCTTCACGCTTCTCGCGCGCCGAGCAAGAGGCAGGGTACTCGCGCAGGTGGTGACGGGCGTCGTCGATGATGCCAACCAGGGCGCTCCGCATCTGCTCGGGGGTCGCGCTGCCGAGGAGCGACTCGAAGCGCGCGATCCGACCCGCGATGCGCGCATAGTCGGTGTCGCTGATCCAGTTCGCCTCGTCGTCGCGCATCCACGTGTTGGTCCAGTAGCCGTTGATGTTCTTGGTGACCCGGAAGCGCTTGAGACCGCCGCCGAGCTTCGCGTACTCCTCGCCGTTGGAGTTTGTCCCGGGGCCGCCGGTGTAAACGTTGGTGAAGTAGTTCTTCGACGCGACGCCAGATTCCCACTTCGGCTGCCGGCGCGGCATCGAGCCGCTCACGAGGTGTGCCTCGAGCAGGCCGTCCGCGATCTCGTCCACCTGCTTGACCACGAGGGTGTGGCCGATCCCCTGACGCTGCCAACGCTCGACGAGCACGTCGCCCGGCGACACCGCCTCGGGCTTGAGGTTGAAGGTGTTGCGCGAGCTCGCGAGGTGCATCGAGCCGAAGTAGGCGAGCGTGAGGGTCAAGAAGTGACCGACGCGCTTGTTGAGGTGGATCTCGTCGAAGTAGGCGCCGGCGCGGGCCCCCTCGCCGATGAAGGGCATCTCGTCGCCGCCGCCGTACAGGCCCTTCTCACGCAGCTTCTGGTCGCGCGGCCAGCCTTGTTGCTCGAGCTGTTGCGGCGTCAACGAGGAGTGATCCTTGTACCACTCGCCGAAGAGCGGGGTCTGCTTGTAGCGCGACGTCGCGGTGCGCGCGCCGAAGTGACCGAAGTACACGCGCGTGCCCGAGGCGTCGGTGGAGGTGAGGTAGAACGGAAGGTTATACCAGGCGGAAAATGTGATGCGGAGGAACATGGCCATCTCCGCGCACTCGAGCTTCGGCGCGGGGAGCGTCTTTCCCCACGGGGTCGTCATCGTGAAGGTCTCGAACCACGTGTTGTGGCCCGAGCTACGCTCCATCGACGCGATCCATGCGGCATACTTCTCGTCCCAGTTGAGCCCGCTGTCGGCTGGCCAGGCGATGCCTGCCGCGCGCGCCCGGGGGGTGTCGGTGTCTTCCCACTTCTGGGTGGCGTTCCACACCTGGGTGGCGCGCGTGTCGTTGTTCACCCGCGGTCCCGGCACGCCGGCGTTGTCCTCTTTGCCGAGAGGACCATCCGGCACGAAAGGCCCGTCGATGCCGTAGTCGTCTTCGGGGTCCTCGCCGCCGTCCTCGTCCACCACGCAGGCGGCGAGGGTGGGAGCGAGCGCCACCACGAGGGCGAGCAGCCAGAGCACGGGCGAGCGCCTCGTGCGGTTCGTGCGGATCGAGCATGCGGTCATCGGGTCGTCTCCTCCGTTTGCGCGGGGGGCATGGAGCCCCCAGCGCCGCGTCGCGCCGCCCGAGTTGCATATGGTGTGCCATCGCCCTACATCGACCGCACTCTCCTACCCTCGCGATATCTCGCTCGATGCATTCAGTTGTATGGATAGTCTGTGATCCCGCTGGACAACTTCAACCAGCGAGGAACACTGGATCACGGATGTATCAGGCGCGGAAACGGTCTTCGTGCGGTCTCAGCCCGGTTTCGGCCCCCTCCGCGGCTCGATACTCGGCTGCTCGAGGCGCGGTGTTTCGCGGCTCGGCTCCTTGTTTGGCGTCGTGGCGGGGCGCAGGCGCTGGGGAGCGCCATCCATCCGGAGCGGGTTCGGGCGCTGGAGCAAGCTCACACGATTGGGGCTCGTCGTCAGCTCATCGAGGATCTGAAACTCGGCGGGGAAGTTCTTCGACAGCCACCGCTCGCAGGTGCGGACCTCGTCGTTGAAGTGTTGGTGCACGAGGCCGTACTCGAGGCACTCGAGGTAGGCGTTCTTCGCGAACGAGAGGTACGGCTCCACGACGTTGCGGAGCTCGGTCTGGTAGATCGCCTTGAGCTCCGCCCAGAGCAGAGGTGGCTCGACGCCAGGCACGTAGCCTTCCCGATCCCAGGGCTTGGGGTAGGGCGCGTGCATGAAGTCATCCACCAGCGAGCCCCACATGTCGCCCACCGCGGCGCCGGCGGCGATGGCCCAGCGCGGCGGCGGGTTGGCGTCGTTGAGCTCGATGATCTGCATGTAGGCGGCCGTCGCCTCCTCGATGGCCGGCTTCTTCTTCTTGAGCCATGGCACCACCTTGGTCTCCACGAAGCGGTTCACGTCGGCTACGGTGCCGGCTCCGGTGTACTTGGGAAACAGGAGCGCGTCGGCCTGGCGCCGCTTCAGGAGCGCGAAGTGATGCAGGGCCTCGCCGACCGCGCTGACGAGCGTGCCGTAGCGTCGCTCGCGTAGCGGTCTCGGCTCGTCGAGCGTGTCGAGCGCCTTCTTCGCGGCGGCGAGCTCCGCACCGGCAGCGCGCGCCTTGCCGTAGTGCGCGTCGGCTTTTTGGGTCTTGCCGAGCCGCGCGTTCACCCGCCCGAGGAGCACGTAGGTCTGCACCCGCACGTCGGCCGTCGCGTGGCTCTCGATCTGCGGCAGCGCCCCGCCGAGGGTCTTGTCGGCGGCGGCCCAATCTCCCTTGTTCGCGTGCCAGGCGCCGATGGCGAACGCGATCTGCGCAGCCTCACGCGGCTTGTTCGCTCCGTACACACGCTCGAAGAGCTTGGCGTTCGCGAGCGCAAGCTCCCCCTCCCCGAGGCCGAGACGCAGCACCACCGCGTCCGACAAGGCGGTCGGCGCCTTCGCCGCCTTGGGGCTCTCCCGCGCGAACCGCTCGAAGTAGGCGGCGGCCTGGTCGTACACCGCGATGGCCTGGTGGTTTTGCCCCAGATCGTAGAGCGCACGCTTGGCGAGCGGCGTAGCCGCGAGCTGATACTTGGTGCTCACCAGCACCTTGCGCACGCTCATCGCCTTCGCGAGCAGATGGGCGGCGTCGTAGGCCGCGGCTGCGTTGTGCAATACCTCGTCGTAGCCCTGGCATCCGGTGGCGAGGGTGGCGGCGTCAGCCACCGCCGCGCACGCTCTCTGGCCGTGATCTACCCACAGCTTCCAGTAGCGGTCGCCGGCGTCGCTCAGCTTCTTGGCCGCGCCAGGGGCGCCCTTCTGGGCGCTGACGACGAGGCGCTCGATGTCGAGCCGCGCGATGTCGCGCTCCACGCGTGCGAGCACGGCGCACTGCTCGGCGTTCTCCGTGCGTTGCGCGTCCGACTTGCAGTAGAGCGCCGCGAGCGCGGGCACGTCGGTGCTCATCGTGTCGAGGCAGGCGGCGCGGCCCCACTTGTTGCGCATCACCTCGAGCGACTCGAGGTAGAGGTTGGCGGCGAACGGGCTCGCCTCGCAGCTCGGGTGCTCGAGGGCGAGGGCTCGAAACGCCAGCGCCGCCGCGTCGAAGTGCTTCGCGTCGTAGTAGGCGCGGGCACGCGCGTACTTCACCTCGCAGTGCTTCTCGAGCGCGTCGTCGTCGTTCTTGGGAGCCTCGATGCTGCACGCGTAGCGATCGAAGGCCGCGATCATCTCTCTCTGGTCGCCCTCGAGGGGCTGTGGGCCGAGCGTCTCGTTGGCGCTCGCGCCGCGGCGGGCGCGGTAGCCCTCCTTACCCTTCGCTTGGAGCACCGCGTTCTGCCAGCACATGCCCGACGCGAACAGCGCGTCCGCGGCGCGGGGCGAGGCGGGATCGGCGGCGAAGGCGCGCTGGAAGGCGCGCCCGCAGTCGCGCCACGCCTTCCGCTCCCACAAGATGTCGGCTTGGTGGTAGCGAAGCGACGCGAGCGTCGGCCAGTCTTCTTTGACGAGGTTGGGGAAGCGGAACTTCGCGAACTGCTCCTCCGTGAAGTTGTCGTCGACCATGGCGTAGAGCTTCTCCGCGCGCGCGAGGGTGCTCGGGTCGCCGGTGCCGCGCACGCCACCCGAGCCCACCACCTCGAGGTGCCAGGCCATCGCCGTCTCGGCGAGGAGGGCGGCGGTGTGGTTGGCGCAGCCGAGCGCGGCGCGTGCCGGGTAGCCGCCGTCTCGGTTGTTGAGGTACTGCGCGAGGAGGTCTTCGAAGGCGGCGAACACCGGTGGCTTGTTGCCGGTCTCGAGCGCCATCGTGGCCTTGGTGATCATCACCTGGTAGCTGCATGACGACGCGCCACCGTTCCGCTGCTGCAGGTCGGCGTAGACGACCTTGGCCTGTGCGTAGTGTCCGGTGTCCATGAGCGCCTGGCCGAGATCCTCGAGCATGGCGACGGTCTTCGCGGTGCTCGTGCCGACGTCGCCCGACAGCGGCGAAAAGAAGCCGAAGGCCTGCTCCGCCTTGCCGATCATGGCGTAGACCGGCACCAAGTCGCGCCGCGCGGCGGCGGCGAGGCCGGTCGCGTTGGGGAGGCTTTGGTGCTGGGTGCCGAAGGCGATCACCTTCTTGAAGTGATCGAGCGCTGCGCCGTGCTGGCTCTGGTTCCAGTGCACGTAGGCGAGCTTGTAGTGAGCGTAGCCCCACAGCGGGTTGGCAGGAGCGGGGAAGGCGGCCACCTTCTCGTAGGCCTGTTGCGCGAGCGGCCAGCGCGAGGGATCGCCCTGGGCTTCGGTGAAATAGAGCTCACCGAACGCGAGGTAAGCGTGGGGCACGTACTTCGACTGCGGCCAGCCATCGACGAGCGACAGATACACGGCGCGCGCTTTGTCGTGTTGCTTGGCGAGCTCGTGCTCGTAGGCGAGGTAGTAGAGCACCTGATCCGTGCAGCTTCGGTCTTCGACCTTCTTGGCGTCGGGGGCGAGGCAGAAGCTCGGGTGCTTGTCGGCGAGGCGTCGGTAGTGGGTGATGGCGCCTTGGCGCGCCTCGGCCACCTGGGCGGCGAGCTTCTTGGCCTTCTCCACGAGGCGACGCGCGCGCGGAGGATCGGCCCGTCGGACCTCGGCGGCGAGCCGCTCGGTCTCCGCCTGTTCACCGAACAGATCCGACTCGAGCTCGGCGAAGTCGTCGGCCAGCCGGCGCAAGAGGAGCGGACGGTCTTTGCTGTCCTTGGGCGTGGCCCGATAGAGCTCGGTCACGCTCTTTATCTCATGGAGCAGCAGCTTGCGGCTCTTCTTCGTTCGAGCGCGATCGATGCGAGGCGTGTTGCGCGTCACCGCGCCAGGATCGATCGGCGCGAGCGTCTTTTGCTTGGGGGCCGCGTCCGCCGCCCCGGGTTTGAACGCGACCCGCGTGCGCTTGGGTTTGAGGTCGAGCTTGCTCCCTTCGCAGCCGATGCGTCTCTCCACCTGTGGCGCCACGCACACCTCGTCGGCCAGAGCCGGCGACGTCGCCGCGAGCGCGAAGAACAGCGCGATCGAGAACCACCAAGCGCTCTCGCACTTCGTCATGGAATCCTCCTGTTTGCTGCCGAAGACCCGCTCGCAGGCATCGAACGGCGGCGAGCGGCGACGTCGTGACGCTCCGCTCGCAAAACGTGCCCCGCGGTGAGGTGTGAAACACAGCCTCGACCAGCCCACGCCGCGCTCCCGGCGGCGCAAGCTCCTTCTACGCACGAGGGAGAGCACGGATCTGCCGCACCGGTGGAAAACTCTCGTGCGGCGGCTCAGCCCCAGGCCCTCGCCCGAGCGAGGGCGGTGCTACAGCGCGAGCTCGACCACGAGCGGGGCGTGATCGGACGGGCTCTTCCAGCCGCGCACTTCGTCGGCCACGCGGAAATCGACGAGCGCGCCGGCGAGGTCCGAAGAGGCCCACACGTGATCGAGGCGGCGCCCGCGGTTGTGCGTGCGGAAGTTGGGCGCGCGGTAGCTCCACCACGTGAAGAGCTTCTCTTCGGGGGGGACGAACACGCGCGCCACGTCGATGAACCGGTGGGCGCGGCGCATCGCCTCGAGGTGGGCGATCTCGAGCTCGGTGTGGGTCACCGTGCGCCGCAGCTTCTGGTGGGACCACACATCGGTCTCGAGTGGGGCCACGTTGAGGTCGCCGACGAGGAGGCGCGGCTTGTCGTTGGGCCAGCGCTCGATCCACGTGGCGGCGGCGCGCATGAAGGCGAGCTTGCGCGCAAACTTCGGGCTCCGCTCGGGGTTCGGATCGTCGCCTCCCGCCGGCACATAGAGGTTGTGGAGCTCGAGGCCCGAAGGGAGCTCGGCGAACACGTGGCGCTGGTCGCTCGTTGCATCGATGGCGAACGAGCCGCTGGCCAGGATGGGGAGGCGGCTCGCGATGGCGACGCCGTGGTAGCCCTTCTGGCCGCGGTGGACGAGGTGGTCGAAGCCGAGGCGGCGAAACTCGGCGGTGGGGAACAGCGCGTCGGGCACCTTCGTCTCTTGCAGGCAGAGCACGTCGGGCTGGTACTTGCGCACGAATCGTCGAACCAGGGCGATGCGATGGCGCACGGAGTTGACGTTGAAGGAGACGATCTTCATGCCTCAGTCGCCGCCCATGATCGCGCGGCGGATGGCGGCGTCGGGGGCGCTCTCGTCATAGGTGACGCTCTGGTCGTTGGCGAGCTTCACGCCGAGCGCGGCGGCGAGGCTCTCGGTGGCAGGGAAGGTGGTGCTGTCGAGGTGTGGGGCGGTGAGCCTCGCGGCGATGTCGCTCCCGGAGAGCGCGTCGAGCTTGCCGACGAGCTCGTCGGCGGTCCACTTGTGCGCGTCGTCGAGCGCGGAGCGGGCGAGCTTCGACACCACGGCCTCGAGCGACTGCCCCCGTTTGTGGAGCGCCACGTCGATGTGGAGGAACATCGCCGCCCCCGACCAATACACGCGCCAGTAGGTGTGGTTCTTCCGCATCGACGCGCACTCTTCGCGGAGGGTGACGCCGGTGCCGACCTTGCGACCACGCTCGAAGCCGTCGAGGAGCTCCCACCAGCCGTAGCGACGGCTCGTCAGGCCCGCCCGGGCGCGAGCCACCGCGGTGAGGTAGGTCGCGAGGCCCTCGGAGAACCACGCCTCCGTGTCGCTCACCGGGGGGTGGCCGAAGTGGAGGAGCTCGTGCACGGCGGTCCAGTCGGCGGCGAGGTGGGCGTCGCTCGGCTCCGCGGGCAACAGGAGCGTGGCCGAGGGCCCGCCCCCGCGCAGCACGAAGCCGAAGCTCTCCTTGCGGTTTGCGTCGGCCACGAGCAGCACCTGCGCGCGCGGGAGCGGGAACCCGCCGAGCAGCGTCGTCACCGCCTTGGCGCTCGCTTCGAGCCAGGCGAAGACGGGGGCCTCACGGTGGGCGAGGTCGGCGCCGAGCGTGGTCACGTCGAGGACGCTGTCGCCGAGCGGTAGCTGGCGCGCCGGTCGTCGCGCGAACGCGCCCTGAGCCATCCAGACGAAGGCGCTCGGCGGGACGTGGCGATCGAAGGCGCCCCGCGCCCGATGGGGCCAAGGCAGCTCGGGGCGAGGGCCCCCCTCGGTGTGCACGCGCGCGTAGACGGGAGGTCGCGCGCCGTCGCTGTCGCCCACCTCCGGAGCCCACAGCCACCAGTCGGGAGAGAGCAGCGCGTCGTCCCCGACGCGACCCGCGCCGTCGCGGAGCCCCTGCCCGGCGAGAGCCGGCGTGAGCTCGAGCGCGTAGGCGATGCAGTCGCCGCTCGCCACCGACGCGAGGGAGATCGCGCCGTCTTCGACCGTGAGCGGGGTTCGTCCACGCCGCGCCCCACGCAACAGCGGCGCCGCTGCGCTGACCGGGGGCACGAGCCGCGTGGGCACGAGCGGGCCTACGAAGCACACCTCGGCGCGGGCGCTCGACAGGTCGCTGGCGAAGTCGAACGAGTAGTAGATGCCAGGCTCGGTGGGGAGCAGCGGCGGCGCTTGGGAGCTCACGGCGAGGCTCGCCGTCGCCGGTGGGGTGGCGTCGACGCCCACCTCGCGCTGCGGGCTGCAAGCCCCCACCGAGACCCCGAGCGCGGCGATGAGCCCGACGGCGCGTGGGGAGGTGGTCGACGTGGGCCGCCTCCGCGGCCAGGCCCACGACGACGCGCGCGTGCGCCGTTCGGCGAGCAGACGTGGGGCCTTCACGCTGATCTCACGGCTGGGGCCTCGGGGACGAACCGGTGACCGCGCGCTCGAGCGCCTCGGCGGTGGTGCCCGCTCGCTGGCACGCGTCGGCCCAGCTCTCGGGGGTGGCTCGGTAGAGGTGGTCGCGCACTCCGGCGAGGCCGACGGCGTCGACGGCTGCGGCGACCAGCAAGCCCGCGAAGGGGTAGGTGTCCTTCTCCGGCAGCTTTCGAAACGCCGGCCCGAGGAGCTCGGAGACGCTGTGGCCGGGCGTCATGGCCGCCTTGTGGTCGGCCAGGCGCTCGCCGGCGTAGCCTCCGCTCACCCACACCGCGACGCCTTCGCCGAGGAGCGGGGTGGCGGGTTGGCCAAAGGCGTGGGCGGTGAGCACGTGGGTGGCCTCGTGGGCGATGAGCCGCTCGAAGCCGTCGAGCTGGCTCGGGGCGACGCGGACGACGTGGAGGGCGCCCGCCGCCGCGACGGCGTGGCCATCGCCGCTCTGGCCGGTGAGCGACTGTTTGCTGCGTGGATCCGGATACACGTACACTTGCATCGCGCTCGGGGAGGCGAGCTCGAGCCGCTCGACGGCGCGCGTGACGCCACGCAGTCCGGCAGCGACCAGCTCGGCCTCGTCGGGGGCCGGGTCGAGCTGCTTCGGAAAGCGAAAGGTCATCGTCGCGCTGCCCGTCGTGCCCGTCACGGAACCCAAGACGTCGCGCCAGTCGATGCGTCGAGCTCGCTGCCTGTCGAGCACCGCCTCCACCCCCGAGGTCCCCACCTCGAAGGTGCCCGTGACGAGCGGTCCGAACGCGTCCGCGACGAGGAGCGGGTGACGGCCGTGGGGGACGGCGTTGATCTCGGCGGTGCCCAGGTCGCCGGTCCCGGCGTACAGCACGAACGCGGGGTGGCCGCCTTGACCCTTGTCTCCGGTATGGGCGGGGATCACGCCGATGAATCGGAGGCCCGGTCCTTCGAAGGTCTCTCCGCCGACGACGATGCGCTCGGCGTCGACGTGAACGGGAAGCGACGCGTCGAGTGAGCGCAAGACGGTGTTGACGTGGGTGCCGCCGTACACCACGGGATGAGGGGGCCAGGCGGCGGCTCCTTTGGACACGTCGAGCGAGGTGTCCGTCACCACCTTGGCGTCGGGGAACAGGGAGGCGCGGAGGAGCTCCGCCTGGAGCGCGATGTCGCGCGTCGTCCGCTCGGAGCCAGCGGTGCCCACGATGAAGGTGGGGGTGCCCAACGCGTAGAACGCGTTGGGCGTGAGGCTCGCGGCGGAGGCCGCGGACGGGCTCGCCGACGGAGACGTCGAGCCGGAGGCCCGCACCGGTGGTGGACTGCTCTCGTGGGTTGGCTCCCTCGCGTCGCAGGCGCCGAGCGACCCCGCCGCGGCGAGCCACAAGAACGCGAGCCAAAGGCTCACGGCCTCCTCTTCGTGAATGGCCCAAAACATGGAGGGAGGCTACTCGCCGAAGTCGCAGAGCGCAGCTCTGCACAGGCTGGGCACGACGATCTCCGCCTCTCCTTGGAGGGCGGTGCGCATGAAGCGCCGGATCTGCTCGCGGGCGGCCTCGCCAGCGACGGTGTCGCTGATGGCGAAGCCGTGAACGAAGGCGTCGTCGCCGGTCACCCGAAACTGGGTGATCGCGGTGCGCTCGACGGCCCGGCTCATGGGCTCGAGCCCACCGAAGGGCGCGATGGCCTCACCGACCCGGACGGCGCCGCTCGCGAGGGCCATCAGCTCGGTGCCGATGTTGGGCAACACCGGATCGTCCACGCTTTGTTGGATGAGGAGCACCGGGGCCTCGTCGCGGTGATCGCTCCAAACCGCTCCGTCCGCGTAGTCGAAGTTGGTCTGCGACTGGGCCACGAGGAGGCTCACGTCGAGGCTGTTGCCCACGTCGATCCGCATGAGCGCGTCGAGGGGCGCGAAGAACGACGATCGGCGCAGGAAGTGGGTCCAGCCGCCGCCGCCCACGTTGAGCGCCGCATGGCGGATCGTGGGTTCCATGTTCGCGTAGGCGTAGCCCATGGTGCCGCCCATCGAGCCGCCCCCATAGATCGGGACGCTCATGTCGGGGCGGCGCCCGGCGGCGGGGTTGTCCACGCCACCGATGGTGTCAGCGGCGAGGAGCTCGGCGAGGGGGCCGCCGAGGGCGTGCTGAACGGCGGAGAGCTCGGCGAGGGCCTGGAGGAGGTATCCCGACGCCACCGCGGTGCCCACGTAGGGGCGCGTGAAGCCGGCCATCGTGTCGAGGAACGTGTCGATGGTCCAACCGTGGAAGTCGACGCCCAGCTTGCCGAGCCCCTCGGCGGCGAGCGCCTCGTCGAACGCGGGGTCGTCGAAGGTGCCGCCCATGCCGTGCCCGAACAGGACCACCGGGTAGTCGCCGGTGCCCGCGGGCACGAGCACGCGGAAGCGCGCCTCGTGCAGCGCCTTCTGGGCCACGTCGGGGAAGCCGTCGGTCATGAACCACGGCATGACGAAGGTGCCCTCGACGACGAGGGCCACCTCCGCCATCGGCGCAACCTCGACCGCGTCGATCACGAAGCCGGCATCGTCATCGACCGCGCGCCGGGTGACCTCGCGCATGGCGAGGAGCGGAGCCACGGTCGCGGCGTGGCTGCGGGTCACGAAGTCCCACACCCGCGCCACGTCACTGGCGGGGATCCCTCGGGCCGCGAGCCACTCCCGCGTGGGCGCGTGGTAGCCGCGGAGCTCCGCCTCCGCCTGCGAGGTGGGCTCGCGGAGCGCCAGCGCGGTGAACGTGGCGTCGTTGGGCGCGAGGCCCGGCGCCTTCAGCGCGACGGCGACGATGGCCGCGTTCTCGGGCATGGGCCGGCGGGGATAGGCCACGACCAGCGACTCGCCCAGCGACGGATCGGTCTCCACCTCGACGCGGAGCGGGATCTCTTCGCCGTGTGCGGGGTGATCGGGATCCACCACCCAGGCCCGCACCGCGTGGTCCTCGAGGGGCTCGAGCAAGGTCTGCGTGCCGACGAGCAGCGGGCTGATGCGCGAGAAGCCGTCGGCGCGCTCGAACACCGCGGCGTCGTCGTCGGGATCGTAGCTCGACGGCTCGAGGTGCTGGCGAACCCCCGTCGCGGTGGTCGCGTCCGCGACGAGGAAGCGCGACGACGGCCACGGCAACAGACAGCGGGTGGTATCGAGCTCGTCGCAGGCTCCCGATCGCGGGCTCCGCTCCCCCGGCGCGCGCTCGGGGGCCTCGAAGGTCTCGCCGCCACAGCCGGCTGCGAGCGCGCCCACCAAAGCGGCCACCCCCACCCGCGACACGTGCGTTCGAGACACTGCCTGCATCATAGCCTCGCGCCAGCGGTGATGTCGCGCGCGTCGGCGCGCTGCGACGAGGTCGGTGGACGGAAGGGGCGACGACGTGGCGCGGGGGGCCACGGAGCGGCGTGGGGTCGCGGGGAGGCGCGGGGGTCGCGGGGTCGCGGGGAGGCGCGGACAGAAAACAGTGTTAGGGAGGGCCGATGACGAACAAAGTGGTGCTCGCGTTCTCGGGTGGCCTCGACACCAGCTTCTGCGTCCCCTGGCTGAAGGAGAAGGGCTACGACGTGGTCACCTGCTTCGTCGACACCGGCGCCGTCGACGACGCCGAGCGCCGCTACATCGAGGAGCGGGCGCGCGCGCTGGGGGCCGTGGAGCACGTCACCGAAGATGGCGCACAGGCGGTTTGGGACGAGGTGGTGGTGCCGCTGGTGATGGGCGGACAGCTCTACCAAGACGTCTATCCGCTCCTCGTGAGCGATCGCTACGTGATCGTCGAGCGGTCGCTGAAGCTCTGCGATCGCCACGGCACCAAGGTGTTTGCCCACGGCTGCACCGGCATGGGCAACGACCAGGTGCGTTTCGATCAGAGCGTGCGCTCGCTCGGCGACTACACGATCCTCGCGCCGATCCGCGAGGTGCAGAAGGAGCACGCGGCGGTGCGTGCCTTCGAGCAGCAGTATCTCGAGGCGCGTGGCTTCGAGGTGCGCGCCAAGCAGGGCAAGTACAGTATCAACACGAATCTCCTCGGCGTGACCGCCTCCGGCAGCGAGATCGACGCCTGGCGGGCCCCCGACGACGAGACCTGGACGTTGTGCGCACATCCGAGCCGTTGGCCGCGCGAGCCGCTCTCGGTGCGGCTCGGCTTCGAGCAGGGCGTGTGCGTGGCCCTCGACGGCGAGCGCCGCGATGGGCCGGAAATCCTCCGCGAGCTCAACCATCGTTTCGGCGCCTACGGCGTGGGGCGAGGGATCTACACCGGCGACACCACCATCGGCCTCAAGGGTCGCATCGTGTTCGAGTGCCCCGGGCTGAGCGCGCTGATGACGGCGCACCGGGCGCTCGAGGAGAGCGTGGTGACCGCGCAGCAGAACGCGTTCAAGCCGGTGGTGGCGAAGAAGTGGGTGGAGCTCGTGTACAAGGGCTTCTTCTACGAGCCGCTCAAGACCGACTGCGAGGCCTTCCTGCGTGAGTCGCAAACCTTCGTGACCGGCGAGGTGGTGCTCCAAACCTACGGTGGCAGCGCCTTGCCGGTGGAGGTGGTGAGCGACCACATCCTTCAGAAGAAGGGCGCGGTCTACGCGCAGTCGGCCGACTGGGGCGCCGAAGAAGCGGAGGGCTTCATCCTGCTCTACGGCATGAGCTCCACCCTCTCCGCCCGCATCAACCCGAAGGGGAAAGCGCGACGCTGACGGACGGTCGCGCTCGGCCACCGTCCCGGCTCGGGCGGTGCCGGCGCTGCCGACATCACCAGGGCGAAGGGGCGCAACGCCGAGCTGCCGGGTGCATCGGGTTGCGATATCCTACCCCGGGCGTGGGGTATCGCGACGACGCGTCGGTGTTGCTGTTGAGGCTCGAGGGCGAGCGTGAGCGGGCGCTCGACACCGAAGAGCGTCTCGGTCCCGGCGCGTTTCGACGGCTCCCGCGTGGCGACGGGTCGCGTCTTCAGGCGCTGCGCGAAGCCTGCGACGCCCTCGACCGCGAGACCGCTCCCGAGCGCGCGTTGCTTGGTTGGCGCGAGTATCAGAGCGAGCTCGCGGCCGCGTTCTCCAGCCGCGCCATCGAGGGACGTGCGCAAGAGCAATGCCCGGCTTGTCTTCGGTCAGCTCATCGAGCTTGTTTTGGGCGCGAGGGCCTGACATTATGGTGCCCTCATGTTCAGGACCGCGCGCGATGTCTGAGCCTTCGGTCTCGGTCGCGGAGGTGTCGGGCCACGTCGGGGTCGCGAAGGACACGATTAACCGTTGGATCGAGACCCGACAGCCTCCCGAACATAGCGTCGGCAGGCTCTGGAAGCTCAAGCTTTCGGAGGTCGATCCTTGGGTAGAGCGGGGCGGCGTCGACCGCGGGCGCGTTGCGAGTCAGCCGAACCGGAGGCGGCCGTGAGCCGATCCCCGAACAACCCCACTGTGCTGTCGCTCTTCACAGGCGCGGGCGGTCTGGACCTTGGACTCGAGGCCGCGGGATTCGACTCGGTGTTGTGCGTCGAGATCGACAACGAGTCGCGTGAGACGCTCAAGAGAAATCGCCCAGGATGGCGCCTGTCGGATCCGGGGGACGTACACCGGCTCGAGCCCGCGCACTTGCTTCGGCAAGCCGGCCTGAAGCCACGGAAGCTGACCCTTCTCGCTGGCGGCCCCCCCTGCCAGCCGTTCTCGAAGTCGATGTATTGGAGAACCGGGGATGCTCCACGCCTGCGCGATCCGAGAGCCAAGACCCTAAATGCGTACCTCGACGCCGTTGACGCGACGCTACCGCAGGCGCTGCTCCTAGAGAACGTGAAGGGACTGGCCTTCGACGGCAAGGATGAAGGGCTGCGCCTCCTCGAACGGGGACTCCGGAGGATCAACAAAGAGCACTCGACGTCGTACGCGCCGCAGACCATCACGATCAACGCGGCCGACTACGGTGTGCCCCAGATCAGAGAGCGCGTCTTCGTTCTCGCGAGCATTGACGGTCGACAGATCGATGTGCCGGCGCCGACCCACGGCGAGGGGCCAAACAAGAAGCCGGTTCTCACGGCCTGGGACGCGATCGGCGAGTTCGACGTCGATACCTGGCCCGCGGAGCTCGACGTGAGCGGAAGATGGGCGGGACTCCTTCCGTCGATCCCAGAAGGCCAGAACTATCTCTGGCACACCCCTCGAAATTCCGAGAACGGTGGCGAGCCCCTATTTGGCTGGCGGACACGCTTCTGGTCCTTCCTCCTAAAGCTCGCGAAGGCGCAGCCCTCGTGGACCATCCAGGCTGATCCAGGCCCGGCCACGGGTCCCTTTCACTGGAAGAGCCGCCTGCTCTCGATCGAAGAGATGTGCCGCCTCCAGACGTTCCCCCGCGACTACACGATCGTGGGCGCAAGACGGTCGGCGCATCGGCAGGTCGGCAACGCTGTACCGTCCGCGATTGGTGAGCTACTCGGGTTGGAGCTACGCCGACAAATCTGTGGCGACCGCGTGCGACGAAGCCTTCGCCTGCTTCCCGAGCGTGCGGCTGAATGTCCCGCACCTGAGCGCGTCTCGCGCGTCCCCCGTGAGTACCTGAATCTCCGCGCGGAGCACCGCGAACATCCGGGCACGGGTCTTGGACCGGCCGCACGCCGTCGTGAGCGCGCCGAGAGTCGGGCGTGAAGGAAACAGAAGCCATGAGTTCGAGCAACAAGTCACGCACGACACGGGACCGGCTGGTCGACGCGCTTCGCCGCGAGCTGATGGGTCCCACCACGCTGGACGAGACCATCAGCGAGTACCCGACAAGCCGCTACCTTGTTGGTCGTCTTGCTCCAGCCCGAGCAGCAGAGGACGACATCGACGCCGCGATTGACCCCGCTGAGAACGACACGCTCGCTGTCGGTTGCGGCGACGATGAGGATGGCGAAGAGGACACCTCGCCTCCGCTCATCATCGGCTTCAACCCCTCGTCCTTCGGCCTCTCGTTCCTTGTCGACGCCGACGTGCAGCTGCTTCGTGCGAAGGTCTCGTGGGGCGACTATCGCCGGGAGAAAGCGGAAGGCGCCGGGGGCGCCACCACGACGATCTGGCGCCGGTACCATCGCGAGGCGGTAATCGACGGCATTCGTGCGGGGGCTGCCGGTACGATCGAGCGGATAGTTCTGTCGCCGTCCGCGAAGAACCCGACCGGTACCGTCGTCACCGGCGTCGACGACCCTGAGATCGCCCTTGAGGGCGTCGTCCATGACTTCGCCGGCTATCGCGCGATCAGCCTCTTCCTCGTCAACCGGAGGACCAAAGGGGCGCTCGGCGACCGGAGCAAGGACGAGAGGTGGATCTACCAGCCACGCCTGCTGGTCACCACGACCAAGGTTGACCCGATCTTCGTGGCTAAGGACTTCCAGGCCGATCCTCTGCTGATCGACGACGATGGCGAAGCGGCCACCAACTCCCTTCTCTATCGGCACGCGCGCGAGTTCGCGACCGGACACGGCGTCGCAGCGGAGTGGGCCGCCCCGACGGAAGACGGTCGGAGGACTACTGCGGTCTTCACGGAGTTCATACCGAAGCATGAGGTTCCGCTGCTGATTGCAGCAAGCGAGCAGACCGGTGGGGCGACCCTGGACATGAAGACGCTCGCCGACACCACGGCGCCCGACCAGCTCGTGAAGCTCCTCGAACCGATGGTGTTGGCGTACGAGGCGTGGATCGCGGACACAGAGCGCGCGAGCCTTGCCCCAGATATCCAAGGCGCCGCGCAGCTCCGCGATGCCGCGAAGGTGAACATCGAGCGGTGCAAAGACTGCGCGGTTCGCATGCGTGCCGGCCTGACGCTCCTGCTGCACGACGCGCACGTGCTCGCTGCGTTTCAGTTCGCCAACAAGACGATGTGGGACCAGCGCATCCACTCCTTGTGGGCCGCAGCCAATCGAAAGAGGGGCACGCTCGAGGGCGCGGCGACCGACTTCGACGAGCCCGACAACCGCACTTGGCGCCCGTTCCAGATGGGCTTCATCCTGTTGAACCTCCGCGGCATCGCCGACGAGGCGAGCACCGACCGGCGCCTCATCGACCTCCTCTGGTTCCCCACGGGCGGCGGTAAGACGGAGGCGTATCTTGGTCTCTCGGCGTTCACGCTCGCCCTTCGTCGACTTCGCGGTGACCGCCACGGGATGCACGCCGGCGCGGGGGTCAGCATCATCATGCGCTACACGCTGCGCCTCTTGACGGTGCAGCAGTTTCAGCGTGCGGCAGCGCTGATCTGCGCCTGCGAGCTTGTTCGCCGCAGCGAGCCTCAGAAGTGGGGAAGCGAGCCGTTCCGCATCGGCGTCTGGGTCGGACGTGGCACGACGCCGAACAAATTCGCGGACTCGCAGAAGGCGCTCGAGGACCTTCGCGACGGCAAGAAGCCGCGCTCAGGCAGTCCCGCCCAGCTCGTCGCATGTCCGCGTTGCGGGACGATGCTCATCGGCGAGAGGGGCATTCCGGAGAAGGACACCTACCAGCTCGACACCACGGCACAGCGAACGCTGGTGTGGTGCTGCAACCAGTCGTGCGAGTTCAGCGCCGCACCATCGAGCAACCAAGGCATTCCGGTGGTTGTCGTCGACGACGAGATTTACCGAGCGTGTCCATCGCTCGTCGTTGCGACGGTGGACAAGTTCGCGCGCATCCCGTTCAAGGGCCAGACGCGGACGCTTTTTGGGTTGAGGAACAGGTACAGCCCGACCTACGGACATATCTCGGAGGCGCACGGCGACATGGTCGGTGGTCGAAAGATCCGGGACGCTGGGGCGGCACCGCGGCTCTTGCCGCCCGAGCTGATCATTCAGGACGAGCTTCACCTCATCTCCGGTCCGCTTGGAACGATGGTGGGGCTGTACGAGACGGTTGTCGAGTACGCATCGAGCCTGATGCCGGCCGGCGCAACGCGGATTCCCGCGAAGGTGATCGCGTCCACGGCAACGATCCGCCGCGCCGCCCAGCAGACCCACCAGCTCTATGGCGGTCGGAAGCTGGCGATTTTCCCACCCTCCGGGTTGACCGCCCGTGACTCGTTCTTCGCGCGCGAGATGGCGATCGATCCCGAGGCCGACAGCAGCGCGGGACGTCTGTACGTGGGCGTGAACGCGCCTGGCTCAAGCACGAAAACCCTGCTCGTTCGTGTCTATTCGATCCTCTTGGCAACGGCCGAGGCCGAGATTCAAACGGACCCCGCGGCCGCCGATCCATACGGGACTCTCGTCGGCTACTTCAACAGCATGCGGGCGCTCGGCGGGGCCAAGCGCCTCGTCGAAGACGACGTCAAGCTCGTGAGACTCAGGTACCTCGCGCAGCAGCGAGGTCTTCCGCGGCGCAACATCACGGATCCCGAAGAGCTCACGAGCCGCATCGACTCCTGGAGGATCCCAGGGCTGCTCAAGCAACTCGACAACCCGTTCCCGCGCGGCAAGAGCGATTGGCCTGTCGACGTCTTGCTGGCGACGAACATGATCTCCGTCGGCGTTGACATCGACCGCCTTGGGCTCATGGCCGTCACCGGTCAGCCGAAGACGACCGCCGAATACATCCAGGCGACGAGCCGCATCGGGCGCAAGCATCCGGGCCTGGTCGTCACGATGTACAACTGGATGGGCGCGCGCGACCTCTCGCACTACGAGCGCTTCCAGTCGTACCACGCAGCGCTCTACCGGTACGTCGAGGCGATCAGCGTCACCCCGTTCTCGTCGCGCGCGCTCGACCGCGGCCTCCGAGGCATGTTCGCCGCCATGAACCGGCTCTTCGGCCGCCAGATGGCCGAAGAACCAAACGCGGAGAATTTCGATCCGGCGAGCACGGTCACCACCGAGATCATCGAGGATGTCTCTCAGCGGGCGGCGGTTCTCGTCGGGAAGGACAACGCCGAGCTCGTTCGAGCACGTCTCCTCTCTCATCGAGATGACTGGGCTCATCTTGCGGATGCGTTGCTTCGCTACTCTTGGCTCGATGATTCTCGGCGTCCTCCGAACAATAGTCGGGTCCTGCTGCGAACCGCCGGCACGCGGAGCGAGGGCGAGTGGCCGACGCCTGGCTCGCTACGAGAGGTGGAGCCCACGGCGGCGTTCTTCCTCGAAGAAGGAGACGCCTGAACATGACGACGCGCGCGATCGGTGACGTGCGTCCGAGCCAGGTGATCACCACCTTCGGCCCTGGCGCGATCGTTGATCTTGAAACGCTCTCCGTGATCGTCGCCGGCATCGACCGCTGGCCCATCGACGAGGATCTCGCGATCCACGAGCCCCGGCTCGAGCGCGCCCTGCGCGTGAAGCGGTTCTTTCCAGCCAAGCCGAGCGAGGGGAGCTTCTACAATAAGCGCGGAACGGTCCCGGCCTACTTGTTCCCGCGGTATCAGCTGTGCCCTGTGTGCCGGACGTTGTCGGTGATCGGCGACGGCCATACCGAGTACGAGGAGAAGTGGCAGGAGATCGTCTGCAAGGCACCCGGCTGTAAGGGGCGCGGCAAGCGCAGAGCAACGACGTTGCCGGCACCGTTCATCGTTGCATGCCCGTCAGGGCACATCGACGACGTCCCGTGGCGCGAGTACGTGCACCGTGGCGCGACCGGTTGCAGAAAGAAGCTCGCACTCTTCTCGGTTGCGAAGACCGGTACTGTAGCAGACATCCTCGTGCAATGCGAATGTGGCCAAGCGCGATCGGCCAGCGATGCGTTTGGCGAGCGCCGTGGCGACGCGCTTGGACAGTGCAGTCGTCGCCGGCCATGGCTTGGCAACAGCCAGGCTTCGGCGGCATGTGCACACGCTACGGAGGTACGCGCCATGCAGCGCGGCGCGACGAACGCGTGGTTCCCCGTGGTTCGGAGCGCGCTGGCGGTGAAGGAGGCGGCGACGCCCATCGGGATTGCCCTCAACGCCTGCAACCCGAAGCAGATCGAGAAGGTCGACACGCTCGACAAGCTCAAGTCGCTCGTCGAGATGGAGATGTTCCCCACCCTCGCACCTTTCCCTGTCGCGGATGTCTGGACCGCGATCTTGAAGCAGCGCGGTGAGATCGAGACGGACGACATCGATCTTCGATGGCCGGAGTGGCTCGCATTCCGCGATCCAGCTTCGTCGATGAACGACAAGGCGGAGCTGTTCCTCGAGGCAGGTAAGATCCCCGAAGGATTCAAAGGCCTCGTCGCCCGCGTGGTCCTTGCGCGGAAGCTGCTCGAGGTGCGAGCCCTCGTCGGCTTCACGCGCATCGACGCCGCGGGCGTCGGCACCGACGATTCACTCCGGCCTGAGATCGCGCCGATCTATCGCAACCGGCCGGACTGGCTCCCGGCCGTCGAGGTGCGGGGCGAAGGGATCTTCATCGAGCTCGACGAAGAGGCTGTCGCGCGCTGGGAGGCGAAGGCGGACGTTCAAGCGCGAGGCCGTGCGATGGCCGAGAAGTTCCGGCAGTGGGAGACAGAGCGCGGCACGCCCCCGTCGCCGTTTCCTGGCGCTCGCTACGTCCTCTTGCACTCGCTGGCGCACACGCTCATCCGGCAGCTCTCGCTGGACTGTGGGTATTCGGCGAGCTCGGTTCGCGAACGGATCTACAGCAGCACGGATCCCGAACGACGGATGGCGGGCGTCCTCCTCTACACGGCAAGCCCAGACTCAGAAGGGAGTCTCGGCGGCCTGGTCGATCTCGGCAGCCCGCGGCGTTTCCCGGAGTTGTTCAATGGTGCCCTGCGGTCCGCGACGCGGTGCTCTTCAGATCCGCTGTGCGCCGACCATCAGCCTGACGTCCACGCGACCATCAACGCCGCCGCCTGCCACGCGTGCATACTCGCGTCAGAAACGTCGTGCGAGACCTTCAACCGCTTCCTCGATCGTAATGTCCTGGTGCCAACGATGGCCGCCGGCGCGCTGGCCTTCTTTCCGAAGGTCGCCGTGTGAAAGGAGAACGATCACCGTGGTTGCTGGGACCGACGCTTTTATTCGACTCGCAGAGGTCGCACGAGCCATCGCCGATGCCTCCGGCCTTGAAAGCGTTTGCAGTGCGCTCGAAGCCGGGCGCCTGAACCGCGGGTCCACGGCCGCCACACGCGGCGCGGTCGCTCAGGGGAACGCCACCGTCGAAAGTCACCTTCGGTCACTCCAGGAAGCGTGGGGTGCCGCCGGCCCTGACCTGTCGGGCGCGGCTCTTGCGCTCGTGCTGCGAGCGAGCGTGGCCTCGGTCGCGGCGTTCCGTCGGCAGGCGCCCGCCACGCAGGTCGTGTGGACTGGACCGAAGGTCGAAGGGTCGTTCTTGCGGGCGACCAGAGAGGTCGTTCGAGAGCTCCTTCGCGGAGCGCAGGCAGAGCTTCTAGTGGTCGGGTATTGGATCGCTGCACGGGACGATGGGGAAGGTATCATCGAGGAAGTCATCGCGTCGCTCGCCGACGCCGTGACCCGCGGAGTGGTCGTAAGCGTCGTGATCGACGAGCGCGTCAGGCCAGACGGCCGCGACAACCGGCGCATCTTGGTCTCGGCATGGCCCGTCGGTGTGGCGTTGCCCAAGATCCTCACGTGGCGTCTTCCGCCTGGCGATCAGCACTTGAAGCTGCACGCGAAGGTCCTGGTGGCCGATAGGCGCGATGCGCTCGTCACATCCGCGAACCTCACCTCGCATGCCATGGACCGCAACATGGAGATGGGGGTGCGGATCGTCGGTCATCCCGCCATCGATATCGCCAGGCACTTCGATCTCCTGGAGGCACACGGTGTTCTCGAGCCCTACGACGACGGGCGAGGGCCGCCGTGACCGAGGAAGCGATCGTTCATCATGAGCTGCTCATGCGCGTCGCGGAGCAGCTATCGAAGACCCCGTCGGCCACCGACCACCTGATGCTGACGAAGTGGCGCGTGCTATCGATGTGCCAGTACCTGCTTGGTGGCCCCGAGCAAGAACTCGAAGACGCGTGCCGCGCGGCGCTCGAAGTCTTCGTCGCTCATGGTCCTGGTGCCGCGTGCGACAAGGCGCTCGAGACGGCCGGCGCCGTCATCAAACGCGTCGAGGGGACCGCAGAGTCGGTGTTGCCTTCGATCTCGAAGGAAAAACGCGCTGCTGTATCCGGGCATCTCGACACCCTGGCCGCGGGAGGGGCAGCAACCATCGAACGGGCATTGCGGGTGCTCCCAGCCGTGCGAGAGCGGATGGGCGCGACGGTTCACGTCGTGTCGCTCCCGGGCATTAGGCACCGATTCGAGCTGGTTGCCGCCATCCTTGAGGATCGCAGCCGGCCAGAGACAGAACGCGCTCGCGCTGCGGCAGCGGTGCTCTACGTCGACGAGGTCCACGACGTTGTTCCCGACACCTTGGGTGTGATCGGGATGGTCGATGACGACTACGCGCTCCGCGTTGTACTGGAGGCCGTCGGCGGAGATCAGAGCGGGGCATGCCTCCATTGGTCCGAGAAGATATCTTCGCTCTGGGACGATCTGCCGTTTCTCCAGGGCGTCAACCTTCAGCGCGGCGACAGCCCCATCTCGGTGACCTGGCTCGACCGCGTGAACTCTTACGTCTCGTACTCGCACGTCATGGGATCGGAGAAGGCGACGCTGGTCCTTCTCCAACCGTCGATCGCCTGCTCACCGCTTCACGCGATCGTGTCGCTCATCGGGCTTCTCGTTCTCGATGCGGTTACGTCTTCGCAGAGCAAGGCGCATGCTCTCCGCACGGGACAGACGTACGAGCTCGAAAACTTCGTGGTGCGATTCGAAGGCGTCGCCGGTCCGCCTGCCCCCGGGTGGCTGCGCCTCAGAATGAGGGATGGCGTCGTGTATCAGCCGCCGGGATTGGCGGACCGCATGGTGCCGATCGATCCGCGGCGACTGTCTTCGCTGCGAGAGTTCTCATCTCGACCACGCACGGCAAGCACAGACCCGATGCAGCGCTTCTTCGACTGGGATGCGGCTATCGGGCCCGCGTCAATTTCGAGCCGGCTCGTCCTGGTTGCGTCCCGGCAGCGGGCGCTGGACCTGCTGGAGGGAGTTCAGTCGAACGGTGTGCGCCTGCTTGATCACGGGCTGGTGCGATTCGTGGGCGCGGTTCCCGACGAGGTTGAGACGCACGGAACTTTGGTCCTCGTGGTGCCTTCGCTCAGTACGGCACGCCTCCTGCTGGATCGCGGAATCCGCGTTCAAGCCGTCCTTGTCGATGGGTACGAGCGACTCCATCGTGGACGCCATGAGCTTCCGTTCTTGATAAACAGGCAGGATGCGCCACCGATCATCAGCTGGTCTGCAACGGGGTACTATCCGGCCGCGCCCCCCACTTGGCTGCCGCCACACAAGCGTCTCGAGGTGTCGTCCGACGACTTGGCCGGCATCCTCGAGCTCGACGACGCGAACACGGATCTCGGTCACGCGTCGCTCTGGGAGGCCGCCACCGGGATCGCCGTCCGGGCGCATGTCACGCCAGCGCCGGCAGCCGAAGTCGCGGTCGTGGATGCCATCGACGAGTACCTCCAAGCGATCCGTACTTCGCAGGCATTGCCCGAGTACTGGCGGTACCATCTGACCACGCTCGCGAGAACTCTTCGAACGCTCGTCACCTCAACCCCGGCAGAGTGGTCGGAGATCAAGCGCTTTGCCTCCGCGTGGTCATCCTCCATCGATGAGAAGTGGGCTTCCCTTCGGCCCTCAGCGATCGCGGCGCTGGCGGATCTTCGGAACGCGGAGAAGCGCGTCCTGAAGCTGATCGGGGATGTGCCGGACGCCGTAAACTCGCGCGCCGCTGCTCTCGCCGCGTTTTTCTCCGACCCTGCCCACGCTGAGGGTCAGTGGCACCTCGTGTGCGATCGCCCGGAGCAGGCGAAGGTCGCCGCCTCCGTTCTTCGCAGGTTGGGGCTGCGTGGCGTGGCGCCAGCGCTTCTTCGTGATCTTGCGGTGTGCAGCACGTGCGTGGTCGCCGGCTGGGTGAGCTCCTCGTTCGCGAGACGACTGTGGGCGCACACTCCGCGCGCGATCGTCGCGCTCACGGACGAGGCCGACCGGCGGCGCTGGGAACGCGCGGCTGAGTCTCAGCGCCAACCTGGCGGCCCATCTCTCCTTGGTACTGTTGGCGGGCTTCCCGTGGTGCCGAGCGGCCCCACCAGCTCATCTCCGGTAGTCGAAGGAGATCGACATGCCGACGATGATGTGGATCCGGGATGGGGCATTGAGGAGCGGGTGCCCTGTGTATTCCTCTGGGTGACCGGAGAGTCCGACGCAAAGGTTCTGGAGCCCGATAGCCGGGTGCTCCTCGAGGAGGGTGATGTCGTCCGCGAGCGTGTTGCTGCACGCCTCCGCCCAGACGATCGCGTGATCCTCGGCCTCGGTGCGAGTCGCTGGTCTCCCGCCGACGAGTTCACCGGAGCCGTCATCGACGCCGTCGAGACGTCCCACCCTGAGCTGGTGAAGACAGCGAAGGAATGGCGGCGGGCGCTGAGGCAGCTGGCCGAAACGCAGAGCCTATCTACGTCGCAGCTGCGTGCTCAACTCGCTGCTGTCGGCGTCGAACGCGAATATCAGACGCTCGAGGGATGGCTGGATATCGAACGGGTCTCTCCGATTGCGCCGAGAGGGCTGCGCTCTGAGCTCGCGGCGCTATGGCCACTCGTTGAGCGGCACGCGGAGCATTCGCTTGACGATGTTTCCGCGGCCTGCGCCCGTCTCCGTGCGCTGCGAGTCGCCTCGGCCCGCGCGCTGCTCCAGCTCTGGAAGGGACGCGCGGTCGAGCTCGGAGTCGACGAGGTGTCGCTCGAGGATCTTCTGGACCGTCTGCGCCAAGCGGTTCAGGTCCACGAGTTGGAGGCTGTCACCTTGGGGGAGGTCCCGCGAGCAATGCTCGGCTGGTGGACGCCTGCCAAGTTGGCCGGCCGATTCGAATCAGAGTCAGCGACTACCCCCACGACCGACGCCGACGGAGAAGACGATGCCGGGATAGCGTGATGGCCAAGGAGCGCCGTCGCTCGAACAAGAGAGCGACGACGGAGGGGCCACCCCGCTCTTGGAGCTCGACGTGGAGCTCCCAGCCGGCGGAGGCGAGTTCGCCGGACGGCCTGCAGAGCAACAGTCACTCCTTCTGCAGCTCTCACGGGAGCAGCATGGGCCCGCGTCTGTTGACCGAGATCGTCAGCATCGAAGCGCTGTGATCCTCCGAGACACGGTGCGCCCGCCCTTTAGCGTTGAGCCGGCACTCGACGCGGGGAGGAAGATTGGCTACCCGAAGGCAATGCTAGAGCCGCGGACGACTCCGAACGAGGACGCGCAGCGGTGACGAGCGCGCTCGAGCACCTGGCGCGGCTGTGCGCCTTCGACACCCGCAATCCGCCACGGTCGCCGGCTGGCATCTCCGCCCTGTTCGACTACGTGACGGCGGCGGTGGGGGCGTGGGGCTTCGTGGTAGAGCGTCGCGATCTCGGCGATGGCTGCATGTGGCTCCACGCGCGTCGCGGTGACGCCGCTCCCATCGTGAACGTGCACGTCGACACCGTGCCGGTGGCGGAGGGGTGGTTTGGGGATCCGTTGTCGCTCGTGGTGACCGGTGAGCGCGCCACCGGCCTCGGCGCCTGCGACATCAAGGGTGCGCTCGCCGCGTGGCTCGCTGCCGGCGCCGCCACGCACGGGCCGGGCGAGCTGCTGCTCACGAGCGACGAAGAGGCGGGCACCAGCCGCTGTGTGCGCACCTTCGGCAGCGAGCATGACCTCAAAGGCCGGCAGCTGCTCGTGGCCGAGCCCACCGGCTGCCGGGCCGTCCTCGGGCATCGCGGCATCGGCACCGCCACCGGCACCTTCACGGGGGTGGCCGGTCACGCCTCTCAGGCGCGCGCCCTCGTCGACAGTGCGGTTCACGAAGCGGTGCGCTGGGCGGGCGCGGCGCTCGCGGCGGCCAGCGGCGACGATCTCCGCTTCAACCTCGGGCGCATCGAGGGCGGCACGAAGGCAAACATGATCGCCGCGGTGGCCACCGTGCGGTTTGGCGTCCGTCCCACCGCAGACGTGGAGGGGGTGCTCGCGCGTCTCATGGGCCTCGCGCCGAGCGAAGAGCGCGTGAGCTGGGAGCGCGGCTACCTGGCCCCTGCCCTCGAGGCCACCGAGGCGGCGGCGGTGCTCGCTCGGCAGCTCGGCGTGGAGCCCTCGGCGCCGGTCGACTTCTTCACCGAAGCGGCGCTCTTCGCCGCGGCGGGGGCGACCGCGATCGTGATCGGACCGGGCGACATTCGACAAGCGCACGCGCCGGGGGAGTATGTCCTCCTCCGAGAGCTCGCCGAGGCCGAAGGGATCTACACGCGTCTGCTCGGCGGAACTTGAGGAGCGACGCGACCCACGGCGGCGCGCTGCCCACGCGAGGCCGACCGTGTCACCATGAGCGCGCGTGAACAAGCTCATCTACTGCGGGTTCGGTGAGGACGCTCTCGAGCACGAGGCGCGCGCCTTGCTCGACCGCGGCACCCATGGCTGGGAGCTCGCGTTTGCGCCCCAGGCCGGCTGGTCGAACCTCGCCTTAGGCGCTCATTGGAACTGACCCACTTGTGCTCATGAAAACGGACCCACTG